>NZ_JONN01000001.1:1200000-1917500 GCF_000711715.1 Sphingomonas astaxanthinifaciens DSM 22298
TTCGCTCCGCTGGCGAGCTTCGCCCTGTTCCACCTCGTCGCGGTGTTCCCGCTCTCCTACAACCAGCTCTTCACCGACACCGACCCGGTCCGCTTCCTCATCATCGAGGGAGTCGGCGCGCTGATCTGCGTGCTTGCGATCGTCGGGTCGGGCGTGCTTGCCGACCGGGTCGGCCGCCGCGCGGTGCTCGGGGTCTCGGCAGCGCTGATTGGTGCCTACAGCGGCTTCGCGCCCCAGCTACTCGGCGCCGGCCAGCTCGGCGAGGCCATCTACCTGTTCGGCGGCTTCGTCCTTCTGGGGCTCGCCTTTGGCCAGTCGTCGGGCGCGGTGAACAGCAGCTTCAGCCTCAATTATCGCTACACCGGCGCGGCGATCGTCTCCAACTCGGCCTGGTTCATCGGCGCGGGCTTCGCCCCGCTGGTCGCGCTGTGGCTCACCGCCCATGTCGGGCTGTGGGCGGTCGGGCTCTACCTCCTGTCGGGGGTGATCTGCACGCTGGGCGCGCTGCTCATCAACCGCGAGTGGGGCCTGCGCGAGGCCGAAAGCGCTCGGGCCGGCGCCGCCGGCTAGGCCTCGGCCAGCCCGGCCAGCACTTCCTCGAGCGCAGCGGACCGGTCCGGACCTTCCGCCGCCCGGAACAGCCAGCGCCCGTCCTTGGCCTTCACCCCGTCGGGCGCCGCCGCCTTGGGGTCGCGCGGCGTCAGCGCGATCGCCGCAGGACCGGCGTCGATCCGGCCGATGTTCGCTGACTGGGCGAGAATGCGCAGCCGCGCTTCCTCGACCAGCGCCTCGGCCTCGGGCGGCAAGTCGCTGAACCGGTCGGCAAGCTCGTCCGCGAAATCCTGCAGCGCGCCAAGATCGGTCAGCCGCGCCAGCCGGAGATAAAGCGACAGCCGAACCTCCTCCTCGGGGATCCAGTCGGCCGGCCACCGCCCCGCGCTGCCCAGCCTGATCTCGGGCGCGAGCTCGTCGGCCGGCTCGCCCCGCGCCTGCTTCAGCGCCTGGCCGAGGAGATGCTGGTAGAGGTCGATTCCGATCAGCTTGACGTGGCCCGACTGCTCCTCGCCGAGCAGGTCGCCCGCGCCCCTCAGATCGAGGTCGCGGGCACTGATCGCGAACCCCGCCCCCAGCCGGTCGAAGGCGGCGAGCGTGTTCAGCCGGTCGAGGGTCCGCGGCGCGATCGCCTTGTCCTTGCCGGTCATCAGCAGGATGTGCCCGCGCCGCGCGCCGCGGCCGACCCGGCCGCGCAACTGGTGAAGCTGACCGAGCCCGAAGCGCTCGGCATTGACCACCACCATCGTATTGGCGCGCGGAACGTCGAGCCCGGCCTCGATGATGTTGGTCGCGAGCAGGACGTCCCCCTCGCCACTGGCAAAGCCGACCATCGCCTCGTCGATCGTCGCCGCGGCCATCTTGCCGTGCGCCTCGACCACCGACAGCTCGGGCACCAGTTTCTTGAGCGTCTCGGCGAGCGGGGCCATGTCCTCGATCCGCGGAACCACCACGAAGCTCTGCCCCCCGCGCGAGCGCTCGCGCAGCAAAGCGGTCCGCAGCCGGGCGGTGTCGAAGCCGCCGACCTCGGTCCGGATCGGCTGGCGCCGCGCGGGCGGGGTCGCAAGCACGCTCATCGGCTGCAGTCCGATCAGCGCGGACTGGAGGGTACGCGGGATCGGGGTCGCGGTGAGGCTCAGGGCATGCGGTGCGCCGAGCGATCGGAGCTTGTCCTTGTCCTTGAGGCCGAAGCGCTGCTCCTCGTCGATGATGACGAGGCCGAGGTCATGATATTGGACCCCCTTGCCCGCGACCGCGCCGGTCCCGACCACCATCGCGATACTGCCGTCGGCGAGCCCCGCCTTGATCGTCTTCTTGTCCGCGGCCGACACCAGCCGCGACAGCATCGCGACCTCGATCCCCACTTCGGCGAAGCGCTCGCGGAAGGTCTCGAGATGCTGGCGGGCGAGCACGGTGGTGGGCGCGGCGAGCGCGACCTGCTTGCCCGCGAGGATCGCCATGGCCGCGGCGCGAAGCGCGACCTCGGTCTTGCCGAAGCCGACGTCGCCGATCACCAGCCGGTCCATCGGCTTGCCGCTAGCCAGGTCGGCGCGGATCGCGGCAATGGCCTTCAGCTGGTCGGAAGTCTCGCTGTGCGGGAAGCTTCCGGCGAGCTGCTCGTAGCGGGCGGAATCGGGCTCGAGCACGGGCGCGGTCTCGGCCTCGCGCTCCTTGGCGAGGGCCACGAGCCCGCGAGCGCTGGCGGCAACCGCGGCCATCACCTCCCCGCGGCGCTGTTCCCAGGTCGAGCCGTCGAGCTTGTCGAGCGTTACCGCTTCCTCGTCCGACCCGTAGCGCCACAACTTGCCCGCGTCGGCGACCGGGACCAGCCGCCGCGCCTCGCCGGCAAAGCGCAGGACGATGGCGTCGCCGCCGTCGGGCAGGTCGGTGAGGCCGGTGACCACTCCGAGCCCATGATCCTCGTGGACCACGACGTCGCCTGGACGGATTTCGGGCGCGGCAAAGGCTTCGACCGCCGAGGGGCCGCCGGTGCCCGCCTGCTCGGCGCGCGAGCCGATGATGTCGTTGGCGGCGATGGCGACGATGTCGCCGCGGGCGAACCCGCGCGGCACCGTCATCGGCAGGCAGTGGACCGTGCCCGCCTTGGCGGCGGCGACCTCTGCCCAGCTGTCCGCGGCACGGATGTCGCGCTTCAGCACCCGCTCGGCCCGTCGGACGAGGAAGCGCAGGTCGCGGCGCGAGCCCAGCAGCACGAGCTTGCGGCCCTCGTCGAGCGCGGCCTTGGCGAAGCGCGCAAAGGCCCGCTCGGGTGATTTCTGCTCGACGAAGCGCGGCGGCGAATCGCCCGCGCCTGCGCCGAGGTCGATCCGCGCACGGCCCTTGACGCTTTCGGCCCAGCGCTCCTCCGAGCAAATGTCGGCCAGCGCCCGCGCCGGTCGCCGCCGGGCCACGTCGGCGGCGAGGGCGAGGAACGTCTGCCGGCGCCGGTCTGCCCCGCGCTCGATCGCGATGGCGGCGTCGGGAAGATGCTCGGCGAGCGCCACGCCGCCTGCCGCCCGGGGTTCGGTGACGATCCCGATCTCGAGCCGCGCGCGGTCCTCGGTGGTGAGCTGGGTCAGCGGGTCATAGGCGCGCAGCGCGGTGATCGTGCCGTCCGCCACCTCGATCCGCGCGGGCCCGTGCGAATCGCCCGGAAAGATGTCGATCACCCCGCCACGGATCGCGACTTCGCCCGGCTCGTCGACCCGCTCGTCCTCGACATAGCCGAGCTTGAGCGCGGTCTCGCGAAAGTCCTCGGGGTCGAGCGCCTGCCCGACCTCGAGCGAGGGAGGCTTGGCCGCATAGGCCTTGGGGTCCGCGACCAGCCGGCCCGCCGCCTCGCCGGTCGACACAAGGAGGACGGCTTTGCCCTTTCCGAGCGCGTCGTGGAGATGGCGCAGCGCCGCGGTGCGCTGGCCGGCCACGGCGGGCGAAGCCGGTGCCTCGTCGCCCGGAAGCGCGTCGCTGCCGGGCAAGAGAAAGACCATTCGGTCGCCCCCGCCCTCCCGCGCCGCGTCGGCAATCGCCGCCGCGCGGACGTCGTCTCGGGCGAGGAACAGCAGCCGCTCCTGCGGTGCCTCGATCAACGCCGCGGCGATTTCGCCAATTTCAAGTTCACGCTCACGCGCAGGTGGTTCGTCGCCCCGTGCCATCGCGCAGCAACGGGCCGCCGGTCACGCATGTTCCGCTCAGTCGACGAGCTTGCCCGGATTGAAGATGCCGTGCGGATCCATCGCCCGCTTGATCGCCCGCAGCGCCTGCAGCCGCGCGGGAGGCGCGATCCGGGTCAGTTCGTCCCTCTTCATCTGCCCGATTCCGTGCTCGGCCGAGATCGAGCCACCGGCGGCGGTGACGAGATCATGGACGAAGGCGCTGACCGCCTTGCCCTCGGCGCTGTCCGCCCAGTCGCGAGCGGCCCCTTGAGGGGCGCGGACGTGGAAATGGACGTTGCCGTCGCCGAGGTGACCGTAGCCGCTCGCCGCCGTGCCCGGAAAGCGCTGCTCGACCGCCCTTGCGTCGTCGACAAGGAAGCCCGGCACCCGGTCGACGGGGAGCGAAATGTCGTGCTGCGCGGCCGGCCCTTCGCTCCGCTCGGCCTCGGAGATCGAATGGCGGAGCCGCCACAATTGCTCGTTCTGGTCGAGGCTCTGGGCGATGACCGCGTCGGCGACACCCGCCTTGCCGAGCAGCTCCTCGAGCAGCGCGGCGGGCGGCTGCTCGCCCTCGGGAGATACCGCCTCGATCAGCACGTTCCACGGATGCGCGGCCGCGAGCGGTGCGCGGGTGCCGGGGATGTGGCGAAGGACATGGGCGAGGCTGCTGGCGGGGATCAGCTCGAACGCCTCGATCCGGTCGGTGGCGCGCTCCACCCGGCGGAGAAGATCGAGCGCCGCGCCCGGGGTGGAAAGGCCGAGCCAGGCGACCGCGCGATGGACCCGGCCCGGCACCAGCCGAAGCCGGAGCGCGGTGATGATCCCGAGCGTCCCCTCCGCCCCGATCAGCAGCTGGTCGATCGAGGGACCGCGATTGTCCTTCTTGAGGCCGCCCAGGCCATCGTGGACGAGTCCGCCCGACAGCACCGCCTCGACCCCCAGCACCTGCGCCCGCATCGTCCCGAACCGCAGCACCTGGACGCCCCCCGCATTGGTCGAGGCGAGCCCTCCGACCGTGGCCGAGCCGCGCGCGCCGAGGTCGAGCGGAAAGCGCGCGCCGACCCCCTCGGCCGCCTCGTGCAGGTGATGAAGGATCACCCCGGCCTCGGCCACGGCATGACCGGGGGCGATGTCGCGAAGGCGATTCATCCGCCGCAGCGAGAGCAGGACTGCGCTGCCGTCGGCCGGGGGCGTCGCGCCGCCGACCATCGAGCTGTTCCCACCCTGGGGGACGAGCGCGACCCCGTGCTCCTCGGCCGCCGCGACGATTCTCGCCACCTCGGCCGTGTCGCCAGGCTCGAGCATCACCGCGCTCGTCCCGGTCCAGCGTCCGCGCCAGTCGGTCAGCCAGGGCGCAATGCGCTCGGCGTCGGTGACCAGCGAGCGCGGCTCGAGGAGCGGCGTCAGCGCGGCGATGAACGAGGCGAGACTCATTATCTTCCCCCTATCCAACTGCGCCTTGGCAGGCGAGCCCGCAGCCGCCACAAGGCCGCGGGGCTTGAGAAGGAAATAACGGCGTTGAACGGGTGGATGTTGGGCTTGGTGCTGGTCGTTTTCGTGGTGGCGACGATCGTGGTGGCGGGGCGGATGGTCCAGCTTCGGCTGCGCAGGCTGCGGGATGACCACAGCCTCCGTCCCAACCTGTGGAACCGCTTCTACGACGTCGACTGGGGCGACACCGCGACCAACAATTACGGCTTCGCGCCCGCCGACCCCGCCGATCCCGCGCCCGACCGCTTCCAGCGCCAGATGTACCGCGAGATGTTCAAGGCGCTGCAGGCAAGCGGCAAGACCATCCCGCCCGGTGCGCGCCTGCTCGAGGTCAGCTGCGGGCGTGGCGGCGGGCTCGATGCCTTTCTCGAGGCAGCCGGGCCCGGCGCGTTCCAGGCGACCGGCCTCGATGTCGCGACAAGCGCGGTGAGCTATTGCCAGCGCCAGTGGACCCGGCGCGACGGCCTCGATTTCGTCGAAGGCAGCGCCATGGACCTCCCCTTCCCCGACGCCAGCATCGACGTGCTGCTCAACGTCGAGGCGTCGAACGACTATCCCGATCGCCAGCGCTTCTTCCGCGAGGTGCGGCGGGTTTTGAAGCCGGGCGGCACCTTCCTCTACGCCGACACCGAAAAGGCCAAGAACGAGGGCCGGATGGCGGCCGAGCTGACCGAGGCCGGCTTCCGCTTCACGCTTCGCGAGATCACCCCCAATGTCGTCGAGGCCTGCCGCGAGGATAGCCCGCGCCGCCGCCAGGTGATCGCCGATCGCGCGCCCCTCGCCGCCCGGCTCCTGCTGCGCCGAGAGCTTGCCAATTATGCCGCGATCGAGGGCAGCAAGAAGTTCAACCGCTTCGCCAGCGGCGCCCGGCGTTATTATCTGACCGCGGCCGAGCCGGCATGATCCAGCTGGTCGTCGCGCGGGCGCGCAACGGAGTGATCGGCCGCGACGGCGCGCTTCCCTGGCACCTGCCGGCCGACCTGCAGCGGTTCAAGCGACTGACCCTCGGCACCGCGATGGTGATGGGCCGCAAGACCTTCGAGAGCCTGCCTGGCCTGCTGCCGAAGCGGCGTCACATCGTCATCACGCGCGATCCCGACTGGACCACGCCTGGCGCCGAGGTCGTCCACTCGCTCCCCGACGCCTTCGCCCTCGCCGAGCCCGATCCGGTGAGCGTCATCGGCGGCGCGGAGATCTTCGCGCTCGCGGTCCATTACGCCAACCGGATCGAACTCACCGAGGTGCTGGCCGACATTGCCGGCGACACGATCATGCCCGACCCCCGCGAAACCGGCGCGTGGCGCGAGACCTTTCGCGAGGAGCATTGCGCTGCGGGCGATGGCCCGGCTTATGCGTTCGTGACGCTCGAGCGCGCCTAGCGCCGGGCAAGTCCCGCCGCATAGGGACCGATCCGCTTCACCTGCTCGCCCAGCACCTCGTCGACGGCAGGCGCCAGCTTCGCCGCGCCGCCCTTGAAGAAGCCCGCGGCGCGATAGTTGATCACCAGCACTGATCCGGTGGGGGTCGCGTCGATCGCGACCTGCATGACGCCGGTGGTCGCCTCGGCCAGCAACGGCCCGAGCGAGCCGGTGAGGACGACGCGCTTGCCGGGCTCCACATAAGCCACCCGCATGTGCTCGACCCCGCCGCCGCGAGGCAGCCTTTCGCACCAGCAGCCGCCAGGCCTGAGGTCCAGGCTGAGATTGGCCGCCTTGCCCGAATAGGTGTGCGCGTCGGACCACCAGCCCGGAAGGTCGGCGAAGGCGCGGTAGAGAATGGCGGGCGGAACGGCGACCTCGGCGCGCTGTTCGACTTCGAAGCCATTGCTTCCCGCCGATTTGACCTCGGCCAGCGCGGGCGACGCGGCCGCCATCACGGCCAGTCCGATTGCCAGTTGTCGCATGATCCCCCCTCCGATCGCAGAGGGGGAGGATGCCCGCGATCAGCGTGCGCTGTCGAGTATCCGGTCGATCTGCGCCGCGACCTCTTCGACCGAGGCCATGCCGTCGACCCGGCTGACCAGCCCGCGCTCCTCGTAATAAGGAAGGATCGGCGCGGTCTTGGCGCGATATTCGGCCATGCGGGTGCGGACGGTCTGCTCGTTGTCGTCGGGGCGGCGCTTGAACTCGTGCCCGCCGCAGACGTCGCAGGTGCCCTCGACCTTGGTCGGCTTGAACCGGTCGTGATAGGGCGCGCTGCAGGTCGCGCAGGTGAAGCGGCCGGTGATGCGCTCGACCAGCGCTTCCTCATCGACGCCGAGCTCGATCACGTGGCTGAGCGCGCGGCCGCGTTCGCCGAGCAGGATGTCGAGCGCTTCGGCCTGGTGCTGGGTGCGCGGGAAACCGTCGAAGATCGCGCCCTTGCCCGCGCTCTGATCGAGATGCTCGCCGATCAGCGCCGAGACGATGGCGTCGCTGACGAGCTCGCCCGCCTCCATCACCGCCTTGGCCTTGAGGCCGACGGGGGTGCCGGCCTTGACCGCCGCCCGCAGCATGTCGCCGGTCGAGAGCTGGACCATGCCGCGCCTGTCCACCAGCCGTTGCGCCTGGGTGCCCTTGCCCGCACCCGGCGGCCCCAAGAGGATGATGTCCACGCCCGAAAAGCTCCCTGTTGTGCAGTCGGTTGTCACGGGCTTGTCACAGCCCGTCAAGCGTCAGCGGCGCGCCGGTCGTCCGCCGCTCTTGAGCTTCGACTTCTTGATGAGGTCGCCATATTGATGGGCGATGAGGTGGCCCTGGATCTGGCTGACCGTGTCCATCGTCACGTTGACGACGATGAGCAGGCTGGTCCCGCCCAGATAGAACGGAATGCCGGCCTGGGTGACCGCGAATTCGGGCAGCAGGCAGATCACGGCCAGATAGGCCGCGCCGATCACCGTCAGGCGGGTCAGCAGGTGATCGAAATAGGCTTCGGTCGCCTTGCCCGGGCGGACGCCCGGAATGAACCCGCCATGCTTCTTGAGGTTGTCGGCGGTCTCTTCCGAGTTAAACTGCACCGAGGTGTAGAAGAAGCAGAAGAAGACGATGCCGAGCCCGTAGAGGGTCATGAAGACCGGGCTGCCATGCTGCAGGTAGGTCGAGAGCGTGATCAGCCACTCCGAGCCGCCTTCGCTGCCCGGGGTTGCCCCGGCCATCTGGATGACGGTCAGCGGCATCAGTAGCAGCGACGACGCGAAGATCGGCGGGATGACGCCGGCGGTGTTGATCTTGATCGGCAGGTGCGAGCGCTCCTGCGCCATCATCCCGCGCGCGGTCGCCCGCTTCGGATACTGGATCAAGACGCGGCGCTGGGCCCGCTCCATGAAGCAGATGAAGAGGATCAGCCCGACCACCAGCGCGATCACCAGCACGATGATCAGCGGGTCGATGGTGTTGCTGCGGCCGCCTTCGAGCAGCTGCGCCAGCGTGCGCGGAAGCGAGGCGACGATTCCCGCCATGATGATCAGGCTGACGCCGTTACCGATGCCGCGGCTGGTGATCTGCTCGCCGATCCACATCAGGAACAGCGTGCCGCCGACGAGGCTGACGGTGGCGGCGACGCGGAACATGATGCCGGGGTCGACGACCGCCGGAATGCCCTGGTTGGCGCCAAGGCCCTCGAGCCCGACCGCGATGAAATAACCCTGCACCGTGGTCAGCAGGACCGTCAGGTAGCGAGTGTACTGGTTGAGCTTCTTGCGCCCGGTTTCACCCTCCTTCTTGAGGGCCATCCATGGGCCGTACATGGTCGCGCCAAGCTGCACGACGATCGACGCGGTGATGTAGGGCATGACGCCGAGCGCGATGATGCTCATCCGCGCCAGGCTGCCGCCCGAGAAGGTGTTGAAGAAGTCGAGGACGCCGCCGCGCTGCGTGTTGAACAGCGCGGCCATGGCACGCGGGTCGATGCCCGGCATCGGCACGTGGCTGAGCAGCCGGAACAGGATCAGCGCACCGATCGTGAACCAGATGCGCTTCTTGAGCTCGGTCGCCTTGCCAAAGCTGGCGAGGCTGATGTTCGAAGCCAGTTGCTCGGCTGCGGATGCCATGTGTTCTTTTCGTCCCTACCCCAGGCGGCCCATATAGGGGGCGGCGCTGCGGATGAAAGCCGTCCTCCAGCGAAAGCCGGAGCCCAGTCGCTTCTTCACCACGCGGGAAGGCACACTGGGCCCCGGCGGTCGCCGGGGATCAGTTACTTGGCCTGCTTGGCAGCCTTGTCGGCGATACGCGCGTCGCGGGCCTTGCCCTTCTTGGCCTTGGCCAGCTCGGCCTTGTCCTTGCGCTCGATCAGCTCGACGCTGCCGCCGGCCTTCTCGATCGCCTCACGGGCGCCCTTGCTGACGCCGGCGACCTTGAAGTTCAGCTTGGCCGAATAGTCGCCCTTGCCGAGGATGCGCACGCCGTCCTTGCCACCGCGAGCGACGCCCGCCGCCTTGAGCGCGGCATGGTCGATCACGCCCTTGGCATCGAGGGTGCCGGCGTCGATCAGCTTCTGGATCGCGCCCAGGTTCACCTCGGCATGGTCCTTGGCGAAGATGTTGTTGAAGCCGCGCTTCGGGATCCGCATGTGGAGCGGCATCTGGCCGCCCTCGAAGCCGAAGATCGAGACGCCCGAGCGGCTCTTCTGGCCCTTCTGGCCGCGGCCGCCGGTCTTGCCGACGCCCGAACCGATGCCGCGACCGACGCGCACGCGGCTCTTGCGGGCACCGGGGTTGTCGCGGAGGTCGTTGAGCTTGATCGTCATGTTCTGCACTCGCTTTCGCTGTTGTCGCGCATCTGGCCCCCGAACGAAACCGGAGGCCAGTCACTGGTGATGAAATGGAAACGAGCCCCTGCACGAACAGGGGCTCGAAGCCAACTTACTTTTCGACGGCCACCAGATGCTGGACCTTGCGGATCTGGCCGAGGACCTCGGGGGTCTCCTCCACTTCCACGGTACGGTGCATCTTGTTGAGGCCGAGACCGACCAGCGTCGCGCGCTGGGTCTTGTCGCGGCGGATCGGCGAGCCCGTCTGGGTGATCTTGATGGTCGCCACTTGCATTACTCCGTGATGCTGTCGGCGGTGGCCTCGGCCTCCGCCTGGCTCACGCCACCGCGGCCGAGCAGGTCGGCGACCTTCTTGCCGCGACGCTGCGCCACCGAACGGGGGCTGGTCTGATCCTTGAGCGCCTCGAAGGTGGCGCGGATCATGTTGTACGGGTTGGAGGTACCGACCGACTTGGTCACCACGTCCGCCACGCCCAGGCTCTCGAAGATGGCGCGCATCGGGCCACCGGCGATGATCCCGGTGCCGGCCGGCGCCGCACGAAGCGCGACCTTGCCGGCGCCGAAGTGGCCCTTGCCGTCGTGGTGCAGGGTGCGGCCGTCGCGCAGCGGAACGCGGATCATGGCCTTCTTGGCCGCCGCGGTCGCCTTGCTGATCGCTTCCGGCACTTCGCGGGCCTTGCCGTGGCCGAAGCCCGCGCGACCCTTGCCGTCGCCGACCACGACCAGCGCCGCGAAACCGAAGCGCTTGCCGCCCTTCACGGTCTTCGAGACGCGGTTGATGTGGACCAGCTTCTCGATCAGCTCCTCGCCGCCGTCGTCGTCCTGGTTGCGACCGCCGCGGCGATCGTCACGACGACCACGGTTGCCACCGCCACGATTGTCGCCGCCGCGGCCACGGCCGCCACGGGGACCGCGCGGACCGCGGGCATCCTGCGCCGGCTGACCGGCATCGGCCGCCTCGGTCACGGCGCCCGCTTCGGGAGCACCGGCCTGGGTCTGGGTTTCAGTCTCGTCAGCCATCATTAGAACTCCAGCCCGCCCTCACGGGCGGCATCGGCCAGGGCCTTGACCCGACCATGGAAGAGGAAGCCACCGCGGTCGAACACGACCCGGTCGATGCCAGCGGCCTTGGCGCGCTCGGCAAGCGTCTTGCCGACCAGCTTGGCGCCCTCGGTGGTGGCGTTGGCCTTGCCGCGCAGGTCCTTGTCCAGCGTCGAGGCGGCCGCGATGGTCCGCCCGGCGGCATCGTCGATCAGCTGCGCATAGATGTGGCGCCCCGAACGGTGCACCGACAGCCGCGGCTTGCCCGACGCGCGGGCCCGAAGGGTCGTGCGCACGCGGCGCCGACGACGGTCGAAGAGGGAGAGCTTGGCCATTACTTCTTCTTCCCTTCCTTGCGGAAGATGAACTCGCCGCGATACTTGATGCCCTTGCCCTTGTACGGCTCGGGCTTGCGCCAGCGACGGATCTCGGCCGCGACCTGACCGACCTTCTGCTTGTCGATGCCGCTGATCTCGACCGTGTTGGGGTCGGGAGTCTTGACGTCGATGCCCTCGGGGATCGCGTAGTTGACGTCGTGGCTGTAGCCGAGCTGCAGGCGCAGGTTCTTGCCCTGGGCTGCGGCGCGATAGCCGACGCCGGTGATCTCGAGCACCTTGGTGAAGCCCTCGGTCACGCCGGTGACGAGGTTCAGCACGTTGGTGCGCTGCATGCCCCACGCCGCGCGCGAGCGCTGGCTGTCGTTGACCGGCTGCACGCTGATCTGACCGTCCTCGATCGAGGTACGGACCAGGTCATCGAGAACCTTCATCGACAGGGTGCCCTTGGGGCCCTTGACGCTGAGGGTCTGGCCCTCGAGGCTCGCCGTCACGCCGGCCGGGACCGGGACCGGCTTCTTGCCGATACGGGACATCTTAGAACACCTCCGCCAGGACTTCGCCACCGACGTTCTGCTCACGCGCTTCCGCATCGGAAAGCACGCCGCGCGGCGTCGAGACGATGGTCATGCCCAGGCCGTTGCGGACCCGCGGAAGCTCGCGAGCGCCCGAATAGACCCGGCGACCGGGCTTCGAGACGCGCGCCAGATGCTGGATCGCGGGCTGGCCTTCGAAATATTTGAGTTCGATCCGGAGGCCCTTCTGGCCCGCCAGTTCTTCCTCGGAATAGCCACGGATGTAGCCCTCGCGCTGGAGCACGTCGAGGACGTGCGCGCGGAGCTTGCTGGCGGGAGTGAGGACGCTGTCCTTCTTCGCCTGCTGGCCGTTGCGGATGCGGGTGAGCATATCACCCAGGGGATCGGTCATCGCCATCTTGTGACCCTTACCAGCTCGACTTGGTGAGACCCGGAATCAGGCCCTTGTTGCCCAATTCGCGAAGCATCACGCGCGAGAGACGGAACTTGCGGTAGTAAGCGCGGGACCGGCCCGTCAGCTCGCACCGATTGCGGATACGGGTCGGATTGCCGTTACGGGGCAGCTCCGCCATCTTCAGACGCGCGATCAGACGCTCGGTCTCGTCGCGGCTCTCGTCGTTCGCGAGGGCCTTGAGCTTGGCGTACTTGGCCGCCTGCTTCGCGACGAGCTTCTTGCGACGCTCGTTCTTGTTGATGGAACTCAGTTTCGCCATGACTTAAGTTCTCCTGACCGCTTACGCGGCAGCCTTTTGCTGTTCAGCGTCTGCGGGGAACGGGAAGTTGAAGAGGCGCAGCAGCTCGCGCGCTTCCTCGTCGGTCTTCGCCGTGGTGGTGACGATGATGTCCATGCCGCGGACCTTCTCGATCCGGTCATATTCGATCTCGGGGAACACGATCTGTTCCTTGAGACCCATCGCATAATTGCCGCGCCCGTCGAAGCTCTTCGGGTTGAGGCCGCGGAAGTCGCGGACGCGCGGAAGGGCGATCGTGACGAGGCGGTCGAGGAACTCGTACATGCGCTCGCGGCGAAGGGTGACCTTGCAACCGATCGGCATGCCCTCACGCAGCTTGAACTGCGCGATCGACTTCTTCGCCTTGGTGATCACCGGCTTCTGGCCGGCGATCGCCTGCATCTCGGCCGCAGCGGCCTCGACCTTCTTCTTGTCCTGGGTGGCTTCACCGACACCCATGTTGATGACGATCTTTTCGAGCTTCGGAACCTCGAGACGGTTCTTGTAGCCGAACTTCTCGGTCATCGCCTTGACGATGCGCTCGTCATAATCCTTCCGCAGGCGCGGAGTGTAAGCCTGCTCAGCCATTGATCAGCTCCCCGGACTTGGCCGCGATGCGGACCTTCTTGCCGTCGCGCTCCTCGAAGCGAACGCGGGTCGCCTTGCCCGTCTTCGGGTCGGCGATCGCGACCTTCGAGATGTGCAGCGGCGCTTCCTTGCGCTCCAGACCACCCTGCGGGGCCGCCTGGGTCGGCTTCTTGTGGCGGACGGCGACGTTGACACCGCTCACCACGACCTTCTGTTCCTTGGGCATGGAGCGCACGACCTCACCGGTCTTGCCCTTGTCCTTGCCCGAGAGGACGACGACCTTGTCGCCCTTCTTGATCTTCGCGGCGGCCATTACAGCACCTCCGGCGCAAGGCTGATGATCTTCATGTGCTTCTTGGCGCGCAGTTCGCGCACCACCGGCCCGAAGATACGGGTGCCGATCGGCTCCTCGTTCTTGTTGACCAGCACGGCGGCATTGCTGTCGAAGCGGATCACCGAGCCGTCGGGACGGCGGATGTCCTTGGCGGTGCGAACGATGACGGCGCGATGCACGTCACCCTTCTTCACGCGGCCCTTCGGCGCAGCTTCCTTTACGGAAACGACGATGATGTCGCCGACGCCCGCGGTGCGACGCTTCGAGCCACCGAGCACCTTGATGCACATGACTCGCTTGGCGCCGCTGTTGTCCGCGACATCGAGGTTGGACTGCATCTGGATCATGGGTCTATCCTATCCTTGACCAGTGCCGCTCAGACGTTGGCCGCTTCGGCCAGGTCGGAGGCCTTGGCCTCGCCAACCAGCCCGGCAACGGTCCAGGTCTTGAGCTTCGAAACGGGGGCGCATTCTTCGATGCGCACCTGCTGACCCACCGAATAGGCATTCGCCTCGTCGTGGGCATGGTACTTCTTCGACAGCTTGATGATCTTGCCGTACAGCGGGTGCTTCACCCGCCGCTCGACGCGGACCACCACGGTCTTGTCACCCTTGTCGGACACCACGGTGCCGGTGAGGACGCGCTTGGGCATCTGTTACTCTCCTCAGCCCTGCTGCGCCGGCGCGCTCTTCGAGCGCTGGCCCTGAAGGGTCTTGATGCGGGCGATGGTCCGACGGACCTCACGCACGCGGCTCGGCTTCTCCAGCTGGTTGGTTGCCGACTGGAAGCGCAGGTTGAACTGCTCGCGCTTCAGCTCGGCGAGCTGGGTCGAAAGCTGGTCGTCGGTCTTCACCGACAGGTCGTCACGCTTCGCCATGGTCAGTCGGCCTCAACCAGGGTTTCGCCAAGGCGGGCAACCACCTTGACCTTGATGGGGAGCTTCTCCGCCGCCCGCTCGAAGGCGGTCTTGGCGAGCGGGCCGGGAACGCCGTCCAGCTCGAACAGGATGCGGCCGGGCTTGACCCGGGCGACCCAGAATTCGGGCGAACCCTTACCCGAGCCCATGCGGACTTCGGCGGGCTTGCTCGACACCGGCACGTCCGGGAAGATCCGGATCCACAAGCGCCCCTGGCGCTTGATGTGACGGGTGATCGCGCGGCGAGCCGCTTCGATCTGGCGGGCGGTGATCCGCTCCGGCTCCATGGCCTTCAGGCCAAAGGCGCCGAAGTTGAGCTCGGTGCCACCCTTGGCATTGCCATGGATGCGGCCCTTGAAGGCCTTGCGGAACTTGGTGCGCTTAGGCTGCAACATTGGTTCTGTTCCTTACCGGCGCCGGTCGTCGTCACGCGCGGGGCGGACGCCGGAAGTCTGCGCTTCCATCATCAGGCGGTCCTGGGCGAGCGGGTCGTGACCCAGGATCTCACCCTTGAACACCCAGACCTTGACGCCGCACACGCCATAAGCGGTGTGGGCCTGCGCCTCGGCATAATCGACGTTGCCGCGCAGCGTGTGCAGCGGAACGCGGCCTTCGCGATACCATTCGGTCCGGGCGATCTCGGCGCCGCCGAGACGGCCGGCGCAGGTGATCCGGATGCCTTCCGCGCCGAGGCGGAGGGCCGACTGGACCGCGCGCTTCATGGCGCGGCGGAAGGCGATACGACGCTCGAGCTGGTCGGCGACGCCCTGGGCAACCAGGCGCGCGTCGATCTCGGGCTTGCGGATCTCGACGATGTTGAGGCTGACTTCCGAACCCGTCATCTTCGACAGGGTCTTCTTCAGCTTCTCGATGTCCGAGCCCTTCTTGCCGATGATCACGCCGGGGCGCGCAGCATAGATGGACACGCGGCACAGCTTCGCCGGACGCTCGATCACCACCTTGGAGATGGCGGCCTGGGGCAGCGTCTTGACGATGTACTGGCGGATCTTGAGGTCCTCGAGCAGCAGCCGCCCGTAGTCCTGGCCTTCCGCGAACCAGCGGCTGTCCCAGGTACGGTTGATCTGCAGCCGGAGGCCGACGGGGTTAGACTTCTGACCCATTAGGCTTCTTCCTGCTCGCGAACGACGACGCGGATGCGGCTGAACGGCTTGACGATGCGGCTCGAACGACCACGCGCACGGGTCGCGAAGCGCTTCATCGAGATCGACTTGCCAACGCTGGCCTCGGCGACGACGAGCGCGTCGACGTCGAGGTTGTGGTTGTTCTCGGCATTGGCCACGGCCGACGCGAGGACCTTGTAGACATCCTCGCTCATGCCCTTGGGCGAGAACTTGAGGATGTTCAGCGCTTCCTCGACCTTGCGGCCGCGGATGAGCTGCGCCACCAGGTTCAGCTTGCGCGCCGAGCCACGGATGGTGTTGCCGACGGCGAGCGCTTCCTTGTCGCCCACCTTGCGGGGTGCTGCCACCTTGCCCATTAGCGCTTGCCCTTCTTGTCGGCCGCGTGACCCGGGAAATACCGGGTCGGCGCGAACTCGCCGAGCTTCATGCCGACCATGTCCTCGTTGACCGAGACGGGCACGAACTTGCGGCCGTTGTAGACGTTGAAGGTCAGGCCGACGAACTGCGGCAGGATGGTCGAGCGACGCGACCAGGTCTTGATCGGCGCGCGGCCACCATTCTCCTGGGCCGTCTCGGCCTTCTTCAGGAGCGACAGCTCGACGAACGGACCCTTCCAGACGGAACGAGCCATCTCTTAGCCCTTCTTCTTCGCGTGACGGCTACGGATGATGAACTTGTCCGTGGCCTTGTTGTGACGGGTGCGGGCACCCTTGGTCGGCTTGCCCCACGGGGTGACCGGGTGACGGCCGCCCGAGGTCCGGCCTTCACCACCGCCGTGCGGGTGGTCGACCGGGTTCTTGGCGACGCCGCGGGTGAGCGGGCGACGGCCGAGCCAGCGGGTACGGCCGGCCTTGGCGAGGGTCTGGTTGCCGTTGTCCGGGTTGGACACCGCACCGACGGTCGCCATGCAGTCCGAGCGGACATAGCGCTGCTCGCCCGAGTTCAGGCGAACGATGACCATGCCCTTGTCGCGGCCCACGACCTGCACATAGGTGCCGGCGGCGCGGGCAATCTGGCCACCCTTGCCGGGCTTGAGCTCGACATTGTGGACGATGGTGCCGACCGGCATCTGGCCGATCTCCATCGCATTGCCCGGCTTCACGTCGACCTTCTTGCCGGCGACGACCTTGTCGCCCGGCGCGAGGCGCTGCGGCGCGAGGATGTACGCCTGCTCGCCGCCTTCACCCTCGTAGGTGATGAGGGCGATGAACGCCGAGCGGTTGGGGTCGTACTCGAGCCGCTCTACGGTGGCCGAGACGTCCCAGTTACGACGCTTGAAGTCGATGATCCGGTACTTCTGCTTGTGGCCGCCCGCGATGCCGCGGCTGGTCACATGGCCCTTGTTGTTGCGGCCGCCGGTCTTGCGCTTGCCTTCGGTCAGCGCCTTGACGGGCTTGCCCTTCCACAGCGCGCTCTTGTCGACGAGGATCAGGCCACGGCGGGCCGGGCTCGTCGGCTTATATGCTTTGAGTGCCATCGGTCCTTAGATCCCGCTCGTGATGTCGATCGGGTCCTGGCCCGGGGCCAGGGTCACGATCGCCTTCTTCTCGTCCGACCGCTGGTAGGGCTTGCCCTTCCAGCGCTTCGACTTGCCCTTGGTGACGAGGGTGTTCACGTTGGCAACCTTGCGGTTGAACAGCGCTTCGACCGCCGCCTTGATCTCGGGCTTGCTGGCGTCGCCCGCCACCTTGAACACGACCGCATTATGCTCGGAGAGCATGGTCGTCTTTTCGGTGATGTGCGGCCCGCGGATCACGTCATAGTGGCGGATGTCGACCGCCTGGGTGGTCGGCTTCTTAGCCATTGAACCGGGCCTCCAGCTTCTCGACCGCGGCCTTGGTCAGGACCAGGGTCTCGTGGCGCATGATGTCGTAGACGTTGGCGCCAACCGCCGGCAGCAGGTTGATGCCGACGAGGTTGGACGAGGCGTGCGCGAAGCTGACGTTCAGCGCGTCGCCGTCGATCACCAGCGCGGTCTTGCCGAAGCCGAGCTTGCCCAGCTTCTCGACCAGCGCCTTGGTCTTGCCTTCGGCCACGTCGAGGTTGTCGAGAACGATCAGCTGACCGCCCTTCGCCTTGCTCGACAGCGCCATCTTGAGACCGAGCGCGCGGACCTTCTTGTTCAGCGACAGCGTGAACAGGCGGGCACGCGGGCCGTGGGCCTTGCCGCCGCCGATGAAGATCGGGGCGCGGCGATCGCCGTGGCGAGCCGTACCGCCGCCCTTCTGGCGACCGAACTTCTTGCCCGAACGGGCGACATCCGACCGCTCGCGGGCCGCGCGGGCCATGCCGCGGCGGTTGGCAAGCTGCCAGGTGACGACGCGGTGCAGGATGTCGGCACGCGGCTCGACGCCGAACACGGCATCATTGAGCTCGACATTGCCACTTCCAGCGGCGTCGAGGGTCTTGACTTCGACCTTCATCGCTTAGCCTTCCGTGCTCTCGTCGGCGGCCGGCGCATTGTCCGTCACCTGAGCGTCGTTGTTCTGGGGAGCCGCAGCCGCGGTCCGAAGACCGGCCGGATACGGCGCATTCTCGTTGCGGGCGATCTTCACGCTGTCCTTGACGGTCAGCCAGCTGCCCTTGTGACCGGGCACCGAGCCCTTCACGAACAGCAGGCCGCGCTCGACGTCGGTGCGGACGATCTCGAGGTTCTGCTGGGTGCGGTTGCGGGCGCCCATGTGGCCGGCCATCTTCTTGTTCTTGAAGACGCGGCCCGGATCCTGGCGGTTACCGGTCGAACCGTGCGAACGGTGCGAGACCGAGACGCCGTGGGTGGCGCGCAGACCGCCGAAACCCCAGCGCTTCATCGCGCCGGCGAAGCCCTTGCCCTGGGTGACACCCGAGATGTCGACCAGCTGGCCCTCGACGAAGTGATCGGCGGCGATCTCGGCGCCGACATCGAGGAGCGCGTCCTCGGCGACCCGGAACTCGACCACCTTGGCCTTCAGCTCGACCTCGGCCTTGCCGAAGGCACCGCGCTGCGGCTTGTTGACATTCTTGGCCTTGGCCGCGCCCGCGCCGAGCTGCACGGCGGTATAACCGTCCGTACCCTCTTCGCGGCGGCCGACCACCTGGACGCCTTCGAGCTGGAGAACCGTCACGGGAACGTGACGTCCGTCCGCCTGGAACAGGCGGGTCATTCCAACCTTCTTAGCGATCACGCCAGTGCGCATGATCTTGCACTCCTCACAGAGGCCTAACCCGTTACCGGGAGAGGCATGCAGCCCGTGAAAAAATGCGTCGGCCCCGCCTGGGCTATTCCTGCGAAAACAGGAAGCGGGGGACGCAGGCCGGACAACCTTGTGAAAAGGTCGCCCGCGGTATCCCTAACTTGTTGGCGCAGCAGGATCGCTAAGCGATTCAACCGCCACGCCGAGGCCCTTAGGCCAGTTTGATCTCCACGTCCACCCCGGCGGCGAGATCGAGCTTCATCAAAGCGTCGACCGTCTGCGGGGTCGGCTGGACGATGTCGAGCAGGCGCTTGTAGGTGCGCACCTCGAACTGCTCGCGCGACTTCTTGTCGACGTGCGGCGAGCGGTTGACGGTGAACTTCTCGATGCGGGTCGGAAGCGGAATCGGACCACGGATCAGAGCACCGGTGCGACGCGCGGTGTCGGCAATGTCGCCGGTCGCCTGGTCGAGCACGCGGTGATCGAAGGCTTTCAGACGAATCCGGATATTCTGAGTTTCCATGGGTTCCACTACCGATTGCAAAGAGCCGCTGGACGGTTACCCGCCCAAGAAAACATGAGGCCGCACCCGACTGTCCCCGGTTTCCCGGGTCGGACGACCCCAACGCTGAAACTTGACTGGCCGGGACGAATCCCCGCCGGTGGAGCGCCTCTACAGAGGACGGGGGGCGAGATCAAGCCCTTCGACCCGATGTCGAACCGAGAGCGGCCTGTCGGCGTCTCCCGAAGATAGGGGGAAACGGGTGCGCTTTGGAAAGAAATCTCTGATAGGCCGGGCCTCAGCGAGCTCCGATCCGGGAGCGTGCTGGCGGACAGGCGTGATGGGAGGGGGGAACGATGGTCTGGGGGATGAGCCTGCCGTCAACATTCGGCGAGTTTTGGCCCGACGGCGAGTTCGAAGGACCCGACACCGGCAGCCTTCCTCCCTGGTGGGAGCGGCTGCGTCTGCATTATCTGGCGCAGTCGCCGGACGAGCAGCGTCGGCTCTACGACCCTGGCGACCAGCATGTCGGGTACGGCGCGGGCAACTACCCCTCCTTCGTGACCGCCAAGTTCAGGCAGGAGCAGGGAACGCGCACCGAACCCGAAGGTCCGCCCATCGGCGCGATTCAAACGCACGAGCCGCCGCAGTCGTTCGTCACTGTGAAGAGCTACGAAACGCTCGGATCGATCATCGCCCTGAACTTCGGCCTGATCGCAGTCGAAACGAGCTTGAAGACGATCATCGAGCGATTCGAGCCGGGACGGCACCTGTTCTTTCCCATTGAGATCCGGATGCCGCGGGGCCGGGCCCTCCCCGTCAACTATCACGTGCTGGTCGTCGGGCGGTTCCTGCACGCGTTCGTGCCGGAGGAGAGCAAGAGCGGATCATGGTCCGGCTTCGGCCCCGCCTATCCGGACACTTACGCCTTTATCGACAAGGCCGCCGGGATCCAGGGGCTGGCGATGTCTGAGGCGAAGTTCGGCGACGTCCACTTGTGGCGCGAACGAAACTCCACACAGATCCTCTTCTGCCTCTCGGACGACCTTCGAGGTGCGATCGTCGATGCGGGGCTGCGCCTGCCTAGGCATTTCAAGATGAAGCAGGTCCCGTGAGATCACTCGTCGAGGGATGGCTCGTTCAGCTGGCCTCGACGACCGGCTGAACGCGGGTCCCCGCGTCAGGTCAGGCCCGCCGCCGCCGGTCGAGCGCGATTCCGGCGAGATTCTGGTGACGGGCGATCCAGCGGATCCGGCGCGGCGGGAGGACGGCGGCGACCCGATCGAAACGGGTCTTGTGGCCCTGTGCGGCCGGGTTCCGGCACGGCGCCTGCCCGTTCGCCTGACGAACGACGGCGAGGCTATCGCCGATGAGGTCGAAGGCTTGAGCCCCGAGGGCCTGCGCGACTTCCAGCGCCTTGCCGAGCGCCAGCCACTCGGCATCGGCGTGATCGCCGGTCCCGAGATCGTCGAAGAAATACACCTGCCCGCGCGCCACCACGGCGACCTCGATCCGGCCGGGATTGGGCCGGCAACCGCCGTCGAAGAAGATCTTCAGGACCCTGGCCGAAGTCACGGCGCCCCCTTCAGGCGATGATCCCCGCTACTTGCGCGCCTTGCGCGCAGCATAGCGGGCATCGCGCGCCGCCTTCATCTCTTCCGGCGATGCGGGCTTGAGGCGGGCCGCCTTGAGCTCCGCCGCCGCCTTCGCCGCCTCAAGGTCGGCCGCCTTCCGGGCCGCCTTCTCGGCCTTCAGCCGGGCCGCGGCTTCCCGCTTCGCCGTGCGCTCGGCCGCAAGCCTGAGCTGCTCGGCTTCCCACGCCTCGCGCTTCGCGGCCAATTCCGCCGCATCAGGCGCCGGCTTCGCCTTGAGCTGGGCCAGCGCTTTGTGCCTTGCGTTTCCGGCCGCTGCGACGCGGTCCTGGAACGAGGGATCCTTGAATGAAGCCAATGTAGATTCCCACTTTTGTTGAAGGAAGCACCAAAGAGAAAAGGCCCGGCACCTCATGCGAGGCGCCGGGCCCAATCTGTCAATTCCTCGCACCCGAAGGCGCGAAGCGCTTACTTGGTGATGGTGCCCACCACGCCGGCGCCGACGGTGCGGCCGCCTTCGCGAATTGCGAAACGCAGGCCCTGGTCCATCGCGATCGGAGCGATCAGCTTGACGCCGAGGGTGACGTTGTCGCCCGGCATGACCATCTCGGTGCCCTCGGGGAGGGTCACTTCGCCGGTCACGTCAGTGGTGCGGAAGTAGAACTGCGGACGATAGTTGGCGAAGAACGGCGTGTGACGGCCACCCTCGTCCTTCGACAGCACGTACACTTCGGCCGAGAAGTCGGTGTGCGGAGTGATCGAGCCCGGCTTGCAGAGAACCTGGCCACGCTCGACTTCGTCACGGGCGACGCCGCGGATCAGCGCACCGATGTTGTCGCCGGCCTGGCCCTGGTCGAGCAGCTTGCGGAACATCTCGACGCCGGTGACGACGGTCTTCTTGGTGTCCTTGATGCCGACGATCTCGACTTCCTCGCCAACCTTGACGATGCCGGTCTCGACGCGGCCGGTCACGACGGTGCCGCGGCCCGAGATCGAGAACACGTCCTCGATCGGCATCAGGAACGGCTTGTCGAGCGGACGCTCCGGCTGCGGGATCCACTCGTCGACGGCCTTCATCAGCTCGAGGATCTTCTCGTCGCCGATTTCGGGGTTGCGGTCCTCGAGGACGGCCAGCGCCGAACCGTTGACGATTGGAATGTTGTCGCCGTCGAAGCCGCGCTTCGAGAGCTCTTCGCGGATCTCGAGCTCGACGAGCTCGAGCAGCTCGGGATCGTCGACCTGGTCGACCTTGTTGAGGAACACGACCATGGTCGGAACGCCGACCTGCGCCGCGAGCAGGATGTGCTCCTTGGTCTGCGGCATCGGGCCGTCAGCGGCCGACACGACCAGGATCGCGCCGTCCATCTGGGCGGCACCGGTGATCATGTTCTTCACATAGTCGGCGTGACCCGGGCAGTCGACGTGCGCGTAGTGGCGGTTGGCCGTCTCATACTCGACGTGGGCGGTCGAGATGGTGATGCCGCGCTCGCGCTCTTCCGGCGCCTTGTCGATGTTCGCGAAGTCGACGGCTTCGCCGCCGCCGTGCTTCGAGAGCACCTTGGTGATCGCCGCGGTGAGCGAGGTCTTGCCATGGTCGACGTGACCGATGGTGCCAATGTTCACGTGCGGCTTGTTCCGCTCGAATTTCGCCTTCGCCATTTTACGCCTCTTCTTGGGTTGTCAGCGGGCCCGCTCGCCCGATTGCGAGCGCGCCCTTAGCGTCAAAAAACAGGTTACGCCAGCTTCGCCTTGACCTCGTCCGCGACGTTCTGCGGAACTTCGTCATAGTGCGAGAACTGCATCGAGTACTGCGCCCGGCCCTGGGTGAACGAGCGCAGCTGATTCACGTAACCGAACATGTTGGCCAGCGGGACCATCGCCTCGACCACCTGGGCGTTGCCCCGGCTGTCGGTGCCCTGGATCTGGCCACGGCGGCTGTTGATGTCGCCGATCACGTCGCCGAGATAATCCTCGGGGGTAACCACCTCGACCTTCATCACCGGCTCGAGCAGCGTGATGCCCGACTTCTGGGCCGCTTCGCGCATCGCGCCGCGGGCGGTGATCTCGAACGCCAGCGCCGACGAGTCGACGTCGTGGTAGGCGCCGTCATACAGCACGATTTCGAAGTCGATGATCGGGAAGCCGACCAGCGAGCCGGTCGCCGCGGTCTCGCGGAAGCCCTTTTCGATCGCCGGGATATATTCCTTGGGAATATTACCGCCCTTGATCTCGTCCTTGAAGACGATGCCCGCACCGCGCTCACCCGGGGTCAGCTTGACCTTGACGCGGCCGAACTGGCCGGTGCCGCCCGACTGCTTCTTGTGGGTGTAGTCGATGTCGACCGGCTTCTTCAGATATTCGCGATAGGCGACCTGCGGAGCGCCGACATTGGCCTCGACCTTGAACTCGCGCTTCATGCGATCGACCAGGATCTCGAGGTGGAGTTCGCCCATCCCCTTGATGATGGTCTGGCCGCTCTCGTGGTCGGTGGTGACGCGGAACGAGGGATCCTCGGCGGCCAGGCGGTTGAGGGCGACGCCCATCTTCTCCTGGTCGGCCTTGGTCTTCGGCTCCACCGCGACCTCGATGACCGGCTCCGGGAATTCCATGCGCTCGAGCACGATCGGCTTGGCCGGATCGCACAGCGTGTCACCCGTGGTGGTCTCCTTGAGGCCCGCGATCGCGACGATGTCGCCCGCGCGCGCCTCATCGATGTCCTCGCGGCTGTTCGCATGCATGAGGAGCATGCGGCCGATCTTCTCCTTCTTGTCCTTCACCGAGTTCAGGTAGCTGCCCTTGGTCAGCGTGCCCGAATAGATGCGGGTGAAGGTCAGCGAGCCGACGAACGGGTCGTTCATGATCTTGAACGCCAGCGCCGAGAAGGGCGCGTCGTCCGAGGCCGGACGGCTGTCGGCTTCGTCGGTGCCCGGCTTGACGCCTTCGACCGGCGGAATGTCGAGCGGGCTCGGCAAATAGTCGATGACCGCGTCGAGCAGCGGCTGGACGCCCTTGTTCTTGAACGCCGAACCGCAGACGATCGGAACGAAGTCCATCGCCAGCGTGCCCTTGCGGATCAGCTTCTTGAGCGTCGCGACGTCGGGCTCGTTGCCCTCGAGATAGGCTTCCATCGCCGCGTCGTCCTGCTCGACGGCGAGCTCGATGAGGTCGCTGCGATACTTGGCGGCCTTCTCCTTCAGGTCATCGGGGATGTCCTGATATTCGAACTTCGCGCCCAGCGACTCCTCGAGCCAGATGATCGCGCGGTTGTTGACCAGGTCGACGAGGCCCTTGAAGCCGCCCTCGATGCCGATCGGAAGGTACAGCACGGCCGGACGCGCACCGAGGCGCTCGACGATCGTGTTGACGCAATAATAGAAATCGGCGCCGGTGCGGTCGAGCTTGTTGATGAAGCACATCCGCGGGACCTTGTACTTGTCCGCCTGGCGCCACACGGTCTCCGACTGCGGCTCGACGCCGGCAACGCCGTCGAAGCAGGCAACCGCGCCGTCGAGCACGCGCAGCGAACGCTCGACTTCGATGGTGAAGTCGACGTGGCCCGGAGTGTCGATGATGTTGATCAGGTGCTCGGGGCCCTGACCGTCCTCGGCCTTCCACTTGCAGGTGGTGGCGGCCGACGTGATCGTGATCCCGCGCTCCTGCTCCTGCTCCATCCAGTCCATGGTGGCGGTGCCTTCGTGCACTTCGCCGATCTTGTAGGACTTGCCGGTGTAATAGAGGATGCGCTCGGTCGTCGTGGTCTTGCCGGCGTCGATGTGCGCCATGATGCCGATATTGCGGTAACGGTCGAGCGGATGGCTGCGGGCCATGGGTCTCAGTTCCTTAGCGATGTGGGGAAGAGCCGGGGTGCGGCCCTCCCCCACGATATAGGGATGGTTTTTACCAGCGGTAGTGGCTGAAGGCGCGGTTCGCCTCGGCCATGCGGTGCGTGTCCTCGCGCTTCTTGACCGCGTTGCCGCGGTTCTGCGCGGCATCCATCAGCTCACCCGACAGGCGGGCGGCCATGGTCTTCTCGCTGCGCGCACGGGCGGCACCGATCAGCCAGCGGATGGCCAGCGCCTGGGCACGCTCGGTACGGACTTCGACCGGGACCTGGTAGGTCGCACCGCCGACGCGGCGGCTGCGGACCTCGATGCCCGGCTTCACGTTATTGAGCGCGTCGTGGAACACGCCGAGCGGCTCGCGCTTCAGGCGGGTCTCGACGACCTCGAGGGCACCGTAGACAATGCTCTCGGCGACCGACTTCTTGCCGTCGAGCATGATGTTGTTCATGAACTTCGACAGGACGATGTCACCGAACTTCGGGTCCGGCAGGATCTCGCGCTTTTCTGGGCGACGACGACGGGACATAGGATATTCCTTCTTGAGCAGCGCGCCCGCGTGACGACGCGGCGCGGCCGACGATCAGCTTACTTGGGCCGCTTGGCGCCATACTTGGAGCGCGACTGACGCCGGTCCTTGACACCCTGCGTGTCGAGCACGCCGCGAAGCACGTGGTAGCGCACGCCCGGAAGGTCGCGCACACGGCCGCCGCGGATCAGCACGACGCTGTGCTCCTGGAGGTTGTGACCCTCGCCCGGGATGTAGCTGATGACTTCGCGCTGGTTGGTCAGGCGGACCTTGGCCACCTTGCGCAACGCCGAGTTCGGCTTCTTCGGGGTCGTGGTGTAGACACGGGTGCAGACGCCGCGCTTCTGCGGATTCTGCTCCATCGCAGGGACCTTGCTCTTGGCCTTCTGCGGCTCGCGACCCTTGCGGATCAGCTGGTTGATCGTTGGCATGAAGCCCTTCACCTTATGATTGCCGGAAGACCCGGCGGTTACTTTGGCTCTCAAGCGCGAAGGCCGGCCGACCCGAAGGCCGCCGGCCATCCCGCTTCAAGAAACGCAATGTTCTGCTCTGTCCGCCTTCGGCTCGAGACCGGCGCCGGACGAGCGGCCCCTTAGCGCCAGCCCCCGATCAGGTCAACCAGCCTGCGACTTGCGCCCGAAGACCGGGCGCGCCGGGGCGACGGGTTGCGTCGGCGCGGCGGCGGCCTGCGCGGCGGCGACCGGGTCGGCGTCCTTGCGGGCGAGGTAGCGGGCCAGCGCCGCGTCGGCGTCGAACTCGCTCGCGGCCTGCGGCTGGCTCCCGAGACTGACCGATTTCGCGCCCCAGCCGTGGCGCCCGGCCCCGGCCATCGCGACCCCCGCCTCGCCCACCGCCGCCACCTGCGCGGCGGTGAGCATCGCCACGAGCTGCCCGGCCCCGCCCGGCGGCAACTGCACCAGCTTGAGCGCGGTCCGCAGCCGACGCGCGCCGAACAGCCCGCCGTCGCAGCGCACGACCAGTGTTTCGTGGCGTGCGATGGGGATGATCCCCCAGTAGCGCATGGTCAGCACCTCGACCGAAATGCCCTGCACCTCGTCCCACGCAATGACCGCGGTCTGGCCCCAGGTGCGGCGGATCCGCAGCCCCTCGGCGTCGAAGGCGATCGCGGGCGCGTCGCTCATCGCGTCCAGCGTCAACTTGACCGCCGCCAGTCCGCAAACGAGCGCAATCCCCAGCGAGAAGATGCCGCCATCGGGGTCGAGCCAGCTCCATCCCGCCAGCAGCGCCGCGACTCCCGACACCAGCGCCAGAAAGGCCGACTTGCCCGATCGATAGTGAAACTTGTGCATTCCCCGCCCCCTCGGGCGTGATCCTGGGCCGGCAAGGTACAGAAAAGTTTAACGGCCAGCCGGCCGCCCGTTCACCAATCTGTCGCGAGACCGACAAACCGGCGACTCGCGCCCCTCCTATGCTGCGACCGCAAGCAGGCAGGGGAATGCCCGTCATGACGAAGAAGATGCTCGCAAGGGTGGCGGCGCTGGCCCGGACCAGCCGTCCGCCGGAGCGCCCGTCGGCCGACTGGATCGCCGAGCCGCGCCACTTCGATCCCCGCAAGCCGCGCCTCGCCTATCGCACCGTGTTCATCAGCGACTTCCACCTCGGCACGCCCGGCTGCAACGCCGAGCTGCTGCTCGACTTCCTGAAATCGGTCGAATGCGAGACGCTCTACCTCGTCGGCGACATCATCGACGGGTGGCAGCTCAAGAAAGGCTTCTACTGGCCGGCCCGCCACAACGACGTCGTCCGCGCGATCCTCAAGATGGCCAAGCACGGCACCCGCGTCGTCTATATCCCCGGCAACCACGACGAATTCCTGCGCGGCTATACGACCCTGGCCTTCGGCGGGGTCGAGTTCGCGCAGGAGGCGATTCACGTTACCGCCGACGGCCGCCGCCTGCTGGTCCTCCATGGCGACGAGTTCGACGGGGTTGTGCTCTACGCCCGCTGGCTCGCCTTCCTCGGCGACCATGCCTACACCCTGCTCCTCAAGCTCAACCGGCTTGTGAACCTCGGCCGCAAGCTCCTCGGCCTGCCTTATTGGTCGCTGTCGGCGCACCTCAAGAAGAAGGTGAAGAACGCCGTCTCCTACATCTCGGGGTTCGAGGCGGCGGTCGCCCACTCGGCCGCCGAACGGGGCGCGACGGGGGTCGTGTGCGGCCATATCCACAGCGCCGCGATCGAGCAGATCGGCACGGTTACCTATTACAATGACGGGGACTGGGTGGAGAGCTGCACCGCGCTGGTCGAGGATTATTCGGGCGAGATGTCGATCCTCAACTGGGCCGAGCGGGTCCGCGCCGAAGCCATGGCCGCCCGCCGCGCTGCTGCCCCGCTCGCCCTTCCCGCATGAAGCTTGCCCTCGCCAGCGACGCCTGGCACCCGCAGGTCAATGGCGTCGTCCGGGCGCTGAGCGAAACCGAACGCCGCCTCCGCTCGCGCGGCTGGACGGTCGAGCTTCTCACCCCGGACCGCTTCCGCACCATCCCCTGCCCGACCTATCCCGAAATTCGCCTCGCACTCGGCTGCGGACGCGCGGTGGCGGCACGGCTCGACGCCTTTGCGCCCGCCGCCGTCCACATTGCCACCGAAGGCCCGGTCGGCCTCGCCGCGCGGCGCTGGTGCGTCAGGAACGGCCGCCCCTTTACCACCAGCTTCCACACCCGCTTTCCCGATTATGTGGCGGTCCGCACCGGCCTGCCCGCCGACTGGATCTGGCCGATGATCCGCCGCTTCCATGCGCCGGCCGAGCGGGTCTTCGCCGTCACGCCGACGCTGGCCTCGGAACTTGCCGAGCGACGGATCGGCCCGGTCCATCGCTGGCCGCTCGGCGCCGACCTCGGCCTCTTCTCGCCGTCGACCGGTCCGCACCCGGCGCTAGCCCTGCTGCCGCGCCCGATCCTGCTCAGCGTCGGCCGCGTCGCGGTCGAGAAGAATCTCGCCGCCTTCCTTGCCGCCGATGTCCCTGGCACCAAGGTCGTCGTCGGCGACGGACCTGCCTTGCCCGAGCTGCGCGCGGCCTTCCCGCAGGCGATCTTCCTCGGCGCCCTCCACGGGCCCGAGCTCGCCGCCGCTTATGCTGCCGCCAACCTGTTCATCTTTCCGAGCCGGACCGACACCTTCGGCCTCGTCAACATCGAGGCGCTCGCCTCGGGCCTGCCGGTCGCGGGCTTTCCGGTCCCCGGACCGCGCGACATCCTCGGGCCCAGGGGCACCGGCACGCATGGGGGCGACCGGCGGATCGGTGCCGTCCACGAGGATCTCGCCGTCGCCATTCGGCTCGCGCTAGACGCCGACCGCGCTGCCTGCGTCCGCGAAGCGGCCCATTACGACTGGGAACGGTGCACCGACGCCTTCGTCGCCGGTCTCGCCACCGTCAGCGAACTCGCGCCGAGCCTCGCCTTCGCCTGACCTCACTCGGTCGTCCGGCCGTCCCACTCGTCCTCGTCATGCTGGGCCTCGGCCTGCGCCTTGGTCTGGTGGACCGTGCCGTCCTTGTGCTCGGGCGGGCCGTAGAGCGTGTAGAACTGCAGCGGCTCCTCGCCCGTGTTCTTCACATTGTGGCGCGCGCCGGCCGGAACGATCACCGCATAATCGTCCTTCACCCGGTTCTCGACCCCGTCGATCACCACCACGCCCTCGCCTTCCTCGAAGCGAAAGAACTGGTCGCGGTCGGGGTGGGTCTCCTCGCCAATCTCCTCGCCGGGCGCGAGGCTCATCAGCACCAGCTGCAGATGCTCGCCGGTGTAGAGAACCCGCCGGAAATCGTTGTTGGCGATGGTCGCTTCGTCGATGTCGGCGCAATAACCGCGCTTGGTCGTCAGCGTGTTCATGGGATCCACCCTCCTACCATGTTCGCAGCGCCAACCCGGAAGGGCGGCGGGTCGTTCCGCGCCTCAGCGTGGGGCGGCGGGGGCCTTCACCAGCACGCCGCCCTTGACCACCGCCAGCGGGCTCGCGAGCACCGTCGGATCGCGCAAGGGATCGCCGCCGACCGCGACCAGGTCGCCGTAGCGCCCCACCGCGATCGCCCCGACGTCGCCCTCCCGGCCCAAAGCCTCCGCGCCGTTGCGGGTCGCCGCCTGGATCGCCTCCAACGGGGTCATCCCATATTGCACCATGGTCGCGAACTGGCGGCCGGCAAGGCCGTGCGGCATCACGCCGGCGTCAGTCCCGAACACCATCCGCACACCCGCCCGGTGGCTTTTCCGGAAATTGTCGCGCTGGATCTGGGCGACCTCGCGGTCCTTCCTCAGATTGTCCTCGAGAATGCCGTTCTTCTTGCCCT
This sequence comes from Sphingomonas astaxanthinifaciens DSM 22298, assembly GCF_000711715.1. NCBI lineage: Bacteria > Pseudomonadati > Pseudomonadota > Alphaproteobacteria > Sphingomonadales > Sphingomonadaceae > Sphingomonas > Sphingomonas astaxanthinifaciens. The sequence goes on from NZ_JONN01000001.1 coordinate 1,229,506, forward strand.
CGGCCTGCGTGTAGTCGGTGTTGTAGATGTCCATCGAGAACCAGCAGGGCTGCTTGCGCTCCTTGCAGAGCCTGATGCCCTCGTCGTCGACCAGGCTGACATGCTCGATGGTGTCGATGCCCGCGCGGATCGCGGCCTTGATCCCGCTCGCGCCATGGGCGTGGGCGGCGACCCGCAGACCCCATTGATGCGCTTCGTCGGCAATGGCGCGAAGCTCGGTCTCGGACAATTGCTGCTGCCCGGGCTCGGTGTTGCGCGAGAAGACCCCGCCGGTCGCGCAGACCTTGATCACCTCGGCCCCGAACTTGCGCTGGCGGCGGACCTGGTAGCGAAGCTCCTCGACCCCGTCGCCGACGCCCTCCTCCTTCTTCGCCTTCTCAAGGCTGGGCGGGAGGAAGGTGCTGTCGCAATGCCCGCCGGTCGCGCCCAGCGCGTAGCCGGCCGGCACGATCCTCGGGCCCACCGCATAGCCATTGTCGATCGCCTGCTTCAGCCCGATGTCGTTGCGATTGCTCGACCCGACGTTGCGGACCGTGGTGAACCCTGCGTCGAGCATGTCGCGCGCATTCCTGACCGCGGTCATGCCGAAGAAGCTGTCGGTGAACTCCAGCCCGCGATAGCCGCCGATGTCGGCCGGGCTGTCGAGGTGGACGTGCATGTCGATCAAGCCCGGCAGCAGCGTGCCGCTCAGCGCGATGTGCCGGACGTCGCTCGACCAGCGGACGAGCCGCGCGTCGGCGATTCCCGTGATCCGCCCGTCGTCGCCGATGAACACGGCCGGGCTCTCGACCACCTTGCCGGTCAGTACGTCGACCATCCGGTCGGCGGTGACCACGACCTTCTCGGCCGCCGCCGGCGTCGCCAGGCCGAGCAGCGCCGCCGCGCCAAGGAGCAATCGCTTCATGTGGTCCCCCGCTACCAAATCAGATGTGAATCACCCGCCCCTGCGCGGCGAGGATGCTTTCGTGCATCATTTCGCTCAGCGTCGGGTGCGGGAAGATGGTCTGCGCGAAATCCTCGTCGAGGAGTTCGGCGGTCTTGCCGACCGTATAGCCCTGGATCAGCTCGGTCACTTCGGCCCCGATCATGTGCGCGCCGAGCAGTTCACCGGTCTTGGCGTCGACAACCGTCTTGATGAAGCCCTCGGTCTCGCCGAGCGCGATCGCCTTGCCGTTGCCGATGAAGGGGAACTTGCCGACCCGCACCTCATAGCCCGCTTCCTTGGCCTTGGCCTCGGTCAGCCCGACGCTGGCGACCTGCGGGTGGCAGTAGGTGCAGCCCGGAATGGCCGAGCGATTGAGAGGATGCGGATGCACCTCCTTGTTGCCGAGCTCCTGCGCGATCGCTTCGGCAGCGGTGACGCCTTCGTGGCTCGCCTTGTGCGCCAGCCACGGCCCCGGCGTGCAGTCGCCGATCGCCCACAGCCCCTTGGACCTGGTCCGGCCATAGGGATCGATCTGGATGAAGCCGCGGTCCATCTCGACCAGCGTCTCGATTCCCACATTCTCGGTATTGGGGACGATCCCCACCGCGACGATGCAGTGGCTGAAATCCTGATCGGCGACCTTGCCGTCCTTGCCCTTGATCTTCGCCTTCACGCCCGAGGCCGAGGCGGCGATCGATTCAACCCCCGCGCCGGTCATGATGGTGATGCCCTGCTTGGTCAGGCTCTTCTCGAGCTGGGCGGAGATTTCGGCATCCTCGACGGGCACGATCCGGTCGAGCATCTCGACCACGGTCACTTCCGCCCCCATGTCGTTGTAGAAGCTCGCGAACTCGATCCCGATCGCGCCCGAGCCGATGACTAGCAGCCTGGTCGGCATCTCGGTCGGGGTCATCGCGTGGCGATAGGTCCAGATCCGCTTGCCGTCGGCCGGCGCGAACGGAAGGTCGCGGGCCCGCGCACCCACCGCCAGGATGACATGCTTGGCGCTGAGCTGTTCCTCGCCCTTGTCGCCTTTCACCGTCATGCTGGTCGGGCCGGTCATCGTCCCCGTCCCCAGATGCACGGTGATCTTGTTCTTCTTCATCAGGTGCGTGACGCCCTGATTGAGCTGCTTGGCGACGCCGCGGCTGCGCTTCACCACCGCCGCGAGATCGGCCTCGATCTTGCCCGCGAGCTTCAGGCCATAGCTGTCGGCATGCTGCGCATAATGGAGGATCTCGGCCGAGCGGAGCAGCGCCTTGGTCGGGATGCACCCCCAGTTGAGGCAGATGCCGCCCAGGAGCTCGCGCTCGACGATGGCGACCTTGAGCCCGAGCTGCGCCGCCCGGATCGCCGCGACATAGCCGCCGGGCCCCGAGCCCAGCACGATGAGGTCGTAATTCTCAGCCATGTGTCTCTTCCTTCGCCGCGATCGGCCGCGGCCGGTTGTTCTCGTCCAGGGCGACGAAGGTGAACTCCCCCTCCGCCACCAAAGTCTCTTTGTCGCCGTCGCGCTCGCGGGCGATGCCCTCGGCCTTGAGGCGGAGCGAGGTCCGTCCCTCCTTCAGCACCTCGACATAGACCGACAGTTCGTCGCCGACCGCCATCGCGCCCGGAAATTTCAGCGCGTCCGCCGCCACCAGGATCGCCTTGCCGCCCGTCCGCCGCGACACGAAGCTCCCGCAGGCCAGCCCCATCTGCCCCATAAGCCACCCCCCGAACACGCCGCCATAGGGGTTGGTGTCGGTCGGCATGGCCGTGGTGCGGATAAGCGGAGCGCGGGTCACGACTGCCTCTCGCTCACACTGATCCGGGCTCGCCTCCTGATACTCGACCACCACGCCAATCCGGTGAATGCCCCGATCACGGCCCCGACACTCCCCGCCAACACAATGTCGCCAAGAGGCGAGATCCGACCCTCAGGGCTCTTCAAGCCAAGAAGCGACATGAAAGCAAACCCGATGAGAGCCCCCGTAAGCGGCAGCATCATCACCAGTGGTTGCGATAGGGCAGATAACCATCGAACCAACGGACTTGCGCAAGCGACGATGACGGCGATGATCGGCAGCGAAATCGCAAAAACCATTGCCGCAAAGCCGATCGCCTCTAGTACCGATGGGGGAGGCTGGGACCATCCCGCCCAAACGGTTATCAGAACAGCAGCTACCAATGCCGCTGACACGGCGGCGTCGCGGGCCGCCGCGAATCCCTGAGTGCCTTCGAGTTGCGGCGTCAAGCCACCAGACCCAGCGGGCTTTCGATCAGTTCCTTGAGCGTCTTCATCAGCCTGGCCCCGTCGGCGCCGTCGATCGCGCGGTGGTCGAAGCTGCCGGTGATGCTCATCACGGTCGCCACCGTCACCGCGTCGCCGTCAACCCACGGACGCTTCTCGCCCGCGCCGACCGCAAGGATCATCGCCTGGGGCGGGTTGATGACCGCGTCGAACTGCTTGATCCCGAACATGCCCATGTTCGAGATGCTCGCGGTGCCACCCTGATATTCGTACGGCTGGAGCTTGCCTTCCTTCGCACGGCTCGCGAGCTCGTGCATCTCGGTCGAGATGCGGCTCACCGACTTCGAACCGGCGTCGACGATGATCGGGGTGATGAGCCCGCCCGGGATGCTGACCGCGACCGCGATGTCGCTGCGGCTGTACTTGATCAACTGGTCGGGGGTGAAGCTGACGTTGCACTCGGGCACCGCCTCGAGACCGACTGCCAGTGCCTTGATCAGGAGGTCGTTGACGCTGAGCTTGACCCCGCGTCCCGACAGGCCGGCGTTGAGGTCGCTGCGCAGCTTCAGGAGTGCGTCGAGGCGGACGTCGACGGTCAGGTAGATGTGCGGGATCTCGCGCTTCGCCTCGGTCAGGCGCCGCGCGATCGTCTTGCGCATGTTCGAAAGCTTGACCGCCTCGTGCGGGATGTCGGTCGTGAAGGGCTGGGCCGGAGCCGCAGCGGCGGCCGGGGCCGGGCTGGACGGCGCGGCGGCGGCCTGCGGCTGGGCAACTGCCCCCCCGGCGGCCTGGCCAAGGTCGGCGCGAACGATCCGCCCGCCCGGGCCTGAACCCGTGAGGGTCGACAGGTCGATCCCCTGCGCTTCCGCCAGCTTGCGCGCGAGCGGGCTCGCCTTGATCCGCTCGCCCTCGGCCTTGGGCGCAGCGGCCGGCTGGGCCGGAGCGGGCGGCGTTTCGACCGGGGCGGGGGCCGGTGCGGCGGGCGCGGGCGCGGGCGCCTCGGCCTTCGCCGGAACCGCATCGGCCTTGGGCGCGGGCGCCGGAGCCGCAGGAGCGGCCGCCGCGGGAGCCGCCGCTTCCTCGCCCTCGCCGCCGATCAGCGCGATCGGGGTTCCGACCTTCACCCCGTCGGTGCCTTCGGACACCAGGATCTTGGTCACGGTCCCCTCGTCGACCGCCTCGAATTCCATCGTCGCCTTGTCGGTCTCGATCTCGGCGAGGATGTCGCCGCTGGCGACCGTGTCCCCCTCCTTCACTAGCCATTTGGCAAGCGTGCCCTCCTCCATGGTCGGGCTGAGCGCGGGCATCTTGAGTTCGATCGCCATCATGAACCTTGTGGCTTGGAGGGGAGGAATCGCGGTCCTCAAAAGACCATGCCCCCTTGCCCGTCAAGCAGCGCTGGGCCAGTTGTAGCTACGATGGCCACCGGCAAGCGCACCTATCTGGTCGTGATCGACGACAGCAAGGAGGCCCGCGTCGCCTTGCGCTTCGCCGCCCGCCGGGCCGCCAAGACGGGCGGCGCGATCGAGGTGCTGGCAATCACCGAGGCGCAGGAATTCGTCCAGTGGGGCGGGGTGCAGGCCGCGATGGAGGAAGAACAGCAACTCCGCATCGAGGCCCGCGTCGCCGCCGCTCTGGGCGACCTTCCGGGCATCGACGGGATGAAGCCCGACGCGATCCTGCTCCAGCCGGGCGAACCCGTCGCGGTGGTCCGCGAGATCGTGTCGCGCCGCGACGACATCGCCGCCCTCGTCCTCGGCGCCGCCCCGGCCGGCGACCCCGGCCCGCTCGTCACCGCCTTCTCCGGCAATGACGCGGGCCGCCTGCCCTGCCCCGTGATGGTCATTCCCGGCGGCCTCAGTGACGAGCGGCTCGAAGCGCTGAGCTAACGCGCCTGTCGAAAATCGTCGCGTCGCTTCCGTTAACCATTGATTGTCTTGCGACGATTGCAAAGATCGTCAACATCGGACCAGCCATTACTGGCTAGTCACAACGGGGGTTTTTCATGTTTGATCACGTTCGCGCCGGTCTCGGCGTCGCGGCGCTGTGCCTTGCAGCGACCGCCGGTGCCCAGTCGGCCGACCCGGTCGTCACACCGACGCCGCCGGTCGCCGTCACCGTCGCCAAGCCGCTCGAGGTCGTCTCGGGCACCATGCTGCCCAGCAATACCGAAGTCTTCCTGGCTCTCGACAAGGATCTCACCTCGAAGAAGGCGCGAGTTGGTGATTCGCTTGAATTCCACGTCGCGCGCGACGTGATGCTCGGCCAGTATGTGGTGATCCCGCGCGGCACCCCCGCGACCGGCAAGATCACCTACCGCACCGGCAAGGGTGTCTTCGGCAAGTCGGCCAAGATGGAATTCAGCATCGATCAGCTGGTGCTCGCCGGCAAGCCAATCACCTTGAGCGGCGTGCATCGCATCTCGGGCGACGGCAACACCGGTGCGACGGTCGGCGCAGTTGTCGCAGCCGGCGTCATCGGCGGCCTCGTCGTCACCGGCCGCAGTGCGACCGCCGCCGCCGGCAGCGAGTGGAAGGCGATGACCAAGGAACCGGTCGCGGTGTCGATCACCGGCTAAAGGTTCGGCGAAGCGGCGGTCAGAGCCGCTTCGCCAATACCTCACAAAGTTTCACGCAGCCCGCCTCGTCCTCCGCGTCGAAGCGGGCTTTTTGCGGGCTGTCGAGGTCGAGCACGGCGATCAGCTCGCCATTGCGGACGATCGGCACCACCAGCTCGCTCTGGCTCGCAGCGTCACAGGCGATGTGGCCGGGGAAGGCGTGGACGTCCTCGACCCGCTGGACCTTCAGCGTCTCGGCCGCCGCTCCGCATACCCCGCGCCCGAACGGGATGCGGATGCAGGCCGCGCGGCCCTGGAACGGCCCCAGCACCAGTTCGCCGCCGACGTTCCGATAGAAGCCGGCCCAGTTGAGGTCGGGCAGCGTTTCCCAGATCAGCGCCGCCGTATTGGCCATGTTGGCGATGGCGTCGCTCTCGCCAGCGGTCAGCCCGTCGAGGGCCTGGGCGAGGTCGTCGTAGAGCGTCGCCTTGTCGGCGGCAGCGATCTTGAAGTCGTACATGGAAATGTTCCTAGCGGGCCGGCACGTCGAGCGTCACGGTCGAGGGGTGATGCTTGTCGAGATGCCGCTTGATCATCCGGAGGTTGCGGGTGTTCGAGCGGAAGAAATAGTCGGGGATCGCGCCGACGAACGGGATCAGGCCGAGCAGCCAGTCGATCCCGATATTGCTCCCCATGCGAGTGATCTGCCACTTGGACATACCGAGGTTGCGCGCTTCCCAGGCCAGATAGGCACCCAGCCCCGCCGCCACCGTCGGTCCCACGCCGGGCACGAAGTCCAGCAACACGTCCAACCCCACCTTCTTGCTGGTGCCGGGGATCGTCACCAGCCCCTCGAGCAGATGCTCGAGCGCCTCGATCCGCTGGCGGACGTGGGACGGCTCGCGGCCAAGGGGCAAGTCGCGGCGAAGGGCCTGGGGTCTGACGCTCATGCCCCTAATCTTGGGTGCCGCGCTTGGCACGCAAGTCCGTCAGCGTGTGGCGGGCGAAGCGATTCTCGCTGAAACCATCGATTCCGCGCCCGACGAGCGACCAGCGGACCGGTGCCGCGACCGGGATGAACAGCACGGACTCGCGCATCATCCGCTCGGCATCGGCGAAGAAGGCGTTGCGCTGGGGGACAAACCCCGTCAGCCGGGCCGCGTCGAGCAACTTGTCCGCTTCCTCCGAGCAGATCGGCACGAACTCGCAGCGGAAGCTGCGCAGGAACCAGGCGGGCGAGGTCGAAGGCGCGACCGAATCGACCCACCGGAAATCGGCCGGTCCGCCGGGCTTCGCCGCCGCCACCGTCAGATGGCCGAGCGGCTCCCAGTCGGCCTTGAGTCGCTGCAGGATGATCGCCCCGCCCGGCCCCGGCGGAAGCGCGACCAGGATCGGGCGCGGCGGCTCCAGGGTCGGCGGCTGCTGCGCTCCGCTCGGCCGGGGAAAGAGGCGGTCGCCGGTCTCGACCAGCAGCTGGCGGCGCTCGGGCGTCATCGGGCTTGCCGACCAGGCCGGCTGGGCGGGCGCACTAACCCCATCGAGCCCCGGTTGGAGGATGGTCGCGCGCGGCTGGAGATCGGGAACGCCAAGTGCCCCGACCAGCGCCGCGCGGTCGAGCGCTTCGTCGAGCAGGGCGCGGACTTCGGGATCGGCGGCCGGGCCGTCCTTGCGCGCCGGGACCAGCCCGAACAGCCCCGCAACCGGATCGAGCCGGAGCGCGCCACGCGGCAACTTCGCGCCCAGCGCCACCGCGAGGTCGCCGACCGTGCCGCCGAGCACCAGCTCGGTCTGGCCGTCGACGAACGCCTTGACCGCCCGCTCGGCCGGGGCCGCCGAAAGCGCGACTTCCTGCTTCTGGTCCTGGTCGCCGTCGAACCCCGGCAGCGTCCGGCTCAGCAGCAGCGCCTCGTCCTTGCGGGTCGCCTTGAACGGGCCGGTCCCCTGGTCGTTGCTGACAAGCCCGAACTCGGGCTGGGCCAGCAGCTGCAGAAGATGCGGCCGCGGCGCGTTCAGTTCGATCGCGATCACCCGATCGGTCATCGCCACCACCTGGGCGATCGCGCCGATCGAATCGCGCACAGGATCGCGCCCGGCACGGGCAAGCTGGCGCTGGAGCAGCCGCACCACGTCGCGGGCGCGGACCTTGCGGCCGTCGCTCCAGTTCGTCTTCTGGAGCCGGAAGACGTAGCTCAGGCCGTCGTCGCTGACCGCCCAGCGCTCGGCGAGGCCGGGCGCGATATTGCCCGCCGCGTCGAACCGGACCAGCCCCTGCGCGACATTGCCGACCAGCACCAGATCGGCGGGCGACAACGGCTTCGCGACCGGATCGCCTAGCGCCGGCGGGCGATCGCCGATCACGGTCGCGCTGACCGCTTCATTGTCCTGGTTGCGGCATCCCCCGAGCGCGGCCAGCACCAGCAGGGGCATGGCGCCAAGCCAGAGTCGATGCGCTCGCCGTCTCGTCACGCCGCTTCACTAGACGAGGGCGCGCTTCGACACCAAGGGTTCAGTTCACCGGCCCTAGTCACGGCACTTTGAGTGTATTAGGGCGTTAGGTCACCTCTTGTCGACGGGATCAATGGCGGATCGCGACTCACCCTGGCAGCGCGGCGGACGCAACATCGAGGATCTTCCCGATCCCTTTGCCGCACCCCTGTTCGGCGCGCCGCCGACGGTGAAGCGCCTCAACTGGTGGCAGCGCCGTGAGCAGCGCCTGGCGGAGGCCAGCCGCGAGCAGGCGGTCTTTCCGACCGAGCCCGGGGCCGCCGAGCCCCCGCCGCCCCCCACGCGGCCGTCGAATCGCCGCCGCTACTGGCGCTGGGGCTTCACCGCGTTCGGCGCGCTCCTCCTCGTTATCCTGCTCTGGCTGGTCGTCACCGCGCCCTTGAGCCGTGCGCTCGAGCCGCTGCCCGACCCGGCCATGCTGATCGTCTCGAGCGAGGGGCGGGCCATCGCCCGCCGCGGCGCGATCAAGGAAGCGCCGGTCGAGGTCGCGAAGCTCAATCCCCACACCCCGGCCGCCTTCGTCGCGATCGAGGACCGCCGCTTCTACCGCCATTGGGGGATCGATCCGCGTGCCATCGCCCGCGCGATGGTCGCCAACTTCCGCGCCGGCGGGGTCCGCCAGGGCGGCTCGACGCTCACCCAGCAGCTTGCCAAGACCAGCTTCCTGAACGGTGACCGGAGCCTCAAGCGCAAGGCGCAGGAGGTGATCATCGCCTTCTGGCTCGAAGGCTGGCTGACCAAGGACGAGATCCTCTCGCGCTACCTGTCGTCGGTCTATTTCGGCGACGGCGTCTATGGCCTGCGGGCCGCCTCGCATCATTATTTCGGCCGCGAGCCCGAGCGGCTGAGCCTCGCCCAGTCGGCGATGCTCGCCGGGCTCGTTCAGGCGCCGAGCCGCCTCGCCCCAACCCGCAACCTCGCCGGCGCCCAGAAGCGCAGCCGGCTGGTGCTCGCGGCGATGGCGGATACCGGCGTCATTTCGCCCGCGCGAGCCCGCGCGACCGTGCCCGCCCGCCCGATCCGGCAGCTCGAGAAGGTGCCCACCGGCACCTATTTCGCCGACTGGGTCGCGCCTCAGGCCGCCCAGGCCTTCGAGAGCGACTTCGGTGAGGTGAAGGTCCGGACCACCCTCGACGCCGACCTTCAGCGCCTCGCCACCCGCGCGGTCGCCAACGCCCCGCTCGGGCCCGGCGTCCAGGCGGCGCTGGTCGCGATGCGCCCTGACGGGCGGGTCGTGGCGATGGTCGGCGGCCGCTCCTACAAGGATTCGACCTTCAACCGCGCAACCCAAGCGCGGCGCCAGCCGGGCTCGGCCTTTAAGCTGTTCGTCTATCTCGCGGCGATGCGCGCGGGCTACACGCCCAGCACGATCCTGCAGGACAGGCCGATCACCATCGACGGCTGGACCCCGGCCAACAGCGACGGCGTCTATCGCGGCCCCATCCCCTTGCGCGCCGCCTTCGCCCGGTCGAGCAACGCCGCGACCGTCCGCCTGTCCGAAGCCGTCGGCCGGGCCAATGTCCTGCGCACCGCGCGCGAACTGGGCATCAGCTCGCCGCTCCCCGACACGCCCAGCGTCGCGCTCGGCACCGCGGGCGTTAGCCTGCTCGAGCTGACCTCGGCCTATGCCGCGGTCGCCGGGGGCCGCTATCCCGTCGCGGCGACCGGCCTGCCGCTGGTCCCGGCCAAGGACGAAGCGCCGGGCTTCACCGCCTCCTTCTTCGGCCGTGGCGGACAGCTGGACGAGGCGCGCGACTGGCGCCCGATGCTCGACATCCTGTGGGCCGCCGCCAACGAGGGCACGGGCAGGCGCGCGGCGCTTTCCACTCCGACCTTCGGCAAGACCGGCACCAGCCAGGACAATCGCGACGCCCTGTTCGTCGGCTTCGCGGGCGATCTCGTGGTCGGCGTGTGGGTCGGGCGCGACGACAACAAGTCGCTTGGGCGCGACGTGTCGGGCGGGACCACCCCCGCGCAGATCTGGCGCAGCTTCATGGCCCCCGCGCTCAGCATCGATGGCCGAGGCGCTTCCTCGCTCCCCGCCGGCTACCGAGTCCCGCGCCGCACCGCCGCGTCGGCGCCGGCCGCCGATACCAGCCTCGACGACTTCATCGCCGGCGCCGCCAAGGCCATCGAGGAGATGTTCGGCAGCGGACGCTGAGCCGCGAAAAATGGTGAACTTGCGTTTACCGGCGCGTGCAAGAACTCCTTAACTCCTCGCTCCTAGAACGGGCTTCGACCGACGGGCTTCAACGTCTGCCGGTCCGGGGCCAGGCCCCGGGGACAAGTGGAACTAGGAGACCGGACATGACCAATTTCATCAAGATGCTGAACAACGAAGATGGTGCCACCGCGATCGAGTACGGCCTGATTGCCGCCCTCATCGCCGTTGCCGCGATCACCGCGCTCACCAACATCGGCGGCAACCTGAACAAGACGTTCTCGAACGTCGCTTCGAACCTGAACAAGTAAGCTTCAGGTCAGCAAAAGGGGCCCCGTCGCTCACCTCCCGCGCGGAGGTGAGGGCGGGGCCTTCCTGTTTTCGGCCTTGGCCGAAAAATCAGTTGCGTTGCGTTTACCGAATGGGAAGCATTGGCATCCATCATTGATGCCCTGGGACGCGGGGAGCGTGTAAGGGTAAGCTCGAAGGCCTGCGATCCTCTCGGGAGATTGCACGATGACAAGCTTTATCAAGCTGCTGACCAACGACGACGGCGCCACCGCCATCGAATATGGCCTGATCGCCGCGCTCATCGCGGTTGCCGCGATCACCGCGCTGACCAGCATCGGCACCAACCTCAACACCACTTTCAGCAACGTCGCCAGCAACCTCAACAAGTAGGCTGGCGTCCGCGTCGAGTGGACAAGTGGGCGGCGCCGCGTACTGGCGCCGCTTTCTTTTTGCGGGAAGCCGCCAAGAGGCAACAAAGGGGTTGGCAGCGGCCGAATGACCCCCTAAAGGCCGCCGCGGACAAGGGGCCGTAGCTCAGCTGGGAGAGCGTCGCAATGGCATTGCGAAGGTCAGGGGTTCGATCCCCCTCGGCTCCACCATTGTCCTGAAAGGCTCGCCGAACGGCGGGCCTTTTTGCTATCGGCCTTCCTCGGGCGGAGCGCTGCCGGTCTCCTCAACCTCGCGCTCGCGCTTCAGCAGCTGGTAGATCTCATATTCGGTGAGCTCGTGCCCGGTCTGGAGGATCTTGCCGACATCGCCCCCGGTCGCGAGGGCCTGCGCTACCGCCACCGCCGTGGCCGCCGCGCCGACGACGTTGATGGTCGGCTGGTTGATGCAGCCCATCGGACCCACGACCTGGCAGCTCGTGTCAACGAAGCGCTCGGGGCCACGCGGCGCGCTCTGGTTCTTCACCATCTTGCGCGCGGCCATCACGTCGGGGTCGATGCGATAATCCTGCCGCTTGCCGCAGACGAGGATCACCCCCGGCTCGACCGCCTGGCTGAGGCACGGGTCGCTCGCGGCCGACGTCACGGGCTTCTTCTTCGGCGCCTTGGGTTCGACCGGGCCATAATCGGTCGTCGCGGCGGATGCGGCCTCGGGCTCGGGCGCCGACGGTACCGCCGCGACACTTTGCGCGAACAGCAGCAGGGACAGGAGCGGGCCGGCCATCCCTCCCCTGATCCCGTCCAGCGGCTGAACGCCAGCCGAACGGGTGCTCACACGAAAAAGGGCGGAAGCCTTGCGGCCCCGCCCCTCTTCTTCAATCGCGTCAGAAGCGACTAGAGATTTTCTTCGTCGTCGCTCGCCGCCTCGACCCCGAGGTCGTCGTCGCCGGTCGACAGATCGACCTCATCGTCGGCGCTGGGCTCCTCGTCCTCGTCGGGCAGGGCCAGATCCTCGGCACCGAGATCGCTGTCCGCCTGCTGGGCCGGGGCCGCGGTGGTCGAGACCTGCTCGAACGGCATCGGCTGCTTGGACTTGAGCACGGGCTCGGGAACGAAGGTCGTGCCGCACTCGATGCAGGTGACCGGGTCATCCTTGCCGAGGTCGTAGAAACGAGTGGCACATTTGGGGCAGGTGCGCTTGGCGCCCCACTCGGGCTTCACCATGGACTGATGATCTCCAACTGAAATGAGGCCGGCGGCATGACTGCCCCGGCCGGTTCGGGGCGCGCCTTGCCATAGCGGGGGGTGGCTGTCAAAGCCCGCCCCATGTCCGATCGCCCGCTCGTCATCGCCGTGGACGGCCCCGCCGCCAGCGGCAAGGGGACCATCGCCAAGGGCCTCGCCCAGCATTTCGGCCTGCCCCATCTCGACACCGGCAAGCTCTATCGCGCGGCCGCGCTGGCGCTGCTGCGCCACGACGGCGACCCCGAGAGCGAATTCTCCGCGGTCCGTGCGGCACAGGACATCGCCGGCCTGCTCGACGATCCCGAGCTCAAGAGCGAGATGGTCGGCGGGATCGCCAGCCGGATCAGCGCCTACCCCGCGGTCCGCGCCGCCCTGCTCGAGCGGCAGCGCGAATTCGCGGCGCAACCCTCGGGCGCGGTCCTCGACGGGCGCGACATCGGCACCGTCATCGCGCCGGATGCGACCGCCAAGCTGTTCGTCACCGCCTCCTCGGAGGAGCGCGCCCGCCGCCGCCACGCCGAGCTCTCCGCCAGCGGCCTACCCGTCCATCTCGCCGACGTGCTGATCGACATCCGCGCCCGCGACGAGCGCGACTCGCACCGCTCGGCCGCGCCGCTGGTCCAGGCCGGGGACGCGCTTCTTCTCGACACCACCAGCCTCGATCCCGCCGCCGCGCTGGCCGAGGCGATCCGGCTGGTCGAAAGCCGCCTTCGCTCCTAAGGAGCGGGCATGACCACAACTTCCTTGCGCACCGGCGGCCGGATCCTCGTCGACCAGCTTCGCCGCCAGGGCTGCGACCGCCTCTTCACCGTGCCCGGCGAAAGCTTCCTCGCCGTCCTCGATGCGCTCCACGACACGCCCGAGATCGAGACAATCGTCTGCCGCCAGGAGGGCGGTGTCGCCTATATGGCCGAGGCTGATGGCAAGATGACCGGCCGCCCCGGAGTCGCTTTCGTGACCCGCGGCCCCGGCGCGACCAATGCCTCGGCCGGCGTCCACGTCGCCTTCCAGGATTCCACCCCGATGATCCTGTTCGTCGGCGACCTCGACCGCCGCGACAAGGACCGCGAGGGCTTCCAGGAGATCGACTTCCCGGCCTTCTTCGGCCCCATCGCCAAATGGGCCGCGCGGATCGACGATGCGCGCCGTATCCCCGAATATGTCGCCCGCGCCTGGCGAGTCGCCACGGTCGGCCGCCCGGGCCCCGTGGTCCTCGCGCTCCCCGAGGACATGTTGCGGGACGAGGTCGAGGCGCTCGACCGCCCGCCGGTGCCGCCGCTGGTCGAGCACCCCGACCCCGCCGCCATCGCCACCCTCTACGAGCTGCTCAAGGACGCCGCCGCTCCCCTCGCCATCGTCGGCGGGGCCGACTGGAGCCCGTGCGCCGCGCATCATTTCGCCGCCTGGGCGAGCCGCATCGGCCTGCCCACCGCCGCCGCCTTCCGCCGCCAGGACGCGATTCCCAACGATTGCCCGGTCTATGCCGGCAACCTCGGCTACGGCCCCAACCCCAAGCTCCTCAGCCGCGTCCGCGACGCCGACCTGCTGCTGGTCGTCGGCGCCCGTCTCGGCGAATCCACCACCGAGGGCTATACCCTCGTCACCCCCGACCATCCGGGCCAGACGATCGTCCACGTCCACCCCGACCCCAACGAGCTCGGCCGCGTCTATCATGCCGACCTCCCCATCTGCGCCGACATGGGCGAGTTCGCGCAGGCGCTCGACAGCTGGGAGGATCCCGACCTCCTCCCCTTCGGCGCCGGCCGCGAAGCCCATGCCGATTATCTCGAATGGACCACGCCGGCCCCGCGCGAGGGCGTGACGCTCGACCTCGGCCCCTGCGTCGCCCTCCTCCGCGACAAGCTGCCGAAGGACACCATCATCTGTAACGGCGCGGGCAATTTCTCGGGCTGGTTCCATCGCTACTGGCGCTACGCCGCCATGCCGACCCAGCTCGCCCCGACCAGCGGCACCATGGGCTATGGCCTCCCCGCCGCGGTCGCCGCCGCGATCCGCTTCAAGGACCGGCAGGTGCTGTGCGTCGCGGGCGACGGCGACTTCCTGATGAACGGGCAGGAGCTCGCCACCGCCGCCCAATATGGCGCCGACCTTCTCGTCATCGTCGTCGACAACGGCAGCTACGGCACCATCCGCATGCACCAGGAGCGCGACTATCCCGAGCGGCTGTCGGCGACGACTTTAGTCAATCCCGACTTCGCCGCCCTCGCCCGCGCCTTCGGCGGCTGGGCCGCGACGGTCGAGACCACCGAGGAGTTCGGCCCCGCCATCGACGAAGCGCTCGGCAGGAAGGGCATCCGCCTCCTCCACTGCAAGACCGACGTCGAGGTCATCACCAACCAGACGACGATCAGCGCGCTGCGGGCCAAGGCGAAGGGCTGAGCGGCTGGACGTGTCGCCCTCCATGCCGCTCGAACAAGGCTATGCGGCGGCACTCGGCCGCGCGGTCTTCTGCTTCGCGAGCCTTGAATGGACGGCCGTGCGCTGCTGCGAGCGATTGCAGCCGGGCTGCATGGACGACCTTTCCGAACGGACCGCGGGGCGGATCGCCGACACCTTGATCCACCTCATCAAGCGCTGGCCGGCCTCGGCGGAGCATAGCGCGCTTCACGAAGCGGCGCGCGACTTCGAGGCGCTTGTTGGCACCCGCAACAACCTCGTCCACGCCAAGCCCGGCCGGACCGCCGAAGGGACGCAGGCCCTGTTCCGGCATGGCGACCAGTGGCTGCTGGAGGAGCTGGAGCGGGTCGCCGACCGGTTCACCGACTGCAGCCGGAAACTCGAGGAGGCCTTGGCCGCGCTCCTCGCCGGGGGTTGAGCCCGGCCGCCTAGATCAGCCCGGCCAGCGGGCTCGACGGATCGGCATACATGCGCTTGCCCATCCGCCCGGCGCGATAGGCGAGGCGCCCGGCTTCCACCGCGGCCTTCATCGCCCGCGCCATCAGGATCGGGTCCTTGGCCTCGGCGATGGCTGTGTTCATCAGCACGCCGTCGCAGCCCAGCTCCATCGCCGCCGCCGCGTCGCTCGCCGTGCCGACGCCCGCATCGACCAGCACCGGCACCTTCGCGCCCTCGACGATCAGCCGGATGGTCACCGGGTTCTGCACCCCGAGCCCCGAGCCGATCGGTGCGCCCAGCGGCATGATCGCCACCGCGCCCGCGTCCTCGCAGCGCCGCGCCATGATGGGATCGTCGGTGCAATAGACCATCACTTCGAACCCTTCCTTAGTCAGGAGCTCGGTCGCGCGGACGGTCTCGATCATGTCGGGATAAAGCGTCTTGGCCTCGGCCAGCACCTCGAGCTTGACCAAGGTCCAGCCCCCAGCCTCGCGCGCCAGCCGGAGCGTCCGGATCGCTTCCTCGGCGGTGAAGCAGCCCGCGGTGTTGGGCAGGTAGGTCGTCACCTTGGGATCGATATAGTCGGTGAGCTTGGGCGCATTGGGGTCGGTGAGGTTCACCCGCCGCACCGCGACCGTGACGATCTCCGCCCCGCTCGCCGCCACCGCCGCCGCATTCTGCTCGAGGCTCTTGTACTTGCCCGTGCCGACGATCAGCCGCGAGGTGAAGTTGCGCCCCGCGACACTCCAGCCGTCCTTGTCGATCTGCGCGTGCGCGTTCACTCAACCACCTCCAACGAAATGCACGATCTCGTAATCGTCGCCATCCTCAACCTTCACATCCCCGAGCGTCGAGCGCGGCACGATCTCGAGATTGCGCTCGACCGCCACCCGCGCGGGATCGAGCCCGAGTTCGGCGACCAGTCCGGCGACAGTCATGCCGGCCGCCACGCGCCGGTGCTCGCCGTTGACGCTGATGCTGTGGGTTTCGGTCTCGCTCATTTGACTAGCGCATCTAGGTGGCGGAAGGGTGCGGAGCAATGCGCAAGGTTCTTGTTCTGAACGGCCCCAACCTCAACCGGCTCGGCACCCGCGAGACCGAGGTCTACGGGTCCGACACGCTCGACGACATCGCCGCCATGCTCCACGAGCGGGCGGGGCCGCTCGAAGTCGAGCTCGACGTCCGCCAGTCGAATCACGAGGGCCACCTCATCGACTGGCTGCACGAGGCGGCCGACACCGGCGTCCACGCCGTGCTCCTCAACGCGGGCGGCCTCACCCACACCTCGGTCGCGCTGCGCGACGCCATTTCGGCGATTGCCGTGCCGGTGATCGAGGTCCACCTCTCCAACCCCGCGGCCCGCGAATCCTTCCGGCGCCGGAGCCTGATCTCGGGCGTTTGCAAGGGGATCATCAGTGGCTTCGGCGCGCATGGCTATGCGCTTGCGCTGGACGCCGCCGCCCGGCTCTGACAAGGGCCGCCGCGACAGATTGCAGGGAAGTTTCCATGTCCGACGAACACAAGCAGATGCGGATCGACGCCGGCCTCGTGCGCGAGCTTGCCGAGCTGCTGAGCGCCAATGAGCTGAGCGAGATCGAAGTCGAGGACGGCGACCGCAAGATCAAGGTCAAGCGCGAGCTGACCGTGGCCCAGGCGCCCGCGCAGCATTTCGTCGCGGCCGCCCCGGCCGCCGCCGCGCCCGCCGCCGCCGCTCCGGTCGCCGACAGCGCACCCCAGGCGCCCGCCGTCAGCGGCGAGGCCGTGCGCTCGCCGATGGTCGGCACCTGCTACCTCGCCGCCGAGCCCGGCTCGCCGCCGTTCGTGTCGGTCGGCGACACGGTGAAGGTCGGCGACACCCTCCTCATCGTCGAGGCGATGAAGGTGATGAACCCGATTGTCGCGACCAAGGGCGGCAAGGTCACGCAGATCCTCGTCGCCAACGCCCAGCCCGTCGAGTTCGACCAGCCCCTGGTGGTCATCGACTAGTGGGCAAGATCAACAAGCTGCTAATCGCCAACCGCGGCGAGATCGCGCTGCGCATCCTGCGCGCGGCCAAGGAACTGGGTATCAAGACCGTCGCGGTCCACTCGACCGCCGACGCCGACGCGATGCACGTGCGTCTCGCCGACGAGGCGGTGTGCATCGGCCCGCCCGCCGCGCGCGACAGCTACCTCAACATCCCCAACATCATCTCGGCCGCCGAGATCGTCCACGCCGATGCCATCCACCCGGGCTACGGCTTCCTCTCGGAGAACGCCCAGTTCGCCGAGATCGTCGAACTCCACAACATCATCTGGGTCGGCCCCAAGCCCGAGCACATCCGGATCATGGGCGACAAGGTCGAGGCCAAGCGCACCGCCGCCGCGCTCGGCCTGCCGCTTGTTCCCGGTTCGCCCGGGCCCCTCGACAGCGTCGAGGAAGCGAAGAAGATCGCCGACGAGATCGGCTATCCGGTCCTGATCAAGGCCGCCTCGGGCGGCGGCGGACGCGGCATGAAGGTCGTCCCCGAGCCCGACCAGCTCGAGACCCTGATGGCGCAGGCGTCGTCGGAGGCGAACGCCGCCTTCGGTGACCCCACCGTCTACATGGAAAAATATCTCGGCGATCCCCGGCATATCGAGTTCCAGGTGTTCGGCGACGGCGACGGCCAGGCGGTCCACCTCGGCGAGCGCGACTGCTCGATCCAGCGCCGCCACCAGAAGGTCATCGAGGAAGCTCCCTCGCCGGTCATCTCGGCCGAGCAGCGCGCGCAGATGGGCGAGCGGGTCCGCAAGGCGATGGCCGACATGGGCTATCGCGGCGCCGGCACGATCGAGTTCCTCTACGAGGACGGCGAATTCTACTTCATCGAGATGAACACCCGGCTCCAGGTCGAGCATCCGGTGACCGAGATGATCACCGGCCTCGACCTCGTCGCCGAGCAGCTCCGCATCGCGGAAGGGCGCGGGCTGAGCGTCACCCAGGACGAGGTCCGGCTGTCGGGCCACTCGATCGAGTGCCGGATCAACGCCGAGGATCCCGAGACCTTCGCCCCCTCGCCGGGGCTGGTGAAGAATTTCGTCGCCCCCGGCGGGCTCCAGACCCGCGTCGATAGCGGGCTCTATTCGGGCTACAAGGTGCCGCCTTACTACGACAGCATGATCGGCAAACTGATCGTCTGGGGCGAGGACCGGCCGCAAGCCATCGCCCGCCTCCGCCGCGCGCTCGAGGAATTCGTGGTCGATGGCCCGAAGACCAACATCCCGCTCCACCAGCGCATCCTCGCCGAACCGGCCTTCGCCGCCGGCGACTATACGATCAAGTGGCTGGAGCGCTGGCTGGAAGAGCAGCGCGACTCCTGACCCGTCGTCCCGGCGCCGGCCGGGACCTCAGGCAGCGAGGTGCAAGCCTCACCAGGTCCCGGCCTGCGCCGGGAAGACGGACGGGGTGTATCCCTTGCCGCCCTCCCGCGTTACCCTCGCGCGATGAGCGCCCGGCTCGACCTCAACCTGCTGCTGCGTGGCTATGCCTCGGGGGTCTTCCCCATGGCCGACAGCCGCGACAGCGACGAGCTCTTCTGGGTCGAGCCCCGCACCCGCGCGATCATCCCGCTCGACCGCTTCCACGTCTCGCGGAGCCTCGCCAAGCGCCTCCGCTCGGGTCGCTTCACCGTCACTGCCGACCGCGATTTCGCCGGGGTGCTGCTCGGCTGCGCGGACCGCGAGGAGACGTGGATCAACCGCCCGATCGAGCAGGCGATGATCGGCCTGTTCGAGCGCGGCCAGGCCCATTCGGTCGAGGTGTGGGAAGAAGATCGCCTCGTCGGCGGGGTCTATGGCGTCGCCTTGGGTCGCGCCTTCTTCGGCGAGAGCATGTTCAGCCGCGCCACCGACGCCAGCAAGGTCGCGCTCGCCTTCCTCGTCGCGCGGCTGCGCGCCGGCCACTTCACCCTGCTCGACTGCCAGTTCATGACCAGCCACCTCGCCAGCCTCGGCGCGGTGGACGTGCCCCGCGCGTCCTACGTCGGGTTGCTGGGCGACGCGCTCGGCTCGGCCTCGGTCCCGCCCGAGCCCGACTGGCGCTCGCTCGACGGGCTGCTGTCGTCGCTCAAGGAGCCGGCTTCCTCGGCGGCCGCCGGGAAGTTCATCTCGCAGCTCCTGGGCCAGACGTCATAGACCCGGTGCTCGACCGTGTTGAGTGACGGGCTTTCCTTGTAGAGCCAGCCCGAGAAGACGCGGTCCCACGTATCGTCGGGCTGCCGCACGTCGACCTGCACGAAGGCGCCGGTCAACTGGTCGAACTCCCACGGCGGGGTCTTCTCGCACGCCCGCAGCCGCACGATCAGGTCGTTCATCCGCACCGCTTGGCCCGGCTTGAGCCGAATGTCGCGGGCGATTCCGTTGCGCTTGTTGAGGACGCCCAGCACCGCCACCCGCTCGTTCATCGGCGTGGTGCCGGGCGGCGGCGGCGCGGGCTTCTCGGCCTGCGCGGCCTTGTTCTCGTCCTGCCCCTTGCCGCCAGGCAGCCGGTCGCAGCCCGCGCCGAGCAGGCCGAGGCAAAGCATGGCGGCGACGCGCCAGCGCATGCTTATTCGGGAGTCCAGGCCTGGTAGTCGCCGGTCGCCGCAGCGCGCTTGCCGCCACGCGAGAGCGAGCCCGCCGGCCGGTAGGTTTCGCCGGTCCCCGACAGGTTGGGCATCGCCGGCTTCTCGAACGAGCGGCGCGGCGGAAGCGACTTCTCGGGCACGTCGTCGATCTGCCCGCGCAGCCAGCTCTGCCACTGCGGCGGGGCGCGGCTGGCGTCGTTGGGACCGTTGTAGATCACCCAGCGCCGGCGCGGATCGTCCTTGTGCTGGTAATAAAGATTGCCCAGCTCGTCGCGCCCGACCTCGCGGCCGTGCCGCTTGGTGAAGCGCCGGGTGGTCATGCCCGCGCCGTTCCACCAGGTGAAGATGTTCGCCAGTAAACCCATGGCCGAGCGCCCTAGCGGGAGAGGGCCCGAGGGTGCAACCACCTTCGGCCCCTCGACCCCGTCACTTCGAATGGACCCACTCGACCTTGTCGCCGACCTTGATCCCCAGTTCGGCGCTGCGGCCCCCGGCGATCTCGAGCACCGCGCCGACCGGTTCGAGGCTGGCGACCGGCTCGAGGCTCAAGGGCACCGTATTCTCGGCGATGCTGCTGATCGTCCCGTCGGCGCGGACGAAGATCATGTCGAGCGGGATCAGCGTGTTCTTCATCCAGAAGCTCGCCGCCTTGGGGGGCTCGTAGGGAAAGATCATGCCTCGGTCGGGGGCGAGGCTCTGGCGGTTCATCAGTCCCTGCTCCTGCTCGGCCGGACTGGCCGCGACCTCGACGGTGAATTTGTGAACCTGCCCGCCGGCGGTGCGGATGGTAAGCGGGACCTGCGCCAGTCCCGCGGCCGATTTCTCGAGCGGCGCGCTGTCGCTCTGGTTCGAGGTGCATGCCGCCATGCCCAGCGCCAGCGGCAGCGCCGCCAGCAGCGCCAGCCGGCTCAGTCCGCGCGCAGGTCGACCGCGGTCAGCCCCTTGCGGCCTTCCGCAATCCGCGCCGAGACCCGGTCGCCCGGCTGAAGGTCGCCGAGCCCCGCCCGGCGCACCGTCTCCATGTGCAGGAAGATGTCCTGATCCGGAGTCTCCGCCCGATTGACGAAGCCATAACCCTTGACGCGATTGAACCACTTGACCTCCACCGGTTCGAACGGCCCAGCGCCGTCGAGCAGGCCCGACCGGTCCGACCGATCCTCGCTCGGGCTCGCCGGCGCCCGCACGGGCACCGCCTGGCTGAGATCGATGGAGACCACCTGGGTCGCCTGCAGCCCGCGATCCTGCCGCAGCACGTCGCAGGTCACAACCGCTCCTTCGGGAAGCGACCGCCGCCCATGCTCGCGAAGGAGGGAGAAATGGATGAGGACGTCGCCCTCGATGTCGTCGCTGACGAGGAAGCCGAAACCCCGAGTCGCGTCGAACCACTTGACCCGGCCGGTGACGCGGACGCCAGAACCGGGGCCTGCGTCCGCCGCAGGGCCTGCAGCGCCCGAACCCTCGTCGTCCACCGACACCGACGCATACTCCCGTTGCACGATGCTACGAATAACACAGAGTGCCGGGCAGAGGAAGTTACGTCGGCTTAACGACTTTCATCAATCTCGGTTAATATTTCGTTTAATTGACTGGGCGTCGCAGCCACCACCCGGCGGGCCAGGTCGAACGAATGGCCGGCCCTGATCATCGCCCCGATCGCCTTTTCGCGCGCCGCCGGATCGTGCATCGGGGCGGTCGCATAGGGCCCGATCCGCTTGCGCTCGGCGAAGCGCAGCGCCGCCGCAAGCGCTTCCGTCTCGGCCCGCTCCAGCGCCTCGGCCCCGTCCTCCTCGCCGATCCCGCTCGCCGCGAGGGTCGCGCGGACGCGTCCGCGGCCATAGCCGCGGCGCAGCAGGCTCGCGGTCTTCATTCCCGCAAAGGCGCGATCGTCGATGAACCCCAGCTCCCGGATCCGGTCGACGAGCCGGTCGAGGTCGGGCTCCGTTTCGCCCGACCACCCCCGCTCGCGCAGCTTGCGCCGGCAATAGGTCAAGAGCTTCGCCCGGCTGGTCGCGAAGCGCGCCACATAAGCCAGCGCAAGCTCGCGCAGCGCCTCCGGATCGAGCGGTCGCGGGGCCCGTCTGCGCCGCCCGCCGCTGCCTTCGCGCTCCTCGTCCCCGCTGCCCACGCCTTCTTTGTGCCACACTCAACCGCGAACAACCACGGTCAACATGGGAGTGGCGTGCGCGCCCGCTCCCGGCTCGAACAAGACCAGATACAGGACCAGAACAACGTGATCGACGTCATGGAACAGGCCCCCATGCTCAGCCCGCTGGGCGCCACCCCGACGCTCGACGACCTGCCGCGCCGGATGGCCGACTTCGCCACTCTCGGCGACGCGCTCGACTATGCCGCCAAGGGCAAGAAGGGTCTCAACTTCCACGATCCGCGCGGCACCCTGACCCGCGCCTACACCTATGCCGAAATGCGCGAGGACGCGCTCGCCAATGCCCGTCGCCTGATGGGCATGGGCTTTCAGAAGGGCGACCGCATCGCGCTGATTGCCGAGACCGGGCCCGAATTCGCGGCCGGCTTCTTCGGCGCGGTCTATGCCGGGCTGTGGCCGGTGCCGCTTCCGCTCCCGACCAGCTTCGGCGGGCGCGAGGCCTATGTCGAACAGCTGACGGTCATGCTGACGAGTTCGGACCCCGCGCTGTTCCTCTACCCCGAGGAGCTGGCCGACTTCTGCGTCGAGGCGGGTGCCCGTCGCTCGGTCCGCGCGATGAGCTGGAACGCGCTCGCCGCCGAGCCCTTCGATCCCGCCGCCGCCCTTCCCGAGGCCAGCCCCGACGAGATCGGCTACCTCCAATATTCGAGCGGCTCGACCCGCTTCCCGCACGGGGTCGCGGTCACCCACCGCGCGCTGCTCCACAATCTTCGCGGCCACGCGCTCGGCCTCCAGATGCAGGACAGCGACCGCGTCGTCAGCTGGCTGCCCTGGTACCATGACATGGGCCTCGTCGGCTGCTTCCTCTCGCCGGTCGCCAACCAGATCAGCACGGACTATATGAAGACCGAGGATTTCGCCCGGCGGCCGCTCGCCTGGCTCGACCTCGTCAGCCGCAACCCCGGCACCACCCTCTCCTATTCGCCGACCTTCGGCTACGACATCTGCGCCCGCCGCATGTCGAGCCAGATCAAGGCCAGCGAGCGCTTCGACCTGTCGCGCTGGCGGATCGCGGGCAATGGCGCCGACATGATCCGTCCGGACGTCATGCAGGCCTTCGTCGACGCCTTTGCCGACGCCGGTTTCAAGGCCAATGCCTTCTGCCCCTCCTACGGCCTCGCCGAAGCGACGCTGGCGGTCAGCCTGATGCCGCCGGGCGAAGGCATCCGCCTCGAGCTGGTCGAGGAAAGCCAACTGTCGGGCGCCGCTGCCGAGGACGGCGAGGACCGCCCCAAGCGCTATCGCGCCATCGTCAACTGCGGCCGTGCGCTCGAGGGCATGGAAATCGAGATCCGCGACGGCGCGGGCAACGTCCTCCCCGACCGCGAGATCGGCAAGGTCTGGACCCGCGGCCAGAGCCTGATGGTCGGCTATTATCGCGATCCCGAGGCCACCGAGGCCTGCATGAAGGACGACTGGCTCGACACCGGCGACATGGGCTACCTCTCGGGTGGCTACATCTTTATCGTCGGCCGCGCCAAGGACATGATCATCATCAACGGCCGCAACCACTGGCCGCAGGACATCGAGTGGGCGGTCGAGCAGCTCCCCGGCTTCAAGTCGGGCGACATCGCCGCCTTCGCGATCACCGGGCCCTCGGGCGAGGAGCAGCCGGCGGTGCTCGTCCACTGCCGCGTCTCCGACCTTCAGGAGCGCAGCCGCCTCAAGGACGACATCAAGGAGCGGGTCCGCGCGATCATCGGCATGAGCCCGGTGGTCGAACTGATTCCGCCGCGCTCGCTGCCCCGCACCAGCTCGGGCAAACTGTCGCGGACCAAGGCGCGCAATCTCTACCTTTCGGGCGAGATCGTCCCCCTCGACATCGCCGCCTGATCGCGGACGGGCGGGCCGTCTCGTTAATAAGATTTATACCTCACTGGCGCAGTTCCTGGCTGCAAAGGGAGGATGGCGTTGATCGTCGAGCAGCTGCGTGGAATCCCGGGCGTCATCTTCTCGACCGGCTATCTGATCCTCCTCTGCACGATCGCTGAGATGGTCAGCCAGCAGGAGCCATTCCGCTGGCGGGTGCGCTGGCCGGGCGTCATGTTCGGACTGATGGTCCCGGTCTTCGCCGTGGTCGTCTCGACCCCGCTCAACTGGCTGTGGGGCCACCTTGGCATCGGGCCGCTCATCAGGCTTCCGACGCAGCAGGTCGGCAGCGTCGGCGCCGTGCTCGCGATGCTGCTCGTGACCGATTTCCTGATGTACTGGGAGCACCGCTTCGAGCACCGATTCCTCTGGCCGGTCCATGCCGTCCATCATTCGGTCGAGCACCTCAGCGCGGCCACGAGCATCAGCCATCCCCTCCAGTTCGTGCCAATGTTCCTGTTCGTCGCGATCCCGCTCTCGTTGATCGACTTCGGCTCGTACGCCATGCCCTCGATGGTCGTCATCGTGACGTCCTTCCTGCTCCTCTTCATCCACTCTCCGGTCAGGACGGGGTTCGGTCCGCTTCGCCATCTCCTCGTCGAGCCAGCCTTTCACCGGATCCACCACAGCCTCGAGGAGCGGCACTTCGACCGCAATTTCTCGATCCTCTTTTCCTTCTGGGACCGGTTGTTCGGGACCTGCGTCATGCCCCGGCCCGGCGAGTGGCCGAAGACCGGGATCCACGAGGCGCCCTCGCCCCGCAGCCTTGCCGAGCTCCTCGCCTTTCCCTTCCGCCTGTGGCGCCGCGAACAGCCCCCGGCACCGATCGTCGACTCGACCGCCTTGCAACCGGCAGTCCCTGACGCTAACCGGCAGGCGGCCTAGGGGTATAGCTCAGTTGGTAGAGCATCGGTCTCCAAAACCGAGGGTCGTGGGTTCGAGTCCCTCTGCCCCTGCCAGGCCGCAGCGAGGCGCGTAGCGAAGCAGCGCGCCGCTCCGCGAAGCGGACGCGAAGCCGCCGGCCGGGCTCGCGAAGCGAGCGTCGACGTCGGCGAATTCACTTCGCCGACGGCTCGCCTTGAACCTTCGCGGCGACCACGCTACATGCCGCTTCAACCGAGGTCCGGCGGAGCCATCCGCGGACCTCGTTTTTCTATCACGTGAAGGGTGCCTGCAGTGGCCAAGACATCCCCCGGCGAATTCATCCGCCAGGTCCGCTCCGAAGCCGGCAAGGTCGTCTGGCCGACCGGCAAGGAAACCTGGGTCACCGCCGTCATGGTGTTCATCCTGACCGCGATCCTCGCTCTCTTCTTCTTCGCGGTCGACAGCATCTTCGGCAAGATCGTCGAGTCGCTGCTCGGCCTCCTGGGGTAAAACAGAACCATGTCCCGCTGGTACATCATCCACGCTTATTCGGGCTTCGAGAACAAGGTCCGCGAGTCGATCCTGTCGGAAGCCAAGCGCCTCAACCTCGAGCCGCTGGTCGAGGCGGTCGAGGTCCCGACCGAGAAGGTCACCGAGATCCGCCGCGGCAAGAAGGTCACGAGCGACCGCAAGTTCTTCCCCGGCTACGTGCTCGCCAAGCTCGGCATGAACGACGACGTCTACCACCTCGTCAAGAACACACCCAAGGTGACCGGCTTCCTCGGCCCCAACGGCAAGCCGCAGGCGATCAGCGAGGCCGAGGCCGCGCGCATCCTCAACACCAAGGAGGAAGCCGCCGCCGCCGCGCCCAAGGCGAAGATCAACGTCGACTATGAGATCGGCGACAGCGTCAAGGTCCTCGACGGTCCCTTCGCGAGCTTCAACGGCCTGGTCGAGGAACTCGATTTCGATCGCGGCCGGGTCAAGGTCGGCGTGTCGATCTTCGGCCGCGCCACCCCGGTCGAGCTCGAGTTCGAGCAGGTCGAACGCGTCAAGTAATTCGCTCTCCCCGCGGGGAGGGCACAAGACGACAAACGGCCCGCCGGGGAGGACTCGGCGGGCCGTTTCCGTCTGCCCATCACGCGGCAGACGATAGGGGACGATCAGGCTTAGTCGTCGCGCGAGACGCGGGCCTCGCCCTGGGCCGAGCCGCTCGCCTGGCCCGAAGCATTGAGGCTTCCGCCCGCCGAACGGGTGGCGGCCAGCGCTCCGTTGAGCATGCCCGTGGCCTGGCCCTCGGCCTGCCCGCGCACCGCGCCCGCCTGCTCACGCGCCGCCGCGACCTGGCCGCGCGCCATGCCCGCGGCGCTGCCCGCGACCGAGGCGACCGTGTCGGTGCCGACGCCCTGCAGACCGAAGCTGGCGCTCTTGCTGCCCGAGGCATTGCCCGAGAGGCTGCCGGCAAGCCCGCCCGACTGGCCCGCGCCGGTCCCCGCCAGCGCGCCCTCGGCCGCGCCCGCGAGGCTCCCGGCGAGGCCCACGTCGCCGCTCGCCGAACCGCTGCGGGTATCGACCGAGCGGCTGCCGGTCAGCGATCCCGTGCCCGCGACGCTGCCCGTGACGCTCTTGGTGACGCTGCCGCTGACGCCATTGAGCGTGCCCGACAGCGCGCCATTGCCGCCAAGCGCGCCGCCGATGGTGCCGCCGAGCGAATTGCTGCCGTTCACGGTCCCGCCAACGACCCCCCCAAGGGTGCC
Source organism: Sphingomonas astaxanthinifaciens DSM 22298 (assembly GCF_000711715.1). Lineage (NCBI taxonomy): Bacteria > Pseudomonadati > Pseudomonadota > Alphaproteobacteria > Sphingomonadales > Sphingomonadaceae > Sphingomonas > Sphingomonas astaxanthinifaciens. The sequence goes on from NZ_JONN01000001.1 coordinate 1,255,904, forward strand.
GCCGACATTGCCGAGGAGCTGGGCCGAAGCGGGAGCAGCGGCGGTGCCGGCGACCAGCGCCAGCGCAAGGGTGAGACGGATCATGTCAGGTCCTTTCCTGTCGTTCTCTTGAATCCATGCAGCCCCGGGGGGCTTGCCTGTTGAGAACGACACGCCTTGCGCGCTTCATCCCCGCCCGCGCTTTTTATTTCGCGCCGACGATCCTCGGGTCGGTGCGGCAGGTCCGGCAGACGATTCCGCGCCCGATCTTGCCGCTGCCGCGCGACAGCTCGCGGTCCAGCGCCTGTGTCGAGCCCGTGGCCGCCAGCCGCGCGGCGACCAGCGGGGTGGCGAAGCTCGTCCCGCGTACCTTGGCATAGCCCCTTCCCGGAAGCGCCGCCGCCATGTCCGCGCCGGGCGCGGCGAAGTCGAGGCGCGCCGCCCGCCCTGCCTCGGGGAGCGCCCGGTCGCGCGCGTCGACCGCGGTCACCGCCGTCACCCCGTCATAGGCCGCCGGATACTGGATCGGCGCCGCCGGCCCGTCATTCCCGACCGCCGCCACCATCCGCACGCCGCGCCGGGCGAGGATCGCCACCGCGCGCTGGAGGAGGAGATTGCTCGGGCCGACGAGGCTGATGCTGATCGCGTCGGGCTGCTTCGACGCCGCCCAGGCCAAAGCGCGGACGATCGCGCTCGCGCTCCCCGCCGCCGGGCTCCCGCCATAGATGTCGGCGACATAGAGCCTGGCCCCGTCGGCCGCGCCTCGGAAGGCGCCGTCACGGCCGACCAGGAGGGACGCGACGGCGGTCCCGTGCCCGGTGGCCTTGGCCGGCCCGGCAAAGCCCTGCTGGACGATCGCCGCATTCTTGAGGCTGGCATGCGCCGCGACCCCGCCGTCGATCATCACGATCGATCGTCCGGCGGGCATCGGCGGCGGGCTCGCCCCCGCCAGCACCGCGCCCGCGACCGGCAGCAGCGCCCCGCCCGCGGGCTCGTAGATAGGGTCGTAATCGGCCGCGAGGCCGGGCGCGGCCGCCTTGAGCCGCTTCATCGCCGCCTTGCCCGACAGCCGCCCCGGCGCGCGCAGGGTCACGCTGACGAGGCCGCCGAGATCGTCGCGCCGCTCGACCGTGAAGCCGGCCGCGGCCACGCTCCGCAGCTGGGCATCGGTCGGGTCGATCGCGATCAGCACCCCGCGCCGCACCGGCACGCCGTCGGGCCCCGACTCGAGCTGCGCCGGATTGGCGCGGATGAGCTCGCCCAGCCGAAGCTTGCGGAGTTCGGCGAGCGACGCCTGGCCGAGCTCGCCCACCCCCTGCGCCACCCCCAGCCGGTCGAGGCTCGGCAGGGTCGCGGCCTGGCGCTGGGCCGGTGACAGCGGCGCGAGGAGGTCGCCCACCACCGTCACATTGCGCACCGCGCTCGGCAGCGGCAGCCCGCCGACCGGCAGCGAGGGCAGCAGCTGCGCCCGCGCCGCGCTCCCGGCGGCGGCGAGCGCGGCACCGGCCATCAGCAGCGCGGCAAGGGCGGAAGAGCGTCTGGACATTGCAATCGATCCTAATCAGTTCGTCGTCGGGGATGAAACGGTGCAGCCGCGTCGTTTCATCCCGCATGGAGCCCGATGACCGCCAACGACGAATTTGCCGACGCGCTGGGAATGATGCTGCCGCGATTGCGGCGCTTTGCCTTTTCGCTGTCGCGCAGCCCGGCCGATGCCGACGACCTCGCCGCGCAGGCGGTCGAGCGCGCGTTGCGCAGCCGGGCGCAGTTCATGCCCGGTACGCGACTCGACAGCTGGCTGTTCCGGATCACCCGCAACCTGTGGATCGACGAGGCCCGCAGCCGCCAGCGCAAGGCGGCCTGGGAAGCGCCTCCGGAAGAGGGCGAGCGCCAGGGTTTCGATGGCGCGGCGGCGATCGAGCAATCGGCCGAGCTTGCGACCGTGATGCGCGCGATGGGACAGCTTCCCGACGAGCAGCGCGAGGTCGTCGCCCTGATCATGATCGAGGGCCTCGGCTATCGCGAGGCGGCCGAAGCGCTCGGCCTTCCGATCGGCACCGTCTCGAGCCGCCTCGTGCGCGGCCGCAACGCCTTGCTGGCCTCGCTTGGGGCAGGAGCTGACACATGACCGACGACCCCGATTTCTACGCCTGGCTCGACGGCGAGCTCGCCGAGCCCGCGGCCTCGGCGATGGCCGCCAAGGTCGCCGCCGATCCCGAGCTCAGCGCCTTGGCCGCAGAACATCGCGCCCTCGCCGCGCGCCTCTCCGCCGCCTTCGCGCCCATCGCCGCCGCGCCCGTGCCCGAGCGCCTCGCCGCGGCCGCCCGCCCCACCGCCGAGGTCGTCGACTTCGCCGCCGCCCGCGCCTCGCGCCGCCGGTGGAGCGTCACCGGCCTCGCGCTTGCTGCCAGCCTCGCGCTCGGCCTCACCATCGGCGTCGCCCTGCCCCGCGGCGGCAGTGGCCCGTTCGAAAGCCGCGACGGCCAGCTCGCCGCCACCGGCCCCCTTGGCCACGCGCTCGACCGCCAGCTCGCCAGCGCGGGCGAGCAGGACGGGATCCGCATCGGGCTCAGCTTCAAGGACCAGTCGGGCCGCTTCTGCCGCAGCTTCTCCGCCGCCACCCAGAGCGGCATCGCCTGCCGCGCCGGCGAGGGCTGGGCGGTCGAGGGACTGGTGGCGGGTCAGCCGGGCCAGGGCGACTATCGCATGGCCGCCGGGCCCGATCCGGCGCTCGGCGCGCTCATCGACAGCCGCATCGCGGGCGAGCCGCTCGACCCCGCGGCCGAGCAGGCGGCGGCCAAGGCAGGCTGGCGCTGACTAACCGGCGAGGATCGCCGCGGCGACTTCCTCGATCGTGCCCGCCACCTGGATCGGCTCGCTGCCGATGATCCCGATCTTGGTCTGGCCGTTCTCGTGCGCGCGCAGCCAGGCGACGTTCTGGGCGATGACGAGATAGTCCCCGCCATGCGACTTCAGCAGTACGAATTTCATGGCCGGGCTTCCTATGGTGAAGCCACTCCCTAGGCCCGATAGCCTCGAGTCCCGTTAATGCCGCTCAACCCTTGTAGAGCGCCGGATAGCGCCTCTTCAGCGCCGCCACCTTCTCCACGTCATTGGCGAGGATATAGGGGTGGCGCGGGTTTCGGGCCATGAAGTCCTGGTGATAGCCCTCGGCCGGGTAGAAGCCGCCCTGCTCGATCTTCGTCACGATCGGCCGCTTGTACGCGCCGGACCTGGCGAGGCTGGCCATGAAGGCCCTGGCCTGCGCCAGCTGTTTCGGGCTCTGCGGGAAAATCGCGCTGCGATAGCTAGGCCCACTGTCGGGCCCCTGCCGGTTCAATTGCGTCGGATCGTGCGCGACCGTGAAATAGACCTGCAGCAACTGGCCGTAGCTCACCTTGGCCGGATCGAAGCGGATCCGAACCGCCTCGGCATGGCCGGTGGTCTCGCTGCTGACCTTGTCATAGGTCGCGTCGGCCGCGCTTCCACCGGCATAGCCCGAGGTCACGTCGCTGACCCCGCGGACATGCTCGAACACGCCCTCCATGCCCCAGAAGCAGCCGCCCGCGAACACCGCCGTCTCCTCGGCCGCCGCCGCCGGCGAAGCCGCGCCCACCAGCGCCAGCAGCGCCGCTCCGATCAACCGCTTGCGCATCATGCCGCTCCCGCCCTGAAGGTCATCGCCAGCCCGTTCATGCAATAACGCAGGCCCGTCGGCGGGGGCCCGTCGTCGAACACGTGGCCCAAGTGCCCGCCGCAGCGCCGGCACAGGACCTCGGTCCGCTTCATGCCGAGGCTGAAATCGCTCTTGGTCACCACCGCATTGGGCAGCGCGCGCCAGAAGCTCGGCCAGCCGGTCCCGCTGTCGAACTTGGTCGCCGAGGAATAAAGCGGCAGCGCGCAGCCCGCGCAGTCGAACACGCCCTTGCGATGTTCCTTGTTGAGCGGGCTCGAGAACGGCCGTTCGGTCGCGGCCTCGCGCAGGATCGCATAACGCTGCGGCCCGAGCTGCGCCCGCCACTGGGCCGGGCTCTTCTGGACCTGGAAGGCCGCATCGGCCCGGCCGCCAAGGCCCGTCCCCACCGCCACCGCGATTCCCGCCAGACCGGCCCCCGCGAGGACGGTTCGTCGATCGATCTGCGCCGTCATCATTGGCTCTCCTTGCGCTTCCGCTCAGATACGGCCCGTGAACGCCGCCGGATGCACTCAGGTCGTCTCGAGCTTGCCGGCCGCCACCACCGGCCCGGTCGGCAGGCCGCTCTTCGATCCGCCCAGCGGCTCGACCGACACGGCCATGGTCGCCCCCGCCTGGAGCAGCCGCGCCTGCTCGGGCGTCAGCTCGCCATGCATCTTGCCATTGCCCGGCATGACCCCGAGCGAATGCGGCTTGCCGTCGGCCGGGATGACCCACAATTCGTGGCTGTGCGGCCCGGGATCGCCCACCGCGGTCGCGGCCGCCACCACCAGGCTGCGCCGCGCCGGATCCCAGGTCGCGACCAGCCGCAGCGGGCTTCCCTCGGCGCTCATGGCGGCGACCATCGGCGGCACGGTCGGAAGGGTCGCGGGGGCCGGCACCGGCGGCGCGGGACGCACCGCGATGAACAACGCCAGCGCCGCCGCCACCGCGGTCGAGGTCATCGACCAGCCCCGCCAGAAGCGCAATTTCGCCCCGCCTTCATTATCGTTGGCGTATTGCCGCTCCGGCAGCAGCCGCTCGACCAGCCCCGGCGGAGGGGCGACCGGCTCGACCTCGTCGAGCAGCGGCGCAAGCCTCGCCGACCAGCGCCGAACCGCAGCCGCGAAGTCGGCATCGCTTGCCGCCAGCCGCTCGGCCTCGGCGCGTTCGGCCCCGTCGAGGAGCCCCATCGCCAGTTCGGCGGCCAGCGCGTCGCGCCCGCTTTCGTCTCTCCCGCTCATCCTTCCATGCACCCCTTCAGCCGCATGAGCCCGCGCCGTATCCAGCTCTTCATCGTCCCCAGCGGCACCCCTTCGCGCGCCGCGAGCTCGGGATAGGTCAGGCCGTCGAGGAAGGCCGCGCGGATCATCGTCCGCGCCTTTTCGTCGAGCCCGTCGAGGCAATGGTGGAGACGCGCCTGTTCGTCGGCGCTGGCCGCGAGCTCATCGGCCCCGGCCGAGAGATCCGGCACCTCGCCCGCCGCCTCGATCGGCTCGGCCGCGAGCGTGCGCCGGCGGCGGCGCTGGTCGATCGCCCGGCTCTGCGCGATCAGCGCCAGCCAGGTGATCGGGCTCGCCCGTCCGCCGTCGAAACGCCCGGCCTTCCGCCAGACGGTGAGATAGGCCTCCTGCAGGGCTTCCTGCGCCTCGGCCTCGCTGCCGAGGATCCGCAGGCAGATGCCGTAGAGCTTGGCGCTGGTCCGCTCATAGACCTCGGCCAGCGCCGCCCGCTCGCCAGCCGCGACCCGGCCCAGCAACGCGGCCAGTTCCTGCCGAAGCAGCGTGGAAGTCGAAGCGGGCCGGTCCATCGCTCGTTTCATGGCAGGGGCGGCGGACGCTGGAAAGGGAAACCCGGCGGGGGCCTGGCCGACCGTCAGCACGTTGGTCATGGGCTTGGGCTCCCGCCGGGCGGCGCGCGGCGTACAGGGGGGCGAACCGCCGCGCGCCTGGGTGTGGCTCGAAATTTACGGCAGCAGGACGCTGTCGATGACGTGGACCACGCCGTTCTTCTGGAAGACATTGGCCTGGGTCACGATCGACTTGCCGCCCTGGGCGTCGGTCAGCACGACCTTGCCGCCCGACAGGCGCGCGGTGAGCGTGCCGCCGGCGACCGTCTTGAGCGTCGCATGGCCCTTGCCCGCCTTGATCTTGGCGATGATGTTGGCCGCGGTCAGGCGGCCCGGCACCACGTGATAGGTCAGGACGCCCGTCAGCTGCCCCTTGTTCTCGGGCTTGAGGAGGGTGTCGACCGTGCCCGCCGGAAGCTTGGCGAAGGCGTCGTTGGTCGGCGCGAAGACGGTGAAGGGGCCCGGCCCGCTCAGCGTGTCGACCAGCCCCGCGGCCTTCACCGCGGCCACGAGCGTGGTGAGGTTGGGCGCGGTCGCGGCATTCTCGACGATGGTCTTGCTCGGGTACATGGCGGCCCCGCCAACGGTCGGCGTCTTCATGTGGGCGGCGGCGGGAACGGCGGCGGCGGCGAGGATGGCCGCGGTCAGTCGAACGAACTTCATGGCGTCGAAAACTCCCTTGTCTGTCGCAGCCCATGGGGTGGCTGCACGACAAGCTACGGGAGCGTGCGCCGAGCGGATGCGGCTACGGACGAAAGGTCAGGGTGGGCCTCGCCCGGCGGCGGCGGGATAGGCATAGACGACATAGCGCTCGTCGCTGATCGCGGGTCCGGTCACCGCGAGCCGCCGGGTCGCCGCGCGGAAGCGGGCATATTCGCCCGGATCGAGCAGCATGTCCTCCTCGAAGCCGGTGTCGGCGATCCTGCGCGCTGGCGGCGCATCGAGCGGGGTCAGGATCGCAATCACCACCGGCCGGCCCGTCCGCCGGTGCAGCCGCTCCACCTGGCCCAAAAGTTCGGCATAGCCGAAGTGCAGCCGCGCGGTCCGGGTCAGCGGGCTGACCCGCCCGAAGCGCTCCTGGCGGGTCAGCCAGACGTCGCGATCGAGCTGGTAGGCGATCGGCTCGAGCGCCGTGTCGGGCTGCCCCGTCACCACCGCATCGCCGAGCCCTTCGCGCCGCATCACCGCAACCAGGTCGCGTGCGCGGCTTTGCGGGACCTTGGCGAGCGCGAGGTTGAGAATGCTCGCGGTGAACAGCAGCTGGAGCACCAGCGTCGCGCCGAACACCGCCTCTCCCGCAAGCGCGATCGATCTCGACGCCCGCCCCCCGCCGCGTGCACGCCCGTCCGCGGCGCTCATCCAGGCGAGCGCAATCAGGAAAACGAGGAATTGCGTGCTGTGCCGATAGCTCGCCGGATAGACGAAGAAGAAGAACAGCCGGAACCCGACCAGCGCCGCCGCCGCCGCGACCAATGCCGGGCGATTGCGCGCGAACATCGCCAGGCTCAGCGCTGCCAGCAGCAGTCCGCTCGCCCAACCATAGCCGAAGTCGAACCCCCGGCTCGGACTCGCCAGCGCCGCCACCGCCGCCTGCACCCCGAACGGCCGCGTCGAAAGCGCCGACACGGCGTCGTTGGCGGGCGGATAGACGGTGAGGAAGCAGAGCAGCGCTCCAGCCAGCAGGATCGACCCGTTGACGACCAGCATGCGCATCTGCCGGGTCCAAGCCATTCCCTGCTCTGCCAGCACGGTCAGCGCGCGATAGAGAAAGAGCCCGCCCGCGAGGAAGATCGTCGGCACCGCGCTGTTGCACAGGAGCAGCAGCGCCACCCCGAACCAGGGGCTGTCGCGCAGCCGCGGCCACCAGGCGGCCAGCGGGAACATGATGAGCGCGGCCAGCCCGTAATTTCGCGCGACGACATTGTGGTGGAACAGCAAAAAGGCGCTGAAAAGCACGGCGACAAGGATCGGCAGCCGGAATGGCGCGCGAAATGCGAACAGCGCCGCCGCCGATATTCCCACCATCAGGCCCGCCACCGGCAGCACCAGCGGCGAGGGCCAAAGGTCGTGGAGCGCGCGCAGGATGACATACCAAAGCGCGGGATGACCCTCGCCATGGATCGCCCGGAGCATCGCCGCCCAGTCGCCGCCGACGGTCGCCAGCGCATAGGCCCGCGCCTCGTCCTTCCACGGCACGTGCGGGATGGCGAGCCAGGCAACCAGGATCAGCCACGTTGCGAACAGCATCGCCCGCGCCGGCCAGCCGACTGCCGTCTCGGGCACCAGCAGGCTCGCTGGCCACTTCCCGCCTGTGTCGTCCCGCTCCCCGCTCACCCGCCGACCATAGCGGGTGCCGCCCAAGACTTCCCAGCCTTGCAATGTAGGAGATTTTGCCTTTCTATGAACCGATATCTTTCAGACGGCACACTCCCGCCATTCCCGTTGCCCTATCTCGCCGGAAATCGCGGCAGCCCGGGCGCATCTGACCCGAACGCGACTCGCGCACCCTGTGACCTTCGTGACCTTCGGGCTCGTTGCGACTCGCGCACCCCGTGACCTTTGTGACCTTTGCCACCTCTTCCCTCTCGCTCCGGCCTCTGCTAGGGGCGGCGCCTTCCAGCATCACTGGATTCGCCGCGGGAGGGTGTCCTCGGGCGCCCGCTTGTACCGCTAAACTTCGTGCCCTCCGCGTGCGGCGGGCCTTTAACGAGAGTGATCATGGCCAAGAAGATTACCGGCTATATCAAGCTGCAGGTGCCCGCAGGCGCCGCCAACCCGTCCCCGCCGATCGGCCCTGCGCTGGGTCAGCGCGGCGTCAACATCATGGAATTCTGCAAGGCGTTCAACGCCGCCACGCAGGAGCTCGAGAAGGGCATGCCGATCCCGACGGTGATCACCGTCTATGCGGATCGCAGCTTCTCCTTCGCCACCAAGACCCCGCCTGCCTCGTTCCTGATCAAGAAGGCCGCTGGCCTCAAGTCGGGTTCGAAGGAGCCGGGCAAGGTCAGCGCGGGCAAGATCAAGCGCTCGCAGCTCGCCGAGATCGCCGAGACCAAGATGAAGGATCTCAACGCCAACGACATCGAGGCCGCGACCAAGATCATCGAAGGCAGCGCCCGCGCGATGGGCCTCGAAGTGGTGGAGGGTTAAGACCATGGCCAAGCTGACCAAGAAGCAGAAGAGCCAGGCCGACCAGGTCGACCGCGAGAAGCTGTACAACGTCGACGAGGCGATCGCGCTGGCCAAGAGCCTCGCCACCGCCAAGTTCGACGAGTCGATCGAGGTTGCGCTCAACCTCGGCGTCGATCCGCGCCACGCCGACCAGATGGTCCGCGGCGTCGTCAACCTGCCCAAGGGCACCGGCAAGACCGTCCGCGTCGCCGTCTTCGCCAAGGGCGCCAAGGCTGACGAAGCCACCGCTGCTGGCGCCGACCGCGTCGGTGCTGAGGACCTGATGGAAGAGATGCAGGCCGGCAAGCTCGACTATGACCGCGTCATCGCGACCCCGGACATGATGGGTGTCGTCGGCCGTCTCGGTAAGGTGCTGGGTCCCAAGGGCCTGATGCCGAACCCGAAGCTCGGCACCGTCACCATGGACGTCACCAAGGCCGTCACCGACGCCAAGGCCGGCCAGATCGAGTTCCGCGTCGAGAAGGCTGGCATCATCCACGCCGGCATCGGCAAGGCGAGCTTCGCCGCCGAGGACCTGCGCGCCAATTATGACGCGTTCGTCGACGCCATCACCAAGGCGAAGCCCGCCGGCGCCAAGGGCAAGTATCTCCGCAAGGCGGCGATCAGCTCGTCGATGGGCCCGGGCATCAAGGTCCAGCTCGAAGAGACTGCGGCCTGAGGCCGTCGACCTTTGAGGGAAATGAGGGGCCGCGGCGGAAACGTCGCGGCCCTTCTCACGTTGGGAGGGCAAGAGGAGACATGATCATGACCGACCGCCCCCGCGACGAAGACCGCCTGCTCGACGCCGAGGAAGAGCATTTCAGCAACGACCACCCCCTCGCCTCGCCCAACGAGCTCGCCGGTGACGCGCAGAGCGGGGTCGAGATGGAATTCCTTGCCCGCGACATCGCCGACGCCGAAGGCGCGGCCAGCGGCGCCGCGCTCGAGGATGGCGAGGAAGTCGACACCTTGCCGCTCGAAGGCGAGTAGTCGCTGACCCGGGGGGCCCGCCAGTTTGACGCGATCATCCTCGGCGCCGGTGGCGCCGGGCTGATGTGCGCCGCCATCGCCGGCCAGCGCGGCCGGCGGGTGCTGGTCCTCGACCATGCGCCCGAGCCGGGCCGCAAGATCCTGATCTCGGGCGGCGGCCGGTGCAACTTCACCAACCTCCAGGCGGTCCCCGACCGCTATCTGTCGGCCAATCCGCATTTCGCCCGCTCGGCCATCGCCCGCTACACCCCGCGCGACTTCCTCGGCCTTGTCGAGAAGCACCGCATCGCCTGGCACGAGAAGACCCTCGGCCAGCTCTTCTGTGACGGCTCGGCCCGGCAGATCGTCGCCATGCTCCTGGAAGAATGCCGCGCCGGCGGGGTGACCCTGGGCCTCGACGCGCCGATCCGGTCGGTCGACCATGCCGACGGCCGCTTCCGGGTCGAAGCGGGAAGCTGGAGCGCCGAGGCCCCGGCCCTCGTCATCGCCACCGGCGGCCCTTCGATCCCCAAGCTCGGCGCGACCGGCTTCGCCTACGACCTCGCCCGCCAGTTCGGCCTCAAGGTGGTCGAGCCCCGCCCCGCCTTGGTGCCGCTGACGCTCGGCGGCGAGGAAGCGCTGTTCCGCGAGCTGTCGGGCGTCGCCGCCCCGGTCGAGGCGCGCTGCGGCAAGGCCGCGTTCCGCGAGGCCGCGCTCTTCACCCACAAGGGCATGAGCGGCCCGGCGATCCTCCAGGTCTCGAGCTACTGGCGCCACGGCCAGGCGATCGCGATCGACTTCCTTCCGACGGCCGGCACCGACTGGCTTCGCGAGGCCAAGCGCCAGCGCCCCCGGGCAAAGCTCGCGACCGTGCTCGGCGAGCATCTGCCGGCGCGGCTCGCCGACACGCTGGCCGAACGGCTCGGCGTCGCTGGCGAGCTCGGCAATGCCTCCGACAAGCTGCTGGCAGCGGCCGAGCAGCGGCTCGCGGGCTGGCCCTTCCAGCCGAGCGGGACCGAAGGCTTCGCCAAGGCCGAGGTGACGGTCGGCGGGATCAGCACCGCCGAATTGTCCTCGCAGACCATGGCCGCCCGCAAGCTTCCCGGCCTTTACGCCATCGGCGAGGCGGTCGACGTCACCGGCTGGCTCGGCGGCTACAATTTCCAGTGGGCCTGGGCGAGCGGCTGGGCGGCGGCACAGGCCTTGTGAGGTAGCGCGCATCCCGACGCCGCGCGGTTCGTTGGGGGCGGGAAGGAGACCAGCATGACCGACCAGAACCGCGATACCCCCGTCATCCCCGAGCCGACCGATTTCGCCACCGCCCGCGAGGACGGCGTCGCCGACCGCATCGCCAGCGCCGACACCGAGGGCGGGACCGACCAGTTCACCCCGTCCGACGAAGCGCATTCCTCGACCGACGAACGTCGCACCAGCGACGGCAAGGTCAGCAGCCTCTAAACTAAGCAGAAAATCGAATGGCGGGAGCGGTTCCACGGGCCGTTTTCCGCCGTTCGCCGACAGGTCGAGTCCCATCGGTCGTCTGCCCGGGGGTCGACCGGCGGCGGCGGCAAGTCGAACCTCGCGCGCATCGCGCCGCCCCCATGCCTATGCCCCAATCAGCCCGGTGGGATCGTCCCGCCGGCCTGACCAGGGGTTTTGACCATGACCAAACAGATCAAGAGTACGGGCCTTGCCGCCCTTGCGTTTTCGGTATCGCTCGGGCTCGTCGGCCTGACCGTCGCCCAGCCGGCCTCGGCCGCCAATGGCCCGAACGAATATCGCGTGATCGCGCCGAGCGAGGATACGGTGCTGACCAAGACCGTCCGCGTCAGCGACCTCGACCTTGCCAATCCGGCCGACTTCCGCCGCCTCGAGTTCCGCATCAGCGCAGCCAGCCGCTTCGTCTGCGCGCCGCTCAGCAACGGCCAGGTCACGCCGGCCGAAGCCAAGTGCCGCGCTTACGCCAAGGGTTCGGCCAATCGCCAGGTCGCTTCGCTCCTCGAGCGCGCCGACAAGCTGGCCGCCGCCGGTCTCCCCAGCCGCTTCGACGCCGTGCTGACGGTGGTCGCGCCCGACAGCGGCGAGTGATCCTTGCGGCTCGGCACAAGGCCATGCGCGTCGCCCCCGGGCCCGCGCATGGCCTTCCTGCCGTCGTCAAGGGGCTTGACCTCTTGGAAAGTTTCCGGTTTTCCTGAGGCCATGGTTCGCAGCCTCCTCACGTCAAACCTACGCCATTGGTGGCGCTGGCAGACCCTTGAGCGGCGTGCCGGCCACTAGCGCGATCTTTTTCCAGCGCTGACTGCCCGACCCGCCGTGCCCCGGCGGGTTTTTTGTGGTCGCGAAATGTCCTGCCGGCTCCCCGATCCCCGACCGACAGGATTTGAAGATGATCATCGTTTTAAAGCCCGAAGCGCCCGCCGACAGTGCCGAGCGGCTGATCGCCAAGATTGCCGACGCCGGCCTCAAGCCGCTTCACATGCCCGGTGCCGAGCGAGTCGTCCTCGGCGCGCTGGGCGACGAGCGCGTGCTTGCCGAGCTGGCGCTCGACAGCGACCCCGCGGTCGAGAGCGTCAAGCCGATCCTCGCGCCCTACAAGCTCGTCAGCCGCGAGCTTCAGGCGCACGATACGGTGGTCGAGGTCGGCGGGGTCGCCATTGGCGGCGACCGGCTGGCGGTGATCGCCGGCCCCTGTGCGGTCGAGAGCCCCGAGCAACTTCACGAGACCGCCAGCGCGGTGAAGAAGGCCGGCGCGACGCTGCTGCGCGCCGGGGCGTACAAGCCGCGCACCTCGCCTTATGGTTTCTCGGGCCACGGGCTCGAGGGCCTGAGGATCCTGCGCGAGGTCGGCGACGATCTCGGCCTTCCCGTCGTTACCGAAGTGATGGACACGGCCGATGTCGCCGCGGTCGCCGACGCCGCCGACTGCCTCCAGATCGGTGCGCGCAACATGCAGAATTTCGCGCTGCTGCGCGCGGTCGGCGCGGCCGGGCGACCGGTGCTGCTGAAGCGCGGCCTGTCGGCGACGATCCAGGAATGGCTGCTGGCGGCCGAATATCTGATGGCCGCGGGCAATGCCCAGGTGATCCTGTGCGAGCGCGGCATCCGGACCTTCGAGCCGGCGACCCGCAACACGCTCGACCTCAATGCCGTGCCCTACGTCAAGAACAAGACCCACCTGCCGATCATCGTCGATCCCAGCCACGGGACGGGCGCCCGCGACCTCGTCCCGCCGATGAGCCTCGCAGCGACCGCGGCGGGGGCGGACGGCCTGATGATCGAGGTCCACCGCGATCCCGCAGTTGCCATGTCCGACGGCGCACAGTCGCTCTATCCGCACCAGTTCGAGGCGCTGATGGCGGCGCTGGCCCCCGTCGCGGCGGCGATCGGCCGCCAGCTGTGAAGGTCGAGGCACGGGTGCTCGCCCGGCGCCTGCCCGCCGGGCTCGATCCTTTGGGCGCCTATCGCGCGCTGACCGGCGGGGGGAGCGCGACCGGGCTGTTCGAAGCGCCCGACGGGCAGGTCCTGGTCATGGGCCGCGCCTGCGTCAGGGCCGAGGCCCGCGAGGGCATGGTGGTGGTCGAGGCGCTGAACGCCAATGGCGAGGCGCTGCTGGCCGCCTTCGATTCGCCCGCGATCGTCGAGCGGCGGATCGACCGGCTGCTCCTCGCCTACAGCCAGCCCGAGAGCGAGGATGCGACCGAACGCCTGCTCGGAGCGCAGCCGCTCCACGCGCTGCGCGGCCTGCTCGACGCCGCCGCGGCGCCGCGCGGCGAGCCGTTCGGCGCGGTGCTGCTCGGGGTCGCGGGGTTCGACCTCGCGGGTTGGGGCGAGGAAATGCCGGCCGCAGCGGCGGCCGACTTCCCCGACTTCCTGTTCTACGTCCCCGACACGTTGCTCACCATCGCGCCGGGCGGCGCGGCGCGGCTGCTGTGCAGCGCCTTCGGGCCGGACGAGCGCCACGCCCATGACGCGGCGCGGCGGCTGGAAGAGGGGCTGGCCGCCCTCGCCGCGCCCCGCGAGGTCGCGCAGGACCGGCCGGCCGCGCCGTCGACGGGGCCGAAGGCCTTCACTCCCGATCTCGACGATGCCGCCTTTGCCGCGCTGGTCGTTCGGCTGAAGGAAGAGATTGCGGCGGGCGAAGTCTATCAGATCGTGCCCAGCCGCACCTTCCGCGGCCCCTGCCCCGATCCGCTCGGCGCTTACGCCCGGCTGCGGCTGGCCGAGCCCGCCAGCTATCGCTTCTTCCTCGCGGGCGAGCGCTGGACCCTGCTCGGCGCCAGCCCCGAAACCAGTGTGCGGCTGTCCTCGGGCGGCCCCGGCGGGCGGACGGTCGAGGTCAAGCCGATCGCCGGCACGCGGCCCCGCGGGACCACCGCCGACGCCGACGACCGGCTCGAGGCCGAGATGCGGCTGGATGGCAAGGAGCTGGCCGAGCACATGATGCTGGTCGACCTTGCCCGCAACGACGTGGCGCGGGTGTCGCTGCCGGGGACGCGACGGGTGGCGAAGCTGCTGACGGTCGAGCGCTTCGCCCGGGTCATGCACCTCGTCTCCTCGGTCACGGGGACGCTCCGCCCCGGCCTCGACGCCTTCGACGCGCTCGCGGCCTGCCTCAACGTCGGGACCTTGGTTGGCGCGCCCAAGATCCGCGCGATGCAATTGCTTCGCGCCGCCGAGGCGACCCGCCGCGGGCCCTATGGCGGCGCCATCGGCTGGGTCGCGGGCGATGGCCGGATGGATACCGCAGTGGTGATCCGCTCGGCCCTCGTCGAGGACGGGATCGCCGCCGTGCGCTCCGGCGCGGGCGTGGTCCATGACAGCATCCCCGAGGCCGAGGCGGCGGAGACGCGTGCCAAGGCCTCGGCCCTTCTCGGAGTCCTCGGCGCATGAGGCCGGTCCTGCTCATCGACAATCTCGACAGTTTCACCTTCAACCTGGTGGAAAGCCTCGAGCGACTGGGCGCGCGGGTCACGGTTCGTCGCAACCGGGTCGTCGCCGCCGAGGCGCTGGCCGAAGCCCAAGCAATGGGCGCGGTCCTGATGATCTCGCCGGGGCCGGGCTCGCCAGCGCAGGCCGGCTGCATCCTCGAGCTGATCGCGATCGCGAAAGGCCGGGTCCCGCTGATCGGCATCTGCCTTGGGCACCAGGCGATCGTCGAGGAAGCGGGCGGCACCGTCACCCGCGCCGACCTCCCCGTCCACGGCAAGTCGATGCTGCTCGAGCATGACGGCGCCGGTCCGTTTGCGGGGATCGAAAGCCCGGCTCGGGTCGGGCGTTACCATTCGCTTTGCACCCGCGACCTGCCCGCTCGTTTCACCGTCCACGCCGAGGTCGACGGCATGGCCATGGCCTACAGCGATCGGGTGGCGCTTCAGGCCGGGCTGCAATTCCATCCCGAAAGCATCCTCACCACCCACGGCGACGCGATGCTGGCGAACCTGCTCGCGATATTCGATTAGGGCGGCGGCGAGCACTTCACCTTGGCAGGGCGCGCGGCGGCGGCCATGCCACGCGCGTGCAACCCGTCATCCGCCCTTACCGGCCAGGCGACGCCACCGCGCTTGCCGCCATCTATGCGCATCACGTCGCCCACGGCACCGCCTCCTACGAGACCGAGCCGCCCGGCGAGGCGGAGATGGCGCGGCGGCTGGCGACGGTGGTCGAGGCGGGCTGGCCGGCGCTGATCGCCGAAATTGGCGGCCGGGTCGCGGGCTATGCCTATGCGACCCAGTATCGCCCGCGCCCGGCCTATGCCTACGCCTGCGAGGACAGCATCTATGTCGACCAGGCGCTGGTCGGCCGGGGGGTTGGCAAGGCGCTGCTGGCCGCGCTGATCGAGGCGTGCGCGGCCTTGGGCTTCCGGCAGATGGTGGCGGTGGTGGGCGGGGCCGAGCCGGCCTCGATCGCCCTTCACGAAGCGCTCGGCTTCCGCGAGGTCGGGCGCCTGCCCGGCCTTGGCTGGAAGCATGGCCGCTGGCTCGACAGCGTCTATCTCCAGCGTCCGCTCGGGGTCGGCACCGGCTCCCCGCCTTGATCTCCCGGCACTTTCTGCTATTGGCCCGCCCGTGCCGGGTTCGCCCGGCCGCCGTCCGAGACAGCTGGTGGGGCCTCGCCCCTTAATTTCCGGCCTAGACGGGGAAGAGAGTTTCAGGCGGGTCCACCCGCCCCTGTCGTGCGTGGGCTTACCCTCGTACGCCGCCTCCCAACCCCACGGACATGAGCTCCCGCCCGGCCCCGGCCGAGCGGGTCATGAAGCCGGTCGTTCGTCCCTCGGGACAGACGGCCATTTGTTTGGAGTTGGCATGGATCGCAACGAAAAGGCGGATCTGGTTGCCGAACTGAAGCAGGTCTTTTCCGAGACCAGCGTGGTGGTTGTCACCCGCAATCTCGGTCTGACGGTGGCCCAGTCCACCGATCTCCGCCTGCGGATGCGCGACGCCGGAGCCCAGTTCAAGGTTGCGAAGAACCGTCTCGCCCTCATCGCGCTCGATGGCACCCGCTATCAGCCGATCGGCGAGCTGCTCAAGGGCCCGACGGCCCTCGCCACGTCCATCGATCCCGTCGCGGCCGCCAAGGTCGCGGTGGACTTCGCCAAGACCACCGACAAGTTCGAGGTTCTTGGTGGCGCGATGGGCGATACCGTTCTTGACCTCGCTGGGGTCAAGGCGCTGGCCGAGCTGCCCAGCCTCGATGAACTCCGCGGCACCCTCATCGGCCTCATCCAGGCGCCGGCGAGCAAGATTGCCCGGACCATCAACGAGCCGGGCGCCATGCTCGCGCGCGTGTTCGGCGCTTACGCGGCCGAAGCGGCTTAAGGTTCTTCGTTTCAATACCCGCACGACAATCTGGGGCCGACGAGCCCCGCAAAGGAGTATCAAATGGCTGACATCACCAAGCTCGTCGACGACCTGTCGGCGCTGACCGTCCTCGAGGCCGCCGAGCTGGCCAAGGCCCTCGAAGAGAAGTGGGGCGTTTCGGCCGCCGCTGCCGTCGCCGTCGCCGGCCCGGCCGCTGGCGCTGCCGCTCCGGCCGCCGAAGAGAAGACCGAGTTCGACGTGATCCTCACCGGCGACGGTGGCAAGAAGATCAACGTCATCAAGGAAGTCCGCGCCATCACCGGCCTGGGCCTCGGCGAAGCCAAGGCGCTGGTCGAGGGCGCTCCGAAGGCGCTCAAGGAAGGCGTCAACAAGGACGAGGCCGAGAAGATCAAGAAGCAGATCGAGGAAGCCGGCGGCACCGTCGAGCTCAAGTAAGCTTCTGCTGAGTTTGCGGGTGTCTTGAAGCGCCCGCGGACGGAAGGGGCGGCCTCGCAAGAGGTCGCCCCTTTTTGCGTGTCAGCTGTTCGCCCGGACGAAGATGGTCGCGTTCCTGTCCTCGGCGAAGACCCGCCAGCCCGGCTCGCGCTTGAGCTTGGGCAGCAGCGCGTCGTCATATTCGAGGACGACCCAGCCGATATGATAGCGCGCGGCGTCCTCGCGGAACTTGGCGATGTCGCCGGCGGTGATCGCCTTGGCGCGGAAGGTGAAGTCGTCGCCGTACATGTCGGCGCGGCCGTCGATGTAGGGCCGGACGCCGATCATCACGAGCGGGCCGCCCTGGCTATATTCGTTGTAGACCGGCTGGCGGCGGATCTCCTCCGGCACCTTGGCCAGCAGCGACAGCGGATAGGTGCTGTGCTCCTGGAACTGATAGGGCACCGCAAGCCGCACCGCGATCAGCAGCGTCAGCGCCGGGACCATCCACGCGGTCCGCTTCAGCGCCGGGCGGGGGGTCCGCGAAGGCTGGAGCAACGGCAGCACCACCAGCAGCCCGACGATCGCGAACAGCATCTGGTGGCGGGCGTGGAGGATCGCCATGACCGACAGTCCGGCAAGCAGCAGCACCCTGAGCGGCGGGAGCGTCCGCCAGCGCTTCGCGGCAAGCAGCAGCAGCCCCCCGAGGCAGGTGTAGAACAGAAAATCGGCCGGGAGCGTCGAGCGGCGCCACTCGCCGATCACCGACAGCGCCTTCATCCCGCTGACTTGGAAGGGATAAAGGAAATGCTCGGCGCCGAAGGGCGTGGCCAGCACCGCAATCGCCAGCGACAGCGCGCCGAACGCGATCCAGCGGCCGAGGAGCTTGCGGTTCCGCGGATTCTCGATCAGCGATTCAAGCCCGAACAGCCCGGCGAGGCCGAAGGCGACGATGTAGCTCGCATGAAGATTGGCCCAGACCGCCATCAGCAGCGCCGCGGCGAGCGGCGGGGCGGCGCGGGCCTCGCGGGCACGAAGCAGGATCAGCGTCCACCAGGCGAGCAGCGACCAGGCGAGCATGTGCGGCCGGGCGAGCGCGAAGGGGAACAGGATGCCCGCCGCGACCGCGACCGCGACCACCGCCAGCCGGGCGGGAAGGAAGCGGAAGGCCTCCCGGGCAAGGAGCCAGAAGGTGAAGGCGGCCGACAGGGCGAACAATGCCGCAAGGCCACCCCAGCCGCGCAGCCACTCGGCACCGACCATGACCACCTCGGCCAGCCATTCGTGCGCCATCCAGGCCTTGCCCGGCATGGTGTGGCTGAAGGGATCGACCAAGGGCACGGTCCGGTTGGCGACGATCCAGTGGCCCGCACCAAGGTGCCAGCCGGTGTCACCGTCCATGAAGAGATTGACCGGGAAGGCGATCAGCAGCGCGAGGAACAGTGGGAGCGCCGACTGGAGCGCGCGGGCATGGGCGTCGAGCCGGTCGGGCGCGAAATGGTCGGTGCCGTCGTCGGCGCGCAGCCTCGCCCGGGTCCGTTCCCACCAGCCCGCCGTCGCCGCACTTGCCATTCCGCTTCGCTCCCCGTGCCGCGCGTCGCGGCCATTGCCGGGGTCATGCCTAGCGTCCGAGCGTCACAAGATAGTTAACGCGGCGCTCAGGCGGGCGGCGTGGCGGGATCATCCTCGTCGCGCTCGCCCGGGGCCGCGGCGAGAACGCCGGGACGGCTCGCCTCGCCCGCCACATCGGGCAGTGGTCCCCGCGCTTCGGCCGAGGCCGATCCGAGAACCGCGAGAAGCACGAACGCAGGAGAGACGAGCATCAGGCGCATGGGAACCCCCTCTTCCACCAGGCGACCCGGATGAATGCGCGGAGCGGCAAATGGTTGCGTTCCCTCTTGCGAAGCAGGGGCGGAAGGTTATATGGGCTTCCTATCCGACAAACATACCGGCTCCGCCGCATGGGTTCCCATGCGCCTGGGGCCTTTCCTGCCCTCTCCGGGACAGGGTCCGAATAGCGCGCGGGCCGAACGAAGTGGAGAGACAGCGGGAGCAGCGCTCCACTATTTACGACCCCGGTTCGCGCCGGGGGACTACGGGAGCGCAGGCACGGCCTGTTCTCCCGTCCATCGCAGGGACGACCATGGCCACCAAGTCGATCGAAATTCCGCACAACACGTCTTCGGGACGCTCCACCAAGACGCGTCGCATCCGCAAGATCTTCGGCAACATCCACGAGATCAGCGAGATGCCGAACCTCATCGAGGTTCAGCGCGAAAGCTACGAGCAGTTCCTGCGCTCCGATCCCGCGACCGGCTATGTGTCGGGCCTCGAGAAGACGCTTCGTTCGGTCTTCCCGATCCAGGATTTCGCCGGCACCGCGCACCTCGACTTCGACCATTACGTCCTCGAGGACCCCAAGTTCGACACCGACGAGTGCCGCCAGCGCGGGCTGACCTATGCCGCGCCGATGCGCGTGACGCTGCGCCTCACCTCCTTCGAGATCGATCCCGACACCGAGGCCAAGTCGGTGATCGATATCAAGGAGCAGGACGTCTACATGGGCGACATGCCGCTCATGACGCAGAACGGCACCTTCATCATCAACGGGACCGAGCGCGTCATCGTCAGCCAGATGCACCGCTCGCCGGGCGTCCTGTTCGACCATGACCGCGGCAAGACCCATGCCTCGGGCAAGTATCTCTTCGCCGCGCGCGTCATTCCCTATCGCGGCAGCTGGCTCGACTTCGAGTTCGACGCCAAGGACATCGTCAACGTCCGCATCGACCGCAAGCGCAAGCTCCCGGTCACCGCGCTGCTCCACGCGCTTGGCCTGACCTCGGAAGAGATCCTCAACGAATTCTACAACCGCGTGACCTACGTCCGCGGCCCGAACGGCTGGCAGATTCCCTACGTCGCCGAGAACTGGCGCGGCCAGAAGCCGATGTTCGACATCGTCAACGCCGACACCGGCGAAGTGGCGTTCAAGGCCGGCGAGAAGATCACTCCCCGCCGCGCCAACCAGGCCGGCAAGGAAGGCCTCGCCAACCTGATCATCCCGACCGAGACCATCTTCGGCCGCTTCTCGGCCTATGACCTGATCAACGAGTCGACCGGCCAGATCTACGTCGAGGCCGGTGACGAGATCAGCCCCGAGAACCTCGAGGCGCTCGACAAGGCGGGCGTCGACCGGCTCGAGCTGCTCGACATCGATTATGTCAACACTGGCCCCTGGATCCGCAACACGCTCAAGGCCGACAAGTCGGAAGACGGCGACCAGGCGCTGAGCGACATCTACCGCGTCATGCGCCCCGGCGAGCCGCCGACGCGCGAGACCGCCGATGCCCTCTTCTACGGCCTGTTCTTCGATCCGGAGCGCTACGACCTGTCGGCCGTCGGCCGGGTCAAGCTCAACATGCGCCTCGGCCTCGACGCCGAGGACACGGTCACCACGCTTCGCCGCGAGGACATCCTGGCGGTGGTCAAGGAGCTGGTGAACCTCAAGGACGGCAAGGGCGAGATCGACGACATCGACAACCTCGCCAACCGCCGCGTGCGTTCGGTCGGCGAGCTGCTCGAGAATCAGTATCGCGTCGGCCTCCTGCGCATGGAGCGCGCGGTCAAGGAGCGCATGAGCTCGGTCGACGTCTCGACCGTCATGCCGAACGACCTAATCAACGCGAAGCCCGCGGTCGCCGCGGTGCGCGAGTTCTTCGGCTCCTCGCAGCTCTCGCAGTTCATGGACCAGACCAACCCGCTGTCGGAAGTCACCCACAAGCGGCGCGTCTCGGCCCTCGGACCGGGCGGTCTCACCCGTGAGCGCGCGGGCTTCGAAGTCCGCGACGTCCACCCGACCCACTATGGCCGCATCTGCCCGATCGAGACTCCGGAAGGCCCGAACATCGGCCTGATCAATTCGCTCGCCAGCTTCAGCCGGGTCAACAAGTACGGCTTCATCGAGACCCCGTATCGCAAGGTGGTCGACAACAAGGTGACCGACGAGGTCGTCTATCTGTCGGCGATGGAAGAGGCCAAGCACACGATCGCGCAGGCCAACGCCGAGCTGAACCCCGACGGCACCTTCGCCGAGGAGATCGTCTCGTCGCGGCGCAACGGTGACTTCCTGATCGCCCCGCGCGACCAGATCACGCTGATGGACGTCAGCCCCAAGCAGCTCGTCTCGGTCGCGGCCTCGCTGATCCCGTTCCTCGAGAACGACGACGCCAACCGCGCGCTGATGGGCTCGAACATGCAGCGCCAGGCGGTTCCGCTCCTGCAGGCCGACGCGCCGCTGGTCGGCACCGGCATGGAAGAGACGGTCGCGCGTGACTCGGGCGCCGCCATCGCGGCCCGCCGCGCCGGCATCGTCGACCAGGTCGATGCGACCCGCGTGGTCATCCGCGTCACCTCCGAGCTTCGCCCCGGCGAGAGCGGCGTCGACATCTACAGCCTGATGAAGTTCCAGCGCTCGAACCAGTCGACCTGCATCAACCAGCGTCCGCTGGTGAAGGTCGGCGACGTGGTCGAGGCCGGCGAGATCATCGCCGACGGTCCCTCGACCCAGTTCGGCGAGCTGGCGCTCGGCCGCAACGTCCTCGTCGCGTTCATGCCGTGGAACGGCTACAACTATGAGGACTCGATCCTGATCTCCGAGCGGATCGTGAAGGACGACGTCTTCACCTCGATCCACATCGAGGAGTTCGAGGTCATGGCCCGCGACACCAAGCTCGGGCCGGAAGACATCACGCGCGATATCCCCAACGTCGGCGAGGAAGCGCTCCGCAACCTCGACGAGGCGGGCATCGTCTACATCGGGGCCGAGGTCGAGCCGGGCGACATCCTGGTCGGCAAGATCACGCCGAAGGGCGAAAGCCCGATGACGCCGGAAGAAAAGCTCCTCCGCGCCATCTTCGGCGAAAAGGCCTCGGACGTCCGCGACACCTCGCTGCGTCTGCCGCCGGGTGTTGCCGGCACGATCGTCGACGTTCGCGTCTTCAACCGTCACGGCATCGACATCGACGACCGTACCCGCGCCATCCAGGCCGAGGAGAAGGATCGTCTCAAGGGCGACGCCGAGTCCGAGCGCCGGATCCTCAACCGCGCGACGTTCGCGCGTCTGCAGGAAATGCTGGTCGGCCAGGTCGCGACCGCCGCGCCCAAGACGATCAAGAAGGGGGCTACCCTCGACGCCGAGATGCTCGAGGCGACCGAGAAGCACGACTGGTGGAAGATCGCCGTCAAGGACGATGCCCGCCAGGCCGACATCGAGGCGCTCAAGGGCCAGTATGACGAGGCCGAAGCGGCGATCCGCCGCAAGCTCGAGGACCGCATCGGCAAGGTTGAGGCGGGCGACGAGCTGGCCCCGGGCGTGCTCAAGATGGTCAAGGTCTTCGTCGCGGTGAAGCGCAAGCTGCAGCCGGGCGACAAGATGGCCGGCCGTCACGGCAACAAGGGCGTCATCAGCCGCATCCTGCCGATCGAGGACATGCCGTTCCTCGAGGACGGGACTCACGCCGACATCGTGCTGAACCCGCTGGGCGTGCCCTCGCGCATGAACGTCGGGCAGATCTTCGAGACGCACCTCGGCTGGGCCGCGCGCGGCCTCGGCCGGCAGATTGGCGAGATGCTCGAGGACATGCACAATCGCGGCTCGGACTTCGCCGGCAAGGACGTGGCGGCGATCCGCGAGAAGCTGAAGAGCCTCTACGGCGAGCAGTATCACGGTGATGTCGACGCGCGTTCGGACGAGGAAGTCATCGACCTCGCCCGCAACCTCGTCGGCGGCCTGCCGATGGGCACCCCGGTGTTCGACGGCGCGCGCGAAGCGGACGTGTCGGCCATGCTGACCAAGGCCGGCCTCGCCACCTCGGGCCAGTCGACGCTCTACGACGGCCGCACCGGTGAGCCGTTCGACCGCCAGGTGACCATGGGCATCATCTACATGCTCAAGCTTCACCACCTGGTCGACGACAAGATCCACGCGCGTTCGATCGGGCCGTACAGCCTCGTCACCCAGCAGCCGCTGGGCGGCAAGGCGCAGTTCGGCGGCCAGCGCTTCGGCGAAATGGAGGTCTGGGCGCTCCAGGCCTATGGCGCCGCCTACACGCTGCAGGAGATGCTGACGGTCAAGTCGGACGACGTGATCGGCCGGACCAAGGTCTACGAAGCGATCGTCAAGGGCGACGACACCTTCGAGGCCGGAATTCCGGAGAGCTTCAACGTGCTGGTCAAGGAAATGCGCTCGCTCGGCCTCAACGTCGAACTCGACAGCGTCGACAACCTCGACGAGCCGCCGGCGCTCGCGGCGGAGTGAGGGCTCCGGCCCTCCTCCTTCCGCCACAAGATATGACCTCGAGGCCCTCCGGGGCTCAGGAGTAAAGTATGAACGAGCTGACCAACTTCGCGAACCCGGTGGCCAAGCCGGAGACCTTCGACCAGATCAAGATCGGCATCGCCTCCCCGGACAAGATCCGTTCGTGGTCGTTCGGCGAGATCAAGAAGCCCGAGACGATCAACTATCGCACGTTCAAGCCCGAGCGTGACGGCCTGTTCTGCGCGCGCATCTTCGGTCCGATCAAGGACTACGAATGCCTGTGCGGCAAGTACAAGCGCATGAAGTACAAGGGCATCGTCTGCGAGAAGTGCGGTGTCGAAGTCACCGTCTCGAAGGTCCGCCGTGAGCGCATGGGCCACATCGAGCTGGCCGCGCCGGTCGCCCACATCTGGTTTTTGAAGTCGCTGCCGAGCCGCATCGGCCTGCTGCTCGACATGCAGCTCAAGCAGCTCGAGCGGATCCTCTATTTCGAGTCTTACGTGGTCATCGAGCCGGGCCTGACCCCGCTCGAGAAGTATCAGCTGCTGACCGAGGACGAGCTCCTCGAGGCGCAGGACGAGCATGGCGAAGACGCCTTTTCGGCCGGCATCGGCGCCGAGGCGGTCAAGATCATGCTCATGGACCTCGACCTCGAGGGCGAGCGCAAGCAGCTCCTCGAGGAGCTCGCGGTCACAAAGAGCGAGCTCAAGCCCAAGAAGATCATCAAGCGGCTGAAGGTCGTCGAGAGCTTCCTGGAATCGGGCAACCGTCCCGAGTGGATGATCCTCGACGTCGTTCCGGTCATCCCGCCCGAGCTTCGCCCGCTGGTGCCGCTCGACGGCGGCCGGTTCGCGACCTCGGACCTCAACGACCTCTATCGCCGCGTCATCAACCGCAACAACCGCCTGAAGCGGCTGATCGAGCTGCGCGCGCCGGACATCATCGTCCGCAACGAAAAGCGCATGCTCCAGGAAGCCGTCGACGCTTTGTTCGACAACGGCCGCCGCGGCCGCACCATCACCGGTGCCAACAAGCGTCCGCTCAAGTCGCTGTCCGACATGCTCAAGGGCAAGCAGGGCCGCTTCCGCCAGAACCTGCTCGGCAAGCGCGTCGACTATTCGGGCCGTTCGGTCATCGTCACGGGTCCGGAGCTCAAGCTCCACCAGTGCGGCCTGCCCAAGAAGATGGCGCTCGAGCTGTTCAAGCCGTTCATCTACTCGCGCCTCGACGCCAAGGGTCTGTCGATGACCCTCAAGCAGGCCAAGAAGTGGGTCGAGAAGGAGCGCAAGGAAGTCTGGGACATCCTGGATGAAGTCATCCGCGAGCATCCGGTCCTCCTGAACCGCGCGCCGACGCTCCACCGCCTCGGCATCCAGGCGTTCGAGCCGGTGCTGATCGAGGGCAAGGCGATCCAGCTCCACCCGCTGGTCTGCGCCGCCTTCAACGCCGACTTCGACGGTGACCAGATGGCCGTGCACGTTCCGCTGAGCCTCGAGGCCCAGCTGGAGGCGCGCGTGCTGATGATGAGCACTAACAACATCCTGTCGCCCGCGAACGGCAAGCCGATCATCGTGCCGTCGCAGGACATGGTGCTCGGTCTCTATTATCTTTCGATGGAGAAGGACGGGGAGCCCGGCCAGGGCTCGCTGCTCGCCGACATGGCCGAGGTCCACCAGGCCCTCGCCGCCGGCGTGGTGACCCTGCACACCAAGATCGTCAGCCGCGTCCCGCAGACGGACGAGAACGGCAAGACCTACATGAAGCGCTTCGAGACGACGCCGGGCCGCATGCTGCTCGGCGAGACGCTCCCGAAGAGCCACAAGGTGCCGTTCGAGACCGTCAACCGCCTGCTGACCAAGAAGGACATCGGCGACGTCATCGACGAGGTCTATCGTCACACCGGCCAGAAGGACACGGTGCTGTTCGCCGACGCCATCATGGGCCTCGGCTTCCGTCACGCGTTCAAGGCCGGCATCAGCTTCGGCAAGGACGACATGGTCATTCCCCAGGCCAAGGACACCCTGGTCGAGGAAACCCGTGCGCTCGTGAAGGACTATGAGCAGCAGTATCAGGACGGCCTGATCACCCAGCAGGAAAAGTACAACAAGGTGATCGACGCCTGGTCGCGTTGCGGTGATCGCGTCGCCCAGGAGATGATGAAGGAAATCTCGGCCACGCCGAAGGGCGAGGACGGCCGCGAGCGTCCGGTGAACTCCATCTACATGATGGCCCACTCCGGTGCCCGTGGTAGCCAGGCCCAGATCAAGCAGCTCGCCGGCATGCGCGGCCTCATGGCCAAGCCGTCGGGCGAGATCATCGAGACCCCGATCATCTCGAACTTCAAGGAAGGCCTGACCGTCCTTGAGTACTTCAACTCGACCCACGGCGCCCGCAAGGGTCTCGCCGACACCGCGCTCAAGACGGCGAACTCGGGTTACCTGACCCGCCGTCTCGTCGACGTGTCGCAGGATGCCGTCATCGTCGAGGAGGATTGCGGCACCGACCAGGCGCTCGAGATGCGCGCCATCGTCCAGGGCGGCTCGGTCATCGCCAGCCTCGCCGACCGCGTCCTTGGCCGCACCACGGCCGAGGAAGTCGTCGACCCCAAGACGGGCGAAACCGTGATCGCCGAGGGCGTGCTCCTCGACGAGGCGATGGTCGCGAAGCTCGAGGCCGCCGGCCTCCAGGGCATCAAGATCCGCTCGCCGCTGGTCTGCGCCAGCCGCCAGGGCGTCTGCGGCAAGTGCTACGGGCGTGACCTCGCCCGCGGCACCCCGGTCAACATCGGCGAAGCGGTCGGCGTCATCGCCGCCCAGTCGATCGGTGAGCCGGGCACGCAGCTGACCATGCGCACCTTCCACATCGGTGGTGCGGCGCAGCTCAACGAGCAGTCGAACCTCGAGGCGCCGGTCGACGGCACCATCGAGTTCCGCGACATGCCGACGATCACCGACCCGCGCGGCCGGCACATCTCGCTGTCGCGCTCGGGCGAGATCGCGATCCTCGACATGGACGGCCGCGAGCTCTCGACGCACCGCGTGCCCTACGGCGCGCACCTGCTGTGCGAGAACGGGCACATCGTCTCGAAGGGCGACCGCATCGCCGAGTGGGATCCGAGCTTCAGCCCGGTGATCACCGAGAAGGCCGGCTCGATCAAGTTCCAGGACCTGATCGAGAACCGCACCATGACCGAGCAGACCGACGAAGCGACCGGCATCAGCCAGCGCGTCGTCACCGAGGACATGGCCAAGTCGAAGAAGGAAGATCTTCGTCCGCGCCTGACCCTGCTGGGCGACAATGCGCAGGAAGCGGGCGTCTATCGCCTCGCGGCCGGCGCGATCGTCGCGGTCGAGGACGGGGCCACCGTGGAGGCCGGCGAAGTGCTCGCCCGCATGCCGCGTGAAGCCGCCAAGACTCGCGACATCACCGGCGGTCTGCCGCGCGTCGCCGAGCTGTTCGAGGCCCGCACGCCCAAGGACAAGGCGATCATCGCCCGCGTCTCGGGCCGCGTGCAGTTCCTCAAGGACTACAAGGCGAAGCGGAAGATCGCGATCGTCCCCGACGACGGCAGCGAGCCGCACGAGGAGCTGGTCCCCAAGAGCCGCGTCATCGACGTGCAGGAGGGCGACTATGTGAAGCGCGGCGACAATCTCGTCGGCGGGTCGCCCGATCCGCACGACATCCTCGAGGCGCTCGGCGTCGTCGCACTGGCCGAATATCTCGTCACCGAGATCCAGGAGGTCTATCGACTGCAGGGCGTGAAGATCAACGACAAGCACATCGAGGTGATCGTTCGCCAGATGCTGCAGAAGGTCGAGATCACCGACGACGGCGACACCACCCTCCTCAAGGGTGAGCAGGTCGATCGCGAGGAGATGGACGAGATCAACTCCAAGCTCGGCAAGGGCGAGCGTCCGGCGAGCGGCAAGCCGATCCTCCTCGGGATCACCAAGGCGTCGCTCCAGACCCGGTCGTTCATCTCGGCGGCCTCCTTCCAGGAGACCACCCGGGTGCTCACCGAGGCCTCGGTCCAGGGCAAGATCGACACGCTGAACGGGCTCAAGGAGAACGTCATCGTCGGTCGCCTCATCCCCGCCGGCACCGGCGCGGGCATGAACCGCCTGCGGGTCGCCGCCTCGAGCCGCGACGCCTCGCTCCGTGCCGCGCAGCGCAAGCTGCAGGAAGCGCTGATCGCGCCGAACTCGGCCGCCGAGGAGCATGCCGCCGAACTCGCGCAGAACCCGCGCGACGCTTCGGCCGGTGGCCATGACCCGCTCGGCGACGTCGTCGCCAGCGGCCACGGCACCGACGCCGATGCCGGTGACTATCTGCAGAGCTAGTCCCGGCCTTCCGGCCCGGAAGTCCTGACAAACGAAGACCCCGTCGGCCCAGCGCCGGCGGGGTTTTTCGCATGCGCGGGCTGGCATTGGCCACGAGACCGGGGCAGTCTCGACACGGGGGAGCGTGGCGTATGTCTCTGGGGTCGTTTCAGACGGTCAAGCACCGCAGCACGGGCTTCGGCCCCGGGATCCACTTTTTCGCGGACGAGGCGCTCGCCGCCCGGATGCCGCCGCTGGCCCTACCGCCGATGCGGGAAGAAGCGCGAGCGGCGTTCCGGGCCGCCATCGCCTTCCTTCGGCCGACCGGCAACGGCAGCCTCAAGGACCTGCTCAACCTGGCGCAGGCACGTGGCTACAGCGCCGATCCGCGTGACTGGGTGCCCGACGCCAAGCTCCTCGACCGCTCCCCACTCCTCTATCAGCCGTGGGTCGACTTCTTCTCGGAAGAGGGGCTGACGCCCTTCAACGAGGGGAATCGGCTTACCGGCGATAATTGGAAGTGCTGGAAGCCGAAGCCACGA
This sequence comes from Sphingomonas astaxanthinifaciens DSM 22298, assembly GCF_000711715.1. Classification (NCBI taxonomy): domain Bacteria; kingdom Pseudomonadati; phylum Pseudomonadota; class Alphaproteobacteria; order Sphingomonadales; family Sphingomonadaceae; genus Sphingomonas; species Sphingomonas astaxanthinifaciens. The sequence continues at coordinate 1,283,951 of NZ_JONN01000001.1, forward strand.
AGCGCGGCCTTGTCGCGCATGGCGGCGTGGGACCCGGAGGCCTACACGCGGCTCGTGACCGACGTCGGGCCATCGCTGTCGGTCACCGACCGGCTGAGCCTGCTCAACCACCTGAATGCAGGCGCGTCGCATCGCGGTATTCTCCCTTGGCAGGTGCCGCTCATCCGGCGCTTCCTCGACGATCCCGCGGCCAAGGTCCGGGAGCAGGCGCAGGCCAAGCTCGATTCCATGGGTGGCATCGAGACCGAGGCCGACCACGCCGCGATCCTCGCCGGGCACCTCGCGGTGGAAAATGGTCGAGTCCGCTACGCCGAGCGTCCGGAGCCGAATACGTTTCCCTTCTGGGCGCACTGGAAGAGCACCAGTTTTGCGGCGTTGGCGGCAGCGCTCGGCCTGACGCCGATCCAGCTCGCCCATGGTGCCGAACTCGACCTCCTCGACCAGAATTTCGTGATGCTCGCGATCCAGAGCGGCGATCGCGAGGTGCGCCACATCCTCGCGAAGCGCGAACTCGCCGGGGAGCGACCGGACGAGGTGCACCTCGCCTTGCTGCATGACGCCGAGCCGGGCCTCAGGCGCCGCGTCCTCGAGATGCTCTTCCAGGCGGTCTATTGGAACAGTGTGCAGGATTTCCTCGCGCCTGATCTCGGCAGCTTGCCGCCGTCGGACATGCACCGGATGTCAGCCTTTTCGGCGCTCGAGCCCTCGGTCGTCCTTGAGCGCAAACAGCGCAAGCTGCCGGTCAACACGAGCTACGATCCGCTCTGTGCGCTCGCCTGGTCGGTGAACAAGGAGGCCGCGCAGGAGGCGGTGGACGTCGCGCTCGCAGCGGGCATGAAGCCCGACAACTGGCGCCTCGCGCCGCTCCGCTTCAACCTCGCGCTCTGAGGCAAAGAAAAGCCCCGCCGGCACGAGGCCGACGGGGCTTGTCTTTTCGATCCTGGCGAAGCGCCTTAGCAGCGCGCCCCGTTGATCGTGTTCTCGGTGCAATTGGCGGCCGAGTTCATGTCGGCTGCCGCGCCCCGGACGGTGTTGCAGGCCGAAAGAGCCAGCGTGCCGCCGATCAGTGCCAGGGTAACGAACTTGCGCATGGGTTCACTCCGTTAAATAGGCGAAATGACCCATGGCCGATCTTAGGTGGCCTTGTCGACCGCGTTCGCCGCCGAGTTCACGTCCGCCGCCGCACCGCGAACGGTGTTGCAGGCCGCGATGCTCATCGAACCGGCGATGAGAGCCAGAGTCATTACCTTGCGAAACATGGTCTTCTCTCCTGTCTTGCGGCTGAACGAACGCCGGACTTCCGTTCCGGGTCCATGACGACCACGTTATTTTCGTCGCCCCCTGTGCGGCTTGACCGAGGGGCGTGCGGAGGGGCAAGCCTCGCCCCGCGCGGACGTGGCGGAATGGTAGACGCTGCCGACTTAAAATCGGCTTTCGGGAACGAAGTGCGGGTTCAAGTCCCGCCGTCCGCACCAGCTTCGCCCGGCAATGCTTCCAGAATGGGCAATTTGTTAAGCCTTTGGCGCTTAACAGACATCAATGTTCGGTACCGGATCAGTCCTGTTCCCGCGGGTCAGCCGCGTTTCGGCGGCGCGCGCCGAATGGATCATCATCCTGTTCCTGATCTCGGCTGTCGCCGCCTTCATCTGGAACGGAAGCGGCCTCCTCCACCTCATCGCGCAGGACAAGGTCAGCGGGCTCGACCCAAGCGTCCAGGTCGCCGCCGCCGCGCTGGTCCTGAATGTTGCGCTGATCCTGTTCGGCTGGCGCCGTTACGCCGACCTCCAGCACGAGGCTGAGCTTCGCGCCGATGGCGAGCAGCGCGCCGCGCGCCAGGCCGCCACCGACAGCATTACCGGGCTCGCCAATCGCAAGGGCTTCGCCGACGGGGTCGAGCAATTGTGCGCGACCCGGATCGACAGCGACCACTGCCTCGTCATCATCTCGCTCCAGATGCAGCGTTTCAAGCGGATCAACGACCGCTTCGGCTATGACATGGGCGACGCCCTGCTGCGCGAGATCGCCGCGGCGATGCTCGCCGACGTGCCCGAGAACGCCGTCGTCGCGCGCCTGTCGGGGGACGAATTCGCGATCGCCGCCTGCGTTCGCACCGCCGAGCTCGCCGGTGCCGAAGCCCTCGCCGAGACGCTTCTGCGCGACGTCAGCCGCACCTATGACATCCACGGCACCTACGTGCAGGTCGGGGCGATTGCCGGGATTGCCAGCGCCGGGCCGGGCGTATCGTGCCGGGCGTCGGACCTCCTGCGCCGCGCCGACATCGCGCTCGACCATGCCCGAAGCGCCCGCGCCGCCCGCCCGACCTGGTTCGACAGCGGGATGGAGCGCGCGCTGATCGAGCGCAGCGAGCTCGAGCAGGCGATCCGGGTCGCCATCGACCACGGCCAATTCGTACCCTTCTTCGAGCCGCAGGTGGACCTGGCGACCGGCTGTCTGACCGGCTTCGAGGTGCTCGCTCGCTGGCGGCACCCCAATCGCGGCCTGCTCGCGCCCGAGATCTTCATTCCGGTGGCCGAGGAAATGGGACTGATCGGGCCCCTGTCCGAGGGCCTCATCGCCGAGGCGCTCGAGCAGGCGCGCGACTGGGACGCAGACCTGTCGCTTTCGATCAATATCTCGCCCAGCCAATTGTCCGACCTGTGGCTCGCGCAGCGGCTCGTGCGGTTGCTGACCGAGCGCAACTTCCCGGCCGAAAGGCTGATCGTCGAGGTGACCGAAAGCTCGCTCTTCGCCGACCTCGACCTGGCGAAGAACCTCGTCGTCAGCCTTAAGAACCAGGGGGTGCGCCTCGCCCTCGACGATTTTGGCACGGGCTTCTCGAGCCTGTCGCACCTGCGCCTGCTGCCGCTCGACATGATCAAGATCGACCGTAGCTTCACCGCCACCCTTCACGTGGACCGCGAGAGCGTGGCGATCGTCAAGGCGGTGACGACGCTCGCCCAGGCGCTCGATATTCCCGTCACCGCCGAGGGGCTTGAGGACGCCGCGACTTTCGAGACGGTGCTCGGGCTCGGTGCCCGTACCGGGCAGGGCTGGTTCATCGGCAAGCCGATGGACGCCGAAGCCGTCGCCGATCTCCTCGCCCGCCGCCGGGTCGCCGCCGCGCCGAACGAGCCTGCCGCCCGCCGCATCGGCTGAGCGCCCGCTCCGCGACGGCGGAGCGACCTTCCCCATCTGTCAGATTCCCGATCCGGGACAGGGGCAACCGTGTCGTCGCGACTCCCGTTTGTGCATGGTAAAAATCGCGTTAAGGTTTTGCCATGCGTCGCCTGTCGACACTTTCCCTTCCCGCATCGATCCGCCTCGGCGGACCGCATCCCCTGTCGTTCGGCACCGGCCGCCGCTGGCTGCTGGAATGGGCGGAGCAATTGCCGGCCAGGTGGAGCGCGGACGCGAAACTCTTCGCCGGCGCCTATGTCGCCGGTTTCCTCGCGATCAGCCTGTTCATCGCCTGAGGCTCAGGCGCAGCCCGCTTCGAGGCAGGCGAGGTGCAGCTTGCGCCCCAGCCAGGCCGAGACGATCGTTCCCGCCGCCACCAGCAGCAGGGTCTGCGCCACCGACACGCCGAGTTTCAGCAGGCCGGCCAGCAGCACCGCCGACAGGACCATCGCCCCGGCATTGACGATATTGTTCGCCGCCACGGTGCGGGCGGTCTCCGACTTGGGCACCGTGGTCGTCAAAAAGGCGTAGAGCGGGACCACGAACATGCCGCCGAAGGTCGCCACGCCGAACAGGCTCAGCACCACCGGCCAGCCGGTCGGCTCCTCGAGGAATATGCGGGTTCCGACGAGCTCGGGATAAGGGGTCCAGCTGATGCTCAGGCCGTAGAGCGCGAGGACGCAGGCGCCCATGAGCAGCGCCGACATCGGCGCGAAACGGGCTGACACCTCGCCCTTGAGCAACCGGTTGATGATCACCGAGCCGACCGCGACCCCGATCGAGAAGATGGCGAGGAACAGGGTCGCGACGCTTTGGTCGCCGCCGAACACATTCTTGACCAGCGGCGGGAACTGCGCCGCCAGCACCGCGCCGATCGCCCAGAAGAAGCTGATCGCCATGATCGCGACGAACAGCCGCGGCACGTGCATGGTGGCCTTCACGAGATTGATCGAGGCGCGGACGATGTGCCAGTCGAGCCCCGGGCGCGGCAGGTCGGGATCGTTGAGCGTCCCGCTGTCCTCGGTGGAGGGCGGCGCGGCAGGGATGAACTGGCCGGCGATCCGACCGGCGATGGCGACCAGCAGGACGCCCAGCGCCGCATATTCGGCATGGTAGCGCCCGTCCGGGTCCTGCACGACGAGCAGGCCGCCGAGGATCGTCCCGCCGAGGATCGCGATATAGGTGCCGGCCTCGACCAGTCCGGTCCCGCCGAGCACTTCGTCGCGCTCGAGATGCTGCGGCAGGATCGCATATTTGATCGGGCCGAAGAAGGTCGAATGGATGCCCATGGCGGTCAGCGCGACCAGCATCGCGGGGATGTTGAGGAAATAGAGCCCCGCCGCGCCGAACAGCATGATCACGATCTCGGCGCTCTTCACCGCCCGCGCGATCCGCGCCTTGTCATAAGCGTCCGCAAGCTGCCCCGACAGCGCCGAGAGGAGGAAGAAGGGCGCGATGAACAGCAGCCCGGCGATCGCCGAGAACAACGCCTCCTGCTCCGCCGAGCGGTAGATGCCGTAGATCACCAGCAGCACCATCGCGGTGCGGAACAGGTTGTCGTTGAAGGCCCCGAGGAACTGCGTGACGAACAGCGGCACGAAACGCCGGGTCTTGAGCAGGTGGGTGACGTTCTGGATCAAGGAGAAGCCTATTGGCGAGAAAGGGTTGCACCGGCCTTAGCCCGGCATCCCGCCTTCGCCAAATGCGCCGCTTTGGCAAAGCGCCCAAGCCGGGCTAGACAGGCCCGAAGCAATGCTGTCGCTGCCCAACCTCCTCACCCTGTCCCGCATCTTCGCGGTGCCGATCCTGGTGTTCCTGCTGTGGACCCCGGCCCCGCTCGATTATGCGATCACCTTCGTCCTCTACTGCATCGTCGGGATCACCGATTATTTCGACGGCTATCTCGCCCGCGCGCAGGGGCGGATCAGCCGGCTGGGGCAATTCCTCGATCCGATCGCCGACAAGATCATGGTCGCCGCGGTCATCATGATGCTGGTCTCGACCCGCCAGGCGAGCGCCGAGCCGATCATCCACGGCCTCCACATCATCCCCGCGCTCGTCATCCTGCTGCGCGAGATCATCGTCTCCGGGCTGCGCGAATTCCTTGCCCCGCTCCATGTCTCGATGCCGGTGTCGCGGCTGGCCAAGTGGAAGACCACCTTCCAGCTGGTGGCACTGGGGGCGCTCATCCTCGCGGGGGCGGTGCCCGCGGCCGAGTGGGTCCACTGGACCGGCCTCGCCAGCCTGTGGGCCGCCGCGATCCTCACCGGCATCACCGGCTGGGATTATCTGCGCATCGGCCTTCGCCACATGGATTGACGCCGCTTCGGCGCTGCCGCTACCGCCTCACTGACAACTTTGTGAACAAGGAGCTCTCGAAATGACCAAGCAGGAACTGGTGCAGAAGATGCAGGACGCGGGCGCCTTCGTGCCGGGCAAGAAGGTCAAGCTCCACTTCGGCGACGAAGGCGCGATCATGCTCGACGGCCAGAACAGCCAGGTCACCGAGGACGACGGCGCCGCCGACACCACGCTCAAGGTCAGCTGGGCCGACTGGGAAGCCATGGCCGCAGGCCAGCTCGACGGCATGACCGCCTTCATGACCGGCAAGCTCAAGGTCGAGGGCGACATGTCCAATGCCATGCAGCTCCAGGGCGTGCTGGCGAAGCTTCGCTAGGCCACAGCCTCATCAAGGGCCGCGTCCGCTCCCGACCGGGACGGATGCGGCCCTTTTCGTCAGAGCCAGCCGCGCTGGCGCAGCGCCGGGACCCGGTCCCGCGACACCGGGGCTTCGAGCCCCCCACCCAGCCGCAGGAAGAGCCGGCGCCCGTCGCGCCGAACCCCCTCGACGGCGGCGCGGGCGATCCACCAGCTGCGGTGCACGCGCTCGCCCTCCACCCCTGACAATTCGCGCTCGGCATCGGCCATCCGCATCAGCAGCAGGTGCGAGCGTCCTTGCGGCCCGTGTGCGCGGACATAATGGTCCTCCATCTCGAGCGCCCGGAGCTCGCCCCGCCAATCGGGAGGAAGGCGGTCGAGGAAGGCGGGCCGTGACACGGGCGCGATCGGCGGCTGAGGCGAAGGCTCGGCCGGCAGAACGACAGGGCGCTTCTCCAGCGCCACGAAGAGGCCGGTGACGAGGGCTCCGACGATCGCGACGTTGAGATAGAGCGGGGCCAGGCCGCCGAGCGGCGGCATCCCGCCGCGGAGCGCTCCGTTCAGCCACGCGATCGCGAGCGTCCCCGGCAGGGCGGCCACCAGCACGGCGGCGACCAGTGCCCCGGCCCGCGGCAGGTCGAGCGAGCGCACCGCCCAGTCGGCGAGAAAGACGATCGGCCGGAAGACGCAAAAGCCGACCAGCACGGCCGCCAGCCAATAGCCGAGCCGGTCGACGAAGCTGCCGTTGGCGAAGCTGCCGAACGGCCCGAGCGCCGCGAGGACGAGCCCGACCAGCGCGACGACGGCGAGGCTGACCAGCCCCTCGCGCAGCCACCCTTTCGCCCCTCCCGACCGGTTCACGCTTCGCAAATCGTCCACTTGCCACCCCCGGCGAAATCCACTGCACGGCTAACGCAATCGCGCTTGCCGGAACAGGTCGTGGCTTCGCATCTCGTGCCGATCTCGACCAGACGGGGATTTGCCGTGACCGCCGCCGCCTTTATTCGACCCACCGCTCCCGCTCGCCCGCTCGACGAACGAGGCTGGGTCCGCCTCCTCATCGCCCTGTCGGCGACGCTGCTGACGGCAGTGCTGGTCTACGGGCTTGTCCGCTGGCTCGCCGGGATGGCACCGCCGACGCCGTGGGTCCGCGAAACGGCACTCGCCATCCATCTCGCGACGGTCATCCCGGCAATGCCGCTCGGCGCCTTCGTCCTGCTGACCCGCAAGGGGACCATCCGCCATCGCTGGCTCGGCGGGCTCTGGCTCGCCCTGATGCTGATCACGGCGGGCGTCAGCATCTTCATTCGCAACCTCAATCACGGAAGCTTCAGCCCAATCCACCTGCTGACGCTGGTGACGCTCATCTCCATTCCGCGGGCGTGGGCCGCCGCTCGGCGGCGCGACTTTGCCGCGCACCGCCGCCACATGCTGATCTTCTATACCGGCTCGATGCTGATCGCCGGCTTCTTCACCTTCCTGCCGGGCCGGACCATGTGGCAGTGGGCATTCGCTTGACGGTCGTCGCCCTTGCCCTTGCCGCGTCGGCGGACCACTACGCCGGCGGTGACGCGGTCGGCCGGGAAGTTGAAAAGCGATTCAACTTTGCCTAGTCGGACGGCCGTTCAGGAGGGTTGATGGCCAACAAGATCTATCCCGATGCCGCAAGCGCGCTCGACGGGCTGCTTCACGACGGCATGACCATCGCGGCGGGCGGCTTTGGCCTCTGCGGAATCCCCGAGCGGCTGATCGACGCGATCGTCGCGAGCGGCGTCACCGGCCTGACCGTCGCCTCCAACAATGCCGGGATCGACAACGAGGGCCTCGGCAAGCTCCTGCGCACCCGCCAGATCGCCAAGATGATCTCGTCCTACGTCGGCGAGAACAAGGAATTCGAGCGCCAGTATCTCGCCGGCGAGCTCGAGGTCGAATTCTGCCCCCAGGGCACGCTTGCCGAGCGGATGCGGGCGGGCGGCGCGGGCATCCCCGGCTTCTACACCAAGACCGGCGTCGGAACGAAGGTCGCCGAAGGCAAGGAAGTGAAGAGCTTCGACGGCGAGGACTATATCCTCGAGCGCGGGATCCGCGCCGACCTCGCCATCATCAAGGGCTGGAAGGCCGACGAGGCGGGCAATCTCGTCTTCCGCAAGACCGCGCGCAACTTCAACGCGCCCGCCGCCACCTGCGGCCGGATCTGCGTCGCCGAAGTGGAGGAGATCGTGCCCGTCGGCAGCCTCGATCCCGACGCCATCCACCTGCCTGGCGTCTATGTGAAGCGCCTCGTCCTGGGTGCGCCCTACGACAAGAAGATCGAATTCCGCACCGTCCGCAGCCGGGAGACCGCGTGATGCCCTGGACCCGTGACGACATGGCCGCCCGCGCCGCCAAGGAATTGCGCGACGGCTTCTACGTGAACCTCGGCATCGGCATCCCGACGCTGGTCGCCAACCACATCCCGCAGGGGCTCGAGGTCACCCTCCAGTCCGAGAACGGCATGCTCGGCATCGGCCCCTTCCCCTATGAGGACGAGGTCGACCCTGACCTCATCAACGCCGGCAAGCAGACGATCAGCGAGCTTCCCTCGTCGAGCTATTTCAGCAGCGCCGACAGCTTCGCGATGATCCGCGGCGGGCATATCGACCTCACGGTGCTAGGCGCGATGGAGGTCAGCGAAGGCGGCGACATCGCCAACTGGATGATCCCGGGCAAGATGATCAAGGGCATGGGCGGGGCGATGGACCTCGTCGCCGGCGTCAAGAAGATCATCGTCGTGATGGAGCATAACGCCAAAGACGGCAGCCCCAAGTTCATCCCGGCCTGCACGCTTCCGCTGACCGGCAAGAACGTGGTCGACATGATCATCACCGATCTTGCCGTCTTCCAGCGCCCCGACCACGCCAGCCCCTTCCGGCTGATCGAGACGGCACCGGGCGTGAGCGCCGACGAGGTCAAGGCCAAGACGACGGCGCATTACGAAGGCTGACGGCCGCAAGGGGGCCGACGGGATGACGGGCAATGGCGGGAAGGCCGCACTGGCGCTGCTCGTCGGGGCGGCGCTCGCCGGGGCCGCTCCGCCGGCCGAGCGTGAATGGGGGGCGCTTCTCGCCAGTGACGCCAAGGCGCTCCACGACGACATCGCCGCCAACCACCCCGGCCCGGTCAACAGCCTCGACCCCGGCTTCGCCGCCAATAACGACCGCCAGCTTGCCATCGCGCTCGAGCGGGCCAGGACCGCGCGCTCCTACGCCGATTATTATTTCCCGCTGCGCATCTACGTCTCGTCCTTCGACGATGGGCACATGGGCTTCGGCGCGGTCGGCGACACGCCCAACGACCTTCGCTGGCCGGGCTTCGCCACCCGCTACGACGGGCGCGGCAGGATCGTGGTCGGGACCGACGAGCCCGGGCAGGCGGTGCCCAAGGGCGCCGAACTGCTGGGCTGCGATCGCCTGAGCGCGGCGGCCTATGCCGAGGCGACGCTGGGCAGGATGTGGGGGCGCTGGCAGCTCGAGGCACAGCAGCAGCGCTTGGGCTACCTGCTCTTCATCGACGAAGGCAGCAACCTCGTTCCGATCGCCAAACAGTGCCGTTTCGCCGTCGCCGGCAAGGCGCGCACCGTCGACCTCGACTGGCGTCCGCTACCGGTCGAGCGGATGGCCGGGCTGACCGAATTGCTTCGCGGGGCGGGCCGGCGCGACTTCGGCGCGCGCACGGGAGTCGGCGGCCTCCGCTGGCTCGCCATCCCGTCGTTCAGCGGATCGCCCGGCTCGGCCGCCGCCAAGGCGCTGCCGCCGCTCATCGAGACGCTCAAGAGCGAGCGGACGGCATGGCTCGCGGCGCCCGCCATCGTGCTGGACGTGCGCGGCAACGGCGGCGGCTCGTCCGACTGGTCGCGGCAGATCGCCGAGGCGATCTGGGGCAAGGACGCCCTCGCCGCCCTCCCGCAGGACGAGGACGTCACCACCGACTGGCGCGCCTCGCCCGCCAATCTCGCCGAAATCGCCGCTGCCTATGCCGAGCGCCGTGGCACCGACGGCTTTTCGCTCGAGGCCGACGGCTGGTTCCGCTCGGTAATCGCCGGGCTCGGCACCGCGATCGGCCGCAAGCAGCCGCTGTGGCGCTTCGCTGACATCGACGCCGCGCCCGCCGCCGCGCCGCCACCGACGCCGGTCCCGCCCCGGCCCGCGCCCTTGCCGCGCCCGGTCTATGTCCTGACCGATTCCACGTGCGCCTCGGCCTGCCTCGACGCGGTCGACCTGTGGACCGCGCTCGGCGCCCTCCAGCTCGGCCGGCCGACCAGCGCCGACACGCTCTACATGGAGATCCGCGACCGCACGCTACCCTCGGGCCTGACAAGCATCAGTGTGCCGATGAAGGTCTATCGCGGCCGGACGCGCGGGGCCAACCAGCCGGCCATCCCCAAGGTCCGCTTCGCCGGCGACATCGCCGACACGCCCGCCCTCGAGCGCTGGGTGGCCGGCCTTGCCGCGAACCGCCGCTAGGCCGCTCGCCGCGGCGCTGGCGCTGCTGCTCGCCGCCTGCGCGCCCGCCGCGCCAACGGTCATCGACGGATCCTCGGCCGAACGATTCGCCGAGACGACCGAGCAAGCCCGCCGCGACCTGTCGGTGAGCGACCGGCTCGACTTCGATCGCGCGATCGCGACGGTGCCGACCCGCCGATTTTCTGCCCCCGACGCCGACCGATTGCGCCGCACGACCTTCGACGGCATGACCGCCGCGCAGGTGGTCGAGGATTACCGCCGCCGGGGGAATCGATGAAGCTCGTCATTGCCAACAAGAATTATTCCAGCTGGTCGCTGCGCCCGTGGGTGCTGATGACCGCGCTCGGGATCCCGTTCGAGGAAGAGCAGGTCCCCTTCGCCGGCCTCGACAATTACGACGAATTTCGCCGCTTCAGTCCCAGCGGGCAGGTCCCGGTGCTGATCGACGGTGCGCGCACGATCTGGGACAGCCTCGCCATCACGCTTTATCTTGGCGAGCGTTTCCCGGCCGTATGGCCGAGCGACGCCGATGCCCGCGCCTGGGCGATGTGTGCCGCGGCCGAGATGCACGGCGGCTTTTCCGCGCTGCGGTCCGACTGCTGCATGAACGTCGGGGTTCGGGTCAGCCCGCGCCCGCCCCGCCCGGCCCTGCAGCGTGACGTCGCCCGCATCGCCGAGCTGTTCGAGGAGGGCCTGACCCGCTTCGGCGGCCCCTTCCTCGCCGGTGCCGACTTCACCGCCGCCGACGCCTTCTTCGCGCCCGTGGTCTTCCGGATCCGCACCTATGGCCTCGCCATGGGCCCGCTCGGGAGCGCCTGGGTCGAGCGGATGCTTGCCCTTCCCGCGATGCGCGCCTGGGAGGAAGCCGCGCTTGCCGAAACCTATCGCGAAGAGGGTCACGAGGACGAACTTGCCGCCGCCGGCCTCATCACCGCGGACTTTCGCACCACCACCCAGACCTGTTGAGGACCGACCTATGAAAGCCCTTCTCTCCAACGCCCCCGGTGGTCCCGACACGCTCGAACTCGCCGACCTTCCCGATCCCTCTCCGGGCAAGGGCGAGCTGCTGGTCCGCGTCCGTGCGGCGGCGATCAACTATCCCGACGTCCTCATCATCGAGGACAAGTATCAGATGCGCCCGCCGCGCCCCTTCGCCCCCGGCGGCGAGATTGCGGGCGAGGTGATCGGGATCGGCGACGGCGTCGAGGGCTGGGCCATCGGCGACCGGCTGATCGCGGTCCCGGGTTTCGGCGGCCTCGTCGAACAGATCGTCATCCCCGCCAGCTCGGCCTTCCGACTGCCGGCCAGCCGCAGCTTTACCGAGGGCGCGGCGCTGCTGCTCACCTACGCGACCTCGATCCACGCGCTGTGGGACCGGGGGCAACTGAAGGCGGGCGAGACCCTGCTCGTGCTCGGCGCGGCCGGCGGCGTGGGCCTCGCGGCGATCGAGCTCGGCAAGGCCCGCGGCGCACGCGTCGTCGCCGCCGTCTCGAGCGAGGACAAGGCCGCCGCCGCGCGCGAGGCCGGGGCCGACGAGACCCTCGTCTATCCGCGCGGACCCTTCGACAAGGACGGCAGCAAGGCGCTCGCCGAGCAGTTCAAGGCCGCGGTCGGTCCCAATGGCGCCGACGTCATCTACGATCCGGTCGGCGGCGACTATTGCGAGCCCGCGCTGCGCGCGATCGCCTGGGAAGGTCGCTACCTCGTGGTCGGTTTCCCGGCCGGCATTCCGCGGCTTCCGCTCAACCTCACCCTGCTCAAGAGCTGCGACGTGCGCGGGGTTTTCTGGGGTGCCTTCGCGGCGCGGGATCCCCGCGCCAACCAGGCCCATGTCGAGGAATTGTTCGCGCTGTGGGACGCGGGCAAGATCGCGCCGAAGGTCAGCGCCACCTACCCGCTCGAGCGGGCCGGCGAGGCGATCGCGTCGCTTGCTGCGCGCCAGGTGATCGGGAAGGTGGTGGTCGAGGTCTGAGGGCCTAGCGACCCATCGGCTGGCCCTTGGCCGCCGCGGCTGCGTTCGCCCGAAGCGTCGTGATTGCGTCGATCACGCCCTGCCGCCCCTCGGCGATCCCGTCATCATATTCCTTCTGCGCCGCCGCCTTCTCGGCATCGGGGACCTTTTCGAGGATGCTCGCGAAGGCCGCGTCGAGGCCGGCCTTCTCCGCCCCGCACTGGCCGATCAGCGCGTCCGCCGCGGCTTCGGGACTGAGCTCCGCCGGCGCGGTCGCAAGCTTGCCGCGGATGCAGCCGCTGAAGGCCCTCGCGGCGTTCGCGATCGGCTCGGCCGGCGCGGACTGGGCGAGGGAGGCGGCAAGGAACAGGATCAGCACGGGACTTTCCTCCGACGCGGGGGTGGTCCCGTGTGTGGACCCCCTCCCCACCCCGTGCAAGCGCCCGCATTGCGCCAGCCACCGCGCCCGCCTATCTCGGCCCCATCAATATTGCGGGAGCAGCATGTGACCACCTTCGACGATCGTGAACGCGCCTACGAAAGCAAGTTCGCGCATGACGAGGAGATGAAGTTCCGGGTCATCGCCCGGCGCAACAAGCTGCTCGGTCACTGGGCCGCCGGCCTGATGAAGCTCTCGCCGGTCGAGGCCGAGGCCTATGCCAAGGAAGTCGTCCGCGCCGAATTCGAGGAAGCCGGCGACGAGGACGTGATCCGCAAGCTGCTGGGCGACCTCACCGCCGCCAATGTCGAGATCGACGAGGCCGCGATCCGCCAGGCGCTCGAGGACAAGCAGGTCGAGGCCCGCCGCCAGCTGATGGAAGCGCAGGGCTGATTCCATGCCAATGGCCGCCACCGAGATCGAAGCGCTGATCCGCGCCGCGCTGCCCGACGCGCAGGTCGAGATCCGCGACCTCGCCGGCGACGGCGATCATTATGCGGCGACCGTGGTGAGCGCGGCCTTTGCCGGCATGCCGCGCGTTCGTCAGCACCAACTGGTTTACCGGGCGCTCGGCGGGCGCATGGGGGGCGAACTGCACGCCCTCCAGCTGACCACCGCGACCCCGCAGGAGTAGAAGAAATGAGCGACGTGAACGAGCGCATCGACGCTTTGGTCAAGGGCAACGACGTAGTGCTCTTCATGAAGGGCACCGCGCTCTTCCCGCAATGCGGTTTCTCGAGCCGGGCGATCGCCATCCTCGAGCATTTCGGCGTCCCCTACGAGACCGTCGACGTGCTCCAGGACCAGGAAATCCGCCAGGGCATCAAGGAATATAGCGACTGGCCGACCATCCCCCAGCTCTACGTCAAGGGCGAGTTCGTCGGCGGATCGGACATCATGATGGAGATGTTCGAGAGCGGCGAACTCAAGAGCCTGGTCGGCGCGCCCGCCTGATTGCGGCCACAGAAACGCGCTAGCCAGAAACAAGAAGGGGCGGCGAGACGGGACCAGAAACCGTCTTGCCGCCCCTCTGTTTGGCGTGGAACCAAAGTGGACGCCATACAAGAAGCAGATGGCGTGCCAGTTTCTGTACAGCTTCGGTTTTCTGCGGTTTTTTGAAAAGAGGCTCTTCGTGACGCTCGGCAGGATGTCAACAATTCCGACAGGTTCGGCCCGGGCCGTCGCCGCGACCGGCACTTTGTCCGCGCTTGCGCATTGGGTGCGCGCATGAATGCCGTGCCCCCGCCCCTGACGCCCGAGCGGCCGCTGCTGCTCGCCGACCTGACGCAGAGCTGGTCGGCGGTGGGTGGCGGCGTCGGCACCTATCTGCGCGCCAAGCGCGCGCACATCCTCGCCAACACGCCCCATACCCACCTGATGATCCTCCCCGGACCGCACGACGCGATCGAGGAGAGCGCCGGCGGCCGCGCGATCACCGTCTGGCTGAAGAGCCCGAGCGTGCCCTTCAGCCCCAATTACCGGCTGCTGCTCCGCAATGGCGCGGTCCGCCGTGCGCTCGCCAGCTTCCGTCCCGACCTGATCGAGTGCCAGGACGCATACAACCTGCCGTGGGCGGCGATCCGCCACCGCAAGGACTTCCCCGAGACCGCGCTCGTCGCCGCCTACATGACCGACTTTCCGACGGTCTATGTGGCCCGTCCCTTCGCCAAGGTGATGCCCAAGGCGATGGCCGATGCCGCCGGCCGGCTTTGCTACGATTATTGCGGGCGCCTCTATCGCCAGTTCGACCAGGTCTATGCCCTGTCGGAAAATGGCGGCGGCAAGCTGCTTCGCTCGCTCGGTGTCGAGGATGTCCGCCTGCTCCCGCTCGGCGTCGACCTCAGCGATTTCGGTCCCGAGCGCCGCGATCCCGAATTGCGCCGTTCGCTCGGCCTTACCGACGACCAGCCGCTGCTGATCTACGTCGGTCGTCTCGACATCGAGAAGCGTCCCGACATCGTGGTCGAGTCCTTCCGCGCGCTCCCCGATGCCCTCGGCGCGAAGATCGCCATCCTCGGCCAGGGCCCGCAGAAGGAACAGTTCGAAGCGCTCGGCGACCCGCGAATCATCACCCCTGGTTTCGTGACCGACCGCGACGAGCTCGCCCGCTGGCTGGCGAGCGCCGACCTCTATGTCTCGGCCATGCCCAACGAGACGTTCGGCGTGTCGGTGATCGAGGCGCAGGCGTCGGGCCTCCCCGTGGTCGGGGTCGACGGCGGCGCCATGCCCGAACGCGTCCTTCCCGGCATGGGCCTTCTCGGTCCCGTCGGCGACAGCGCGGCCATGACCGCCAACATCCTCGAGGTTCTCGGGCAGGACCATCGCGCGATGGGCGAGAAAGGCCGCGCCCATGTCGCCGGCGAATATAGCTGGGGGCACAGCATGGAGCAGCTGTTCGGCACCATCGTCCCCGCCGCCCTCGCCAAGCGCCGCGCAGCGCTCGGCCGTTCCTCCGTCGTCCCCACCGGTTCGCTGGTCGAAGCCTGAACGCCCGTTCATCCGCGGTTTAACCGGGCGGCGGCAGTCCTCGTTTCAGGGACGCAACCATCAGGGGAATTGCCGTGCTCAATCTGCTCATGCTCGCCGCCGCCGTGCAGGCCGCGCCGCCGGCACCGCCGGCCGCGACCGGCCAGAAAGTCGTCAGCGAAGTCGTGGTCATCCGCAAGGATGACAAGGACGCGCCCAAGGAGAAGATGCGGGTCGAGGAGCGCAAGGTCGTCATCATCCAGGGCGGCAAGGATGGCGCCGACGCAGCCACCCATGCCGAGCACATGGCGCACATGCACGGCGACCACGCGATGATCGTCGCCAAATGCAACGATGGGACCCAGGTCTCGTCCGACGCCACCGGCGAGAAGGACGGCAAGAAGACCGAGACCCGGATCATGGTCTGCGCCAAGGGCGAGAACCGCCTCGCCGCGCTGGAGCAGGCGCAGAAGAGAATCTCGGAAAACAAGGACATTCCCGACAATGTCCGTTCCAACGTCCTCGCGCAGCTCAGCGCCGAGATCGCGAGGCTCAAGGCCGACAAGAAATAACAGGGAGGGGCAGAGGAGTTGCCGTCAGGGCACTCCTCTGCTTTTCCTCGGCCGGTGACCCACGAGCCCGGCCGCCTCTACCCCCTCGCCGACGATCTCGCCCGGCTGCTCGCGCCCAACCCCTCGCCCTACACCGGGGAGGGGACGTGGGTGCACCTGATCGGAACCGACCGGCTCGCTGTCCTCGATCCCGGCCCCGCCGACCCCGACCATATTGCGGCGATCCTTGCCGCCATCGCCGGCCGACCGGTCGACGCCATCCTCGTCACCCACACCCACCGCGACCACAGTCCTGGCGCCGCTCCCTTGCGCGCGGCGACCGGCGCGCCCC
Source organism: Sphingomonas astaxanthinifaciens DSM 22298 (assembly GCF_000711715.1). Classification (NCBI taxonomy): domain Bacteria; kingdom Pseudomonadati; phylum Pseudomonadota; class Alphaproteobacteria; order Sphingomonadales; family Sphingomonadaceae; genus Sphingomonas; species Sphingomonas astaxanthinifaciens. The sequence continues at coordinate 1,300,047 of NZ_JONN01000001.1, forward strand.
TCTGGGGCTGCGCGCCGCTGGTCATTCCCGGCAGCCAGGAAGCGGGCTTCGACGCCGATTACGCCCCCGACCGGGTGCTGACCGATGGTGAGCGGGTCGCGCTTGGCGGAACGACTATCGAGGCGGTCCACACCCCCGGCCACACCTCCAACCACCTTTGCTTCGCGGCCGGCGAGCGCCTGTTTAGCGGCGACCATGTGATGGGCTGGTCGACTACCGTCGTGATCCCGCCCGACGGCCACATGGGCGACTATATGAAGAGCCTCGCCAAGCTCCAGGCGCGCCCCGAGACCATCTACCACCCGGCGCATGGCGAGCCGGTCGCGGACCCCCAGCGGCTTCTGCGCGGGCTTCTCACCCACCGGGTCCAGCGCGAGCGCCAGCTCCTCCGCCTGGTGGAGGAGCAAGCCGGTGACGTCGCTGCGCTGACCGCGCGCGCCTATCCCGCGCTCGACCCCCGGCTGGTCCGCGCCGCCGAAGCAACTGCGCTCGCCCATCTCATCACGCTCGAGGAGCGCGGGGCCTTGTCCCGCGTTGGCGATACGTGGAAGGTCTAAAACGCTACTGGCCCCTGCTGCTCCTCGCCGCGCTGCTGCTCGGCGGGATTGGTTGGTGGGTCAACCGCCAAGCCGAAAAGGCGCAGGTCGAGGAGGAGCTCGCGCAGGCGCAGGGCATCGTCCGGGTGCTGTCGGCGACCTTTGCCAACAAGGCCGCGCTCAAGGTCGGTGAGGTCAATGGCACGCTCGACGTGACCAGCGTCGACCCCGGCGCCATTCCCGCACTCCGCTCGGCGCAGAAGGCGACCATCCCTTACAGCGTCGGCTACACGCTTGATCTCTCGGCCCTCGGCGCCGACGACTATCGCTGGGACCCGGCCAGCCGCACCCTGGTCATCCGCGTGCCTCTGGTCACCGCCGAGCCGCCCAACATCGATGAGGCGAAACGCTCCGTGCACGGCACCAGCGGGATCTTCGTCACCCGCGGCGCCTCGACCAACCTCGCCCGCCGTGCCTCGCAGCTCGCCACCGCCGAAGCAGGCCGGATCGCCGCCGAGCCCAAGAATCTCGCCAAGGCCCAGGCCAATGCCGAGACGGTCGTCGCCGACCTCGCCAAGGCCCCGCTCGACGCCGCCGGACTTGGCCCCGTCACCGTTCGCGTCGTCACCCCCGCCTCGGGCGTTCGCGACGGTGAGCGCTGGGACGTCAGCCGTTCGATCGAACAGGTGCTCGCCGAGCGTCGCCAGGCCCGCTGACAATTTGGTGGATTTGCGCTAAGGACTCGCGCGCGGCCGCAGGGGAGCGGCGTCAGGGGATTTTGCATGGCAAGCAATGCGTATTCCGCCGCACCCGCGCGCGGGTTCATGGCCGATCAGGCGTTCTTCACCCGTTTCGCGGTGGCGCTGACGGCCTTCATCCTGTTCGGCTTCATCCAGTTCGAGCTGCGCGGCTTCGTCAACATCATGACCGTGCCCTGGTTCCTGCACGTCCACGGGGCGCTGATGGTGACCTGGCTCGCCATGTACGTCCTCCAGTCGAGCCTCATTTCGGCCGGGCAGGTCGCGGTTCACCGCAAGACCGGCTGGCTCGCTTTGCTTCTTGCGGTCGGGGTAGTCGGCTTCGGCAGCTTCACCGGCATTAGCGCGATCCGCGTCGGCATGGTGCCGCCCTTCTTCACCAATCCCTTCTTCCTCGCCCTGAACCAGGTCGGCATGATCGCCTTTGCCGGCGTGGTCGCCCTCGCGATCGTCAAGCGCCGGCAGGTCGAATGGCACCGCCGCCTGATGGTCGGCACCGGCATCATCGTGATGGAGCCCGCGCTCGGCCGTCTGCTGCCGATGCCGCTGATGGGCCAGACCGCCGGCGAGCTTACGGCTGCGCTCATCCAGCTGCTCATGGTCGGGATCCTCGCCCGCCACGATCGCAAGGTCCTTGGCCGGGTCCACCCAGCCACGCTGACCCTCGCGCTCGTGCTGGTGGTCAGCCACCTCGCCATCGAGCTTCTCGCGCGGACCCCGGCCTTCCAGGCGCTCGCCGCAAGCATTGCGGCGGGCTGAGGCCCCGCCTATCTCGGGGGCATGTCCGCACCCCATGCAAGCCTCAAGGGCGTCGACCTGCTCGGCGAGATCCAGCGCCTCAAGAAGGAGCGGAACGCCGTCATCCTCGCCCATTACTACCAGAAGCCCGAGCTTCAGGACCTGGCGGACTTCGTCGGCGACAGTCTCGACCTCAGCCGCAAGGCGGCGGCGACCGACGCCGACGTCATCGCCTTCTGCGGTGTCCGCTTCATGGCCGAGACCGCCAAGATCCTGTCACCGCAGAAGACCGTCATCCTGCCCGACATGGACGCCGGCTGCAGCCTCGAGGACAGCTGCCCGCCCGATCAGTTCGCGGCCTTCCGCGCGGCCCACCCGGACCATATCGCGCTGACCTACATCAACTGCTCGGCCGCCGTGAAGGCGCAGAGCGACATCATCGTCACCTCGTCCAGCGCGGACATCATCCTCAGCCAGATCCCCAGGGAGCAGAAGATCATCTTCGGCCCCGACCGCCACCTCGGCGGCTATCTGGCGCGCAAGACCGGGCGGGAGATGCTGCTGTGGCCGGGCATCTGCATCGTCCATCAGGCGTTCAGCGAGACCGAACTCCTCAAACTAAAGGCGCAATATCCCGGCGCTCCGGTCGCCGCGCACCCCGAGTGCCCGCCGCACATCATCGACCATGCCGACCATGTCGGTTCGACCCGCTCGATCCTCGATTTCGCCACCGCCAGCCCGGCCGAGGTCATTCTCGTCGCGACCGAGCCGCACATCATCCATCAGATGGAGAAAGCCGCACCCGACAAGACCTTCATCGGGGTCCCCGGGGGCGACGGCAACTGCAACTGCAACATGTGCCCGTACATGGCGCTGAACACGCTCGAGAAGCTGTACGTCGCCCTGCGCGACCTCGAACCCCGGATCGAGCTCGACGCCGACCTCATGGACCGCGCCCGCGTGCCGCTCGAGCGGATGCTCGAGATGGCCGGCCGCACCGTTGGCCAAGGCGATGTCGGCAAGCCGGTGATCGCCACCCCGTCGGGCGACTGACGCCTCACGCAGGGAAATTCATTCGCGCCACCAGCGCGGCGAAGCGGGCACTTCCGCGAAGGGGATCGAGGAACGGGTCGACCTTGAGCGCCAGGAGATCGGAATCGCGCACCTCGAAGGCGCGTTCGAGCGACTCCATCGCGCCGTCGACCTCGCCCAATTGGGCCTCGATCCGCGCTCTGACGGAATGAAGATTGGTACTCGCCGCGCTGAAGAAGCCGCGGACCTTCCCGGCACTGCGCTCCAGCTGCGCGAGACGCGCGAGGGCATCGTCGCGCCGACCGGCCCGCGCCGCGATCAATGCCTGCCCCTCGACATTGTCGCCATAGGCCGCCGCCGCCTCTTCGGTCCTGCCGAGCATCAGCAGCGAGCGCCCGACAACTTCCGGAAAGCGGAACAGTTCGGGCGACCGGGCCTGCAGGCGCCGCGAATAGCTCACCGCCTCGGCGAACCGCCGGGCATTGGCCAGCGCCACCACATGCGCATAGTGCGACGCCCAGTTGAGCGGATCGAGAGCCTTGGCCTCGTCGACATAGCGCAACGCCTCGGCATGATTGGCATTGGCGGTCAGGGCGAAGCCGAAGTTGCGGATGACGTCGGGATCGCCGCTCGCCAGCGACACCGCGATGCGATGCTCGCGCAGGCTTTCCGCGACCTGGAGGGTGAGCGAATAAGCGAAGGCCAGCGCCGAGCGGGCGATCGGCAGCTTCGGCGCCAGCGCGAGCGCTTTCCGGGCATGGCCCTCCGCTTCCGCCCGTCCCTGCATCAGCGCCGCGGGCGACGGCGCGGACTGGCTGGCGAGGTTGTTGGCGACGAACGACTTGATCGCATAGGCCCGCGCATAATCGGGATCGAGCGCGATCGCCTGGTCGAGCAGGGCGATACATTGCCGAAGCGCCGGCACGGTCAGTTCGTAGCTGAGGTTGCGGGCCTGGAAGACCAGAGTCTGCGCGGCAATGTTGCCGGTCTCGCCCACCGCGATCGCACTTCGCACGCTTGCGCTTAGCGCGACCGACAGCGCCCGTGCGACATTCCTCGCGATGTCGCTCTGGACGCTGATCACGTCGCCCGGCTCACGATCGTAATTCTGGGACCATTTGGTCAGCCCGGTCTCGCCGTCGATGAGCTCGGTCGTGACCCGGATGGTGGACGCTGTCTGGCGGACGTTCCCGGTGAGGATGTTGGCGACCCCGAGCTTCCTCGCCGCGGTCTGCGCGTCGTCCTCGCGCACCGCGTCCGACGAGGTGCTCCCGGCCACCTTCAGCCCTTCGACCTTGGTCAGCGTATTGCGGATCTCGCCCGCGATCCCTTCCGCGAAATAGGCCTGCGCGGGGTCGGCGCTGAGGCTCGCGAAAGGAAGGACGGCAATGCTGTCGGTGCCGTCCGCGGGCCTTCGCCCGAACCAGGCCCAGGCGCCAATTCCTGCCGCCGCCAGAGCCGCGACGCCGCCGCCCAGTACCAGCCGGCGGTCGACCCCCTGCCGCGTCGCCTGGACCGGCGTTGCCGCGGGCGGAGCCCCGACCACCCGGTGCACCGCCGCCAGCACTGCCTGGAAGCGCGGATCGGCGCGCTCGCCCTTCCACCCGCGCAGCGAGGCCGCCTGGCTCTCGCCGAAGCCGAGCGGGATCTGGACAGTGTCGATGGTCACCGGGACATAGACCCGGCGCCGCTGGGCCCGGGTCGCCTCGTCGCGGACGAACTGGCCCTCGGGCCCGACCGAGCGCTTGCTCCAGGCGACGATGACGCAGCGCGCGGTGTCTAGCTCGTGCTCGATCGTCTGCCGCCAGTCATCGCCGGTCGCGATATACTGGTCCCACCAGACCGAATAACCCTCGGCCTGAAGCGCCTCGATCAGCGGCTGGATGCGCCGCCGGTCTTCCGCTTTGTAGGACAGGAACACGTCAGCCATCGGCACGGAAGATTGCCGGAAAAGCACGGCGCGGCAATGGCCGAGGTCAGCGCGAGCCAATGGCCTTCCGTCCTGCCTGCCCCTCCGCCGACAGGAACGGGGAAAGCTCGGCGAAGCTGAGGCTCAGTTCCTCCGCGCAGCCCTGCGCGACGTGCGGCAGGTTTGGGGTGAAGCCGAGGCCGCCTGCCGTCAGTCCGATCCGCCAGCCGAAGGCATAATCGAACACCTCGGCCTCGCAGTCGTCGCCGCCCTTGGGCCAGCGCGCGCGGAGCAAGCGCTTGAGCGCCGGCGAGGGCTGATAGGTGATCGCCCCGTCGCTTTCCTTCGACGGGACCATGCCGCGCGGTGAGACCCAGCGCGCAAGTTCGACCAGCCCGCCGGTGCCGAGATCGAAGGTCAGCGGCTCGATGTCCCAATAAGGATGCGCGCCGCCGCACGACCCGCCGAGATTGTGCGTGACGCTCAGAAAAGGCCCGCGCACCGCCTTCGGCGTATAGCTGTCGTCATAGTCGCCGTCGGTCCCCTGCATCGCCGCCGCGCCGCGCAGGCAGTCGAACCAGTCCTCGGTCTTGAGCTGCTGCGCGACCCGCGCGTTGATCGCGGCCGCCGCAGGCGTAGCGGCCGCCAAGGCAAAAGTGTCGACATTGACCGTCGTGAAGCCCTTGCCCGGCACTAACCGAATCCTCTCATAGGCAAGACGTCCGATGCGGGCCGGCGTGCGCTGCCAGCTGACCTTGCCCAGTCGCGGGCGATGGAAGGCGAGCGAGCCGCAGGGGCGCTCATCGTCGTCGTCGGCAAGCGGCGCTGCCCGGACGAGGGAGATCGGAAGGGACCGGTCCTTGTCGCTCCAGCTGCCCGCGAGCCGGTCGGGGCCCGCCGGCGCGACTCTAAGCTTCGGTCCATCCTTGCCCTCACGCCAGTGCCCGGCCTCGTCCCTGTCGAGCGCGATCAGCGCGGCCCGGCTGCGATAATAATATGCGCCGAGGTCGCCCCAGTCGCGCTGCTCGAAGCACATCTGCACCGGATAGGGCCCGATCGTCCCCTGCCACACGCCCTGCCATGCGGGGGGCGCGGGATCGGCGGCCAGCGCCGCCAGCATGACGATCCCAGCCGCTGCCACCTACGCCTTTCCGTTGCGCTCGCGATGCGGACAGCCCGGCCAGCAGCAGGGCCGACGCTTGCCTTCGGACAGGCTCTCGATCCCCCACGCGATGCGCTTCGCCCGGGTTTCGACCTTCTTCGGACTGGTCACCCAGCAGATCCACTCGTTGCGCGCGAGCGGCGTGATTTCGGCCCAGGTCATGCGAGCCGGCTGCGACGCCTTGAGCGCCTCCGCGAGGTCGTCGGGCAAGTCGTGGACAGTGCCGCCGGCAAGGGTCGTCGTCGCCATGCGCTGGAGGATTGCCGCACTTCGGATCGACCGCAACAGCGAGCACGCAAATCTTCTTTGGACTTTGCCGGCGGCCCGGGCAGACTGCCGGTACCAAGGGGGAGTAAATGCTTATGATCATGATGTTGGCGGCCGCGACCGCTCTTGCCGCCGCGCCTGCGCCGAAAGGCGAGCAGGTGGTGCAGATCGGTGCCGTGCGGAACGTGGTGCCCATCCCGGCCGGATTCTGCCTTCCGAGCGGCGACGACATCGGCATCTTCCAGGCCCTGGCGGCGCCCGACGTCGACAATGTCACGCTGCTTTCGCTGACCGAGTGCCGCAAGACCGCGGCCCGACGCTATCTGCTGGTGAAGACGCCGGTCGCCGCACTCAATGCCGAGGTCAGCCGCGCCGAGCTTCTCAAGGAGCTTGGCGATGCGATGGAGACACCCGAGATGAGCAAGCAGCTCGAAGAAGTGCCCGGCGAAATCTCGAAGGGGAAGACCAGGCAGCTTGGCGAGCCGACCAAGGTCACCGGGGAATTCGGACCTCGGGGACGAGACGATGTCTGCGTCTATATCGGCGGTAGGGCGACGACGGCCACCGCGTCCGATTCACAGACGCAGGCGGTTGCCGGCTGCATGACTGCCGTGAACGGCCGCATGATCAGCCTCTATGCCTTTGCGGATTCGACTGATGCCGAGGCCTACAAGAAGCTGCTCCCGCAGCTGAAGGCCTGGGCCCAGTCGATCCGCTAATACGGACTTCGGAACGTTGAGAGTTCGCCGCGCCCGCGTGACCGGCGCGTTGGCCGGCGTCCTCGCGTCCCTGCCGGCCCTGTTCCTCGCGCTCCTGTCGGCTGGCGCGGGACATGGCGATTACGGATTTGCGCGCGCACTCTTCCCGGTGCCCATGCTCCTCACCCTGATTCAGGGTGACAGCCTCGGCAGGATCTCGCTGGCCGCGTCGCTGCTGCAATTCCCGATTTACGGTCTGGTCCTGGCCGACGCCTTCGCGCGACGGCGCATGCTTTGGGCAGCACTGCTGGTCATCGGTCACGCAGCGGCGGCGATTCCCTGTTTCGCCGGCACCGTCCCGAACTTCAGCTGAGACGCGCTCCGACCAAGCTCAGCCTGCGGGTGGGGCGGGCGGCGGCGGTGGCGGATTGATGGCGACTTCGGCCGCCCAGTTCTCGACCAGGGTGCAGGGATGATTGACCGTACAGATGCCGGCATCGTTCAACAGCGAGATGAGCGCGCCGCGGCGCTCATCGGTGACGCCCGGCCGGAGCACCAGTGCCGTTACCGGTCCGGGCTGCAATTGGGCGACGATCTTCGCGTAGGAAAGGACCTGGGCATCGGTCACCCGCGAGCCGTTCCAGAGTAACGCCGAATCCGGGGCGACGGTAATCTGGTTCAGCACCACCGCCTTGCCCGAGGGTGGCTCGGCGGCGACGGACCAGTTCGTCGAAGACGGAAAGGTGGCGGGCGCCGATGCCAAGCTGAAGCGATCGCGAGCGGGAGCAGTGACATGACGCAGCCTCCTGTTGGTCTCGGCGCATCCTCTCGCTTCGGCGCGGATCAGTCCAGTGCCACCTTCCCCCGCATCGCCTTGACCGCCCCGCGGCCCTTCTTGCTGTCGACCCGTTTCGCCTTGGCGGCGCGGCTGGGTTTGGTCGGGCGGCGGCGGGCGTCCTGGTGATGCGCATCGGAGATCAGGGTCGCGAGGCGGCGGCGCGCTTCCTCGCGATTGGCTTCGCGGGTGCGGTGGGTGCGCGCGGTGATGACGAGCTCACCGCCCTGCGTCAGCCTGGAGCCCGCCAGGATCTTGAGCTTCTCATAGGCGTGCAGCGGCAGGCCGAGCGCGTAGACGTTGCAGCGCAGCTGGCAGGCGGTCGCGACCTTGTTGACGTTCTGCCCGCCCGGCCCGGTGCTCGCGAGGAAGGTTTCGGACAGCGCCTCCTCGGGGACGCGGACGTCCTCAGGCTTCATCGTCCGAGTTCCCAGCCACCTCCGTCGTCCCCGCGGAGGCGGGGACCTCAGGAAGGCCCGGCGCCAACTCGCCCGAGGTTCCGGCCTGCGCCGGGAGGACGCCAGCCGCCAGCTCCGCCCATTCACCCCAATGCGCCGGGAGCGGGGCAGTGACGTCGATAGCGGGCTTCTTGGGCCGCGGCACGACCAGCCGCGCGGCGTGGAGCAGCATCGGGCCGCCCGGCACGCCGTAGACACGGTCGCCGACGATGCCCTTGCCCAGCCCCTCGCGGGCATGGACCCGTATCTGGTGGGTGCGGCCGGTGAGCGGCTTGAACTCGACCAGGGTACGGTCATCGCGCTCCGCGAGCTTGCGCCAGTTTGTCACCGCCCGCTGCCCCTTGGGGTCGCCAACCATCCGCCAGCCGGCTTCGGCGCTGCTCTTCTTGGAAAGCGGCAGGTCGATCGTCCCTTCCTCGCCCTCGATCGTGCCCGCGAGGAGTGCGAGATAGGTCTTCTCGACCGAGCCGGCCTCGAACGCCTGCTGGAAGACCGCGCGCGCGCTCGGGTGGCGGGCGAAAAGCAGGCAGCCCGACGTGTCCTGGTCGAGACGGTGCATCGCCGTCGGCGGCCGCTTGAAGCCTGCCTTGAGCTCGTCCAGGCGCCGCTCGATGCTGTCGCCGCCGCGCTTGGGCGTGTCGACCGGAAGCCCCGCGGGCTTGTCGATCACCAGGGCTTCGCCGTCGATGAACAGCACGAGGTCGGAGAGGATCATCAGCGGCCCCTACCCCAAGCCCGCTCCCGCCGCACCCCTCTTCCCGCCGCCATTCTTCCTGCTCCGCGGCGTTGACAATCGATTCCATTATCGAGCCATCGGTTGAGCGAAGGAACGACAATGGCCCGCCGGATCGGCGGTTTTCCTGTGGAAAACTGATGCAGCGGCGCAACGATTCCACCGGAATCCAGATGTTTAGGGCATGTTAACCTTTTCAGGCGACACGGCTAATGGTTAATGCACGCTTCAGGGCCGTTAAGCCGTCGTAACGCTTGGCTGCTCCTTGAACGGGGGAATTGAGAAATGCGCGTTCTGCTGATCGAGGATGAGCCGACCACCGCCAAGTCGATCGAGCTGATGCTCGGGACCGAGGGGTTCAACGTCTACACCACCGACCTCGGGGAAGAAGGCCTCGATCTCGGCAAGCTCTACGACTACGACATCATCCTGCTCGACCTCAATCTGCCCGACATGCACGGCTATGACGTGCTGAAGAAGCTCCGCACCGCCAAGGTCTCGACCCCGGTGCTCATCCTCTCGGGCATCGGCGAGATGGACTCGAAGGTCCGCGCGCTGGGCTTCGGCGCCGACGATTATGTCACCAAGCCCTTCCACCGCGACGAGCTGGTCGCCCGCATCCACGCCATCGTCCGCCGCTCGAAGGGTCACAGCCAGTCGGTCATCCGCACCGGCAAGCTGGCGGTCAATCTCGACGCCAAGACGGTCGAGGTCGACGGTGCCCGCGTGCACCTCACCGGCAAGGAATATGCGATGCTGGAGCTGCTCTCGCTCCGCAAGGGCACCACGCTCACCAAGGAAATGTTCCTGAACCACCTCTACGGCGGGATGGACGAGCCCGAGCTCAAGATCATCGACGTGTTCATCTGCAAGCTCCGCAAGAAGCTGAGTCTCGCCTGCGGCGGCGACAATTACATCGAGACCGTCTGGGGCCGCGGCTACGTGCTGCGCGACGCGGGCGACGTCGAGATGGCCGAAGCGGCCGTTGCCTGATCTTGTGGCTCCGAGGCACGGCGAACGCCATGCCATGGAGCGGATCGGCTGGTTGCGGGCCGCGGTTCTCGGCGCCAATGACGGGATCGTCTCGACCGGCAGCCTGATCGTCGGCGTCGCCGCATCGGCCGCCGGCCGCAACGAAGTGCTGATAGCCGGGGTCGCCGCGCTGGTCGCTGGCGCGATGTCGATGGCGGCGGGCGAATATGTCTCGGTCAGCAGCCAGGCCGACACCGAAAAGGCCGACCTCGATCGCGAACGGACCGAGCTCGCCACCATCCCCGAGGCCGAGAAGCTCGAGCTGGCCAAGATCTACGAGGAGCGCGGTGTCGAGAAGGCTCTCGCGCTCGAGGTCGCCGGGCAGATGATGGCGCATGATGCGCTGGGTGCCCACGCCCGCGACGAACTCGGCATTTCGGAAATCACCTCGGCGAGGCCGCTCCAGGCCGCGATCACCTCCGCCCTCACCTTCACCGCCGGGGCCGGTGCGCCTCTGCTGGCAGTGCTGCTGGTGCCCGTCGGAATGCTCATTCCGGCGGTCGTCATCGTCTCGCTGCTGTGCCTCGTCATCCTCGGCGCGGTCGGGGCGAAGCTCGGCGGCGCGCCGGTCGGACGATCGGTCCTTCGGGTCGGTTTCTGGGGCGCGATGGCGATGCTGGTGACGGCCGGGGTCGGCCGCCTGTTCGGGACCGCGGTCGGCTAGACCTTGCTGAGCCCGGGCGCGCGGACCTTGCCCGCGCTTCCGATCACCGGACCCGGATCGAACCGCTTCCAGCCGTCGCGGCCAAGCCGTTCGATCGGGCGGAACTTGGCCTTGTAGGCCATGCGCTCGGACCCCTCGACCCAATAGCCGAGGTAGACGTAGGGCAGGCCCGCCCGCGCGGCGCGGATGATGTGGTCGAGGATGATGAAGGTCCCAAGCCCCTTCCGGTCGCTGAGCGAGGGGTCGTAGAAGCTGTAGATCATGCTCAGCCCGTCGCTCTGCTGGTCGCTGAGGCAGGCGCCGACCAGACGGCCCGGGCGGCCATCGACCGAGGGTTCGCGATATTCGACGACATAGGTGCGGACCGGGGTCTGCTCGACCATGTCGGCGAAATCGTTCTCGTCCATCTCGGCCATGCCGCCGCCGGGGTGGCGCACGGCAAGATAGCGGCGGAGGAGATCGAACTGCTCCTCGGTGGTCCACGGCTTGCAGGCGGTGACCTCGAGATCGGCATGGCGGCGGAGCAGCTTGCGCTGCGTGGCCGAAGGCTCGAACTCATTGGCCGCAACGCGGACCGAGACGCACGCCTGGCACTCGACGCAGCTCGGCCGGTAGGCGACCGACTGCGAGCGGCGGAAGCCGATCCGGCCCAGTGCCTCGTTGAGCTCACCCGCATGGTGGCCCGACAGCTCCGTGAACACCTTCCGCTCGATCTTGCCCGGAAGATACGGACAAGGCGCCGGCGAGGTGACGAAGAATTTCGGGAAGCGGAACGGAGCGCTCAAGCCGGGGCCTTCGGATCAGAAATGGTTACGAAAGTGTTTATGCGCTCGACCAACGCCCATGGGAAGGCCCCGCTCCCGCCCAAAGATGGTTAAGCCCAAAGCCTGTACCGCTTCGGGTCAGCGCTACAGTTTCCCGGCCCGCATCGGCGCCATCACCGTGTCGGCAAAGCGGTCCATTTCCTCGGCCTGCGGGCTCATCTGGAGGAGCAGGAGATCGAGCCCGACCGCCTCATAGGCGCGGATCCGCTCGGCGACCTGCTCGGGGGTGCCGACGAGGTTGGGCCGGAGCCCGCGGTTCGAGACGCTATACTCCTGCAGCTTGAGCGTTCGCTCGAGCTCGGTCCCCGACAGCCACTGGTCGAAATTCGCAAAGCCGGGCGGCGGCTCGCTGGGCATGGCGGTGATCCGCTCGAGCTCGGCCTTTGCCGCGGCCTCGGTGTCGCGGACGATGACGTAGGCGGCCATGCCGAACGGCATCGGCGGCCCGCCCACCTTTTCCCGCCGCGCGCGCATGTCGGCGATTCTTGCGGCGATGGCCTCGACGGGATCGCCGTGCATGACATAGGCGTCGCACTGGGTGGCGATGAGCGTCTTGGCGGCCTCGCTCTCACCGCCGGCATAGACGACGGGCCGGCGGACCGGCTTGGGCGAGACGATCGCATCGCGCAGCTGGTAGCGTTCGCCCTGGTGGGAGAAGCGCGCCTCGCGCCACAGCCCGTCGACCACGGTCAGCCACTCGGCGGTGCGGGCATAGCGGTCGTCATGCTGGTCGAAGGCGAGGCCATATTGCTCGGCCTCCGCCTTCCACCAGCTGGAGACGACGTTGAGCGCGAGCCGCCCATTGGAGATGCGGTCGATGTTGGCCGCCTGCTTGGCGAGCAGGGCGGGATGGTGGAAATTGGGCCGCACCGCGACCATCAGCTCGATGCTGCGAGTCACCGCCGCGAGCGCCGCGGCGGTGCTCCAGGCGTCCAGCGCGGGCTCCTCGATCCCCTTGATGTCGTTGAGGTAGAGCTCGGCGATGAGGGACAGGTCCCAGCCCTTTGCTTCCGAGCGCAGGGTAAGGTCGCGCACCGCGTCCCAGCTTGCCGCCGGACCCTCGTCGGGGTCGTTGCGAAGCCAGCCGCCGAACACCGGCATCCAGTAACCGAACCTCATGCCCGCGCCTCCGCGATCCTTGCCTTGAGCCATTCGACCAGCCGGTCGTGCGGATCCCAGCCAAGCACTTGCACCGGCCGCGCGACGAAGTTCGAGAGGGCATTGATGTCGTAGAATTTCGACGTCCCGTCGCGGTCGTCGACCATCACCTCGACCCCGCCGACATCCATGCCCATGGCCTGCGCGACCCGTTCGGCCGCAGCCACGATGTCGGGCGGCGGCGCGAACGCGGTCATGGCGATGGGGGTGCCGCGCTCGTCGTCGCAGGCATCGGCCGGGCAGAGGTCGAACTGCCCCGCGCCATCGACGTTGATGGCGTAAAGGAAGCGGCCGCCGAGGGTCTCAAGCCGCCAGATGACGCCATCTCGCGCGGGGATGGCTTCCTGCACCAGCAGCACGCGATCGACCGAGGCTGGAGCCTCGCCCGCCGCGACCACCGCCTCCAGCTCGGCGCGGCTGTCGAAGCGCATGATCCCCGCGCCCGACCCGCCGACATTGGCCTTGACCAGCAGGGGATAGCCGATCGCCTCGGCTGCCTTGGCGAGGTCGGCGGCACGATGGACGACGCGGGTGCGCGGGGTGGCGAGGCCGAGGCCCTGCAGCAGCGAGAGTTGCCGCGCCTTGCTGCTGTCGACCGCCATCACCTCGGGGCCGTTGAGGATGGTCGCGCCCTGCCGTCGCCAATGGTCGAGCAGCGCGATCGCGTAAAAGAGCGGATGCTCGGGCTCGCGCAGGAAGCTCGACATGGCGACGCGGTTGAGGACGACGGGAGCCGGCGGGGGCGAGCCAGCCGGATCGAAGTCGTGGTCGCCGGCGGAGATTTTAACATAGTCGATGCCCGCGCGGTCGAGCGCCGCGAACAAGGGCTCGAACCACAGGGGATGCTCGTAGAGGATGGCAAGCTCGGGCATTCGCTTCCTTCGGCTGAAGTGCGCTTGCCCGAGCACGTGGGCGGCCGCTTGCTAGCTGCGGCTCAGCCCTCTCGCAAGGCCCGCCAGGCGAGCAGCAGCCAGCCGGCGATCATCGCCGTGCCGCCGAGCGGCGTAATGGCGCCGAGCCAGCGGGGAAGTCCCAGCGCCATGGCGTAGAGAGTGACCGCGAAGAGCAGGCTTCCGCCTGCCAGCAGTCCGCCGGCGAGGGCGAGGCGTGGCCGCTTCGCAAGCCCGATCGCGACCGCCGCCACCGCATGAGTGAGGAGGTAGAAGGTCGCGGTCTGCCACCAGCCGATCGCCTCGGTGTCGAGCCGATCTTTCAGCGCATGTGCGCCGAACGCGCCAAGGCCGACCGCGGCCGCCGCGATCAGGGCCCCGGTCGCGGTCAGCCGCCGGCTCACGCCTGGTGGATGGCCTTGGTGACCTGGTAGCTCTGCAGGCCCTCGACCCCGCCCTCGGAGCCCGACCCCGATTCCTTGACCCCGCCGAACGGCGCGTCGGCGCTCGAAATCGCGAAGGTGTTGATCCCCACCATCCCGCTCTCGATCCCGTCGCCGAGCCGGTTGGCGCGGCGGCCGTTCTCGGTGAACACGAAGGCGGCGAGCCCGAAGGGAAGCCGGTTGGCCTCGTGCAGCGCCTCGTCCTCGGACTTGAAGCTGCGCATGAGCGCGAGCGGGCCGAACGGTTCGACGTTCATCGCCTGCGCCTCGTTGGGCACGTCGGCGAGCACGGTCGGCTGGAAGAAGAAGCCGGCGTCGCCCGCCTCACCGCCCGCCAGCACGCGCGCCCCCTTGGCCCGGGCATCTTCGACGAGGCCAGCGATGGCCGGCAGCCGCCGCTGGTTGGCGAGCGGTCCCATCCTGGTCTCGGCCTCGAGCCCGTTGCCGATCTTCACCTTGGCGGTGCGTTCGGCAAAGCCCTTGGCGAAGGCGTCGTAAATGCCTTCCTGGACGTAGAAACGGGTCGGCGAGACGCAGACCTGGCCGGCATTACGGAATTTCTGCGGGACGATCATGTCGAGCGTCTTGTCGAGGTCGCAGTCGTCGAAGACGAGCACCGGGGCGTGGCCGCCAAGCTCCATGGTGATGCGCTTCATGCCGTCGGCGGCGAGCTTCATCAGGTGCTTGCCGACCGCGGTCGAGCCGGTGAAGCTGATCTTGCGGATGACCGGCGAGCCGATGATGTGGCGCGACACGGTGTCGGGCACGCCGTGGACCAGCTGAAACACGCCCTTGGGGATGCCGGCGTCGTCGAGCGCCCTGGCCATAGCGCCGGTGCAGCCAGGAGTCTCCTCGGGCGGCTTGGAAATGACGGTGCAGCCCGCCGCCAGCGCCGCGGCGACCTTCTTGGCGAGAAGGTAGATCGGGAAATTCCAAGGCGTGAAGGTCGCGGTCGGACCGACCGGCTGGGGAATGACGATCGAGCGCTGGCCGGTCGGACGGACCAGCACGCGGCCGCCCTGGCGCTTCGCCTCCTCGGCATAATAATCGAACATCTGCGCGGCGCCGTGGACCTCGCCCACCGCCTCGGGAAGCGGCTTGCCCTGCTCCTGCGTCAGCAGCATCCCGATGTCCTGCGCCCGCTCACGCAACAGGGCGGCGGCCTTGTGGAGGATCGCGCCGCGCGCCTCGACGTCGGTCGCGCGCCAGGCCGGCCAGGCACGGTTCGCCGCCTCGAGCGCCTCGTCGAGCTCGGCGGCGCTGGCGAGCGGCACTTCGGCGATGGCCTGACCGGTCGCGGGGTTGATGACGGGAGCGCGGTCGCCCTCCCCCTGGCGCCAGGCGCCGTCGATGAAGAGCTTGAGCTCGGCTTCGTAGGACATGCGCCCTATCTAGGCGCGGCGGCGGCGGACTACCAGCGGCAGCAGGACAAGGGCGAGCAGGACCGTCAGCAGCGCCACCGCCGCGAAGCCGACGACGAAGACATTGTGGGTGTCCTCATGCTCCTTGAGGTCCATGACATGGAGCCCGAACATCCAGTCGTAGAAGCGCCACCACCGGGTGCGGGTCGCAATCACCCCGCCGGTCTGGGCATCGACGAAGATGTGGGTGCCATCGCTGAGGTTCACTTGCCAGGTCGCGAGCGGCCGGCGCAGTTCGAGCGGCGGGGCATCGGCGCCGGTCCGCTCGACCGAGGCGATCCGCGCCGTGCCCGTGTAGCGGCGCATGACCTCGACGGCGGCGTCGGCGGCGCTTGGCGAGGGAAGCAGCTGACCGGTAGCGGGGTCGGCGATCCGGGTCGGGCCGTTCCTCAGTTCGATGATCCAGCGCGGACCCGCGGCGCGGCTCTCGAGGCTGACCTTGGCCAGGGGCAGCCCCGCGACCTCGCTCGGAAGCACCGCGGGGGCGGTCAGGGTGACCGGATCGAGCGGGCGCAGGAGGTCGGTGCCCCGCACCTCGTCGATGGGCTTCCACACCATGACGAGGCCCGACACCGTCCAGAACAGGAGCGGCAGGCCGACGATCCAGCCGAGCCACACATGCCAGCGGCGAAGGGTGGCCCGGAGCTTCACGCGCGGTGGATCAGACGTGGATCGGCTTGCCGGTCACCGCCATCGCCGCTTCCTTGAAGGCCTCGGCGTGGGTCGGGTGGGCGTGGCAGGTGTAGGCAATGTCCTCGGACGTGGCGCCAAACTCCATCGCCTGCGCGGCCTGCGCGATCATCGTGCCGGCAAGGTTGTTGATCATCCACACGCCGAGCACGCGGTCGGTCTTGGCGTCGGCGATCACCTTGACGAGGCCGTCGGGCTCGCCGTTGGTCTTGGCGCGGCTATTGGCCATCATCGGGAACTTGCCGACCTTGACCTCGCCGCCGGCGCGGGCCTGCTCCTCGGTCAGGCCGACGCCGGCGATTTCCGGGGTGGTGTAGACGACGCTCGGGATGATCGCGTGGTTCACGATGCCGGTGAGGCCCGCGATATTCTCGGCGACCGCAATGCCCTCGTCCTCGGCCTTATGCGCGAGCATCGGGCCGGGGATGACGTCGCCGATCGCCCAGATGCCGGGCACGCTCGTGCGGAAGCTGTGATCGGTCTCGATCTGGCCGCGCTGGTTGAGGCTGAGTCCGGCGGCGTCGAGACCGAGGCCTTCGGTGTTCGGACGACGACCGATCGACACCAGCACATGGCTCGCCTCGATCGTCTCGGCCGCGCCGCCCTTGGCGGGTTCGACCGTGACGGTGACGCCGTTGGCGGTCGCCTCGGCCCCGGTGACCTTGGTGCCGAGCTTGTATTCGAAGCCCTGCTTCTTGAAGATCTTGTTGGCTTCCTTGCGGATTTCCTCGTCCATGCCGGGGAGGATCTGGTCGAGATATTCAACCACGGTGACCTTGGCCCCGAGCCGGCGCCAGACAGACCCAAGTTCGAGCCCGATCACGCCGCCGCCGATGACGACGAGGTGGCTCGGCACTTCGGGAAGCTCGAGTGCACCGGTCGAGTCCACGATGCGCTGTTGGTCGACGGTGACGCCCGGAAGCGGGGTGACCGACGAACCGGTGGCAACGACGATGTTCTTGGCGCGGACCGTCTGGCCGGCAACCTCGACCGTGTCGGCCGCGGTGAACTTGGCGAGGCCCTTGAGCCAGGTCACCTTGTTCTTCTTAAACAGGAATTCGACGCCCTTGGTGAGGCCGCCGACGGCCTCGCGGCGACCGTCGTGCATCTTGGCGAGGTCGAACTTGAATTCGCCGGTGATGCCCCACTTGGCCATATGGCCGTGCGCGGCTTCCTCGAACAGTTCGCTCGCGTGGAGCAGCGCCTTCGACGGGATGCAGCCGACGTTGAGGCAGGTTCCGCCGAGCGTCTCGCGGCTTTCGGCGCAGGCGGTCTTGAGCCCGAGCTGCGCGGCGCGGATCGCGGCCACGTAGCCGCCGGGGCCGGCACCGATGACCAGCACGTCGTAATCGTAATCAGCCATGTTCAAATCCTAGAGATCGATGAGGAGCCGGGTCGGATCCTCGATCGCTTCCTTGATCCGCACCAGGAAGGTGACCGCCTCGCGGCCGTCGACCAGGCGGTGGTCGTAGGAGAGCGCCAGATACATCATCGGGCGGGCGACGATCTGGCCGTCCTTCACCACCGGCCGTTCCTCGATCCGGTGAAGGCCGAGCACCGCCGACTGCGGCGGGTTGATGATCGGGGTGCTCATCAGGCTCCCGAAGACGCCGCCGTTGGAAATGGTGAAGGTGCCGCCCTTCATGTCGTCGGCGGTCAGCGTGCCGGCCTTGGCGCGGGCGCCGAAGTCGGCGATCGTGCGCTCGATCTCGGCGAAGCTCATCTGGTCGGCCGAGCGGACCACCGGCACCACCAGGCCCTTGGGGGCCGAGACCGCGACCGAGACGTCGAGGTAATTGTGGTAGACGATCTCGTCGCCCTCGATGCGGGCATTGACCGACGGCACGTCACGAGCGGCGAGCGCGGCGGCCTTGGTGAAGAAGCCCATGAAGCCGAGGCGGATGCCGTGCTTCTTCTCGAACAGGTCCTTGTAGCGGGCGCGGGCGGCGATCACCTCGGTCATGTCGACGTCGTTGAACGTCGTCAGCAGCGCGGCGGTGTTCTGCGCGTCCTTGAGCCGGGTCGCGATGGTCTGGCGCAGGCGGGTCATCTTGACCCGTTCCTCGCTACGCTCGCCCTTGGGCGACGCCGGGACCGACGCCTTGGCGGGGGCCGGCGCGGCGGCGGCCGGAGCCGGAGCGCTGCTCGCCTTGGCGACGTCTTCCTTGGTGATCCGTCCGTCCTTGCCGGTACCGGTCAGGCTCGCGGCATCGATCCCGCTTTCCTGGACCGCGCGGCGGACCGAGGGCGAAAGGCGCAGGGCCTGCGCCTGCTCGTCGGTGATCTCGTGACCCGAGGTGGAAGCTGCGGCCGGTGCCGGTGCAGCGGCAGGCTCGGCCGGCTTGGTGGCCGGAGCAGCAGCAGCGCCGCTGCCCTCGCCGATCGTCGCGATCACCGCGCCGACATTGACCGTGTCACCTTCGGCGACCAGCGCCTCGCCGAACACGCCGGCGACCGGCGACGGCACGTCGACGCTGACCTTGTCGGTCTCGAGGCTGGCGACGGGTTCGTCGACTGCGACCGCGTCGCCCGGCTTCTTCAGCCACGCGCCGAGCGTCGCTTCGGTGATGCTTTCGCCCAGTGCCGGGACTTTGACTTCGATGCCCATGCTTCTCCCTTACGCGTTCGCTTTGCCGGCATGGCGCACGGTGTCCACCGCGGCATCGGTCGCCGCCGCGTCAGCCCGGGCGGTGCCGAGCGCATCGGCGATCAGCGCGCTTTGTTCGGCGACATGCCGCTTGGCAAGTCCGGTCGCCGGCGAGGCCGAGGCGGCACGGCCGGCATAACGCGGACGCAGCGGCTTGCCCGCGGCCCGCAGGCAATCTTCCAGATAGGATTCGACGAAGAACCAGCTGCCGTTGTTGCGCGGCTCTTCCTGGCACCAGACCAGTTCCTCGAGCGCCGGCATCGCGGCCAGGCGCTTGACCAGAGGCTCGGCCGGGAAAGGATAGAGCTGCTCGATCCGCAGGATCTCGACGTCGCTCGCTCCGGCGGCGTCGCGCGCTTCCATCAGCTCGTAGGCGACCTTGCCCGAGCAGAGGACGAGGCGCCGGGTCTGGCCCTCGGCTGGCGGGGTCAGATCCGACAGAATCCGCTTGAAGTGCGATTCGCCGGTGAAGTCGCCGACATTCGAGACTGCGAGCTTGTGGCGGAGCAGCGACTTGGGCGTCATCACCACCAGCGGCTTGCGGAAGTCGCGCAGCAACTGGCGCCGCAGCAGGTGGAAGTAATTGGCCGGCGTGGTGCAGTTGGCGACCTGGATATTGTCCTCGGCGCAGAGCTGCAGATAGCGCTCGAGCCGGGCCGAGCTATGCTCCGGCCCCTGGCCCTCGAAGCCGTGCGGCAGCAGCAGGACGAGCCCGCTCGCGCGCAGCCACTTGGCTTCGCCGCTGGCGATGAACTGGTCCATGATGACCTGCGCGCCATTGGCGAAGTCGCCAAACTGCGCTTCCCACAGCACCAGGGTGCGCGGATCGGCGAGGCTGTAGCCATATTCGAAGCCGAGCACGCCGAACTCGCTGAGCGGCGAATCGCGGACCTCGAAGCGGCCGCCCTCGATCGTGGTCAGCGGCACGAATTTGTGGCCGTCCTTTTGATCGGTCCAGACCGCGTGACGCTGGCTGAAGGTGCCTCGGCCACTGTCCTGCCCCGACAGTCGGACATTGTGCCCCTCGGCGATCAGACCACCGAAGGCGAGCGCCTCGGCGGTCGCCCAGTCGAAGCCGGCGCCAGTGTCGAACATCGCCTTCTTGGCGTCGAGGATTCGCTGCAGCGTCTTGTGGATCGTGAGGTCGGCGGGAACGTGCGTCAGCACCTTGCCCAGCCGCGCGACCTCATCCTCGCCGATCGCGGTGCCGGTGTTGCGGCGCCCTTCGACCGGCTCGGCCGGGCGATTCAATCCGGCCCAGCGGCCCTCGAACCAGTCGGCCTTGTTGGGGAGGTAGGTCGCGCCCGCCTCGAATTCGGCCTCGAGATGCGCGACGAAATCATTGGTGCGCGCGTCGATCCAAGCCTGGTCGACCACTCCCTCGGCGACCAGCCGGTCGCCATAGAGCTTGCTCACCGGCGGATGCTGGCGGATCGCGGCATACATGAGCGGCTGGGTGAAGCTCGGCTCGTCGCCCTCGTTGTGGCCGAAGCGGCGGTAGCACCACATGTCGATGACGATGTCGCGGTTGAACTCCTGGCGGAATTCGGTCGCAAGCTTGCAGGCGAAGGTGACCGCTTCCGGGTCGTCGCCGTTGACGTGGAGGATCGGGGCCTGGATGCCCTTGGCGACGTCGCTCGGATAGGGCGACGATCGCGCGAACTGCGGGCTGGTGGTGAAGCCGACCTGGTTGTTGATGACGAAGTGGATGCAGCCGCCGGTGCCGTAGCCGGGGAGGCCGGAAAAGCTCAGGCACTCCCAGACGATGCCCTGGCCGGCAAAGGCCGCGTCGCCGTGGAGCAGGATCGGAAGGACCTTGTCGCCCTCGGCGTCGGCCTTGATCACCTGGACCGCGCGTGCCTTGCCGAGCACGACCGGATTGACCGCCTCGAGGTGCGACGGATTGGCCTGGAGCGAGAGGTGGACCTTGATCCCCTCGAATTCGCGGTCGCTCGAGGTGCCGAGGTGATATTTGACGTCGCCCGAGCCGCCCACGTCCTGCGGGTTGGCGCTGCCGCCGGCAAACTCGTTGAAGATGGCGCGATAGGGCTTGCCCATCACGTTGGCGAGGACGTTCAGCCGGCCGCGATGGGCCATGCCGACGACGATCTCCTCGACCCCCGCCTGCCCGCCATATTTGATCACCGCTTCGAGCGCGGGAATCATGCTCTCGCCGCCGTCGAGGCCGAAGCGCTTGGTGCCCACGTACTTGCGAGCAAGGAACTTCTCCCACTGCTCGCCGTGGATCACCTTCTCGAGGATCGCCTGCTTGCCCTCGGGGGTGAAGCTGACGCCCTTGTCGCGGCCTTCCATCCGATCCTGGAGGAAGCGGCGCTCCCCAAGATCGTTGATGTGCATATATTCGAGGCCGATCTTGCCGCAGTAATTCTTGCGCAGGATCGCCACGATCTCGCGCACGGTCGCGGTCTCGAGCCCGAGATTGCCACCGATGAAGATCGGGCGGTCCATGTCGGCGGCGGTGAAGCCGTGGAACTCGGGCGTGAGATCGGCCGGAAGCTCGCGCTGGCTGAGGCCAAGCGGATCGAGGTCGGCGGCGAGGTGGCCGCGCACCCGGTAGGTGCGGATCAGCATCATCGCCTGGATGCTGTCCTCGGCGGCGCGGCGGACCTCGGCGTCGGAGGCCCCGGCGGCGACGGCCTTTTCCTTGGCCTTGGCAGCGACCTTCTCAATTCCCGACCGAGTGGGGTCGAGCCCGGCATTGAGATCGTCGAGATCGGCCGACGGCCAGTTCGCCCGTTGCCAGCTCGGTCCCTGCTCGATCTCGATCTCGTCCATCACATCCTCGTCGTCCCGGCGACGGCCAGAACCTCAGGCAATATAGTCACAAAAACACGGATTTCCCGGCCTGCGCCGGGACAAGGCGCGTTTTCCTAGCCCTGCAGCAGTTCCTTCAGCGTCTTGCCAAGCTCAGATGGGCTCGGCGACACGCGGATTCCAGCGGCTTCCATCGCGGCGATCTTCGATTCCGCGTCGCCCTTGCCGCCCGAGACGATCGCCCCGGCGTGGCCCATGCGGCGGCCCGGAGGTGCGGTGCGGCCAGCGATGAAGCCGACGGTCGGCTTCGAACGACCGCGCTTCGCCTCGTCGGCGAGGAACTGCGCGGCCTCTTCCTCGGCGCTGCCGCCGATCTCACCGATCATGATGATCGACTTGGTCGCGTCGTCGGCAAGGAACATCTCGAGCATGTCGATGAACTCGGTGCCCTTGACCGGATCGCCGCCGATTCCGACCGCGGTGGTCTGGCCGAGGCCCTCGTTGGTGGTCTGGAACACCGCTTCATAGGTCAGCGTGCCCGAGCGCGAGACGACGCCCACCGAGCCCTTGGAGAAGATGTTGCCGGGCATGATGCCGATCTTGCACTCGCCCGGCGTCAGCACGCCCGGGCAGTTCGGCCCGATCAGCCGCGACTTGGAGCCCGAAAGCGCGCGCTTGACCTTGACCATGTCGAGCACCGGAATGCCCTCGGTGATTGCGACGATCAGCGGCACTTCGGCGTCGATCGCCTCGAGGATCGAATCGGCGGCGAAGGGCGGCGGGACGTAGATGACGCTCGCATCGGCACCGGTCTTCTCGACCGCCTCATGAACCGTGTCGAACACCGGCAGGTCGAGGTGAGTGGTCCCGCCCTTCCCCGGCGTGACGCCGCCGACCATCTGGGTCCCGTAGGCGAGCGCCTGGCTGGTGTGGAAGGTGCCGGTCTCCCCGGTCATGCCCTGGGTGATGACGCGGGTGTTCTTGTTGACGAGGATGCTCATTTGGTGCCTGCCGATGATTTGCTGACGAAACGGATTGCGGGCGTTGCCGAGATCCGATCCGGAATGATGGTAAGATTGCGCGGCCCCGATGCCGTGGCGAATTGCCAGGGCTGTCCGTCGACGAGTGTCTTTCTGAGAAGGACCTGGAGCGCCTTGAGAACTTGGTCCTGATCGGCCTGAGATGCCATCTTCGCTGTGGCTTCGCAGGATCGAACGACCCCATCGGGATCCTTCGCGAACGCGATGACGACCTTTCCGGTCTGCCCCGTGACGGTTCCGCTGACGGCGTCCTGAGTCCAGCCGGGCTTACCCGCGAAGTAAAGCGTATCGACCCGCTCTTCGCCCGTCGCGACCGCGCACCCGATCCCGGCTGCGACCGTTTCGGCGATCAACTGCGCATCCTCGGCATGGGCGACCGAGCCGAAGAGGAGAAGCGATCCGGCGACGAGCAGGCGTGCCTTACCCAAGGCTGGGGTCGATCTGCTTGCAGGCATCGAGGAGTTCCTTGACCGCGTCGACGCTGACCTGGAGATTGGCCTTGGCCTCGTCGTCGAGGGCGATCTCGATGATCTCCTCCGCGCCGCCGGCACCGATCACCACCGGAACGCCAACGTAAAGGCCGTCGAGGCCGTACTTGCCGTCGACATAGACCGCGCAGGGCAGGATCCGCTTCTGGTCGCCGAGATAGGCCTCTGCCATGGCGATCGCGCTGGTCGCCGGGGCGTAATAGGCCGAGCCGGTCTTGAGGAGCGCGACGATCTCACCGCCGCCGCCGCGGGTCCGCTTGACGATCTCGGCGATCTTTTCCTTCGACGACTTGCCCATGGCGACGAGGTCATCGACCGGGATGCCGCTGATGGTGGTGTAGCTGGTCACCGGGACCATGGTGTCGCCGTGGCCGCCGAGCACGAAGGCGTTCACGTCGCGGACCGACACGCCGAATTCCTCGGCGAGGAAGTGGGCGAAGCGCGCCGAGTCGAGCACGCCGGCCATGCCGACGACCTTGTTGTGCGGGAGCCCCGAGAATTCGCGCAGCGCCCAGACCATCGCGTCGAGCGGATTGGTGATGCAGATGACGAAGGCGTCGGGCGCGTTCGCCTTGATGCCCTCGCCGACCGCCTTCATCACCTTCAAATTGATGCCGAGCAGGTCGTCGCGGCTCATGCCCGGCTTGCGGGCGACACCGGCGGTGACGATGATGACGTCGGCGCCCTTGATGTCGGCATAGTCGTTCGAGCCGGTCACCTTGGCGTCGAAGCCCTCGACCGGGCCGCACTGGCTGAGGTCGAGCGCCTTGCCCTGCGGCACGCCCTCGACCACGTCGAACAGGACGATGTCGCCAAGCTCTTTCTGGGCGGCGAGGTGGGCAAGGGTGCCGCCGATATTGCCGGCGCCAATGAGGGCGATCTTCTTGCGGGCCATGGGTCTCCGTCGGGTCTGGACTGGGGGGCCGCCGGGAGACGGCCGGGTCGCTGGCGCCTCTAGCCCCAAGGAGGCCAAGGGGCAACCGCAAGCCGCGCGGCACGTTGGACAAAGATGAACGGAACCGTCACGACCGGTTCAGCGCCACTCTTCTAGGAGAAGCTCCATGAAACAGGCACTCATCCTCGCGGGCGCTGCGCTCGCCCTCGCCGCGGCTCCGGCCGCCGCCAAGCCCGGCAACGGTCATGGCCATCACGGCAAGCATGGTCAGCAGGCCTATGGCCAGCAATATGGCTATGGCGGCCAGTATGGCTACGGCCAGGGCGGCTGCCCGCCGGGTCTCGCCAAGAAGAACAATGGCTGCCTGCCGCCGGGCCAGGCGAAGAAGCTGCGGCTCGGTCAGCGTTATTACAACAGCTACGGCTATCGCCAGTACAGTTACAACAACCTGCCGTATGACATCCGCAGCCGCTATTACGGCAGCCGTCCGGACTATTACGACAATTACGACTATTACTATGGCGACGGCAATCTCTACCGGGTGGATCCCACCACCCAGGTCGTCCAGCAAATCATCCAGGCGCTGATCCGCTAAGCCGTTTCAACCGAAGAAAAGGGGGCGTCGCGAAACCATTCGCGGCGCCCCTTGTCGCATCAGCGGCCGGCGAGCCGCTTCAGCATCGCTTCCCAGAAGAGCACGTTGTCATAAACGGCCTTGACCGGGGTCCGCTCGTCGAGACCGTGCGCGCGCTCGTCCTCGGGCGAAATCACCCAGGTCGAGTCGACGCCGTAGACGGGGATACCGTTGGCGCGGAAGAAGCGGCCGTCCGACGCGCCCGTGCTCATCACTGGGCTCAATTCCTGCTTGCCGAGCAACGGCACCAGCGCGGCCTCATAGGCCGAGGAGATGTCGGCCCGGAGCGGCGAGGCATCGGCGGCCGCGGCAATGAAGCCGGGCTTGAGGCCGACCTCGACCCCGTCCCCGACCGCCTGCTTCAGTTCGGCCAGCACCTGGTCCGGCGTCACGCCCGGCATGATCCGGCAGTTGACCGTCGCCCGCGCCATCTGGGGCAGGGCATTGTCGGCATGACCGCCCTCCAGCCGGGTCGCGACGCAGCGGGTCCGGGTCAGGCCGACCTCCAGTTCATTCGCCTCGATCGCGTCGGCCGCCGCGCCTTCGTTGGGATTGGCGAGCCAGGCGGCGATCGACCGGCCGAGCGGGCTGTTCCCCTCCTGCTTGGCGCGCAGGGTGAAATAGGCGCGGCTCGTCTCGTTCATCATCGGGGTGAAGCGATGCGTCTCGACCGCCTTCAGCGCGCTTGCCAGCTCGTAGATAGCGTTGTCCGGCCGCGGGCGGCTCGAATGGCCACCCTTGTTGCGCACCGTCAGCCAGTAATTCTGCGAAATCTTCTCGGCGGTCTGGAGGCCGTAACCGAGCGGCGTACCATCGGCCTTGAAGGCGCCCCCGCCGCCGTCGGAATTGAGGGCATATTCGGCATCGGTCCACTGGCGCCAGTCGGTCGCGCCGAGCCGCGCGCCGATCCCGCCCGTCTCCTCGTCGCCGGTGAAGAAGAGGATGAGATCGCGCTTCGGCTTGAAGCCGGCCGCCTTCAGCTTGAGTAAGGCGGTGGTCAGCCCGACCAGCCCCGACTTGTTGTCGAGGCTCCCGCGGCCGTAAAAATAGCCGTCCTTCTCGATGAAGGCGAAGGGATCCTCCTTCCAGTCCTCGCGCTTGGCCTCGACCACGTCCATGTGCGCCATCAGCAGGATCGGCTTCGCAACGGGCTTCTCCGCGCGCCAGCGGGCGATCAGCGTCACCGTGTCGTCGCCGTTGACGTCCTTGTAGGGCATCAGCCGGATGTCGTCGGCGGCAAAGCCCGCCGCCTTGAGCTGGTCGGCGAGATAGGTGGCAAGGATTGGCACCTGGTGGCGGCCCGTCACCGTCGGGGTCTCGACCGCCTTTTGATAAATGGCGCGGGTCTTTGCCTGCCAGGTCGTATCGAGCCTGGTCGGCGTCCCCACCGGCGACGCGGCCATCGCCGTTCCGCCGAGCAGCAGCCCCAGCGCCGCTCCGATTGCCTTCCTCATCTTGCCCTCCCCTGTCGATCCCGGCCTATTTGCCGGCCAGTTCCCGCACCATCGTCTCCCAGTGCAGCACGTCGTCATAGGCCGCGCGGACCGGAATCCGCTCGTCGAGACCGTGCGCGCGCTCGTCATCGGGACTGATCCCCCAGCCGCCGTCGACGCCGTAGGTCGGGATCCCGGCCGAACGGAAGAAACTTGCGTCGCTGGTGCCGGTCGCCATGTTGGGAATGACCCGCATGGTCTTGCCCATCGCGCCCTGCACCGCCTCGGTATAGGCAGCGAGCACGTCGGGGCGGATCGCGGGCACCGGGGTCGGCTTTCCGATGAAGCTCGGGTCGGGGACGATCTCGACGCCGCGCCCGACCAGCGCCTGCAATTCGGCCTGGATCGCCGCCGGCTCGACCCCCGGCATGATCCGGCAATTCACCGTCGCGCGCGCCATCTGCGGCAGCGCATTGTCGGCATGGCCGCCGCTGAGCATCGTCGCGACGCAGCGGGTGCGGGTCTTGCCGACCTCGAGCTCGCTCGCCTCGATCGCGTCGGCCGCCTCGCCGTCGTTCGGATTGGCGAGCCAACGCCGCATCGCGTCGCCGAGCGCGCCCTTCTCGTCCTGCTGGCGGGCCTGGAAGTAAGCGCGGGTGACCTCGTTCAGCTGCGGCGCGAAGCGATGGGTCTCGAGCTTCTTCAACGCGTCGCCGAGCTGGTAGATGGCATTGTCCGGGCGCGGCCGGCTCGAGTGGCCGCCCTTGTTGCGCACGGTGAAGAAATAGGTCTGGTAGGTCTTCTCGGCGGCGTCGAGCGCGAAGCCCAAGGGACGGCCGCCGGTGTCGAACGCCCCGCCCCCGCCATCGGCGTTGAGCGCGAATTCGCCGTCGAGCCTCCCCTTCCACTCGGTCGAGCCGAGGAGTGCGCCATTCTGCTGAGTCTCCTCGTCGCCGGTGAAGAAGAGGATGATGTCGCGCTTCGGCTTGAAGCCCTCGGCCTTGAGCTTGGCCAGCGCGAGCGTGGTGGCGGCGATCCCGGTCTTCATGTCGGAGGTGCCGCGACCGTAGAAATAGCCGTCCTTCTCGAGGAACTGGAAGGGATCGTTCTTCCAGTCCTCGCGCTTGGCCTCGACCACGTCCATGTGGCCGATCACCAGCATCGGCTTCGCGGTCGGCTTGTCGGCCTTCCAGCGGAACAGGAGCGCGGCGGTCTTGTCGCCCGGCAGGCCCTCATAGGGCAGGATCTGGATGTCCTCCGCGGGGAAGCCGGCGGCGCGCAGCTGGGCCGCGACCGCCTCGGCGACCTTGGGAACTTGCCCGCGCTGGACCACCGAGGGCGTTTCGATGATCTGCTGGAGGAAGCTCCGCATCTTGGCCTGCCACGGCGCGGGCAAACGGCTCGGTGCCGCGACTGGACTGGCGGCGAGCGCGGGAACGGACAGGCAGGAGAGCAGCAACGCGAGACAGGGACGCATGGTCAGGTTCCTCGAAACGGATGCCTAGGCTAGGCCTCCTCTGTCCCCGGAAACAAGAGGCACGACCATGCGCCCTGTCCTGCTCACCACCACTGCCCTTGCGCTGATGCTCTCCGCCACTCCCGCCGAGGCAAGCAAGCGCGGCTGGGCCAAGGCGAGCGACATCAGCCGCGACCTCGTCGTCGGCTTCAGCCTCGCGCTCCCGGCCTATCACGGCGACTGGCGCGGGCTCGGCAGCACCGGCCTTGCGCTGGGCGTCACCGGCGCGGCGACGGCGGGACTCAAATATGCGATCCCCGAGACCCGGCCCGACGGCAGCGACCGCAAGAGCTTTCCCTCGGGCCACACCTCGATCAGCTTCGCGGCCGCGGCCAGCCTTCACAAGCGCTACGGCTGGCAGGCGGGGCTTCCGGCCTATGCGCTGGCGAGCTTCACCGGTCTCGCCCGGGTCAAGGCGGACAAGCATTATGTCCATGACGTGATCGCAGGCGCGGCGCTCGGCACCGCCGGCGGCTGGCTCCTCAACAGCAAGCGCAACGACAAGGTCGAGTGGCTGCCTTGGGCGAGCCACAAGGGCGGCGGGGTCAGCCTGTCGATGCGCTTCTAGGCGGATTTCGCCGGCTGTCGGTCCACACCAGCACGGCCATGATCGCCAACAGCACCAGGCTGGCGAGCGGACGGCTGAGGTCGAGCCCGCCCTTGGCCAGCGGCTTGTCGAGGAAATCGCCGACGGTCGCGCCGAGCGGACGGGTGAGGATGAAGGCGCTCCAGAACAGGAAGGCGCGATTGATCCGGGTCGTCGCGGTGAGGATCGCGAGCAGGGCGATCAGCCCGCCGAACAGCGCCGCGCCGCCGAGATAGCCAAGCCCGCCATCGTCGGCCGCCCAGTCGCCGAGCGCGGTGCCGAGCGTCTGCGAGAAGGTGATTGTCAGCCAGTAGAAGGCCTCGGTCCGGGGCGCGCTCACATGATCGGTCGCAATCCGGCCTTCGACAGCCTTCCACGCCCCGAGGCTCGCGAGCACCAGCCCGAACAGCAGCGCCGAGCCGCCCGCATAGCCGAGTCCGACCGACCGAGTCGCGAAATCGGCGAGGGTCGTCCCCGCCGTGGTCGAGGCGAGGATCGTCGCCCAGTAGAGCGCGGGATGGAAGCGCCTTGCCCGGATCTGCAGCGCGACCAGGATCGCGAGGGTCGCGCCGAACAGCACCGTTCCGACGAGATAGCCGTTGAGCCCCGCCGACCCGGCGTCGGGGGTCGCCTCGCCGAGCCAGCTCATCGACACCGTATCGCCGGCGGTCTCGCCGAGCGTGGTGGCGCAGATCTTGATGACCCAGAAGGCCAGCGTGAGCGCCGGGACCTTGCTCAGCGACGAAGCAGACGAAGCCATGGTGTCCGCGCTAGGCCTGTCCCCGGCGCGGTTCAACCCGCGCCGGGCCCGATCAGGCGGCGTGCCGGATCTCGCCTGCGACGATCCCGCGCCGTTCGACCGCGACCGGGCGATTTTCCTCGCGGCGGTTCCACTTGAAGCTTTGGGCGCGATCGACCAGCTCGCGCGCGTCGCCGAGCAGGTTGGACGCGGCCGCGCTGGTCTGCTCGACCATCGCCGCATTCTGCTGGGTGCTGATGTCCATCTGGCGCATCGCGGAGCTGATCTCGGCGATCGCCCCGGCCTGCGCCTTGGCGTCGTCGGTCAGGCGCGCGATCAGCTCCGACACCGAGGCCACGTCCTCGACGATATCGCTGAACTGCTCCTCGACCTCGCCGACGCTGCCGACCGCCTGAGCGATCCGCTCGCTCGTCGCGGTCAGCTGTTCGCGCGCATTGCGGGCTTCCTGTTCGGCCCTGCTGGCGAGCTGCGAGACGAGGTCGGCAACCACCGCGAAGCCCTTGCCGGCCTCGCCCGCATGGCCCGCTTCGACCGCCGCGTTCATCGCCAGCACGCGGGTCTGGAACGCGATCCGGTCGAGCGCTTCCATCACCCCGTCGACGCTGGCGGCGGCCTCGCGCACTTCCTCCATCGTGGCGGCCGCCGAGCGCGCCTTGCCGAGCCCCTGCTCGACCGCCGAGCGCGCCCGGGCGACCGATTCGGCGGTGCTCTGCGCCGCGTCGCGGGTCGAGGTCACCCGGCGGTCGACGTCGGTCAGCGCGGCAGTGGTCTCCTCGATTGCCGCGGCGTTGGACTGGGTCCGGCTCGACAGGTCGGCCGAGGCATCGGCGATCTCGCCGGCGGCGAGCTTGATCGACCCGGCGCTGGTAACCACGTGCTGGACCATCTCGCGGAGCGCCACGATCGCGTCGTTGAGATTCTCGCGAAGCGTGCTGTATTCGCCCTGGAAGTCGGCTTCGAGCACCTTGCGCAGATCGCCCTGCGACATCCGGGTCAGCGTTTCGGCCAGGGTATCGACCATCGCCTTCTTCTCGGCCGCATCCTTCCGGTCGGCTTCCCGCCGCTCCGCGGAAGCCTGGACGAAGTGATCGAAGGCACCGGCCAGGCCGCCGAGTTCGTCGGTGCGATCGAGCAGCGGAATCGCCGCTTCCTCGCCCGCCGACAGGCGCTGCGCGGTCGCGGTCAGCTCGCCGAGCGGGCTGACGACGCGGCGACGCAGGATCCCGCCGTAGGCAAGGACCCCGCCGAGCAGGGCGATGCCGAGAAGAACCAACACGATGCTCCACATTTCGAGGGCGAAGTCGGCGTCGTCGCGGACCTCGGCTTTGAACCGGTTGGTCACCGTCACCAGCTTCGCAATGGCGTTGCGCTGGGCATTGTAGGTCGAGGCCAGCGCTTCCAACGCCTCGTCGTAGCGCGCCTCCTCGCCGCGCTGCATGATCGGCAGTGCCTTCTCGTCGAGCAATTTCCAGAAGGCGTCGGCGTTGCGTTCGACGTCGGCGAGACTGGACTTGATCTCGGGGTCGAGCTCGCGCGAGCCCCAATAGTCGGTCCGCTGGTCGTAGATGCGGTGCATCTCCTTGAGCCGCGTGATCGAGGTCGCGCGCTTCTCCTCATGAAGGAAACCTTCCATCGCCACCGCATAGGGTTCGACGATGAACAGCGGCGGCGGCAGGATGTCCGCCTTGAGCTCGGCCGACAGCTCGATGTCGAGCTCGTGACCGCCGCCGATCCGGATGGTGTTGACGGCGGTGGCGAAGACGATGGCGCTGACGACCACCAGCCCGAGCAGGGCGGCGGAAGCAAATCGGACGAGGCGTTCGATGGACATGGCGGGCTCGCGATAGAGATCGACCCATCCATCTTAGAGCGTCGCCGCGCAGTTCGGCCTTGCGCCCTTCGTTCAGTCCCGGCCGTGTCCCGAAGCGAGATAGTCGGCGCTTCGCATTTCCTCGAGGCGGCTGACGGTCCGCTGGAACTCGAACGCGCCGGTCCCGGCCGGATAGAGGCGTTCGGGCTCGGCATCGGCGGCCGCGAGCAGCTTCACCCGATGCTCGTAGAGCTCGTCGATCAGAGTCACGAAGCGCGCCGCCTCGTTGCGCTTGTCCGGGCCCATCACAGGAATGCCGACGATGATCACCGTGTGGAAACGCCGAGCGATGGCGAGATAGTCGGCCGCGCCGCGCGCCTCGCCGCACAAGCGCTTGAACGAAAAGACCGCGACGCCCTTGAGACTCTTGGGCACGTGCAGCGTCCGGCCGCCGCCGACCTCTAGCTCTTCGGTGGGGACGTGCGCACGGTCCTCGGGCGGATAGTCGGTGAGCTGGAAGAAGGCGCGGCTGAGCGCTGCGGTCGCAGCGGGGCCATTGGGGACGTGCCAGGTCTCGACCCCCTGCATGCGATCGAGGCGATAGTCGGTGGGCCCATTGAGCGCGATGACCTCGAGCCGCTCCCCAATAAGGTCGATGAAGGGCAGGAACAGCTCGCGGTTGAGCCCGTCCTTGTAGAGTTCGGCGGGCGCACGGTTGGAGGTGGTGACCACCGCCACCCCTTCCTCGAGCAGGGCGGAAAACAGGCGCGACAAGATCATCGCGTCGGCGGGGTTGTTCACCACCATCTCGTCGAAGCAGAGCAGGGTCGCGCCCTCCGCAATCGCTTCGGCGACCGCGGGAATGGGATCGCCCTCGCCCTTCGCCCGCTCGGCGCGAAGCCGCTCGTGCACCTCGATCATGAAGGCATGGAAATGGACCCGCCGCTTGGGCTCGACCGCGATATGCTCGAAGGCGAGGTCCATCAGCATCGACTTGCCGCGCCCGACCCCGCCCCACAGATAGACCCCGCAGACGTCGCGTCGGCGGCCGAGCAGGCGGGCGAAGAAGCCGCGGCGAAGCGCCAGTTCTTCACCCAGCCGGTCAAGCGCCGCCGCCGCACGCGCCTGGTCGGGATCGGCCTTCAGCTCGCCCGCGGCCAGCAGGCGCTGGTAGGCCGCGGCGACGGGTCCGCTCACGTGACGTCGCGCAGCTTCTTCAGCGTACCCGAGAAGCTGTAACAGGCCTCGCCGTCCTGTTTCACGACGCCCTGGAGGAAAGCGAGGCTGCGGGTCTGGCGGACCAGTTCGACATGCGCGTCGAGCGGCTTGCCGGCTTCTCCCCGGCCCATGAACTTGGTGGTGAGGTCGAGCGTCACATAATGGGCGCGCCGCATTCCCGCGCAGCGCCCGCCGCCGAACAGCGCCATGTCGATGAAGCTCATCACCATGCCGCCGTGCAAGCTGCCGCCGAGGTTGAGGTGGCGTTCTTCGGGGAACATGCGGACCACCGCCCGGCCGGGCCCGTCGGGGCGGAAGATCATTTTGCCGGTCTGCGCGGCAAAGCTGTCGGCCGGCAGGTCGATCCAGCTGTACCAGCCGGGATGATCGGGATCCTCACGAGCGCCCGAGGGGCGGTTCTCTACGTCTTCGGGCGCGTCCATGGGGGCGGGTTAGTCGGCGCCGTGAGCGGGTGCAACAGACGCCGACAAGACCCGTTAGGCCGCGCGTTCGGCGATCAGCTTCTTGGTCTCGGCAATCGCCTTGGCCGGGTTCAGCCCCTTGGGGCAGACGTTGGCGCAGTTCATGATCGTATGGCAGCGATACAGCCGGAACGGGTCTTCCAGCTGGTCGAGCCGCTCGCCGGTCATCTCGTCACGGCTGTCGGCGAGCCAGCGATAGGCCGCGAGCAGGATCGCCGGCCCAAGGAAGCGGTCGCCGTTCCACCAGTAGCTCGGGCACGAGGTCGAGCAGCAGAAGCACAGGATGCATTCGTAGAGGCCGTTGAGCTTCTCGCGGTCCTCGGGGCTCTGCAGCCGCTCCTTGCCGCTCGGCGTCGGGGTCGCGGTCTTCAGCCACGGCTGGACCGATGCATATTGCGCGTAGAGGTGGCTGAAGTCGGGAACCAGGTCCTTGATCACGTCGCAGTGCGGCAGGGGCGTGATCCGGACCTCGCCCTTCACGTCCTCGATCGCGGTGGTGCAGGCAAGGCCGTTCTTGCCGTCCATGTTCATCGAACAGGACCCGCAAATCCCTTCGCGGCACGAGCGGCGGAAGGTCAGCGTCGGATCGAGCTCGTTCTTGATCTTGATCAGCGCGTCGAGGACCATCGGCCCGCAATCGTCGAGATTGACCTCGTAGGTGTCGTAGCGCGGGTTCTGGCCGGTCTCGGGATCGTAACGGTAGATCTTGAAGCTCTTGACACGGTTGGCGCCGGCGTCCGCCTTGTAGTGGCGGGACTTGCCGGTGATCCTGCTGTTCTTGGGAAGCGTGAACTCAGCCATCTTTTTCCTCTAGCGCTGGGCGCGAAATAGGAGCCTCGGCGAGGAAAGGCCAGCCCTTGCAAAGGACCGTATCGCGCTTGGGTACAGATGCCGATTGCCAGCCGCCCCGCGCTTTGCGAAGCGGGTGCACGATGCGTCCAAGCCCTCGAATGCAATTGCGCGAAGCGACGGCGGAAAGCCACGACCGGGTGGATCGCCTGTTCGCGCCGCTCAACCTTGGCCACGCCGGCGACTATGGGCGTTTCCTCGCCGCGCAGGCCACGGTGCTGCTGCCGCTCGAGCAATGGCTCGATGAGCAAGGGGCAACCGACCTCCTCGACTATTGGCCCGAACGGCGCCGCGCGGACCTGCTTCGCGACGATCTCGCCAACCTCGGCCAGCAGATCCCGCAGGCCGAAGACATCAATCTTCCCGCCACCCCTGCCGCGATGCTGGGCGCGGCCTATGTGCTCGAGGGATCGCGGCTCGGCGGCGCGCTCCTCGCCCGCCAGGTCGGCGCCGACCTCCCCCGCCGGTTTCTCGCCGGGGAGCGGGCGGCCAGCTGGCGCGGGTTCGTCGGCCAGCTCGACCGTCGGCTCCAGGACCCGGCCGATCTCGACGCGGCGATCGAGGGTGCCCGGACGGTCTTCGAAGCGTTCGAGCGCGCCGGCCGGCGAGTCCTGGGCTGAACGCTCAGCCGAGGAGCTCCACATAAGCGGCGATGACGTTGCCCGCGCTATAGGGCTTGGTCAGGATCGGCCGCTGGCGGAAGCGCTCGTCGATCATCGAGGTGTCGCCATAGCCGGTCGCGAAAACGAACGGCACGCCCAGCCGGTCCAGTTCCTCGGCGACCCGCGTGCTCTGCTCGCGCCCGAGATTATAATCGAGCACCGC
Organism: Sphingomonas astaxanthinifaciens DSM 22298; assembly: GCF_000711715.1. NCBI lineage: Bacteria > Pseudomonadati > Pseudomonadota > Alphaproteobacteria > Sphingomonadales > Sphingomonadaceae > Sphingomonas > Sphingomonas astaxanthinifaciens. The sequence goes on from NZ_JONN01000001.1 coordinate 1,334,253, forward strand.
GAAGTCAGGCTTCTGCGCGGCGAGGAAGTCGAGCGCGCTGGCGACGGTTGACGCGACCTGGATATCGCTCGCGCCGAGCGACTGGAGCATGGCCTCGGCCTCGAGCGCGATCAGCAGATTGTCCTCGACCAGCAGCACCGAGCCGGTGATTCGGTCGTTGATCGCCTTGGACGCCAAGCCCATCGCCATCCGGTCGTGCATCTGCACGTCGACGCTCTCGCCGGCGGTCACGAGGTGCGGCGGGAGCCGGAAGGCGGCGCGAAGTCCGTCGGGCTCGAAGGCGACGCTCGCCTCGCCGCCAAGCTCGTGCGGGATCGCGCGTTCGATGATCGTCGAGCCGAAGCCGCGGCGGGTCGGAGCGACCACCGGGGCACCGCCCGTTTCCTTCCAGTAGATCGCGAGGCCCTCGTCGGAAAGCTCGTCGATCCGGATCGAGACCGTGCCCGAAGCATCCTTGAGCGCGCCATATTTGGCGGCGTTGGTGATGAGCTCGTGCATCACCAGCGCGACCGTGGCGAAGGCATCCGGCTGGATCGCCATATCCTTGCCGAGCACGGTCACCCGGTCCGCGCCCGATCCGAGGTACGCGCCGGCCTCGACCTTGATCATGTTGGTCAGCGAGCGCGCCCCCCAGCCGCTGCTGGTCAGCTGGTCGTGCGCCCGCGACAGGGCGTGGACCCGGCTGTTCACGTCCTTTGCAAAATCGTCGATGTCGGTCGCGCCCTCGGCGCACTGGCGGACCAACCCGATGATCAGGTTGAGGATGTTGCGGACCCGGTGGTTGAGTTCGGCAATCAGCAGGTCCTGCTGGTCGTTCGAGCTCTTGCGGCGCTTCTCGGCCTGGTCGGTCAGTTGGAGCATGATCTCGAGCAGCGAGATGCGCAGCCCCTCGGCCAGTTCGCAGTCGATGTCGGACCAGTGGCGCGACTGAAGGCGGACGACCTCGCGCCATTCCTCGAAGCTGGCGCGCGGAGTGAGGCGCAGCGTGCCGGTTTCGTCGCGCCGGACCGCCTTGGTCGGCTCGCCGCCCCAGCGCACGGTGGAGACCAGCTCGGGCCGGAAGAAGACAACATAGTCGCGCGGTCGCCGCGAGACGGGAATGGCGAGGATGCCGGCCACATTGGCTTCGTAGTCGGCGGCCGGCGGATGCGACTTGGAAAGGGCGTGGGTCGCATAGACCCGGCTTGCCGCGGCACCGTTGAGGAAGCGCATGAGGTCGAGGGTCTCGCGCTCGGTCGGGGTTTCGCCCCCCAGCCGAAGCCGGCCGTCGACATAGGTCGCAAGGCCGGTCGCGCCGAGCTCCTCGCCAAGCTCGGTCAGCAGGCCGAAGAGGTCGTCGATCGACCCGTTCTGGGTCGACACCTGCGAGAGCATCCGGGCGTGCCGATCGCGCGCCGCTTTCTGCCGCTCGACCACGCGGCCGCGCACCACGGTCTCGATCGTCATCGACAGGATGTTGGCATAGAAGGCGAGCGACTGCTGGATGGGCGCCGGGAGCGAGCGGGGCGACTGGTGATGGCAGCTGATCAGCCCCCACAAGCGCCCTTCGACCACGATCGACAGCGACATGGACGCGGTGACGCCCATGTTCTTGAGGTACTGGATGTGCACCGGCGAGACCGCGCGCAGCGTGCTGAGCGAGAGGTCGATCCGGTCGCCGCCGGCACCCACGCGCGGCGAAACCGGGACGGTCACCGCATCGACATCGGCAATCTGGCGGATCGGGTTTCGCAGGTAGAGCGCGCGCGCCTGGGCCGGAATGTCGGTCGCGGGATAGTGGAGACCAAGATAGGGATCGAGGTCGCGGCGGCGGACCTCGGCGATGACCTCCCCGCTCTCGTCGGCGTGGAAGCGGTAGAACATCACCCGGTCATAGCCGGTCAGCGCGCGGATATGGCGGACGGCGAGGTTGGTTAGCGTGTCGAGCGAGGTGAGGTCGCGCACCTGCGCCAGCATCGCCTGGATGTTGAGCTGCAGACGGTCGTCGCGCGCGCTCGCCGGCTCGCCCTCGACGATCACGCTTTCGCCCTCGCGGTGGATGATGAGATCGAGCGGCTGGTCACGACCGGGAATGGTAACTTCGGTCAGCACGTGTGGGCTCGAGCCCTGGCTGATCTGGAGCTCCGACCGGATGTCGTGAAGGCAGCGCCGACCGAGGAGGTCCGCTGCCGACTGCCCGATCAGCGCCTCGCTCGGGCGTCCGAAAAAGTCGACGACATTGTCCGAAGCGCGGCGAAGCAACCAGTCGGAGGAAAGCTGCAGAAGAAAGCCGTGCGGCTGGATTTCGCCGAGGAACTGGATCTGCTCCATCGCGCACAGAGCGGCAGCGTCGACGCCCATCCCGTCCAGCGAGACCGTGTTGTCATCGGCATCGGCGGACGTCCCGGCGCCATCTTCCAGATCCATGTGCGAAGAATACTCCCCTCGGGTGCAATGCGCCTCTGCAGGCGTCACTATTATGAAGGCTCTCGGAAGCCTCTGCAATTTAATAGAAATCAAGCCGTCCGCGGCTCAGCGTCGAGTCAGGCTCCGGTTGCCGCCGCAAGCACGGCCGCGGCATGGCCCGGCACCTTCACCTTGCGCCATGCCTTGAGGACGTTGCCATCCGCGCCGATTAGGAAGGTCGCGCGCTCCATGCCCATATATTTGCGGCCATACATGCTCTTCTCGACCCAGGTGCCGAACGCCTCGCTGACCTCGCCCTCATCGACCGCAAGCGGGACCTTGAGGTCATATTTGGCGATAAACTTGTCGTGGCTCTTGGCGCTGTCGCGCGAGACCCCGACGACCTTGACCCCAGCCGCGGCGAAATCGTCGGCGAGTGCGCTGAAGTCCTGCGCTTCGCGCGTACAACCCGACGTATCGTCCTTGGGATAGAAATAGAGGACGAGCTTGCCGCCGGGGGCCGACAGGTCGACCGTTTCGCCGTTGGTGGTGGCGACCTTCAATGCCGGTGCCTTCTGCCCTTCCTCGATCATGTCCCGTTCCTCGCCTTGTCCCAGCGCGTGGCGATTCTTGCCCGTGCTTCGTCAAGCGCCGCCACAAGCGCATCCCAGTCCGCCTGTCCACACAGGCTTGCGACGAGGGCGCGGCTGGGTTCGGCCAGCGCTACCGCGCCGGGGGCGACGAGCCGCATGACCACGAGAAAAGCGCTGAGCAGCCGGAGGTCCGGATCGGCCAGGGGATCGAGCAACCCCGACTCGACCAGTGCAGCAATGGCCAGCTCGAGCCTCGGGTCGAGCCCCACCCCGCGGGTCAGCTGGAGCACGTGCACCGTGAACTCGAGGTCGATCAGTCCGCCCGGGCCAAGCTTTACGTCGAGCGGCCCGACCGGCGGTTTGTGCCGCGCCATCTGGAGCCGCATCTCCGCCGCGTCGGCCCTGACCCTGGCCGCGTCGCGCGACATTCGGAGCACATCCTCGATCGCCCGGCGGACGCGCGCGCGGAAGGCGACCGACCCGGTCAGCGCACGTGCCCGGCACAAGGCCAGATGCTCCCAGGTCCAGGCCTCGGTCCGCTGATAATCCTCGAAGGCGGCGAGGCTGACCGCGAGCATCCCCTGTTCGCCCTGCGGCCGGAGCCGGGTGTCGACCTCGTAGAGCGGCCCGGCGGCCGTCGGGACCGACAGCGCGGCGACGATCCGGCTGGCGAGCCGGTTGTAGTAATCGGTGCCGGTCAGCGGCCGGGCCCCGTCCGAGCGGCTGCCTTCGGGGCAATCGAACAGGAAGATGAGGTCGAGGTCGCTGGCGTCGGTCAGCGCCTGGCCGCCGAACCGTCCCAGCGCGACCAGGGCGAGGTCGCCCCCGGCAATCCGGCCGTGGGTCGCGGCAAATTCCTCCTCGACCTTGCCGGCGAGCACGCGCACCGCGGCCTCGGCGAGATCGCTGTAGCCCTTTGCGATGGTGAGCGGATCGCGATGCCCGGCGATGAGCTGGACGCCCAGCGCGAAGCGGCGCTCGCCGACGAGGCGCCGGACCCGGTCGAGCGACTGGTCGAGCCCGCCTGCGGCAAGCTCGTCGGCGAAGCGCGCGGCCAGCGCATCGGCATCGGGCGGCGCCGCGAAGCTGCTTTCGTCGATCAACCCGTCGAGCAGGGTCGGACGCCGCGCCAGCTGGTCGGCGAGCGCGGGAGCCTGGGCGAGGATCAGCGCAAGCATGTCGGCAAGCGCCGGGCGGGCCTCCAGCAACCGGAAGAAATTGACCCCGCTCGACAGCCGCTCGACGATGTCGCTGAAGCGGTTGAGCGCCCGCATCGGATCGGGCGCGGCGGCAATCCGCGGCAGCAGCGCCGGCAGCATGGCCTCAAAGGCACCGCGCGCAGCCGGTGAGCGCAGCGAGCGGGCCTTCCCCGTGCGCCAGTCCGCCACCCGCCGCGCGACCTCCACGGAATCGGTCCAGCCCATCGCTCCCAATTCCTGGGCCAGGAGTTCGGGGTCGCCCGACAGGCGCACTTCCTCGCTGCTGACCAGCCCGTCAAAGGCCTTGCCGACCAGCTCGACATGCGGGGAAAGGGCGGCGAGCATCGCGTCCGCATCGGCATAGCCACCGAGGCCGGCCACCGCCTCGAGCGCATCCCCGACGGGAAGTCGATGCTCCTGCCGGTCGTCGATCATCTGCACCCGGTGCTCGATCGTCCGGAGAAGGCGATAGGCCGCGCCGATTCCCCCGGCGATGGCGGGATCGAGCCGTCCCTGCCCGGCCAGCGCCGCCAGCGCATCGAGCGTCGCCGGCGCCCGCAACAGCGGGTCGCGCCCGCCGTGGACCAGCTGCTGGACCTGGGTGAAGAATTCCGCCTCGCGGATCCCGCCACGCCCGCGCTTGAGGTCGAAGCCGGGCCCGAAGCCCTGTCCCTGCGCATAATGGTCGCGGATCCGGAGCGAGATGTCGCGGATCTCGTCGATCGCCCCGAAGTCGAGCGCGCGCCGCCACACGAATGGACGGATTTCGGCAAGGAAGCGCTCGCCGAGCGCGCGGCCTCCGGCGCAGGCCCGCGCCCGGATGAAGGCCGCCCGCTCCCACGGCAGCGCCGAGCTTTCGTAATAAGAGATGGCCGCGCCGACCGGGAGCGCAATCGGGGTGACCTCGGGCGATGGCCGAAGCCGCATGTCGACCCGCGCGACATAGCCATGCTCGTCGCGGGCCTGCATCAGCTCGATCAATCGGCGCCCGTAGCGCACCGCCGCTTCCCCCGCCTCCTCGCGCGCACGGCGCGGCAGGGTCTCGGGGTCGAACAGCAGGATAAGGTCGACATCGCTGCTGTAGTTGAGTTCGCGGCTGCCGAGCTTGCCCAAGGCGAGAATGGTCATGCCCGTTGGCGCCGCATCGGGATGACGTTCGGCGATCGCCGCGGCGAGGCACGCGTCGAGTGCGCGGTCGGCAAAATCGGACAGCGCCGCGGTCACCTGTTCGAGGCTGAGTTCCCCCGCGAGGTCACCGAGCGCGGTCGCCAGCGCCAGCTGCTGCCGCTCGATCCTCAGCCGGTCACCGAGCGGGCGGTCGGGCGGTGCGCTGACGGCCGCCAGCGCGGAATCGGCTCCATCCCGGACGAAAGTCTCGGCAATCTGCGGTTGCCGTTCGATCAGTCCCTTGAGAAAGGGAGACCAGCGAGAAGCCCGCTCGAGCGCGCCATCGCGTGAGGGTTGCTGACCGGCCACGTCAGCGGCGTTCCTGACCTAAGGCACAGGTTGCGGGCAACGAAATCAGTTTCCCGACGTTGACCAAGCAAATGAAATCCGCATCTGAAATGAAGGCGGCGACGGTAGAAGAGAACGGCCACATGGATCGACGCATCATCCGGGTCGAATTACCGCCTGCACATGCCGGTGTCACCGCCGCCCTGCGCCGCGCCTTCGCGGCGGAGCCGCTGAGCAGCGACGAGCGGGCATTCGAAGACCTGCTCGCGCGACTGGGCTGAGCCCTTTCACGATTTGAATATAAGCAGAATGGGTCAGCCGGGACGACAGTCGGTCAGTCCCGGTTGCCTGCCAGCTGGTCGACTTCGCCCATGATCTGGGACAGCGCGCTGTGGTTGGGGTCGGTCTTGTGCTGGCGCCGGCTCGGCAGCTTGCCGCCCGACAGCAGCTGTTCGAGCGCGACTCGGCCGCGCGCGACCCGGCTCTTGATCGTACCGACGGCGCAGCCGCAGATTTCGGCCGCTTCCTCATAGGCGAAGCCGCCTGCCCCGACCAGGATCAGCGCCTCGCGCTGCGGCTGGGGAAGGTGGAGGAGCGCGCGCTGCATGTCGCCGAGTTCGACGTGCCGGTCCTGGCTCGCCGGCGCGGCCAGCAGCTTCGAGGCCGTGATCTCGTCCCATTCGCCCTTGAAGCGCGCGCGGCGCATCTGGCTGAGGAAGAGGTTGCGCAGGATGATGAAGGTCCAGGCGCGCATGTTCGTGCCGGCCTGGAAGCGCTTGCGCGCCGCCCACGCCTTGAGCAGTGTTTCCTGCACGAGGTCGTCCGCGAGGTCGCGGCTGCCCGACAGCGAGCGGCCGAAGGCGCGAAGGTGCGGAATGACCTGCGCCAGCTGCTGCTTGAATTCCGGATCCGACAGCGGGACGGGCTCGGCCCGGGCCGCTTCGGCCGGATGATCGTCCATCGAATCGCTCAACGTACCCCGCCCACTATCGTCTGCCCGGCCAAGCCGAGCTGGAACCTACCGTCATTCAGCACGAGGCTCAGGACGCAATCAAGTAGATGATGGCAAAGGCGAGGATCACAAGCCCCAGCCCGCCGAACAGTGCGACGCGCGCGACGCCGGGAGTCGTTCCGGCGCGCGCCTGCGTTCCGGTTAGATGCTCCGGTGGGTCCTGATTCATGGATTTCGGCACTCCGAGAATATTTGAAGCGCCAACGCAACGAAGGGAACTCAAGTTCCCTGCGAAGCCTGGGTTCAACCCGCCGGAACGGTCGCCGCGTCGAAGAACAGCGCCTGCGCGATCGCCGCCTTCACCGTCGCCCGCTGGAAGGGCTTGGTGATGAGGAAGGTCGGCTCGGGCCGGGTCCCGGTCAGCAGTCGCTCGGGGAAGGCGGTGATGAAGATCACCGGCACCGAGAATTCGGCGAGGATGTCGCGGACCGCGTCGATCCCGCTCGAATCGTCGGCGAGCTGGATGTCGGCCAGCACCAGCCCCGGCGGATGCGCGCGGGCCTGGGCCACGGCCTCGTCACGGGTGACCGCGACGCCGGTAACATTGTGGCCGAGGTCACGGACGATCGTCTCGATGTCCATCGCGATGATCGGCTCGTCCTCGATGATAAGGACGTCGGCGAGGGTCTGGCGCTCGATCTCGGCAAGCGCTTCCTGGACGAGATTGTCGACCTCCGACGCCTGGGCGCCGATCAGGTAGCCGGCGTCCGAGGCCGAGAAGCCCTCGAGCGCGGTGAGCAGCAGCGCCTGGCGCGAGAGAGGCGTGATCCGGCTCAAACGCGCCTGCGCGATCGCTTCGGGATTGCCGAGGCTGCCGCCGGCGTCGCCGCCTTCCTCGATGTTGGCGGTCGACCAGATGGCGTGGAAGGTCTTGTAGAGCCCGAGCCGAGGCTCGACCTCACGCGGAAAGCTTTCCGGCGCGGCGACAATCGCTTCCAGGGTCGCGCGGACGAATGCGTCGCCGTGATTCTGGCTGCCGGTGAGTGCGCGGGCGTAGCGCCGCAGGAATGGAAGGTGCGGCGCAAGTTCCTGGCCAAGCGACATGGTTCAGCATTGCTCCTGTAAATCTGATTGACGCCCCTATTGGGAGCCGCTTCAGCAAACTGCAACCCTGCGCGCGCCGACCTCGGGATCGTGGCGAGCGTCGCGCGGGGTTTGTTGCGGTCGACGGAACAAAGCGGCTCGGATTTGGTTTCCCGGCGGCAGTCTACTGATTGACGAGTCGGCTGCCGGACTTTTACGGGGGCGTTCGCGTTACCTTTCAAGTAACTTGAGGAACAGGCATTGCGTCATGCCACGCAACGTCGGGAGGGGAATACGGGGTTGAGTGCAGAGAATAGCAATCTTCCCTCTTCCCCGGCCGACCCGAAAGTGAAGAAGGCAGCGTCCAAGCGACGCGCATCCGGTCCCGACGATGTCGGCCGGGCCCTTCGCAGTGCCTACGACGAGGCGCTTCGCGAAGACGTTCCCGACGACTTTCTCGATCTGCTCGGCAAATTGAGTTGAGCGGGACGGCCTTGCCCGTCCCCCGTAACTGATGTCCAGCGTCAAGGCATGGTTCCAGCAACTGCCCACTGCCGGCAAGTTGCTCCTTCTCCTGACCGCAGCGATCCTGCCGCTCGGGCTGGTCCTCGTCGCGGCTGCGACCAGCGGCATCAACCAGGCCAATGACGCGCTCGCCGCCCGGGCCAGCGACCAGGGCCGGCTCGCCATTCGTGCGATCGACAGCCTGATCGGCCGCAACGTGCTCGCGCTTCGAGTGGCGGCCAATGGCGCGATCGACGGCTCGGCCGATCCCTGCCAGCAGGTCCAGCGCGCGCTCAGCAGTGCACCCGGAACGCCCTTCACCTTCCTCCTCAGCGACAGCGTGGGCACGCAATTGTGCGCCCGCGGCACGCCCGACGACGGCGAGCGGCCGACCCTGCTGGTCGCTCCCGGGCAGGTGAAGATCTGGCTCAGCCCGACGCGCGGGCGGCTTTATTACCGGGTCGGGGTGATCGGCGGCTCGGCCACCGGATCGATCGACCGCGACCAGTTCCGCAGCGCGCTGATCGCCGCACGGGCGGGCACGGCGACCCTCGTCCTGTCCGACGACCGCGACCGGATCGAGATTGTCGGCGGCGCTGGGCAAACCCTCGGGTCGGGCATGGAACGCACCCTCTACAGCGTCGCGCAGTCGATCGTCGGCGGCCAGCTCGACATTCGCGCCGAGGTTTCGACCGAGCGGATCGCCGAGGTCGACCGGCTGGTCATCCTGCTGCCCGTGCTGATGTGGATCGTCGCCGCGCTGCTGAGCTGGCTGGTGGTCCGCACCTTTCTCCTCAACCCGCTCAAGCGCATCCAGGTCGCCATCACCGCGCACGATCCAGGCACCGGGCCGCTCCAGCTCCCTTCGCGGCTCGGCTCGGCGATCGAAATCCGCGAACTCGGCGCCTCCTTCTCGCGCGCGGTCGAGCGGATCGAGCAGAACGAGAAGGACATGGCCGAGGCGCTCGAGGGACAGCGCAAGCTCGTCCGCGAGGTTCACCACCGGGTGAAGAACAACCTGCAGGTGGTCGCTTCACTACTCAACATCCATCGCCGCAGCGCCAAGTCGGACGATGCGAAGGACGCTTATTCCTCGATCGGCCGCCGGGTCGACGCGCTCGCGGTGGTTCACCGCAATCATTATGCCGAGCTCGAGGAAAATCGCGGGATCGCACTCCGCTCGCTGCTGAGCGAACTCGCCGCCAACCTGCGCGGCAGCGCGCCCGACAATGCGCGATCGCTCGACATCGGGCTCGATCTGGAAAGCATCAATGCCACCCAGGACGTCGCAGTCGCCACCGCCTTTCTCACCACCGAGGTGGTCGAGCATGCGATGTTGACCCAGCCCGAAGCACCGGTGACGCTGACGCTTCGCCGGACCGGCGACACCACCGCCCGCTTCACGCTGGCGACCAATGCGCTGTCCGAAGCGGCCGCCGCCGACCCGGAGCATCAGCAGTTCGAGCGGATCATCGCCGGCCTTGCCAAGCAGCTCCGGTCGACGCTCGACCGGGCACCGGGCAGCTACAGCGTCGAACTCCCGGTCTATCCGCCGCGGTGAAAATTTTTGCGGTGGTCGTGGAACCCCCGCCCGGCAACACCGTTATGCTCTTCGGATAGTGACCTTTTGCCCCCCCGCTCTCGCTATCCGCTTACACGGGCCCGAAGTCGTCAACCCTCCCCCCCCCCGGTGACGATTTCGGGCCCGCTTTGCGTCCAGCGTCGGAAGCTTCGCGACGCGCGGCCCGCCAATGGGTCAGCCGGATGGCGAGGATGGCAAATTCGTAGAGCATGTAGAGCGGCACCAGCAGCAGCAGCATCGACACCGCGTCGGGCGGCGTCAGCACCGCCGAGACCGCCGCACAGGCGACAATCGCGTAGCGCCGCTTGGCAGCGAGCTGCTCGCGGGTGACGAGCCCGGCCCGCTCGAGGATCATCAGCAGAACCGGCGTCAGGAACGCCACCCCGAAGCCGAACAGGAAGCGGGTGACGAACGACAGATAATTGCCGACCCCGGGCAGTGCCTCCTGCTGGACGCCCCCGACATTGCCCTCGAAGCTCAGCAGGAACTTGAGCGCATAGGGCATGGCCACGAGATAGGCGAACAGCGCCCCGCCCGCGAAAAAGAAGGGCGTCATTACCAGGAACGGGAGGAAGGCCTTCTTCTCCTTGGCGTAGAGGCCAGGCGCGACGAATCGCCAGACCTGCGTCGCGAATACCGGGAAGCAGAGCATCAGCGCGGCGAACAGCGCGACCTTTACCTCGGTGAAAAAGGCTTCGAACACGTCGGTGTAGATGAGCTTGCCCTGCCCGGCCGCGAGCAAGGGCTGGACCAGCAGGCCGAAGATCGGCTTGGCGAAGTTCAGGCAGAGGATGAAGGCCAGCACCAGTGCGGCAAGGCTGATCAGCAGCCGCCGGCGAAGCTCGACCAGATGCTCGAGCAAGGGCTGCCTGGTTTCGTCGATGTCCTTCACGGCAATTCGCGCCGGTGATGCTCGGGTTCGGGAAGCGGGAGCGGGGGTTCATCGCTCGGTACGGACGGTGTTGGTGCAGCCCCCTCCTCTCCGTTCGCTCCGAGCGACGTCGAGGCGCCTTGCCCATCAGCTGGAAGCGCCGTCATCACCGCGCCATGCGCCTCGCTCGCCCCGACATAGGGCAGCGCGACGGGATGCTCGCGCATGATCCGCTCATTCTCCTCGCGCCACTTTTTCTCCATCTCCTCGAGCTCGGCCTCGCGCATGATGTTCTCGATGCCGGCGGTGAAGTGCCGGGCATGCGCCTTGGCGCGCCCGACCCACCGGCCGAGGATTCGGAGCGTGCCGGGCAGCTCCTTGGGGCCGATGAAAATCAGCGCGAGCACGGCGACGATGAAGAGCTCGGTACTGTCGACGCCGAACATGCGGCGCGCTCCTGGCGACTAGCGCGGATACTGGTCGGACGGCGGCGGCGGCGGCGGCGGCGGCGCGACGGGGTCGGCGGCGCGCGGGTTGGGCGTCACGTCGATCGGACGGTCGGCGCTGCCGAGCCGGCGCGCATCCTCGGCCTTGCGGCGCTGTTCCTCGTCGTCGTCGGCGAGGCCCTGCTTGAAGCTCTTCAGGCCCTTGGCGACGTCCCCCATCATCGCGGAGAAGCGGTTGCCGCCGAACAGCAGCAGGACGAGGATGCCCAGGATGATCCAGTGAATAAGGCTAAACCCGCCCATGATCGATGAACTCCGTTGACTGGCGAGCTACTTAGTCCTCTTCCCCGCCGCTTTCCAGTTGCAGCATGAGGCTCGTCTCGTCCACCGGGTCGAGGAGGCCGGCGGCCTGAAGGTCGTCGATGCCCGGCAGATCGCGGCGGCTGGCGAGCCCGAAGTGGGTCAGGAACTCGGGGGTGGTCGCGTAGAGCAAAGGCCGGCCCGGGCTCTCGCGCCGCCCGGCCGGCCGGACCCAGCCCGCCTCCATCAGGACATCGAGCGTGCCCTTGGCGGTCTGGACGCCGCGGATCGCCTCGATCTCGGCCCGGCTGACCGGCTCGTGATAGGCGATGATGCTGAGCGTCTCGGTCGCCGCGCGGGACAGGCGCCGCGGTTCCTCGCGGGTTCGGCGAAGCAGGTGGGCGAGGTCGGCCGCGGTCTGGAAGTGCCAGCGTCCGCCGCGCTCGACGAGGTTGATCCCGCGCCCGGCATAAAGACCGGCCAGCGTCTCCAGCGCGCCCGTGATATCGCCCTCGCCCACATAGGCCTCGATGTCGTGCCGGCTGAGCGGCTCGGCGGCGGCGAAGAGCACCGCCTCGACCGCGCGGACATAATCCTCGCTCACCGGCTCGCCACCCTGAGCTCGAGCGGCGCGAACGGCTCTTCCTGGCGCATTTCGAGGCGCCCCTGCCGCGCAAGCTCGAGCGCCGCGACGAAGGAGGAGGCGAGCGCCGAGCGAGCGAACGCCGGATCATGGCTGGGGACGAGGAAGCGCTCGAGCCGGGTCCATTCGATCGCGGTCCCGATCAGCGCCGACACCCGTTCGATCGCTTCCTCGAGGGTCAGCACCGCGCGGCGGGCGACGACGTGCATCACCGGTGCGCTCCGGGCGCGGACCTGCCCATAGGCCGCGGCGAGTTCGAACAGCGAGGCGTCCCACTTGCTCTTGCGGATCTGCCGCAGCCCTTCGGGCGCGCCCCGGACGAAGACGTCGCGGCCGAGCCGGTCGCGCGCCATCAGGCGTGCGCCCGCCTCGCGCATCGCGTCGAGCCGCTGCAGCCGCAACTGGAGCCGCGCGGCCAGTTCCTCGGGGCTCGGGTCCTGCGCCGGGTCCTTGGGCAAGAGCAGGCAGCTCTTGAGATAGGCCAGCCAGGCCGCCATCACGAGATAATCGGCCGCGATCTCGAGCTTGAGCGCCTTGGCGCCCTCGAGATAGGCGAGATATTGCTCGACCAACTCGAGGATCGAGATGTGCTTGAGATCGACCTTCTGGGCCCGGGCGAGGCTCAGCAGGAGGTCGAGCGGTCCTTCCCACGCGGAGAGATGCAGTTGCAGCGTCTCGTCGTCGGCGGGAAGGAGGGTCACCGCCCTATGCCAGCGCCAGGAGCTCGTCCCGGACCGCCACCGCCGCGGCGAAGTCCGGCCCGTCCGAACCGCCCACCATCGCGCCCGCCATCGCCCGGGCCAGCCGCGCCTCGGAATCGACCGTCATCGCCCCGACATGCGCCGCGACGTCGAGCATCTCGTCGAACTTGCCCGAGCAGTGAAGGGTGAGATCGCAGCCTGCGGCGATCGCCGTGGCCGACCGCTCCCCGGCCGAGCCCGACAGCGCTTCCATGCCGATATCGTCGGTCATCAGCAGACCGGCAAAGCCGATCCGCTTGCGGATGATTTCCTCGATCACGAACGGCGACTGGCTCGATGGATGCTCGGGATCCCAGGCTTCGAACAGGATATGCGCGACCATCCCCATCGGCGCTTCGCGCAGCGCCTCGAACGGCTCGAGGTCGAGGTCGAGTTCCTCGGCCGAAGCACTCACGCGCGGAAGTTGCTTGTGGCTGTCGACCGTCGCGCGGCCGTGGCCGGGCATATGCTTGACCACGCCAACCACGCCCGCCGAGGCCATTCCGTCGAGCACCGCACGGCCGATTGCGGCGACCTGCATCGGCTCCATGCCATAAGCTCGGTCACCGACGACCTGGTCGGCGTCGGGCTGGCGGACGTCGAGATTGGGCGCGCAATTGACGTTGATCCCGTGGCTCGCCAGCAGCAGCCCGATCGCCCGCGAATTCAGCCGCGCCGCCTCGATCGCCGAGGAGGGCGCGGTCTGGTAGAGACGGTCGAACGCCCCGCCGGCGGGAAGCGCCGGCCAGACCGGCGGCTTCATCCGCATCACCCGCCCGCCTTCCTGGTCGATCAGGATCGGCAGGTCGGCACGGCCGTGAAGGTCGCGCAGCGCCGCGGTCAGCGCCTTCAGTTGATCGGGCTCGCCGCAATTGCGCGCGAACAGGATGTAGCCCGCCGGATCGACCTCGCGGAAAAAGGCGGTCTCGTCGGCGGTCAGGCTGAGCCCCGACATGCCGTAGATTGCTGCTTGCATGATCGCGCCCCTAGCGCGCCACGAAGCAGGCGTCGCCTGCCGCTTTCAGCAGCTGGCAGGCCTGGCGGGCCTCTTCCGCGCTGCCGAAGCCGGCGCGGAGCCGCTGCCCCTTCTGATAGGGCACGACGATCTTGGTCGCGCCCGACAGCACCGGGAAGCGGCCGGCAAGCGAATTCCACGCGGCATTGGCCTGCGCAGGATTGTCGTAGAAGCCGAGCTGGACCGTGCTCCCAGCCGGCCCGGCCGGCACCGCCGCGGCGGCCTCGGGCGCGGCTTCGGCAGCGGCCGGTTCTTCCTTGGGCGCCGCCTTGGGCTTGGCGATCGGCGCTTCGGGCACGGCGTTCAGGTCGAGCTGGCCGTCCACGTCCTGGCCAGCGCCCGTGGCGAAGGTCGTCTCGCTGTCCCCCGCGACGTCGATTCCGCCGGGGTCGGTCGGCTTTATCTTGTAGGGCCCTGGCTCGGCCTTGATGAGCGTGGGCGGCCCGCTGCCCTCGTCCGCCTGGCGCTTGCCCAGCCAGTAGAGCGTGCCCGCGACCAGCGCCGCGGCGAGCAGCACCACGACGATCGCGGCCAGCATCTTGCGTGCCGACAGCGCGGGCGGTTCATCCTCGTCCTCGACCGGTTCGAGCCACGGCAGCGGCTCGCCCGTCACCCCTCGCGAAGTCGCCATTTCAGTACACCACCACGCAGCTCTGCCCCGCCCTCTCGAGCTGCTGGCATATGACCGCCGACTGGGCTTGAGAAGAGGTGCCGAGCTGGAGGCGATACATTCGTGTCGGCCGGCCGCCGCCGAGCCCGCGCACGTCGACCGTGTTCACCATCTTGGGCTTGGTCGCGAGATAGGGATAGCGCCGGGTGATCTTGCGCCAGCTCTCCTCCGCCTGGGCGCGGGTTGGGAAAGCGCCGAGCTGGACCACCCGCCCGCGATTGGGATTGGGGTGGTAGACGACGACCGGCGACGGTCCTGTCGGCGGCGGCGCAATGGTCGGATCGTCCGCCGGGAAAGTCGGCCTCGCACTGCCCTCTTCCGCGGGTTCGGTGCCCGCGCGCGGCCCGGTTGCGACGGGCCGGGCGCTACTGCGCGGGACCGGGCGGGCGCGGCCGCTGGGGCTCGGCGCGGGTGGTGCGGTGGTGAGCGGCGCGGGCAAGGCCGGATCTCCTGCCGACGCGGCGCCGTTCGATGCCGCCTCAGGCGAGCTATTGACGGGTATGGGCACCGCTTCCTCTGCCGGAAGCTCGGGCGGCGCAGCCTCGCGCTGGTGAGTCCCAAGCCACCAGGCGCCAAAGCCGACGAGCCCGATCAGCAGGGCGAACAGCAGGTACCAAGGCCAGAGAAAGCGGCCCCCTCTGACCTTCGGGGTGGAGACGGGGCGAGCGGCGCGGTTCGGGCCGGCGATCGCCGGTTCGTCCTCGAGCCAGGGCAGGCGCTCGCTCGTCGACCGCATCGGCTAGCGCATCTCCTCTGCCGCCTCGACGCCCATCAGCCCCAGTCCGTTCCCGATCACTTGCGCGATCGCCCCCGCCAGCGCGAGGCGCGCGGCGCTCAATCCGGGCTCGCCGTCGATCAGGAAGCGGCGGCCGGGATCGTCGTTGCCGCGGTTCCACAACGCATGGAAGGCGGCCGCCAGTTCATAGAGGTAGAAGGCGATGCGGTGCGGCTCGTGCGCGACTGCGGCACTCTCGACCACCCGCGGATAGTGACTGGCGAGGCGGACGAGGCCCAGTTCCTCGTCGTCGAGCAGGCCGATGTCCGCACCGGCCGAGTCGATCCCCGCCTCGGCTGCCTTGCGCTTGAGGCTGGCGATCCGGGCATGGGCATATTGGACGTAGAAGACCGGATTGTCCTTCGACGCCTCGACCACCTTGGCGAAATCGAAGTCGAGCGGCGTGTCGGCGCGCTTGGTCAGCATGATGAAGCGCGCGACGTCCTTGCCGACCTCGCGCACGACATCGGCAAGCGTAACGAAATTGCCTGCCCGCTTGCTCATCTTCACCGGTTCGCCGGCGCGCAGCAGCTGGACCATCTGGACCAGCTTGACGTCCAGATCGACCTTACCGTCGGTCAGCGCCTGGACCGCGGCCTTGATCCGCTTGACCGTCCCCGAATGGTCGGCGCCCCAGATGTTCACGAGGTGGTCGGCACTCTCGGCCTTCTGCAGGTGGTAAGCGGCATCGGCGCCGAAATAGGTCCAGCTGCCGTCGGCCTTCTTCATCGGCCGATCTTCGTCGTCGCCGAACTGGGTCGAGCGGAACAGCGTCAGCTCGACCGGCTCCCAGGGGTCATGCTCGTCGATGCTCTTGGGCCGCTCGCGCGTGCCCTCATAGACGAGGCCCTTGGCGCGCAGCGTCTCGAGCGTCCGCTCGGGCGCGCCCGAGGCCTGAAGCTCGGCTTCCGAACTGAACTTGTCGTGGACGATGCCAAGGAGGCCAAGGTCGTGGCGAATGAGGTCCATCATCGCCGCGACGGTCTTCTGCTTGAAGGCGGGCAACCACTCGGCTTCGGGCGCGGCCACCATCGACGAGCCATATTCGGCCGCCAGCAATGCGCCGACCGGCTTCAGATAGTCACCCGGATAGAGCCCTTCGGGGATCTCGCCGATGTCCTCGCCGAGCGCCTCGCGGTACCTGAGGTGCGCCGAGCGGGCGAGCGTATCGACCTGGCTGCCGGCGTCGTTGACATAATATTCGCGGGTGACCGCAAAGCCTGCCGCCTCGAGCAGGCTGGCGAGCGCGTCACCCACCACCGCGCCGCGGCAATGACCCATGTGCATCGGCCCGGTCGGATTGGCCGAGACATATTCAACATTGACCCGTTCGCCCTTGCCCGCGTTCGACAGGCCATAGCGCTGACCCTCGGCGGCGATCCGCACCAGCTCCTCGCGCCAGACGCCCGATTCGAGCCGCAGGTTGATGAAGCCGGGACCGGCGACCGACACCTCGGCGACGCCCGGAAGCGCCTCGAGCTTCGGCACCAAAAGGCCGGCGAGCGCGCGCGGATTGGTCGCGGCCGCCTTGGCCAGCACCATCGCGGCATTGGTCGAAAGGTCGCCATGGGTGACATCGCGCGGCGGCTCCACCGTCACGGCGGTGCGCGCCAAGCCCGGCGGCAGGTCGCCCTGTTCGACCAGCTGGTCGAGGGCCCGGTTCACGTGGTCGGTAAAAGTTGCGAAGATGCTCAAGATGTTGGCAATCGTATCAGCTGTGTCAGGAAGAGACATGTCCTTACGCGAAGCGGGCGGTGACAGTCACCCCCCGTTCAGCCCTTGTCCCCAAGGGGAACGACCATGCGACGCGTGATTCCGCTCAGCCGCTGGCTGATGCTCTTCCTCGGGCTCGTCTTCGCCGCGGCCCAGCCTGCCGCCGCCCAGGAGGTCCTGCGCGACAGCGAGACCGAAAAGCTGTTCGCGGACATGTCCAAGCCGCTGATCGAGGCGGCCCAGCTCGACCCCAAGAACGTCAAGATCGTCCTCATCAACGATCCCGAGATCAACGCCTTCGTCGCCGGCGGGCAGGTGGTCTACATCCACACCGGGCTGCTCACGTCGGCCGACAATGCCAACCAGGTCCAGGGCGTCATCGCCCACGAACTTGGCCACGTCGCCGGTGGGCACGCCATTCGCGGCGGCGAAGCGGCCAAGCAGGCGACCGGGATCACCATCCTCAGCCTGATCCTCGGCGGGCTCGCCATGGCGGCCGGGTCGGGCGACGCGGCGATGGGCGCGATGGCGATCGGTCAGCAGGCGGCAATGGGCAGTTATCTCGCCTTCACCCGCAGCCAGGAGACCAGCGCCGACCTCGCCGGCGCTTCCTACCTCGCCAAGGCGGGCATTTCGGGCAAGGGGTCGCTCGACTTCTTCAAGAAGCTGCAGAACCAGGAATATCGCCTCGCGGTCTATGCGACCGACAGCTACAATCGCACCCACCCCTTGTCGTCCGAACGCATCTCGACGCTGACCGGCCTCTACCAGAAGGACCCGGCGTGGAGCCGCCCGACCGACCCCGCGCTCGAGGCTCGCTTCCAGCGCGTCCGTGCCAAGCTGATCGGTTACATCAGCGACAAGACGGCGGTGCTGAGGACCTATCCGACCACCGACCAGAGCGTGCCCGCGCATTACGCCCGCGCTTATGCCTATCACCGGATGGGCGACCGCGAGAAGGCGCTGGCCGAGGCCGACGCCCTGCTCGCGACCGCGCCGCGCGACCCCTTCTACCTCGAACTCAAGGGGCAGATCCTGCTCGAGAGCGGACGCCCCGCCGAGGCCGTGCCGGTGCTCCGCCAGTCGGTCGCGGTCGCACCCGACCAGCCGATGATCCAGGCAATGCTCGGCCACGCCCTCCTCTCGACCGAGAAGCCCGAGAATCTGACCGAGGCCGAGAAGGTGCTCAAGGCCTCGATCGGCCGCGACAACGAGCAGCCCTTCGCCTGGTACCAGCTCGGCATGATCTACGACCGGAAGGGCGATCCCGCCCGCGCCGCCCTCGCGACCGCCGAGCGCTACAACCTCGAAGGTAATGCCAAGCTCGCGCTCGTCAGTGCCAAGTCGGCGATGCAGGGCATCCCGCAGGGCTCGCCCGATTACATTCGCGCGCAGGACATCGCGATGGTATCGCAGGTCGAAGTCGACAAGGACAAGAAGAAGGGCAAGCGCGAGCAGTGAGCGAGGCAAGGGGGGGAAGCGGCTGGGGCGCGGCACTGGCGGGCGCGGCAGGGGGTGCGATCGCCACCATCGTGTTGGCCGTGGGCGCGGTGCAGAGCGGCTGGGCCGGCCAGCTCGTCCGCAAGGCGATGCTCGACAATCCCGGGATCCTGATGGAGACCGCCGACGCGCTCCGCGACCAGCAGCATGCCCCCGTCCTCACCGCCAATCGCCAGGCGATCGAGACTCCGTTCGGCTCCTCATGGGAAGGGGCGAAGGACGCCGACGTCACCCTGGTCGAATTCTACGATTACGCCTGCGGCTATTGCAAAGCCTCGCTCCCGGTCATCGACAAGCTGGTGAAGGAAGATCCAAAGCTCCGGGTTGTCTACCGCGAATTCCCCATCCTCGGCCCCGAAAGCGAGGCTGCCTCGCGGCTTGCGCTCGCGGCCAGCAAGTCGGGGCGCTTCATGGCGTTTCACGACGCGCTCTATGCCGCGGGCCGGCCCAGCGAGCAGACCTTGGCCCAGGCCGCGGCGGCCGCGGGGTTGCCGGCGGCAATTCCCTCGAGCCCCGAATTCGATGCCGAGCTTCGCCGCAACTTCCAGCTCGCCCAGCAGCTCGGCGCGACCGGCACGCCGCTGTTCGTGGTCGGCGACCGGGTGATGAACGGTGCGGTCGGCTATGAGGCGCTCAAGGAAGCCATCGCCGCGGCCCGCGCCAAGAACGGCTGAGCCACCGGGGCGCTGGCCCCTGTGGCGCTCGTTTTCCCACGTTTCCTGATAAAGAAATGGCCCGGTCTTTCGACCGGGCCATTCCCTTTTACGCGATATCCGCGAACGCTTAGCCGCGCTCGGGCGCCGGCGGCGGCGGCGGCGGCGGCGGCGGCGGAACCGGGCACGCGTCGGTCGCCAGGATCACCGACCCGTCCGGGCAGGTCTGCGTCGCGGGCGGCGCAGGCGGCGGCGGGGGCGGGGGCGGCGGGGGCGGCGGCGGGGGCGGCGGAGCCGCGGTGCTGCCGAAGTTGAAGATCAGGCTGGCGAGCAGGCTGTGCGACGAGAAGCGGTTGTTGTAGTTGCCGCCAAGGGTCGCCGTGCGGGTGAACGCCACGTTGGTGCTGCCGACAGCGGCCGGACCGCCCGGAGCCGCGACGTTCGGGATCGCCGCAACGAGGTTGGTCGAGAAGGCCGTGGTGCCCGGATCGAGGTCCAGACGACCGGTGCGGAAGTAGCGATACTTCAGGCCGAGGTCGATGTTGTCGCTGATCGGGAAGCGGACGCCCGCGATGCCCTGATAGGCCCAGGCGCTGTCACGATCACCGAACGCCTTGACGCGAGCGCGGCCGAAACCGGCACCGGCGTAGAAGTTCGGGCCATTCTCGTTGCCGATGTCGAGCAGCGCGTTGACCATGCCCGACAGCACGCTGACGTGGCTGCCGAGGTCGAAGCTGCTGGTGTCGGTCGGGAACACGAAGGTGCCGCCGGTGGTGCCGGTCGGGACCAGGCCGTTGCTCACCGCGGTGATGAACGCCGGATCGGTGTTGATCGACTTGATCTTGCTACGCTTGTAGCCAAGCTCGCCCTCGAGGCGGAACAGGCCGAAATCGTAGCCGGCGATGGCGTCGATGTCATAGCCGCGCTTGTACTTGACGCGGGTGCTGCCGGTGACGGCGAGCGGGGCGACCGGAGCCGTGCCGACGAGACCAACGCCCGGAGCCGGAGCGACGGTGCCAGCGGCAGGGGTCTGCGCGCCCTGCGTGAAGACGGTGTTGAGATCGGCGCGCTTGCTCTTCGGGAAGAGGACGCCACCCTCGACGCCGACGTAGCCGCCGCTCGAGGACTGCGCGAATGCCGGGCCGGCAATCACGGCGGCCGCTGTCGCGGCCAACAAGGTGAGCTTCATATGTTTTCCTTCTGGGTTGATGTGGATCAACGCCCGCCCAACCCCCGCCCCCGGCGAAGGTTTCCTTGGATCACGGGTCCGAACGCTCCTCGGGACAAAAGTGCGACTTTCCTGCCACACTTCGCCAGGGCCCGAGATCGCGCCGGGCCCGGTCCTCGCTTATGGTAAACCAATGAATCTCGACGATCTTCTCATTCGCTATTTCGCCGCGACCGACCTTTCGGCGGTCTCGCCGGCAATGCTCGAGGCAGGAATCGACCGGCTGCGGGTCGACTTCGGCCTCGCGACCGATCGCGCCCAGCGCTTCGCCTTGTGGTCGCTGCTGTTCCTGCTCGGTGCCGCGCCCGACCTCGACGTCGCCTTCCCCGAGCCTGCCGACCGCGACGCTGCCCGCAACTTCATGGACCTGATGGATCGCGGTTCGGACGACTGAGCGGACGCCTTGGCGGCGCGAACCTAATCTCCGTGTTCAACCCGGATTGACCGCATGGACGATACGCCGGGTTTGCGGCATGATCGCGCGCGTTTCGGGGGCGCTCGATCATGCTCGATGTACCGACCCGGGTAAGGCCAGTCCTTCAGCGCGGCGCCGCGCGGGTCCATGCGCTCGGCCGCTTCCGCCTGACCCGCGAGGACGGCCGGGCGATCCCGGTCCGTTCGCGCAAGGCGCGGGCGCTGCTCGCCTATCTCGCGCTCACCGGAAAGACCGCCTTGCGCGGGGAGATCGCCGCCCTGCTGTGGAGCGACCGCGGCGAGGAGCAGGCACGGGCGAGCCTGCGCCAGACCCTCCACGAACTGCGCCGGCTCGACTGGACCGGCGGGGAGAGCCCGCTCCTGGCTGATGGCGAGACGCTGTCGCTCAGCCCGGGCGCATTGACCCACGACCTGGCGGCGATGCGCGCCGCAGCCGAGGCCGACGACCTCGGCACGCTCACCGAACTGCTCAACGATGCGGCCCCCGACGGGGCGCTGCTCGCCGACCTCGACGGGATCGACCGCGAACTCGACCAATGGCTGCGCCAGTTCCGCGCGCGCGAGCCGGGCGACACGATCGATGCCGTGCAGGCCGCCGCCGACCGCGCCGTGGCTGGGGGCCGTCATCACGAGGCCAAGGCCCTGCTCGCCGCGCTCGAAGCGTGCGAACCGACCCGCGAGGACATCGCCCGGCTCCAGTTCCGGGTCGCGCGGGCGCTCCACGACGATCATATGGCCGCGCGTCGCTGGGACCGCCTGGTCGCGGCCCTCGACAGCGAGCTCGGCACCCGCCCCTCGCCGGCGACCGAACAGGCCTATCGCGCTTTGGCCGCGCCCGAGACATCCCCGCCCCCTTCTCCGCCAGGGGCAGTTTCTGCGGTGCCGCGGGCCGTCGGGCGCAGCCGCGCCGGCCTGCCCTTGCTGATCGGCCTGTCGCTCCTCCTCCTCCTCCTCGCGGGGCTCGCCGCCGCCTGGTGGTGGAGCGCCCGACCAGCGATTGCGCCGGACCGGCCGGTCGTCGTGGCGGTTGTTCCGTTCGAAGCACGGCCCGGGACACTCGACTTCCTCGCCGCGGGGCTGTGGGAAGACACCCGCACCGCGCTTGCCCGCAACCCCGGGCTCCGGCTGCTCGGCCGCGCGACCTCCGATGCCAATGGCTCGGCCCGGCTCACCCCGGCGGAGTGGCGACGACGGACCGGCGCCGACTATCTTCTCGGCGGCTATCTCGATCAGCGCGCGGGTAAGGTCTCGGTCACTGCCGAGCTGACCCGCACCGCCGACGGACTGGTGATCTGGCAGGGCCGCTTCGAAGCTCCGGCGGGCGAGCCGGCGAGCGGACAGAGCTCGATCGCCAGCGCCATCGAGGGCCAGTTGCGCAGCCGCCTCGCGCCGGGCGGCGGCCGCCTTGCCGAGCAGATCACGACCTCGTCCGACGTTCAGGCCCTCTATGGCGAGTCCGCGATCCTGCTCGGCGGCCGTCGCTACGAGGATCATGCCCGCGCCCGCGGCCTGCTGCTCGAAGCGGTCCGCCGGGATCCCCAATATGCCCCTGCCTGGGCCGCCCTCGCGCAGGCCGCGATATTCACCAACGCCGGCGTCGTCGATAATGCCGCCCTGCGCGAGGAAAGTCTCAGGGCAAGCCGCCGCGCCCTCCAGCTCGCGCCCAATCTTGCCAAGGCCCATGCGGTCGCGGGCCTACTCATGGGCGACGATACCGCCGCCGCGCGCGCGCACCTGCGCCGGGCGATCGCGCTCGACCCCAGCGACGTCGATGCATGGAACTGGCTCGGCAACAGCCTCGCCCGCGACGGCGACCCCGAGCTGTCGATGACCGCCTATCGCACCGCGACCGGGCTCGACCCGCTCTACACCCCCGCCCTGATGAACCTCGCCCAGACGGCGGGCGACCTTGACCGCCCCGACGAGATTGACCGGCTGGCCGCCGCCTCGCGCCGCGCGGGCGCCGGACCCGACATTCTCGCCGCGCTGGCCGCCTATCGCGCGCTCGCCGACAACGACCTGTCGCAGGCCGCCAAGGCCCTCGCCCGCGGCGGCAAGGACGACGAGGGACGCGCCCGCCCAGCCTCGTTCATGCCATGGATCCTAACCCTCCAGCGCCTCGACATGCTCGAGCCCCTGCATCGCATCGTCGGCTGTCCGCGCTGGTATCCCGCGCTGATGCGCGGGCAATCCATGCCCCCGGCCGCGATCGACGGCCGCAAGGTGACCCCCGAAGAATTCTGGTTGTCCTTCTATTATTCCTATGCCGCGGCCCGAGCACTCTACAACCACGGCGAGACCGAGCGGCTCGTCACCCTCTATCGGCAGGCCTTCGGCACGGCCGACCGCTTCCTCGCCGAGGCGCGCCGCGCGCAGCAGCTGAGCTCGACCGCGCCGACCCTGGCGATGGCCCTGCTAGCACAGAGGCAGCCAGCGGAGGCTCGCTACATCCTTGCCGGGGCCGAGCGCGACCTCGACAAGCCCGGCCGACGGGCCTGGCAGCGCGATGACCTTGCCGACCTTGCCGCGATCAAGGCCGCACAGGGCGAGCACCAGGAGGCGCTCGCCCTGCTTGGCCGGGCCGTCGACCGGAAGTGGCTACCCGACGGTCGGGCAAAGCCGATCGATCTGCGCCAGGAGCCAGCCTTCGCGAAGCTTCGCGGCGATCCCCGCTTCGACGCGCTTCGCTCCCGCATCCTCGCCACCGTCACGCGCGAGCGGGCGGAGACTGGGTCGCTCCCGCTCTAGGCGTGGCCCCCACGGCGTCATCACGACCCCGGCTGAACTCACTGGCCGGTCACCTTGGTCCGGCGCGAGACATAGACGTCGGCCGAACCCTCGGCCGGGGCGCCGGTCCGGGTCGAACCGAACATCAGCGTCGTCCCGTCCCAGCTCAGCGACGCCCGGGTCTCGTTGGCGGCGCTGTTGATGCCGTTTTCGAGATGGATCGCCGAGCCCCAGGGTTCGTCGACGCTGCTGCGATGCGCGGTGAAGATGTCGGGTCCGCCAAGCGTGCCAGTACGGTTGCTGTCCCAGACGATCTCGAGCCCGTTACGGCTGACGTTGGGACGTGCATCGCTGGCGCTGCTGTTGACCCCGCCCTGGGCAAGATTGGCCGGCCCGAAGTCGACGCTGTAATAGACGTCCTGCGCCGGTCCGCCGGTCTCGCGCGTGCTCGAGAAATAGAGGAATTCGCGGCCGTCCGCCGCCTGGAACCACGACGGGCTCCACTCCTCGCGGTCGCTGTTGATCTGCCCCTCGCCCTTGGGCAGCCGCTGCGCATCCTGGAAGCCACTCGGCAGGTGCTTTACGACAAAGATGTCGGTGTCGGTCGCGCTCGACCGGCGGACGAAGAAGAAGCGGTTGCCCCGCGCCGGAGTTGGGCAGAATTCGTCGGCGGCGGTGTTGATCTTGGGCCCGGCATTGACCGGCGTTCCCCAGCCGTCGCCGCTCTTGGGCGCGATCCAGATGTCGAGCCCGCCCTGCCCCCCGGGCCGATTGGAGGCGATATAGAGGCTGCCGTCATAGGGATTGAGGATCGGGCAGCCGTCGTTGAACGGCGTGTTGAGCTGGCTGCTCGAGCCGTTCAAGGCCTCCGCCCAGGTCGGCGGGCCCCAGTCGCCATATTGCTGTGCGCTGGCGTTCACGCTCAGCCCGATCGCCAAGACGCTGGCGGTCGCGATCCATCGCTTCATGCCGTTCATCACCATCCCCTATCTCGCTTCGGACCACATGAGGTCCGGCGGGAATGTCTTGCCCGGCACCCGTTCGACGGGCGTCAATCGGGCGTCAAACCACCGTTAAATCGTGCTTTTCGGTGGCGGCGACCGGCGAAACGGGCCGCGGCACGCGCTTCCCCTTGCGCCGACTGGTGAGATGCGCCCGTTGGCAACGATCGCAGCGATAGGCGCGCAGGCCCGAGTCGAACGCCGCAGCAGCCGCCATTGCGGCGTCGATGCTTTTATAGGCCGCCTTGCGCCGGCAGACGCTGAGCCGGGTCCGCATGCGCGACGCCTAGACGAACTGCTCGGCCAGTGGCCTGGCGCCGGTGTCGGGGAAGAGCGCTGCGGCGAGGCGCGCCGGATCCTGCCCGAAATGCTGCGCCAAGGCGGTTGCGATGACCGCATCGAGGGCATGGGTCGGCTTGAGGTCCCGCCCCTCGTAGAGCTGGCTTGCGCCGAGGCCCGGCCAGTCGGCAAGGACGCGGCCGCCCCGAACCGCACCGCCGAGGAGCCAAGCCACCGAGCCGGTCCCATGGTCGGTCCCGCCGGTCCCGTTCTCCGCAGCGGTCCGTCCGAACTCGGTCGCGACGATGACCAGCGTGTTGCGCCAGTCGGCACCGAGCCCGGCCTGGAAGGCAGCGAGCAAACCGTCGAGCCCGGAGAGCTGGGCGCCAAGCCGCGCTTTCTGCCCGCTGTGCGTGTCCCAGCCGTCGGTCTCGATCATCCCGATCCGGGCGCCATTCGCCCCCGCCATCATCTTGGCCGCAAGCGCGCCCGCCGCCGCCGCGCCCTTGCCCGAGGCGAGGTCCCCGGCCTGCGCGCGCGCCGCCAGCGCCTGGTTCCACAGCGGCCCGAGCTGCGGGTCGGCCCCGTAGAGGTCACCGACCCGGAGCATCAGGTCCGCGCCCGCGTCGGGCAGCTTCGAGGGCGCATAGGAGGTCACGTTCGCCGCCCCGCGCAGCACCGGCGGGATGGTCGGCGCGAAGGCGATCGCATGGGGATCGTCGGGCATGGTCGCGACCAGCCGGTTCATCCACCCGTCGCGCAGCCGGTAGGGCAGCGCTCCGCCCGTCTCGAGCACGTTCTGCCCGTCGAAATGCGAGCGGTCGCGATAGGGCGAGGCGACTGCGTGAACGAACAGGGCCTGCTTCGCCGCATGCAGCGCCGCCGTCGCCTTTAGCGCGGGATGGAGCGTGAAGAAGGGATCGATCCGGCTCCCGCCCTCGAATCCGATCAGCGGCCGCAGCCGGGCGAGCGCCGGGTCGCCGGTCGGCGCGAGGATTGCCAGCCCGTCGGCAGCGCCGCGCTGGATCACGAACAGGAAGCGCTTGTCGGTCGCCGCCTTGGCGAAGGCGAGCGAGGGGGCGAAGGTCGCCGCGGCGAGGCCGGCGGCACCGCAACCGAGGAAAGAACGGCGGTCCATCGACTACCTCCGCAGGAATTCAGGAGAGACGAGCAGCAGCGCGAGGCCCGTCGCGGGGCTCTCGGCGCGGCTGATCGCTTGCGCGGTGGCCGGGGAGAGCCGGCTTCCGAGCGTGACCGGAGCGAGCGCGCGGGCGTCGATTTCCTGCCCGGCCGTCGCCGCCAGCCGCTGCGCCGCCTCGACCCGGCGGACGAGCGCGTCGGGCCCGGCCCAGCTCGCGGCAATGTCGTCGAACCCCGCCGGCGAGGTCGGTCTCCAGACCGGCATACCGAGCTCGTTCAGCATGCCGACGGCTCGTTGCCCCGGCGCCTTGTCGAGGCCGAGCGCGCGGAAGCTCGCCACGGTCCATTCCCACGGATTGCGGAATTTCGGGCGCGCCGGATCCCAGGCCTCGGGCGAGGCGATCAGCGCGCGATAGACGGTCGGCAAGTCGCCGCCGCTCTTCAGGAATGCCTGCTCGACCCGCGCGATCACCGCCGGCGGCGGATCGTCGGCGACGAAATGGCGGGCAAGCTTGGTCGCGACGTGGCGGGCGGTGGCGGGCGCGACCGCCAGGTCCATCAGCACCGCGCGGCCCTGCTCCTCGCCGCCCTCGCCATAGTGCTTGCCGAGGATCGTCCGGGCGCCCGGCTCGTGCAGCATCTCGGCGAAGGCGAAGTCGCCGGGCGCGCCGCCCAGCCGCCGCTGCAACGGCCCCCGCCCCAGCCCCGCCACCGTCCAGCCGGTCAGGGCGCGCGCGAATTCGGTGACGTCGGCTTGGGCATAGCCGGTCCGCACCCCGAGGGTGTGCAGCTCAAGGATTTCACGCGCGAGATTCTCGTTGAGCCCGAGGTCGCGCCCCCGCGCCCCGGCGCGCTCGCCGGCGAGACTGTTGGGCCCGATCGACTGCGCCTGGTCGAGATAGAGCAGCATCGCCGGGTGCCGCTCGACCGCCAGCAGCATGTCGGCGAAGCGCCCCGTGACGTGCGGCCGGATCGCCTCCATCTCGAGCAGCCCGGCAAAGCCGACCGTCGTCATCTTGGTGGCGCCGACCGCGAAATGATTGGCCCAGAAATGCGCCATGCGCTCGAGGAAGGGCGATGGCCCGGTCAGCGCGGCGTTCAGGCGGGCATCGACCGCGCGGAGGTAGAGGTCGCGCTGTTCCTTGCGCAGGCCCACAAGCTCGGGCGGCTGCTTGGGCTTGGCCGAGGCCTTTTCGCCCGACATGGTCATGGTGGGCGCTGTGGGTTCAGGCTCCTGCCTGCGCTCCATCCTGAGGTCGCGGCGTTCGTCGCGATAGGCGAGCAAGGCCTCGGCCGCTTCGGCGCGGGTCGGCGTTCCGGCCGGCACGGCCAGCCTGTCGCCGAGCTGCGCCTCGACCCACGCCCGGCCGTCGCCGCCCCCGCTTCCCCGCGGACGCGGACCAAGGCCGAAGCGGTTTTCCGCGAAGATGCGGTCGTTCATGGCTAACCCCGATGATCGAGACGGCCACGCTGCCGTTATGCGACTGAACCGCCGATGACCGCGGCCCTCAGGCCGCCTCGGGCTCCGCCTCCTCGCGGCGGCCCTTGAAGCCCTGCGCGATCACATACCATTCGCTCGAATCCTTGCGGCTGGCGGGCGGCTTGGCATGCTTGACCGTCGCGAAATGCTTCTTGAGCTCGGCCAGGAGCTGATTGTCGGTCCCGCCCGCCAGCACCTTGGCGACATAGGCGCCGCCGGGCTTGAGCACGTCCTTGGCGAATTCGAGCCCCAGCTCGACCAGCCCCATGGTGCGCAGATGGTCGGTCTGCGGATGACCCACGGTATTGGCCGCCATGTCGCTGAGCACGAGATCGGCCGGGCCGCCGAGCGCTTCTTTGAGGCGCGCATCGGCATCCTCGTCGGTGAAATCCATGTGGAGGATGGTGACCCCGTCGAGGGGATCGACCGGCAGAAAATCGATCCCGACCACGGCCGCCCGCGGCGCCTTCTTGCGCACCACCTGGCTCCAGCCACCGGGCGCGATGCCGAGGTCGACCACCGCCTGCGCGCCGCGCAGCAACCCGAACTTCTCGTCGAGCTCGATCAGCTTGTAGGCCGCGCGGCTGCGATAGCCCTCGGCCTTGGCCTTCTTGACGTAGGGGTCGTTCAGCTGGCGCTGCAGCCACTTGGTCGAGCCGACCTTCCGCCCCTTGGCGGTCTTCACCCGGGTGTTCACAGGCAAACGCCTCGGTTGGCAGGGTGGGCGTTCACAATATATGTCCGTCGCGCGCCATCAGGCTTCTCAAAATCCCTTCGCGGATGCCGCGGTCGGCAATCCCCAATTGTTCGGCCGGCCAGATGTCGAGGATCGCCTCGAGGATGGCGCAGCCCGCCACCACCAGGTCGGCGCGCTCGGCGCCGATGCAGGGCAGGCCCGAGCGACCCTCGAAATCCATCTCGGCGATCATGGTCGAAATGTCGCGCATCGCCCCGATCGGCACGTGCAGCCCGTCGACCGCGCGGCGGTCGTAGCTGGGCAGCGCGAGGTGGACCGAAGCGAGCGTGGTCACGGTGCCGCTGGTGCCGAGCAGCCGGATATTGTCCTTGTTCTCGGGCAGTAGCTCGGTGAACCGGGCGAAGGCATGGCGCGCGCGCTCGCGCATCCGGCGATAGGCGGCGACCCGATCGGGCCCCTCGATTGCGGTCCGGCCCTCGCTTTCGGTCAGCGAGACGACACCCCAGGGCGCGCTCCACCAGGCCTTGATGCGGGGCGCCATGTCCTCGCCGCCGGGCTCGACCAGCACCAGCTCGGTCGAGCCGCCGCCGATGTCGAAGATCAGCGCCGGGCCGTCGCCGGGTTCGAGCAACTTGTGGCAGCCGAGGACCGCCAGCCGGGCTTCTTCCTGCGGCGCGATGATCTCGAGGACGATCCCGGTCTCGCGCCGCACCCGCTCGACGAAATGACGGCCGTTGGCGGCACGGCGGCAGGCCTCGGTCGCGACCGAACGGGCAAGCCCGACCCTTCGGCGGCGCAGCTTGTCGGCGCAGACCCCAAGCGCCTCGACCGCGCGGTCCATCGCGCCGTCGGTCAGCCGGCCGCTCGTCGCCAGCCCCTCGCCCAGCCGGACGATTCGCGAGAAAGCGTCGACCACGGTGAAGCCGCCGGGAGTCGGCCGGGCGATCAGCAGTCGGCAATTGTTGGTGCCGAGGTCGATCGCCGCATAGGTCTGGTGTGAGGAGGCGGCCGGTGCCCGACGGGGCTCGGCTGCGGAGTGCCTGGCCGGAGGTCCCGGCGTCGGCGCGCTGGCTGGGTGAGACGCCATCACGCGATTGTCCATCGATCCTGCACCGACCGGGCAATACCGATCGGCTGACTTGGCACCGGCTTAAGCCAGATTGCGCAAGCAGCGCAAGGTTGCGGCTTGGCATTGACAGTCCGCGGCGACGCCCCTAGCTGCCCACCCAGCCCACGGCCTCGGCCTTGCGGGCTCATCGGTCCTTGCCCGATCGTCTAATGGTAAGACTACGGACTCTGACTCCGTCAATCGTGGTTCGAATCCACGTCGGGCATCCACCGTCTCTTCGATTTCACCTCTAGCGGACCGCCGCCAGCTTGGGCTCCTCGCCATTGTCGAGCCCGTAGATGTCGGGCGCGTAGGCGAGGCTTCCGTCGGCTTCGGGGCGCACCGTCAGATAGGTGAGGAACACCGGCACGCCGGCGCCGAGCGCGACATTGAGTTCGGGCTGGCTGCTCGCGGCAACGGCATCGCGGCCCATTAGCCAGCGGCCGAGCCGCGGCGCATCCTCGAGCCGGACACAGCCCGAGCTGAAGGTCCGCGCGGCCTCGTCGAACAGGTTCCGGGCGGGCGTATCGTGGAGATAGATGCCGAGCTCGTTCGGGAATTCGAACTTCATCGCGCCCATCATGTTGCCGCGGCCGGGCTTCTGCCGGACCCGCGCCTCGATCCGCCCGTCGGCGACGGCCTGCCAGTCGACGCTGGCGGGATCGATCACGCGCGCATCGGCGTCCCAGCCGGACAGCACCTCGTAATTCTTGGCCTTGAGCCAGCCGACGCCCTGGCGGAGGACGTTGGGCGCGATGTTGCTGGCGGCGAGGTCGACTGGCACGTTCCAGTAAGGATTGAAGGTCACCTGCCGAAGCGTGCCCGCCATCAGCGGGGTCTTCATCTCGGGCTTCCCGACGACGACCTTCATCCGGTCGACGACCTTGCCCTCGTCGATCATCATCAGCTGCTGGCTGGCGATGTCGACCAGCACGAAGCGGCCGTCGGACGGCAGCAGCCGCGCCCGGTCGAGGCTGCCACGCATCGCCCGGCTCGGCTCGCCAAGGAAGCGGCTGTCCTCGGCCGCGGCGGCCTTGAGCGCGGCATGGATCGGATTGACCTCGGCGGTCCGGCGGACGAGCGCGGCGAGATCGTCGCTCCGCGCCATGCCGGCGAGCACTTCGGCGGGGGTCGGGACCTTGGGCGCGAGCGCCGGGTCGGCGTAGATGACCTTTGCCCCGCCCGGCCAGCGCATCGCCTGCGCGTAGAGGATGAAGGCACTGCTCATCAGCCGCTCGGCCTCCTGGGCGGCGCCGGGCGTGCCGGCCTCGGCGTCGGCCAAAGCCTGCTCGATCGAGGCGGCAAGCTCGGGGCCGTCCTCGAAGCCGTCGAGCGGCGAGGTCTTGAGCGCCGCGGTCAGCGCCCCGATCGCCCGGGGCGACTCGAGCCAGAGGGGCTGGCTTCGGCCGGCATAGAAGGAGGAGACCGCGGCGGCGGTGGGAAGGCTCTCGGCGCTGACGGTAGCGGCAGCGGCCGGAACGGAAAGGGTCAGCGCGGCAATGGCTGCGGCAGCGCCCAGCAAGGAACGACGGAACACGGCAAATCTCACCTCGAAAGAGGAACTTGCCGCGTTTAACGCCCGGTCAACCGTAAGGGTTCAATGCGTGACGCTGCCCCCGATCCAGCGCTCGAGCCGGGCCTTGAAGCCGCGGCGGGGCGGGACGAAGATCGGGGTCTCGGCGGGCTCCGGCTCGGCCTCGGGATCGTAGAGCTCGAGGTTGCGCGGCAGGCGCGGGCGGAGCGTCTCGCGGCCGCGCATTACGTCCTCGGCCAGCGCCAGCGCGCGGTGCACGTCGTTGCCGGTGAAGGGCTTGAGAAGGAGCCCCAGGGCGAGGTCGGGCATGGCGAAGCCCGGCGCTCGGCCGGTCACGAACAGGCAGGGCACGCCGATGTCGTTCAGCCGCACCGCGACCGAGAAGCCGGTCGAACCGCGGGCGAGGTGGAGATCGACCAGCGCGAGGTCGGGCTCGTCATGCTCGAGGATTTCGAGCGCGCTGGCGAGGTCCTCGGCAATCCCGATCACCCGGTAGCGCGGATTGTCCTCGACCAGGTAACGCAGCGTCTCGGCCAGTGGCCGTTCGTCTTCGACGATCAGGATCTTGAGCACGTGGGCAATCCTCCCGGCGGCGGGGCCGCCCTGTGGATAAGATTGCCGGGCACCGGACGCCGCGCGAATCCCGGATTCGCCACATTATCGGTGAACCGAATGAAACTGACGCCAAGGCGTCAGTCGTCGCCCTCGTTAACTGCGGGCGAAGGCCCGGTAGAAAAGGTGTGCGCCGATCTTCTCGACCATGGCGAGGCGGCGGCCCCAACTCGGCGCGACATAATCGGCGTGATACCAAAGGACGTCGGAAGGCAGCGCGTCGGCGGCCTTGCTGACCGCGATGCGGGTGATCGCCTGGGCATAGGACCAGGAAGCGCTCGAGCGGTTGACCGCGGGCATCTTGCCCGAGCGCGGATTGACGAAGCTGAACTGCCAGGGCTGCTTCACCACCTCGCACCAGCTCGCCGGGTAAAGACCCGAGGCGGCGCGGTTCATGATCACTTCGGCCACCGCGAGCTGGCCGTCAAACGGCTCGCCCCGCGCCTCGTGATAGACGGCGATCGCGATGCACTCTTCCTGCTCGCTGAGCGCAGCGCCGTTCATTCGGGCGTACATCAGCGGCCAGAGCGAGGCGTGGGTCACGGCGGGGCGGACGTCCTGGGCGCCGGTCGGCGGAGTCAGGCCGCTCGCCGGACGCGGGGTGGCCGAGAGGATGGCGGCACGGCCCTGGGCCGCATTGACCGCAGTGGGAAGCGCCGGGGCCGCAACGCTGGTCGCGGCGATCGGGGTGGACATCGATGGTGCGGCGACGACGGCCGCGCTGGTGGTCGGCGTCGCGGCGATTGTCGCCAGCTGGGCCGAAACGGGGCTGGCACCGACCAGCAGAAACAGGGAGGCAGTCGCCGGCACGAGGCCGAGCGGCAGTCGCTTGATCAATGGGGTCTCTATCCTGTGCGGTCGAGGGGTCCAGCCGCCCATCTACTCCGCACTCTGGTGCGCGGCGGCTGGAGCCTTCGTCCGACTTGCCCTGGACCCGCCCTCCGCGGATCCGTCGCTCTCGTCTTGTTGGATGGCGAGATACGGAGCGTTCACCGCATGGGAACCCCGCGAGGGGTGAACGGAGCGAGTCCTGCGGTGAACGACAGGAACATTTCCCGTGCTGGGACAAGGAGTTGGACGAAGCGAGTTACCGGAACGACGAAGCGATCGGGCGCGCGGGGCGGCGAAGCTCTTACTTGCCCGGAAGTTGCGCGACTCCGCGCGTGGCCCGCGCGGGAAGCTGTGCCCCTCCCCAAGACCGTTAGACAGCTTCTTATTATTGTGCAGCCGAAGCGCGTAACCGGGAGCTTGGATCAGGTCCGGGGCGACGTGAAGGCCATTAAAAAACCTCCCCGCCGGATGTCGACGAGGAGGTTCTTGCTAAATCAGGCCGCTTCGCTCTTGCGGCTCTGGCGCTTGCGCTCGTGCGGATCGAGGAAGCGCTTGCGCAGGCGGATGACCTTAGGGGTCACCTCGACCAGCTCGTCGTCCTGGATGTAGGCAATCGCCTGCTCGAGCGTCATCTTGCGCGGCGGGGTCAGGCGGATGCCCTCGTCCTTGCCGCTGGCGCGGAAGTTGGTGAGCTGCTTGGCCTTCAAGGGGTTGACCTCAAGGTCCTGCGGCTTGGCATTCTCGCCGATGATCATGCCCTCGTAGAGGTCATCATTGGGCGAGATGAACATGATACCGCGATCTTCGAGCGCGTTCAGGGCGTAGGCCTGCGCCTTGCCCTTCTCCATCGAGATCAGGACGCCGTTCTGGCGACCCGTGATGACGCCCTTGTGGGGGCCATATTTCTCGAACAGGCGGTTCATGATGCCGGTACCGCGCGTGTCCGACAGGAACTCGCCGTGGTAGCCGATCAGCCCGCGCGAGGGCGCGCTGAAGGTCAGGCGGGTCTTGCCGGCGCCCGAGGGACGCATGTCGGTCATCTCGGCCTTGCGCTGGCTCATCTTCTCGACGACCGTGCCGCTGTATTCGTCGTCGACATCGATCACGACGGTCTCATACGGCTCCTCGCGGCCGTTCGGGCCATCCTGGAACAGCACGCGCGGACGGCTGATCGACAGCTCGAAGCCCTCGCGGCGCAGGGTCTCGATGAGCACGCCGAGCTGGAGCTCGCCGCGACCGGCGACTTCATAGCTGTCGTTGTCGTGCGCGACGGTGACGCGGATCGCGACATTGGTCTCGGCCTCGCGCTCGAGGCGCTCGCGGATGACGCGGCTCTGGACCTTGTCGCCATCGCGGCCGGCATAGGGGCTGTCGTTGACCGCAAAGCTCATGGCGAGCGTCGGCGGATCGATCGGGCGGGCCTTGATCGGGGTGGTGACCGACGGTGTCGCGATGGTGTTCGAGACGGTCGCGTTCATCAGGCCGGCGATGGCGATGATGTCACCCGCCTGCGCCTGCTCGACCGGAACGCGCTCGAGGCCGTGGAAGGCGAAGATCTTGGTCGCGCGACCTTCCTCGACCTTGTGGCCATCGACGTCGAGCGCCCGGATCGGCTGGTTGATGTGGAGCGTGCCCGATTCGACGCGGCCGGTGAGGATTCGCCCGAGGAACGGATCGCGGTCGAGCAGGGTGGCGAGCATCTTGAACTCGCCGTGGATCGGCAGGCCGGGGGCGGGCACGTGGCTGACGATGGTCTCGAACAGCGGCGTCAGGTCGCCGTCGCGAACCGTGTCCTCCCGCCCGGCATAGCCGTTGCGGCCCGACGCATAGAGCACCGGGAAATCGAGCTGCTCGTCATTGGCGTCGAGGCTGAGGAACAGGTCGAAGCATTCGTCGAGCACTTCGGCCGGACGCGCGTCGGGGCGGTCGATCTTGTTGACGACGACGATCGGCCTGAGGCCGAGGCCGAGCGCCTTGCCGGTGACGAACTTGGTCTGCGGCATCGGGCCTTCGGCGGCGTCGACCAGCAGGATCACGCCGTCGACCATCGAGAGGATGCGCTCGACCTCGGCGCCGAAGTCGGCGTGGCCCGGCGTGTCGACGATGTTGATTCGGGTCGCAGTGCCTTCCGCATCGGCCCACTCGACCGAGGTGCACTTGGCGAGAATGGTGATCCCGCGTTCCTTTTCGAGGTCGTTCGAATCCATCGCGCGCTCTTCGACGCGCTGGTTGTCACGGAAGGTGCCGGACTGGCGGAAGAGCTGATCGACGAGGGTCGTCTTGCCATGATCGACGTGGGCGATGATCGCCACGTTGCGGAGTTCCATCGGTTTTCCTTGGGAGAGGTTCGCCGCGCCCTTAGTCGAATTGGTGCGTTGCAGCAATGGGAAGCAGGAGAAATGCCATGCCGCAGGGTGACAAGGGGGCCTATACCGACAAGCAGCGGCGCAAGGCGCGCGACATCGAGAAGAGCTACGAGGACCGCGGGGTGCCGGCCAGGGAGGCCGAGCGGCGGGCTTGGGCGACGGTCAACAAGCAGGACGGCGGGGGCAGGGAATCGGGCTCGGGCCGATCGCGCGACCGGTCGGCGGCGGCGAAGAAGGGCTGGGAGACGCGGCGGAAGAAGGCAAAGGGGTAGTCCTTGTTCGCCATGCCGGACTTGACCCGGCATCCGCCATCTTCTCCAGAAGGCGGACGGACCCCGGATCAGGTCCGGGGTGACGGAGATTGAGGTTGGCTTCACGACATTCCCGCCCCGCCCTTCCCCGCTCGGTCTGGGTGCTGGGGTTCGTCAGCCTGTTCATGGACCTGTCGAGCGAGATCATTCACGCGCTGCTGCCGCTGTTCATCACGGTGACGCTGGGCGCGAGCGTGGCGGTGCTGGGCGCGATCGACGGGGTGTCCGAGGCGACCGCGAGTTTCGCCAAGCTCGCCGGCGGGCGGCTGTCGGACCGGCAGCAGAAGCGCAAGCCGTGGATCCTCGCCGGCTATGGCCTTGCCGCGGTGACCAAGCCGCTGATGGCGCTGGCGACGGGGCCGTGGACGGTGCTCGGCGCACGGCTGGTCGACCGCACCGCCAAGGGCCTGCGCGGGGCGCCGCGCGACGCGCTGATCGCCGACGATACGCCCGCCGACCAGCGCGGCGCGGCTTATGGCCTGAGGCAGAGCCTCGACACCATCGGTGCGCTGCTGGCGCCGATCGCCGCGGCGGTGCTGATGGTCGTGCTGGCCGGCGACATCCGCAGCATCTTCTGGATCGCGGTGGTCCCGGCCTTCGTCTCGGTGGCGATCATCATCCTCTACCTGCGCGAGCCCGAGCGGCGCTCGGGCGAGGCGAAGCCGCAGCCGCTGCTGAGCGGATTCCGCGAGGTCGACAAGGATTGCCGGCGGATCATCCTCGTCGCCTTCCTGTTCACGCTCGCCCGGTTCTCGGAGAGCTTCCTCGTCCTCAAGGGCGCGGAAGCCGGGCTCAGCCTCGCCACCGCGCCGCTGGTGCTCGCGGTGTTCAACCTCTCCTACGTCCTCCTGTCCTATCCTGCGGGTGCGCTCGGCGACCGGCGCGATCCCCGGCTGATCCTGAGCGCGGGAATCGCGCTGCTGATCGTCGGCAATCTGGTGCTGGCGAATTCGACCGGGCTGGTCGGGCTGGTGATCGGCGTGTCGCTGTGGGGGGCGCATATGGCGCTGACCCAAGGTTTGTTCGGGAAACTGGTGGCGGATGCGGCGCCGGCGCATCTGCGCGCGACGACCTTCGGCCTGTTCCATGTCGCGACCGGCTTCGGGCTGCTGCTGGCAAGCCTTGGCGGAGGGATGCTGTGGGACCGCGACGGGCCGGCCGCGACCTTCCTGGCGAGCGCGGCCATCGCGGCCGCCGCCGGCGTGATGCTGTGGCTGCTGCCGAAACCCGCCCCGATTAGTTGATCAGCCACTCGGTCGCGACGTTGCGCCATTCCTGCGGGCCGATCAGCTGGCGATGGTTGAGGCGGATCGAATGCAGGGTGGCCTCGATCTCGCGCCGCCAGTGATCGAGGAAATGGTGAAGCGCCGGAAAGCCTGGCGCGACGTCGTGATGCTGGAAGGAGAAGAGCTGGAGCAGGCTCGGATGGTCCGGAAGATAATAATGGACCTCGACCAGGCTCAGTCCATAGCCTTCGAGCTGAAGCTGCAGTTCCGGGGTGACCAGACCCTTGACCATATGCGCTCCTCGTCTGCCGATCTCCTTAGGCCACCATTGGTTGCGTTTCCGTTCCCAGCGTCAAGCGGGCGCGCTATGAGGGTGAAATCTTCAAGGGGGAGATGATCATGGCAGAGGCAAATTATGCGCCCCAGCCGCTCAAGGGCTGGTACTGGCTGGGCGCGATCGCGACGCTCGCCTTCATGGTGATCGGCGTGCTCGGCTATCTGGCGACGGTGACCGCCGATCCGGCGAGCGTGCCGGCCGACCAGCAGGCGCTGATGGCGGCGATGCCCAAGTGGCAGACGGCGGTCTATGCGATCGCGGTCTGGTCGGGGCTGGTGGGTGCGATCGGGCTGCTCCTGCGCCGCCGCTTCGCCGTGCCGCTGCTGCTCCTGTCGCTGATCGGCGCGGTCGGGACCTTCCTGCCCTTCGCCATCGTGCCGCGGGTCCGCGAGCTGGCGACCGAATCGAACGGGGTCGCCGCGGTGATCGTCGTCGGCCTGTGCTGGACGAGCTTCTGGTTCGCCCGCCATTCGGCGCAGCGGGGCTGGCTGCGTTGAGCACCTTCACCATCGACACCGCGACCAGCCGCGCGACCCCGACCCCGGTCCCGGGCAAAAGGATGACCGTGCCCGGGCTCAAGGGGCGCAAGGTCGACGGGCGCACCGAGCAGCCGATCGTGATGCTGACCGCCTACACGATGCGGATGGCGCAGTTGCTCGACCCGCATTGCGAGATGCTGCTGGTCGGCGACAGCCTGGGGCAGGTGATCTACGGCCTGCCCTCGACCGTCCCGGTGACCCTCGAGATGATGTGCAATCACGGCGCGGCGGTGGTGCGCGGGAGCTGGCACGCGCTGGTCGCGGTCGACATGCCGTTCGGCTCCTACGAGGCGAGTCCCGAAGCCGCCTTCGCCAGTGCGGCGCGGGTGATGAAGGAGACGGGCTGCGCGGCGGTCAAGCTCGAGGGCGGGGAAGCGATGGCACCGACCATCCGCTTCCTGACCGAGCGCGGGATCCCGGTGATCGGCCATGTCGGGCTCACCCCCCAGGCGGTGAATGCGCTCGGCGGCTATGGCGCGCGCGGACGGAGCGAGGCGGAGGCCGCCAAGATCCGCGCCGACGCGATCGCGGTCGCCGAGGCGGGCGCCTTTAGCGTGGTGCTCGAGGGTGTGATGGAAAGCCTTGCGACTGACATCACCCGCGCCGTCCCCGTCCCCACCATCGGGATCGGCGCCTCGGCCGAGTGCGACGGGCAGGTGCTGGTGACCGAGGACATGCTCGGCCTGTTCGAGCGCACGCCGCGGTTCGTGAAGCGCTACGACGACCTTGCCAGCCGGATCGGCGCGGCGGTCGCCGACTATGCCGGCGAGGTCCGGGCGCGCAGCTTCCCGACCGCCGACCAGACCTACCGGCCCAAAGCCTAGCCGCTCTCTTCAAAACCGGTTAGGACGCCGCCCACTCAAGCTTCCGTTCATCTGAGCCCGGCGATTGACCGGCGCGATTTACCGACGAGGAAAATTTCTTGGCTCTGGCTCCCGGCGAAACCAGCGAAACCTTCATCCGCGAAGTCGACGAGAACCTGCGACGCGACCAGGCGGAAGCCGTCTTCAAGCGCTACGGCAAGCTGTTCATCGCCGCGGCGGTGCTGCTGCTGCTGGCGGTGGGCGGCTACCTCTTCTGGCAGAATCGCCAGACCGAGAAGGCGGCCGCGAACAGCGAGACCTTCAGCGCGATCCTCGAGGACGTGGGCAAGCGCAACACCGCGACCGCGCCGCAGCGGCTCGACGCGCTGGCGGCCGACGCCAATGGCAGCATGACCGGCGCGGCCCGCCTGACCCGCGCCGCGCTGGCCCTGCAGAACGGCGACCGGCAGACCGCCATTGCCCAGTATCGCGAGATCGCCGCCAACGACGACATCCCGCAGACCTATCGCGACAGCGCCACCATTCGCCTGACCCAGCTCGAATATGACACGCTGAAGCCCGCCGACGTCATCGCCCGGCTGCAGCCGCTGGCGGTCAAGGACAATGCCTGGTTCGGCACTGCCGGCGAACTGACCGCGCTGGCGATGATCAAGTCGAACCGTCGCCAGGAGGCCGCCACCCTGCTCACCGCCATCGCGGGCGAGAAGAGCGTTCCCGAGACCATCCGCGCCCGGGCCGGGGAGCTCGCCTCGGGCCTCTCCATTCCGGCCGCGCCCGCCGCTCGCTGAGGACCGAAAGACAGAATATGAAGCGTAACGTCGTCACTATCCTCCTGGCCGCCTCGCTGCTCGCGGGCTGCGGCGTGGTCGGCAAGTCCCGGCCCAAGACCCCCGTGGTCGGCGACCGTATCTCGGTGCTCGAGACCGATCCCGACGTGCAGGTCGATCCCGCGACCGCCGCCTTGCCCTTCACCTTGCCCGCCGCGGTGGCCAATGACAGCTGGACCCAGCCGGGCGGAAGCGCGTCCAAGTCGAGCGGCCATCCGGCGCTCGGGACCACGCTCGGCCAAGCCTTCGACGTCTCGATCGGCCAGGGCACCAGCCTCGACGAGCGGCTTGCAGGCGGACCGGTGATCGCGAACGGCACGGTCTACACGATCGACACCACCGCCACCGTCCGCGCCTTCGACGCCGCCACCGGCGGGCTGCGCTGGGCGAGCCAGTTCGGCACCGAGAAGGGCAATTCCAAGTCGCTGTTCGGCGGCGGCGTCTCGGTCGAGGGCAACCGCGTCTACGCGACCAACGGCCTCGGCTTCGTCGCGGCGCTCGACACCAGCAATGGCGGCAAGGTGTGGCAGGTCCGCCCCGGCGGCCCCTTGCGCGGCGCCCCGACGGTGGTCGGCGACACGCTCTACGTGATGAGCCAGGACAACCAGCTCTACAGCCTCAAGACCGCCGACGGCACGCAGAACTGGTCGGCCACCGCCGCGGTCGAGATCGCCGGCGTGTTCGGCACCGGCGCCCCGGCCTTCGCGCAGGGGACCGTGGTCGCGGGCTTCTCCTCGGGCGAGCTCAACGCCTATCGCTACGAGAACGGCCGCGCGGTGTGGCAGGACGCGCTGTCGCGCACCTCGATCTCGACCAGCGTCGCCAACCTTTCCGACATCGACGCCTCGCCGGTGATCGACGGCGGGCAAGTGTTCGCGCTCGGCCAGGGTGGCCGGATGGTCGCGCTCGACCTCATCACCGGGCAGCGCATCTGGGAATTGAACCTCGCCGGGATCGCCACGCCGTGGGTCGCGGGCGACTGGGTGTTCGCGGTGACCGACGACGCCAAGGTGATGGCGATCGCCCGCAACACCGGCAAGATCCGCTGGATCAACCAGCTGGCGGCGTTCGAGAAGCCGAAGTCGCGGCGCGGGCCGATCTCCTATGTCGGCCCGGTGCTGGCGGGCGGACGGCTGATCGTCGCTGGCGACAATGGCGTCCTCATCAACATCGATCCGGCGACGGGCGCCTTCCAGAGCCAGACCAATGTCGGCGCTCCGGTCAGCCTGACCCCGGTGGTCGCCAACAGCACGCTTTACGTCCTCGACGACAAGGGCCGGCTGCACGCCTATCGTTGATGACTTTCCCTCCCCTCCGGGGGAGGTGGCGGCCGCGCCTGCGGCTGACGGAGGGGCTCTCGGCATCGGTCGAGGGCCCCTCAGTCGCTTCGCGCCAGCTTCCCCAAGGGAAGCGGCGAAGTGGCGGATGCTTCCTCCTTTCGCTAAAGGCCCTTCATGCCCCTACCCATCGTCGCCATCGTCGGGCGCCCGAACGTGGGCAAGTCGACCCTGTTCAATCGCCTCGTCGGCAAGCGCGTCGCGCTGGTCGACGACCGCCCGGGCGTGACCCGCGACCGGCGAGTGGGTGATGCCCACCTCCTCGGGCTCGAATTCCAAGTGATGGATACCGCCGGCTTCGAGGACGAGGACCCTTCGAGCCTGCCCGGGCGGATGCGGCGCCAGACCGAGGCCGCCGTTCGCGAGGCCGATGCCGCCCTGTTCATCGTCGACGCGCGCGAGGGCGTGACGCCGCTCGACGAGGAGATCGCCCGCTGGCTCCGTGCCGAGGACACGCCGGTGATCGTCGCCGCCAACAAGGCCGAGGGACGGCAGGGCGAAGCGGGACGGATCGAGGCTTTCTCGCTCGGTTTCGGCGAGCCGATCGCGCTGTCGGCCGAGCATGGCGAAGGGCTGGTCGATCTGTTCGAATCCTTGCGCCCCTATGTCGAGCGCGAGGAGGAAGAGGAAGAAGAGGAGCTGGCGCCCGAGGATCCGGCGCGGCCGCTCCACCTCGCCATCGTCGGCCGGCCGAACGCGGGCAAGTCGACGCTCGTCAACAAGATGCTCGGCGAGGACCGGATGATCACCGGGCCCGAGGCCGGGATCACGCGCGATTCGATCAGCCTCGACTGGGAGTGGCAGGGCCGCAAGGTGAAGCTGGTCGACACCGCGGGCCTGCGGAAGCGCGCCAAGGTCGAGGACAAGCTCGAGAAATTGTCGGTGATGGACACCCGCCGGGCGATCGACATGGCCGAGGTGGTGGTGCTGCTGCTCGACGCGACCCGCGGGCTCGAGGTGCAGGATTTGAAGATCGCGAGCCAGGTGATCGACGAGGGCCGCGCCTTGGTGATCGCCTTGAACAAGTGGGACGTCGCCGAACATGCCTCGTCGCTGTTCAACGGGGTCAAGGGCGCGCTCGAGGAGGGGCTCAGCCAATTGAAGGACGTGCCGCTGCTGACCGTCTCGGCGGCGACCGGCAAGGGGATCGACCAGCTGCTGGGCGCGGCCTTCACCATCCGCGAGGGCTGGAACCGGCGTGTCTCGACCGGCGAACTCAACCGCTGGTTCGAGGCCGCGGTCGAGCAGAACCCGCCCCCAGCCCCCGGCGGCAAGCGGATCAAGCTGCGCTACATCACGCAGGTGAAGGCGCGGCCGCCGAGCTTCGTCGTGTTCGGGACCCGCGTCGACCAGCTCCCCGAAAGCTATCGCCGCTACCTGCTCAACAGCCTGCGCAAGGCGTTCGACCTCGGCGCGGTGCCGCTGCGGATGAACCTGCGCGCGCCCAAGAACCCGTTCGACGAGCGCTAACGCCCCCTTTACCTCTCGGGCCTAGGGTTTCCTCCCAAGTGGACCGAAGGAAGTAGCAACGTGGACGAAACTGGCGGCGACATCGTCGACTGGGGGCATTTCGAGAAGGCGCGGGCCGAGCTTGGCCCGGGCTTCATCCGGATTCTCTCCTATTTCCGTGAGGACGGGGTTAAGTCGGTCGCCGCGATCGAGCAGGCGATGCGCGAGGAGAATACCGTCGCGCTGGTGATGCCGGCGCACACGATCAAGGGCGAGGCCCGCCAGTTCGGTGCCGAGCCGCTGGCCAAGGTCGCCGAACTGATCGAATCGACCGCGCGGCTGTGCATCGAGACGCGCCGCTTCCCGGACGAGCTGGTCGCCGACGTGGTCAAGATGCGCAAGCTGTTCGACCAGACCATCGCGCTGTTCGACCAGGCCACCAATCCGCTGAAGAGCCGGCCGGGCGCGCAGGGCGGCTTCGGCCGGCGCGCCAACAACCAGAATTTCGGCCGGATCTAGGCCGTCGCAGGCAGGGTCGCGGGGCGCCGCCGCATCGGCTCGAGCCGCCCCCGCGACAGGCTCCGCCAGGCCCATTCGAGCGGCCCGTAGTTGAAGCGCTCGAGCCAGGGCTTCGACCACAACAGCATGATCGCCCAGACGAGCGGGACGGCGACCGCCCACGCCTGCCAGCGCGACAGTTGGGCGTAGAGGCCGAGGCCCCAACCGTAGAAGATGAACGCAGCGATGATGCTGGTGCCCAGATAATTGCTGAACGCGCAGCGGCCGGCGGCGGCAAGGCGCTGCGACAGCGGTCCGCCCGCGCGCGCCAGCAGGATGATCAGCGCCGCAAAGCCGAACGCCATGATCACCCGGAACGGCGCCGAGGCGACGATGAACAGGCCGAACACCACCGGCACGTAGAAATGCGTCGCGATGTCGGCGACGACGATCAGGGTGAAGGCGATGGCGCCGATGGTGAGGCCCCAGACGGCGACCCGGCGGTAGGCCGCGAGGTCCCAGCGTCCGGTCAGGAAGCCGCTCTTGAAGCCGGCCATTCCGAGCAGCATCAGGCCGAGCGTCTCGGGGCCGGTGACGAGGCTGTTCACGAACGGCTCGGCGAGGCGCCGGGTGACCATGTGGTGAAGGCGGGTGCCTAAGTCCGCGTGGACGGCGATGTCCTTCGCGATCGTCTCCGGGAAGGGGTAGAACATCAGCCCGAACTGGTTCCACGACCGGATCTGTTCCGCCGTCGCGCCGGGCAGATGCGCGGCCTTGTCGAACGTTGCCATGCTGGTGGCGACCGCCGCGAACAGTGCCATGTTGAGCGCGATGAAGACGCTTCCCCAGATCGCCAGCGACCGCGGCGAGCGCTTGCGGAAGACGAAGGCGAGCATGCCGGTGAGCGCATAAGCGGCGAGAATGTCGCCGAACCAGATTAGGTAGAAATGGGCGAGGCCGAACAGCAGCAGCACGACCATCCGGCGATAATGGACCGCCGCTCCCGAGCGCCCGCCGGCCTCCGCCCGCTCGATCACCAGCAGCATCGAGGCGCCGAACAGCATCGAGAAGAGGCTGCGCATCTTGCCGTCGATCACCACCATGTTGACCGCCCAGAGCAGGAGATCGGCGCCGGTGTGCCCGCCATAGGCCGCCGGATTGAAGTAAGCGCCCTCGATCATCGCGAAGGCGATCACGTTGACCGAGAAGATGCCCATGACCGCGACGCCGCGGATCACGTCCAGCGAGGCGATCCGCTCGCCCTGCCCCAGTTCGTTCATTGGCGCTTCCCCCCAGATGCGTGGCCGGAGGGTAGTCGCCCGCGAGCCCACTGACTAGCGGGCGCGGCTCAGTGCGCCTCGGCCGGCTTGGAGTGGAGCTGGACGTAGTTCTGGAGGCCCATGCGGGCGATCATCTCGAACTGGGTCTCGAGAAAGTCGATATGGCCTTCCTCGTCCTTCAGCACCTCGGCGAACAGGTCGCGGGAGACATAGTCGCGAACCTCCTCGCAGACCTGGACCGCCTCGCGATACATCTTGGCGGCCTCATATTCGGCTTCGAGGTCGGCCTTGAGGATCTCCTCGACCGTCTCGCCGACGCGCAGGCGGCCGAGCATCTGGAAATTGGGCAGCCCCTCGAGGAACAGGATCCGCTCGGCGAAGCGGTCGGCATGCTTCATCTCGTCGATGCTCTCGTGCCGCTCATAATCGGCGAGCTTGTGCAGCCCCCAATTGTCGAGCAGCCGATAGTGCAGCCAATATTGGTTGATCGCGGTGAGTTCCGCCTTGAGCGCTTCGTTGAGCAGCTCGATGACCCTGGGTTCGCCCTTCATGGCCTCGCTTCTATCCTGACGGTGGCCCGGAACGAAGCGCTAACCGCTCGCAACTAGGCGGCGGCGGCCGGCGGGTTGGCGGCGATGGCGGCGCGTTCCTCGTCGATGATCGCCCGGGCGAAGGGCAGGCAGCTCCCGCACTTGGCCTTCTTTCCGCAGCGGGCATAGGCTTGGGCGGGCGAACGCGCGCCGGTGCGCGCGGCCTCGCGGACTTGGCTTTCCCGAATCGCATTGCAGACACAAACGATCATGGGGGCAGATGCTAATGGTAATGCGAAGCGTTCGCAAGAACCTTGTGATCGCCCTCGCCCGCCGCGTCGCTAGGCGGTCAGCATCCCCACCATGCGGGCATGGTAGTTTACGTCGCCGAACAGCGCGTCGAGCACCTTTTCGCGCTTCATGTAGAGGCCGATGTCATGCTCGTCGGTCATGCCGATGCCGCCGTGCATCTGGACCCCTTCCTGGACCGCGAGGGCCGAGACGCGGCCGGCCTTGGCTTTGGCGACGTGGCTCATCACACCGGCGCGCTCGTCGCCCTTGTCGAGAAGCTCGGCGGCCTTGAGCGTCGCGGCGCGAGCGATCTCGATCTCGCCGAACAGGTGCGCGGCGCGGTGCTGGAGGACCTGGAATTCGCCGATCAGCTTCCCGAACTGCTTGCGCTGCTTGAGATAGTCGAGCGTCATCGCCGAGGCGCCGGCGGCGACCCCGAC
Source organism: Sphingomonas astaxanthinifaciens DSM 22298 (assembly GCF_000711715.1). Taxonomy (NCBI): domain Bacteria; kingdom Pseudomonadati; phylum Pseudomonadota; class Alphaproteobacteria; order Sphingomonadales; family Sphingomonadaceae; genus Sphingomonas; species Sphingomonas astaxanthinifaciens. Next base: position 1,378,659 of record NZ_JONN01000001.1, read on the forward strand.
CAGCTCGGCCGCGGCGCCGGTCCGGCCGGCGCGCATCGCCCGGCGGAGCGGCTCGAAGCCGTGGTCGACCTCGCCCACCACGGCGTCGGCATCGATCGCGACATTGCTGAGCGTCAGGCGCGCGGCCTTGCTCGCATCGGCCAGCGTGACGTTCTCGATCTCGAGCCCGGCGGCGTCGCGGGGCACGGCGAACAGGGTCAGGCCCTCCGCCTCACCCGCCGAGCCGGCGGTGCGGGCAGCGACGAGGATCACGTCGGCCGAAGCGCCGTGGACCACGAACTGCTTGGTCCCCGAGAGGGAGAAGCCATTGCCCGAGCGCTTCGCCTCGAGCGCGATGGCCCGGGGCCGGTGGTGCGGGCCCTCGTCGACCGCGATGGCGGCGACGGTTTCGCCGGCGATGATGCCCGGGAACCAGCGCTTGCCCTGCTCGGTGCCCTTCAGCGCCTCGACCGCGACCAGTGCGGTGGTGAGGAAGGGCGAGGGGGTGAGGTTGCGGCCGATCTCCTCCATCACGAGGGTCGCCTCGGTCGCGCCGAGGCCGAGCCCGCCCTCCTCCTCGGGAATGGCGAGGCCGGTGAGGCCAAGCTCGGCCATCTGCTTCCACAGGCCGTGGCCGAACCCGTCCTTGCAACCGGTGTCGCGCCAGTGGCGGAGCTGCTTTTTGATGGTGCCTTCCTCGGCGAGGAAGGAGCGGGTCATGTCGGCAAGTTGGCGCTGGTCGTCGGTAAGGAGGGTCATTCTTTCCCAATCCGTTTGTGTCGAGCGAAGTCGAGACACCTGGCCGCTTCATCCGTCCCTCGACTTCGCTCGGGACTAACGGCCTGAGAGGCTTACGCCCCCGGCAATTGCAGGATGTGCTTGGCGACGATGCCGAGCTGGACTTCGCTCGTCCCCCCCTCGATCGAATTGGCCTTGGTGCGGAGCCATTCGCGGGGGGCCTTGCCGCCGCGCGAGCGCTCGCTCTCCCATTCGAGCGCGTCCGAGCCGCCCGCGGCCATGATCAGCTCGTGGCGCTTCTTGTTCAGTTCGGTGCCGGCATATTTCATCATGCTCGGCATGGCGGGATGCGCCTCGCCGGCCTTCAACTGGTCGATGAAATGCTCGCTCATCGCGGCGAAAGCCAATGCGTCGACGTCGAACAGGGCGACTTCGGCGGCGAGGATGGCGTCGTCGATCTCGCCGAGGCTCTGCGCGAGCGTCTTCGCGCTGCCCGAGCCGAGCCCCATGCCGCTGATCATCTCGCGCTCGTGGCCGAGGAGATATTTGGCGACGTCCCAGCCGCGGTTCACCTCGCCGACGAGCTGGTCCTTGGGAACGCGCACATTGTCGAAAAAGGTCTCGCAGAAGGGCGAGTAGCCGCTGATGAGGAGGATCGGCTTGGTCGAGACGCCTTCCGACTCCATGTCGAACAGCAGGAAGCTGATCCCGCCGTGCTTGGATTCGGTGGAGGTGCGGACGAGGCAGAAGATCCAGTCGGCCTTGTCGGCGTAGCTGGTCCAGACCTTCTGGCCGTTGACGAGATAATGGTCGCCTTTGTCCTCGGCCTTGGTCTGGAGGCCGGCGAGGTCGGAGCCGGCGCCGGGCTCCGAATAGCCTTGGCACCAGCGAATCTCGCCGCGGGCGATCTCGGGGAGGAAGCGCTTCTTCTGTTCCTCGGTGCCATATTTGAGCAGCGCCGGCCCGAGCATCGAAATGCCGAAGCTCGATAGCGGATTGCGCGCGCCGATCGCCTTCATCTCCTCGCGCAGGATCTTGGTCTCGGCTGGCGAGAGCCCGCCGCCACCATAAGCCGCGGGCCAGTCGGGAACGGTCCAGCCCTTCTCGCCCATGACGGTCATCCAGCGCTTCTGCGCCTCGGACTGGAAGGTGAAGTGGCGACCGCCCCAGCAGGCGTCGTCCTCGGAGCGCATCGGCGTACGCATCTCGGGCGGGCAGTTCGCCTCGAGCCAGCTACGGGTCTCGGCGCGGAAAGTGTCCAGGTCGGCCATCACAATCTCCTCGGCGCCGTCGATGCGACAAGCGCCGGGAGGCGTCAATGCGGGCTCGGGGGCGTGTCGATCTTGCTGATGTGCCAGCGGCGCTGCTCGGCGGTCGAGCCGTCGACATCGTTGACCCGGCGGAGGGTCACGACCTGCGGCTCCTCGAACTTCTCGCCCTTGGCGGTGACGCCATAGGCCTTGACCGGGACGGTCACGTAGATCGAGCCGGCCGCGCCCTCGGTGTCGCCGGGTTTGTACACCTCGGCATGATATTCGCGGTAGGCGGAAAGGTCGGGCGCGAGGCTGGCGGCGCTGCCCCACAGCTTCTTCGCCTCGGCGAACTTCTTCGCTTCAATGAGCGCGAAATAGGTCTGCACGATCTGCGCGGCGCCCTGCGCGCTCCTGGGATCGATCGGGCCTTCGCTGACGACCTCGCGTTCTGGTGTCGCCCTACCCGGAGCGGCGGGAGCGGCGGTGTTGGCCGGCGCCGCCGGCGCGGCCGGGGCTGGCGCGTTCTGGTCGGCGAGATTCTCCTCGACCGGGAGGTTGATCGCGGGCCCCGCCTCGTTGTCGGGGTTGGCAGCGGGCTGGTTGCTGCAGGCGGCGAGCGCGCAGCTGGCAAGGAGGACAAAGCGTTTCATCGCGAAGCGAACGGTCGTCGCGCGACGGGGGTTCCGTGGCCGCTTCCTTTCTGCAACAGCATCCGCCGAGCCAAACTCAAGGGGTGTCATGGACTTCAACCTCACCGACCGTCAGGCCCACTTCCGCGACCGGGTTCGCGCCTTCATCGAGCGTTACGTCCGCCCGGCCGTTCCCGAACTCGCCGCCGAACTGAACAGCGGCGACCGCTGGCATCATCTCGAGCGACTCGAACCGCTCAAGGCCAAGGCCAAGGCCGAGGGCCTGTGGAACCTGTTCATGCCGCCGGGCGGGGCCTTGAAACATGTCGACGAGAGCTTCCCGTTCGAGGGCGAGCAGCTCACCAACCTCGAATATGCGCTCTGCGCCGAGGAGATGGGCCGGGTCGGTTTCGCCAGCGAGGTGTTCAACTGCTCGGCGCCCGACACGGGCAATATGGAAGTGCTCCACCGCTACGGGACGCGGGCGCAGAAGGACCAGTGGCTGGCGCCGCTGATGCGGGGCGAAATCCGCTCGGCCTTCCTGATGACTGAGCCCGCGGTGGCGAGCTCGGACGCGACCAACATCCAGTGCGAGATCAAGCGCGACGGCGACGACTATGTCATCAACGGGCGCAAATGGTGGTCGAGCGGCGCGGGCGATCCGCGCTGCAAGGTCGCGATCCTGATGGGCAAGACCAATCCCGAGGAGCGCCGCCATGCGCAGCAGTCGATGATCCTGGTGCCGATGGACGCGCCCGGAATCACGATCGAGCGGGCGCTCACCGTCTATGGCTATGACGATGCGCCGCACGGGCACATGGAGATCGAGCTCAAGGACGTCCGCGTGCCGGCTGAGAATTTGCTGCTCGGCGAGGGCCGCGGGTTCGAGATCGCGCAAGGGCGCCTGGGACCGGGCCGGATCCACCATTGCATGCGCACCATCGGCGCGGCCGAGGAAGCGCTCGAGCTGATGGTCCGCCGGCTGCAAAGCCGCACCGCCTTCGGCAAGCGCATCTCCGAGCACAGCGTGTGGGAACAGCGCGTGGCCGAGGCGCGGATCGAGATCGAATGCACCCGCCTCCTCTGCCTCAAGGCGGCGGACATGATGGACAAGGCCGGCAACAAGGCCGCCAAGGCCGAGATCGCGATGATCAAGGTCAAGGCGCCGCGCATGGCGCTCCAGATCATCGACGACGCGATCCAGGCGCATGGCGGCATGGGCGTCAGCCAGGACACCAGCCTCGCGCACAGCTGGGCGGGGATCCGCACGCTGCGGCTCGCCGACGGGCCCGACGAGGTCCACAATCGCTCCATCGCGATGATCGAATATGGCAAGCACCCGCCGATCGATCCGATGGTGGCGTAATCACAACCCAATCTCGTTCGTGCCGAGCGAAGTCGAAGCACGTTCGCGCCAACGCCCTTCGACGTCGCTCAGGGCGAACGGAGTTTGAGAATGAGCAGCTCACTTTTCGACCTCACCGGCAAGACCGCCATCGTGACCGGCTCCAGCCGCGGGATCGGGCGGGCGATTGCCGAGGAGATGGCGGCGCATGGCGCCAATGTCGTCATCTCGAGCCGCAAGCAGGATGCCTGCGAAGAAGTGGCCGCGGCGATCAATGCGCGTGGCCAGGGGCGCGCGGTGGCGATCGCCGCGTCCATCTCGGACAAGGAAGCGCTCAAGGAGCTGGTCGAGCGGACCAAGGCCGAGTTCGGGCAGATCGACGTCCTCGTCTGCAATGCCGCGTCCAACCCCTATTACGGGCCGATGGGCGGGATTACGGACGAGCAGTTCCGCAAGATCATGGACAATAATGTCCTCTCGAACCACTGGCTGACGAGCTTTGTCGCGCCCGAGATGGTGGCGCGCAAGTCGGGCGCGATCATCATCGTCTCGAGTGTCGGCGGGATCACCAGCTCGACGGTGATCGGGGCCTACAACATCTCCAAGGCCGCCGACCTCCAACTGGTCCGCAACCTCGCCGCCGAGTTCGGACCGGCCGGGGTGCGGGTCAATGCGATCGCGCCAGGGCTGGTGCGGACCGACTTCGCCAAGGCGCTTTGGGAGAATCCCGAGATCCTCAAGTCCGTGACCAAGGTCTCGGCCCTCAAGCGGATCGGCGAGCCGCGCGAGATCGCGGGCGCGGCGCTGTTCCTGGCGAGCGAGGCGGGCAGCTTTGTCACCGGCCAGACTCTCGTCGTCGACGGCGGCAGCACCTTCGGCGCGGGGTTCTGAGGCGATGAGCAGCACGCCCGACAGCAGCGGCCGGCTCGGCGGCAAGGTCATCATCGTCACCGGCGCGGGCTCGGGGATCGGCAAGGCGACCACCGAGCTGTTCCGCGCCGAGGGGGCGACGGTGATCGCGGCCGATCTCAAGGGCGCCGACCACCAGGCCGACGCCGGCCGCGAGGAGGATATCGTCCGCCTCGTCGAAATGGCCACTCAGGAGCATGGCGCACTGCACGGTTTCTTCGCCAATGCCGGCATTTCGGGCGGGCTCGCCTCGATCTTCGAGCAGAGCGTCGAGGACTGGAACGAGATCCTGCGGGTCAACCTGATCGGCCCATTCCTCGCAATCAAGCATGCCGCGCCGGTGATCAAGGCGCAGGGCGGCGGGTCGATCATCTGCACCGCGAGCGTCGCCGGGCTTCGCTCGGGCGCGGGCGGGCCGGCCTATTCGGCGTCGAAGGCGGGGGTGATCAGCCTGGTCAAGTCCGCGGCGCAGCAGCTCGCCACCTCGAACGTGCGGGTCAATGCCATCTGCCCGGGCCTCATCGAGACCGGCATGACCGAGTTCGTCTACGAGCGCGCGCGGGCCAAGGGCGTGGAAGACCGTCTGGGCCACCTCAACCCGCTTCGGCGGGGCGGCGTGCCCGGCGAGATCGCCCAGGCGGCGCTGTTCCTGGCCAGCGACGAATCCTCCTACGTCAACGGCCATGCTCTGGTCGTCGACGGCGGCCTGTCGTCGAGCCATCCGTTCAACCGCCAGGATTTTGGGCGCACCGCGATCTGAGCGGCTGCCCCCTTCCCTTTCCCCGACCGCGGGCTAGGGACCTGTTCACAACATTGTCAGCGAAGGACCAGACATGACCTCGCCCATTACCACCACTCGCCACGGCCACGTCCTCATCATCTCGTCGAACAACCCGCCGGTGAACGCGCTCGGCCATGCGGTGCGCGAGGGTCTGGTGAAGGGGATCGAGGAGGCCGACGCCTCGGACGAGATCAAGGCGGTGGTGATCATCGGCGAGGGCGCGACCTTCTTCGCGGGCGCCGACATCAGCGAGTTCGGCACCCCCAAGGCCTTCGCCCAGCCGGTGCTTCCGCAGGTCGTCGACATCATCGAGAATTGCACCAAGCCGGTGGTCGCCGCGATCCACGGGACCGCGCTCGGCGGCGGGCTCGAAGTGGCGCTCGCCTGCCACTACCGGGTGGCCGTGCCGACCGCGAAGCTCGGCGTTCCCGAAGTGAAGCTCGGCCTGCTGCCGGGCGCGGGCGGGACCCAGCGGCTGCCGCGCGCGGCGGGCGTCCAGCATGCGCTCGAAATGACCACCAGCGGCAATCCGATCGGGGCCAAGCAGGCCGCCGAGATCGGGCTGGTCGACCGGCTGATCGAGGGCGATCTCCTCCAGCATGCGGTGGCCTATGCGACCGAGGTCGCCGACATCCGCCCGCTGCCCCGGACCAGCGAGCGGACCGACAAGATCGAGGGCACCGATCCCGCGATCTTCGAGCAGTTCGTCGCCGCCAATCCGCGCGCCTTCAAGGGCTTCGAGGCGCCGATGAAGAACCTCGAGGCGGTCCGCGCCGCGACCCAGCATCCTTATGCCGAAGGCGTGCAGGTCGAGCGCAAGCTGTTCATGGAGCTGATGGCCGGCACCCAGGCCAAGGCGCAGCAATATTTCTTCTTTGCCGAGCGCAAGGCGGCCAAGATCGAGGGCGTCGACGAAAGCGTGAAGCCCCGCGAAATCAAGAAGGTCGGCGTGATCGGCGCCGGCACCATGGGCGGCGGCATCTCGATGAACTTCCTCCAGGCGGGCATCCCCGTCACCATCGTCGAAACCAGCCAGGAAGCGCTCGACCGCGGCACCGGGGTCATGCTCCGCAACTATGAGGCGAGCGCCAAGAAGGGCCGCTTCACCGCCGAACAGGTCGGCCAATTCATGGGCGCCCTGAACCCGACGCTCGACTTCGACTCGCTGGCGGACTGCGACCTCATCATCGAAGCGGTGTTCGAGCAGATGGAGATCAAGAAGGAGATCTTCGGCCGGCTCGACAAGGTCGCCAAGCCGGGCGCGATCCTCGCGTCGAACACCAGCTATCTCAACATCGACGAGATCGCCGCCGCCACGAGCCGTCCGCAGGACGTGGTCGGCCTCCACTTCTTCTCGCCGGCGAACGTGATGAAGCTGCTCGAGGTGGTGCGCGGGGCCAAGACCGCCGACGACGTGCTGGTCACCGCCATGGCGCTGGCGAAGAAGATCAAGAAGGTCGCGGTGGTCGCGGGCGTCTGTTACGGCTTCATCGGCAACCGGATGCTGATCCCGCGCCAGACCGAGGCGACCAAGCTCCTCCTCGAAGGCGCGACCCCGGCGCAGATCGACAAGGTCCACACCGACTTCGGCATGCCGATGGGCCCGTTCCAGATGGCCGACCTCGCCGGCGTCGACATCGGCTGGCACCGCGACCCGAACCGGATCGAGAACATCCGCGACGCGCTCTGCGCGGTCGACCGCTGGGGCCAGAAGAAGGGCGCGGGCTTCTACGATTACGACGAGAAGCGCCGCCCCAGCCCCTCGCCGACCGTCCAGCAGATCATCGAGGACTTCCGCGCCAAGGCCGGCGTCACCGCGCGCGAGATCAGCGACCAGGAGATCAAGGAGCGGACGCTCTACACCATGGTCAACGAGGGCGCGAAGATCCTCGAGGAAGGCATGGCCCAGCGCGCGAGCGACATCGACGTGGTGTGGGTCTACGGCTACGGCTGGCCGGTCTATCGCGGCGGCCCGATGCACTGGGCCGATACGGAAGGGCTCCAGTCGATCGTCGACGGATTGCGCCGGTCTGCCGAACATATGGGCGATGATTTCACCTTTTCGGCTTTGCTTCTGGACAAGGCGCAAAAGGGGGAGAAATTCACCGGTCGCTGAGCCTTGAGCGACCGAGGATGAGGCCAAATTGTACTTCGATTCTCACCTGCAGCAGGCAGAGCTCGCGCTCCTGAACGCGCCCTTCGAGGCGGACGGCTGGTTGAAGGCCGTCCGCGCGATCGGCGAGGCGACCGGGACCGAAACGGTGCAGCTCGTCGGGGTCGGCGGACCGCTGCATGTGGCGTTCAACGTGATGAGCGCGCTGCCGCACGATCCGCACGGCCACATGCGCAACATGCGCCTGCTCGGCCCCGACAACTGGCGAATCGCAGTCACCGACAAGGCGATGGCGATCCGTCATGAGGAGCATTATCGCGCGCAAGGGGTGGGCCGCGGCAGCACCGACTATGACGATGCGATGAGCGACCTCGACTTCCAGTTCGGCTGCCACGCAGCGCTGCTGCACGAACCACACAGCTTCACCCGGCTGGGCCTGCTGCGCAGCCGCCGCGAAGGCCCCTGCTCGCCCGAGGTGCTCCAGCGTTTCGCCTGCCTCGCCCAGCAGGCCGAGCGGGCGATCCGGACCCAGCTCGCGCTTGGCGAGGATGCCGCGCAGCTGATGCTTGGCGGGCTCGACGGACTCCACGAGGCGACCTTCCTGCTCGACCGGACGGCCCAGCTGTGCGCGCTCACTGAGGCCGCCGAAGCGGCGCTGAGCGACGGGAGCGGCGTGAGAATCGAGGGCTTTATGTTCAAGCTCGCCAACGCCGCCGAGGACGCCGCCTTCGGCGCGGCCTTCGCCCGGCTGATCACCAGCGACCCGGCCCACCAGGCGATCATCCACGAGACCAGGGTCGGCCGCAGCGTCGATTTCCCGCAGGGCCGCTGGCGGCTGGTCGCCGCACGGCTTCCCGAGGCACCGCACGGTTTCGGCTTCGAACCGGCGGTGGCCGTGACCTTGAGGCCATATTCGAGGTAGGACCTTCTGGCGCGTCCGGCCGTTGCCGCCATTCCAGAAGGAGAGCCGACCCATGGCCAGCGCTGCCGCCGCCGAACCGCAGAACCCGATCAGCCGCTACTCGAACGTGGCGGCGACCTTTCACTGGCTGACGGCGCTCTTCGTCGTCTTCCAGATCTGGCTCGGCTTCAGCCTCGGCGAGGATGGCCCCCCGGCAGAGCCCGCGTTCAGCTGGCACAAGACGATCGGCGCGCTGATCCTACTCCTGACCTTCGCCCGGCTGACCTACCGGCTGACCAATCCTCCGCCGCCCTTTCCCGACGACCTGCCGAAGTGGGAGCGGGTCGCCGCGGTGTGGAATCACCGCCTGTTCTACCTGCTGCTGATCGGGCTTCCGGTCGGCGGCTATCTCGCGGTCTCGGCCTTTTCGCAGGGCAAGCCCACCCCGCTCGTCGGCGGGATCATGCTCCCGACCATCCCCGGCATCCCGAAGGAATATGGCGAGATCTTCGGCGGGCTGCACGGCGCCGCCGCCTGGGCGCTGATCGTGCTGCTGGTGGTCCACGCCGGCGCGGCGCTCAAGCATCGCTTCATCGACAAGTCGCCGGCGAGCGGGCGGATGCCCGGCCTCGCGCTGCCGGGCGAGGAAACGGTGGTCGGCCAGGGCTGAGCCCGGCCGAGGGTCAGCCCTCGATGATCACCTCGGTGCCCATGGCGGTGAGGCCGTAGAGTTTCTTCGCGAACTCGACCGGGATTCGGACGCAGCCGTGGCTGGCCGGATAGCCGGGCAGCTTGCCGCCGTGGAAGGCGATGCCCTTCTCGTCGTACATCTGCATGTAGGGCATGGGGGCATTGTCGTACTTGCGGCTGAAGCCCTTCACCTGCTTGCGGAACACCTTCCAGTAGCCGAGCGGCGTCTCGCGCCCCTTCTTGCCGCTCGAAATGGTGGTGAGCCCGACGAGCGTGTCGCCCTTGTAGACGAACATCAGCTGCTGGAGCCGGTCGATCACCACCTTGGCCGGCGCGTCGGGAATGGTGGGAGTCCAGCGATAGTCGCCCGCCCTGAGCGCGACCGTCCCGAACGCCGCGCGCGCATCCTTGGTCGCCTTTGGCGCGTGGCCGTGGGTCCACTGATAGGGGAGCTGCGCTTCCTCTACGGGCGGTGGCGCCTGGACGACCTTGGGCGGGGTGGTCGCGCAGGAGGCGAGCAGCGAAGCGGCGATGGCGGCCGCAATGAACTTGAACGAGCGCATGTCGGTTCAGTGCCCGACCCGCGCGGCGGGTCAAGTCACTGGTAAATGCGAAATTTACCCGCCGATGCCGGCCGTCTCGGGCGGCGGCGCATTGAGGTGGCTCCAGATCGCGCTGACCACCACCGAGCCCTCGCCGACCGACGAGGCGACGCGCTTGACCGAGCCCGAGCGGACGTCGCCGACCGCGAAGATGCCGGGGCAGGAAGTGGCGTAAGCCGAGGCCGCGCCAACCTCGGACCCGGTGCGGACGAAGCCCGCGCGGTCGAGCTCGACCAAGCCCGAGAGCCAGTCGGTGTTGGGCGCGGCGCCGATCATGATGAACAGGGCGCGGCAGCCGACCGACCAGTCGCCGTCGGGCGAGCTGACCCGGACGCTCTCGAGATGCGTGTCGCCGTCCAATGCATCGAGCTGGCTGCGATAGTGGATCTCGATTCCCGGCTCATGCTCGATCCGCTCGCGTAAGTAGGCGCTCATCGAATCGGCGAGGCTGTCGCCGCGGACCAGCAGATGCACCTTCCGCGCGACCCGCGAGAGATACATGGCGGCCTGCCCCGCGCTGTTGCCGCCGCCGACCACGATCGCCTCGGTCTGGTTGCAGAAGCGCGCCTCCATCTCGGTGGCGGCGTAGAAGATGCCGGCGCCCTCGAATTCCTCGAGCCGGGGAATCGGCAGTCGGCGGTACTGGACCCCGGTCGCGACCAGCACCGCGCGGGCGCAGACTCGGTCGCCCTCGTCGAGCGTGACGCAGAAGCCATCGTCGGTGCGGGAAAGCTGCTCGACCCGGCGCGGCATGGCGAAGCAGGTCCCGAACTTCATCGCCTGGACCTGACCGCGGAAGGTGAGGTCAGCGCCCGAAATGCCAGTCGGGAAGCCCATGTAATTCTCGATCCGCGAGCTGGTCCCGGCCTGGCCGCCGATCGCATTGTCCTCGACCACCAGCGCCGCCAGCCCCTCGGCCCCGGCATAGACGGCCGCGGCGACCCCGGCCGGGCCGGCGCCGACGATCAGCAGGTCGCGGACCCGGTCCATGTCGGGCGAAAGGTCGAGCCCGTAGAGCCGAGCGAGCTTGCGCGGGCTCGGATCCTCGATCACCCGGTCGCCGAAGCGCACGCCGGGCGGGCCGTCGATTTCCTTGAAGGGCAGGCGGTTGCGGCTGAGGAAGCTCGCGACCCGCTGAACCGCCGGGTCGCCGGCAGGATCGGAGATGAAGACCCCCGAGCGGCCCTGCTCGAAGATCATCCGCCGCCGCGCCGAGAAGACGGTCAGGACATGATCGCCGATCTCGGGGATGTCGCTCATCAGCTGGAGCATGGCGGCCCGCTGGACCTCGAGCGTGCGGGTCGGGCGCGAGGCGCGCATCGCCAGCGTCATCGGGCCGCCGGACAGGAAGTTAAGCTCACCGAGGAACTGGCCGGGCCCGAGCCCCGAGGGCATGAGCCGGCCGCCGCCCTCGGGGTCGACCACCTCGATCTCGCCCTCCTCGACCAGCACGAAGCGCTCCATCGGCTCGCCTGCGTCGAGGACGATGTCGCCGGCCGCGTAGGAGCACGGGCGGGCGTTGCGGCGAATCGCTTCGAGCTGCTCGCCCGCGAACGGGCGCGGGGTCATGAAGGCGAGGTCGCCGCCGATCGAGTCCATGTCCCTCGCCTCCTAGCTCTTCGAGATCATTCCCACTCGATCGTGCCCGGCGGCTTGGACGTATAGTCGTAGACCACCCGGTTGATGCCCTGCACCTCGTTGACGATGCGGGTCGCGACCCGGCTCAAGAATTCGGCGCTGAAGGGATAGACGTCGGCGGTCATGCCATCGACGCTGGTCACTGCGCGAAGGCCGCAGACATAATCATAGGTGCGCGCGTCGCCCATCACCCCGACCGTGCGGACCGGGAGGAGCACCGCAAAGGCCTGCCAGATGGCATCGTAGAGCCCGGCATTGCGAATTTCCTCGAGGTAGATGGTATCGGCCTTGCGTAGGATGTCGCACTTCTCCTTCGAGACCTCGCCCGGGATGCGGATCGCAAGGCCCGGCCCCGGGAAGGGGTGGCGGCCGACGAAGGCGGGCGGCAGGCCGAGCTCGACGCCGAGCGCGCGGACCTCGTCCTTGAACAATTCGCGCAGCGGCTCGACCAGCTTCATGTTCATGCGCTCGGGCAGGCCGCCGACATTGTGGTGGCTCTTGATCGTGACCGAGGGGCCGCCGGTGAAGCTGACGCTTTCGATCACGTCGGGATAGAGCGTGCCCTGGGCGAGGAAGTCGGCGCCGCCGATCTTCTTCGCTTCTTCCTCGAACACCTCGATGAAGGTCTTGCCGATGAACTTGCGCTTGGCCTCGGGGTCGCTGACCCCGGCGAGGCCAGAGAGGAACAGCTCCTCGGCCTGAACGTGGACCAGCGGGATGTTGTAGTGGCCGCGGAATAGCGAAACGACCTGCTCGGCCTCGTTGGCGCGCATCAGGCCGTGGTCGACGAAGACGCAGGTCAGCTGCTCGCCGATCGCCTCGTGGATGAGTACCGCGGCGACCGCGCTATCGACCCCGCCCGACAGGCCGCAGATGACCCGGCCCGAACCGACCTGCGCGCGGATGTCGGCGATCTTCTGCTCGCGATAGGCGGCCATGCTCCACTCGCCCGAGCAGCCGCAGATGTGGCGCGCGAAATTGGCGAGGAGCTTGCCGCCGTCGGGGGTGTGGACGACCTCGGGGTGGAACATCAGACTGTAGCGCTTCGCCGCTTCGTTGGTGGCGATGGCGTAGGGCGCGCCTTCGGAGCGGGCGACCACCGAGAAGCCGGGGGCGAGGCTTTCAACCCGGTCGCCGTGGCTCATCCAGACCTGATGGTTCTCGCCGACCTGCCAGAGGCCGTCGAACAAGGCGGAGGGCGCGACGACCTCGATGAAGGCCCGGCCGAATTCCTTCTGGTCGGACGTGACGACCTTGCCGCCAAGCTGCTGGTGGAGCGTCTGCTGGCCGTAGCAGATGGCAAGCAGGGGAAGGCCCGAATCGAACAGCAGCTGCGGCGCGCGCGGGCTGTCTTCCCAGGTCACCGACGACGGGCCGCCCGAGAAGATGATCCCCTTGGGCGAAAGGCGGTGGAACGCCTCCTCGGCGGCGTTGAACGGAGCGATCTCGCAATAGACGCCGGCTTCGCGGATGCGGCGCGCGATGAGCTGGGTCACCTGGCTGCCGAAGTCGACGATGAGGAGGGATTCGGCGGGCTGGACGGTCAAGGCTCTCGAGGCTCCGCAGGCAAAGGAAAGGGCGCCGCAGCCCTATGGCCGCGGCGCCCTCCTGTCCACTCAGCCTGCCAGCTTAGTAGCCGTAGGCGTAACGGTTGCGGTTGATGTCGAGGTCCGAGATCCGTCCGCTGCGATCGTACTTGCAGTTGAACTGATACTGCGGAGCGCCCGCCTGGCCGTAACCACCGTAGGGCTGGTTGTAGCCGTTGTTGTAGCCGTAGCCGTAATTGCCGCGGTAGGCGGTGCTGCCGGCCTGGCCGTAGACACGCATGTTGCCATTGCGGGTGCGCTGGACGCGGTCGATCTGGACCACGCGGATCGCGCCGGCCTGGTTGTAGCCATAGCCGCCGTAGCCGTTGTTGTAGCCACCGTAGCCGCCATAGCCATTATTATAGCCATAGCCGCCACCATTCAGGCGCTGCTCGGCCGCACGGGCACACTGGTCGACCGCGGCGCGCTCGAGGTTGTAATCGTTGCGCCCGTAATAGCTGTTGTAGCCATACGGATTCTGGCCGCGGAGGATGTTGTTGAGGATGGCACCGGTGATCACGTCACCGAGGCCACCGCCATAACCACCACCAGGATAATATTGAGCCGCGGCCGGAGCCGCTGCACCGACCGACACTGCCGCAACCGCGGCAGCACCGGCGAGGATCTTCGAAACAGCCTTCATGGCCACGTCTCCTTGAGTTCACTCGAAGCGGGCCCTCCCGCTCGTGCTAACGCTCATCTTCGATTCGCGATGCATCATGTCTGAATGATGTTGATTGCTGGCGTTCAGCTTTCGGGCCGCCGCCGCAACGATCGACCCTTGTGATCGTCCACAATTTTCTTTCGGACCTCAAACTAAATCGCTTGACAATGGTGCAAAAGCGATTCGCGGTTTGGAACCTCACCGCTTGGATGCACGTTTTGCATTCAAACGGAGACACGAAAAATGAAGACTTTTGCTACGCTTGCGGCGGCCATCGCCGTGGCGGTGGCGACCCCGTGCGTCGCCGCCGACCTCGCCCCGGACGAAAGTAGCACCGCGATCATGGCTGCCGCCTCGGCGGTCGCCGCGGCGCGTGACGAGGCTGCCCCCGTGCTGGGCGACCGCGACCTCAAGCCCGGCGGTTACTGGTGGAACAGCGCCGGCCCGAGCAGCGGTCCGGTCGAAGTCCGGGTCAGCCTCGAAGAGCAGCGCGCCTATGTCTATCGCGCGGGCGAACTGATGGGCGTCTCGACCATTTCGTCGGGCAAGCCCGGCAAGGACACGCCCCCGGGCATCTTCCCGATCCTCGAGAAGAAGACGATGCATCGCAGCCGCAAGTACGACAATGCGCCGATGCCCTTCATGCAGCGGATCGACAATTACGGGATCGCGCTTCACGCCGGCCACATCCCGGGCCGTCCCGCCAGCCATGGCTGCGTCCGGCTCCCGTCGGCTTTTGCCGCCAAGCTGTTCGGGATCACCAAGGTCGGCGACCGGGTGGTCATCGGCTAACAGGTTCTGGCCGGCGAGGGTCTCCCCTGCCCTCGCCGGCCGGTTCGCCTACTTGATCTCGAGCCCGGTATACTTGGCCATAAAGGCCGAGACGTCGCTCGCCTCCTCGATGATCTTGTCGGTCGGCTTGCCCGAACCGTGGCCCGCGCGGGTCTCGATCCGGATGAGATGCGGCTGGCCGTTGGGATCGGCGTGCTGGAGCGCGGCGATATATTTGAAGCTATGCCCCGGCACGACGCGGTCGTCGGTGTCGGCGGTCGTCACCAGCACCGCCGGATAGCGCACCCCCGCCTTGATGTTGTGATAGGGCGAGTAGCTCAGCAGGGTCCGGAAATCGGCCTCCTTGTTGGGATAGCCATAATCGTCGACCCAGTAGCGCCCGGCGGTGAAGCGGTCGAAGCGCAGCATGTCCATGACGCCGACCGCCGGGTTGGCCGCGGCGAAGAGGTCGGGCCGCTGGTTGACGACCGCGCCGATCAGCAGGCCGCCGTTCGACCCGCCCTGCACCGCAAGCCCGCCCTTGGGCGTGACCCCAGTCGCGATCAGCGCCTCGCCGGCCGCGATGAAGTCGTCGAACACGTTCTGCTTGTTCTGGAGACGACCGGCGTCGTGCCAGGCCTTGCCATATTCGCCGCCGCCACGGATGTTGGCCTGGACCCAGGCCCCGCCCTGCTCGAGCCAGGCGAGCCGGGTCGCCGAGAAGCTCGGCGTCAGCGAGATGTTGAACCCGCCATAACCGTAGAGCAACGTCGGCGCCGGGCCGGTCACGCCCTTCTTGCGGACGATGAACATCGGCACCCGCGTCCCGTCCTTCGAGGCGTAGAATCGCTGCTCGACGGTGAAGTCGTCGGGATTGAACAGCAGCTTGGGGCTGAACCAGGCCGTGCTCGCGTTCGAGCGGACGTCGTAGCGGTAGATGGTGGTCGGCCGGTTGAAGCTGGTGAAGGCGTAGAAGGTCTCGGGGTCGTCGAGGTCGCCCGAGAAGCCGCCCGCGGTTCCAAGCCCCGGAAGCTCGATCACGCGCTCCTTCGCGCCGGCCAGGCTGTGGACCCGGACCTCGGTCGAAGCATCCTTCAGATAGGAGAGGATGAGCTTGCCGCCGACCAGGCTCGACCCGCTCAGCGTCTCGGGCTGTTCGTCCACGATCACCTTCTTGTTCGGACGGGCGGCGTTGACGTCGATCGCCACGACCTTGAGGCGCGGGGCGCCGTCATTGGTCTGGAAATAATAGGTCGAGCCGCGATTGCCGATGTAGCTGTAATCGTGGGTGAAGCCGGGGATGAGGGTGCGCGGCTTGGCCCCCTTCTTCTGCCAGTCGAGCAGCGTGACTTCGTAGCGCTCGTCGGTGCCGCTCGACGAGGTGACGACGAGGGTCGAACCGTCGTCGCTGATCACCGCGCCATGGTTGAGGTCGGGCCGGTCGGGCGTCGCATAGAGCAGCCGGTCGGCGGCCTGCGCGGTGCCGACGCGGTGGAAATAGACCATCTGGTTCTTGTTGAGCGACACGAAGTCCGCGCCCGCCGCGCTTTCGGGATAGCGCGAATAGACGAAGCCCTTGCTGTCCTTGGCCCATGAGAGCCCGGAGAACTTCACCCACTTGATCTCGTCGCCGATGACCTTGCCGCTGGCGACGTCGAGGACCTTCAGCGTCCGCCAGTCCGAGCCGCCGTCCTGGATCGCGTAGAGGAGATATTTGCCGTCCTCGCTCGGCACCCATTCGGCGAGCGCGGTAGCGCCATCGGTGCTGAACGTGTTGGGGTCGATCAGCAGTCGCTCAGGGCCGTTCAAACTGTCGCGGACGTAGAGCGGCGACTGGTTCTGGAGGCCGCTGTTGCGCTGATAGAAGTAGCGGTTGCCCTTCTTCACCGGGGTCCCGACCCGCTCGTAATTGTAGAGCTCGGTCATGCGCTTCTTCAGGATGTCGCGGCCCGGCAGGGTCGAAAGGAAACCGTTGGTGACCTTGTTCTCCTCGGCGACCCAGGCGGCGACCGCCGGATCCTTGCGGACGTCATTCTCGAGCCAGCGATAGGGATCGGCGACCGGGGTCCCGAACTGGGTCTCGACCACATCCTCGCGGCGGGTCGCGGGATAGACGAGCGCGGGCTCGGCCGGGGTCGTCGCTTCGGCGGTGGCGGGCGGCGGGGTCATGGCGGCCTCGGGGGGCGGTGTGGTCGAACAGGCGGAGACGATCGGAAGGGTCATCAGCAGGAGGCTCTTGCGCATGGAAGTCCCTGATATGGGGAGGGAAGAGGCGCGAAAGGCTAGCAGCCGCATGGACAAGCGCAAGGCGCGACTTGCGTCCATAGCGGAACCGGCGCAATCGCTTGCCCATGACCCTCGTCAACACCGACTTCACCGCGGCCGCCGAGGCCGAATTCGACGCGATGATCGCGCTTCGCCGCGCGATCCATGCCGATCCCGAGCTGGGGCTGCACTGCACCCGCACCAGCGCCAAGTTGAAGGCCTCGCTCGAAGGCCTTCCGCTCGAGATCCGCGACAGCAAGAGCACCAGCGGCTTCGTCGCGATCCTGCGCGGCGCCCGCCCGGGCCGGACCGTGCTGCTGCGCGGCGACATGGACGCGCTTCCGATCCACGAGGAGACCGGGCTCGACTTCGCCTCGGCGACCGACGGCAAGATGCACGCCTGCGGCCACGACACCCATTCGGCGATGCTGTCGGCGGCGGCGCGGATCCTGTGCGCGAGCCAGGCCAGCCTCGAGGGCACGATCGTCTTCATGTTCCAGCCGGGCGAGGAAGGGCATCACGGCGCCCGCTTCATGATCGAGGACGGGCTGCTGGATGATCCCGTGCCCGACGCCGCCTTCGCGCTGCACATCTGGCCGACCATGCCGGGCGGGCAGGTCACCAGCCGGGCGGGCGCCTTGCTCGCTTCGACCGACGCGCTCAACGCCACCATCCGCGGCCGCGGCGGTCATGCCGCCATGCCCTATGACGCGATCGATCCCATCCCCGTCGCTTGCCAGGCGGTGACCGCGCTCCAGACGCATATCGCGCGGCGAATCGCCTTCTTCGATCCGGCGATCCTGACCATCACCCAGATCCATGCGGGCAGCGCCTACAACGTCATCCCGGAAACGGTGGAGCTGAAGGGCACGCTCAGGACGCTGTCCGACAAGGTCCGCGCCGAGGGCAAGGCCGCGTTCGAGAGAATAGTGACCGACGTCGCCCGCTCGGCCGACTGCACCGCCGAGATCCGGATCGACCAGGGCTACCCCGCCTGCAAGAACGACCCGCGCGCGGTCGCGCTCGCGGCCGATATCAGCCGCGACCTGTTCGGCGCGGACGCCTTCGTCGAGATGCCGAGCCCGATCATGGGCGGCGAGGATTTCGCCTACGTTCTCCAGCGCGTGCCGGGCTGCATGGCCTTCATCGGCGTCGCCCCGCCCGAGGAGGCGACGCCCGAGACCCGGCCCGGCCTCCACCATGCGAAGATGACGGTGCACGAGGAGTGGCTGACCCGCGGGGTTGCGCTTCACTGCGCCTTCGCCACCCGCTTCCTCGCCAGCGGCTGGGAGTAAGCGGTCATGAAGGAACTCACCCTCCGCGGGATCATCCTCGGCGCGCTGCTGACGATCCTGTTCACCGCCGCCAACGTCTATCTCGGCCTCAAGATCGGGATCACCTTCGCGACCTCGATTCCGGCCGCGGTCATCTCGATGGCGGTGCTGAAGCTGGTCCGCGACGCGACCATCCAGGAAAACAACATCGTCCAGACGATCGCCTCCTCGGCGGGAACGCTGAGCGCGATCATCTTCGTCCTGCCCGGCCTGATCATGGTCGGCTGGTGGACCGGGTTCCCCTACTGGCTGAGCGTCGCCGTGATCGGCATCGGCGGCATCCTCGGCGTCATGTATTCAGTGCCGCTCCGGCGCGCGCTGGTGACGGGGAGCGACCTTCCCTACCCCGAGGGCGTCGCCGCGGCCGAGGTGCTCAAAGTCGGCGCGGGCGTCGGCGGGGCCGAGGAGAACCGCCGCGGGCTCAACGCCATCATCATCTCGTCGGTCGTCTCGGCCTTCTATTTCATGTTCGCCAAGACGCGCGTGGTCGCCGAGGCGGCGGAGAAGAGCTTCCGGCTGGGCGCCGGCGCGACCAGCGCCTCGGCCAGCCTGTCGATGGCGCTGATCGGCGTCGGCCACCTCGTCGGCTTGGGCGTCGGCATCGCGATGATCGTCGGGCTGCTGATCGCCAAGGTCGGGCTGCTGCCGTGGCTGACCGCCGACCAGGTCGCGGGCGGCGGCGCGATCGACGAGATCGTCTCGACCACCTTCCGCCAGCAGGTCCGCTTCATCGGTGCCGGCACCATCGGGGTCGCCGCGATCTGGACCTTGCTCAAGATCATCGGCCCGATTCTGAAGGGCATCCGCGAGGCACTTGCCGCCAATCGCGCCCGCCACGGCGGCGAGACGCTGGCACTGACCGAGCGCGACCTTCCGATCACCATCGTCGGCGGGACGATCGTCGTGGCGATGATTCCGATCGCGCTGCTGCTTGCGGCCTTCGCCCAGTCGGGGCCGATCGCCTCGGCGGAAGGGATCACGCTCACCCTGTCGATCCTTTACATCCTGGGCGCCGGGATCGTGATCGCCTCGGTCTGCGGCTACATGGCGGGGCTGATCGGCGCCTCGAACAGCCCGATCTCGGGCGTCGGCATCCTCTCGGTCCTCGGCATCGCGCTGATCCTCGCAGCCTTGTTCGGGCAGGGTGCTGGCGACGGGGCGGACACCAAGGCGCTGGTCGCCTTCGCCCTGTTCGTGACCGCGATCATCTTCGGCGTCGCGACCATCTCCAACGATAATCTCCAGGACCTCAAGACCGGCCAGCTGGTCGGTGCGACGCCGTGGAAGCAGCAGGTCGCACTGGTGCTTGGAAACATCTTTGGCGCGCTGGTCATCCCGCCGATCCTCGAGCTCCTCAACAGTGCCTTCGGCTTCCAGGGCGCGCCCGGGGCCGGGCCGAATGCGCTCGCTGCCCCGCAGGCCGCGCTCATCTCGGCGATCGCGCAGGGTGTGCTCGGCGGAAGCCTCGACTGGAACCTGATCGGAATCGGCGCGGGCATCGGCGTCGCGGTGATCATCGTCGACGAAGTGCTGCGCGGGACGACGAGCAAGTACAGCCTACCCGCGCTGGCGGTCGGGATGGGCATCTACCTGCCGATGGACCTGACCCTGCTGATCCCGATCGGCGCACTACTCGGCTGGCTCTACAATCGCTGGGCCGAGAAGCAGTCGAACTCCGGCTTTGCCGAGCGGATCGGGACGCTGATGGCGACCGGCCTGATCGTCGGCGAAAGCCTGATGGGCGTCGCCTATGCGGCGATCGTCGCCGGGGCCGAGCGCGCCGGCAGCGAGAATGCCGGCGAAGTGCTGGCACTGGTCGAGGATTTCCCCTGGGCGGTGCCGCTCGGCATCCTCCTGTTCACCGCGCTGGTGCTCGGCCTCTATGCCTGGACCCGCGGCGCGGCGAAGGGGGCACCGGTGCAGGATGAGCCGCTCGAACCGAGTGAGGCGACCTACCGATGAGCCTCAATCCCAGGTTCCTCGGGCAGAACAGCACGCTGCCCGCGTCGCCGGACGAGGCGACGCTCGACTATGTGCCCAATCCGCGTGTCGGCTCGCTCTATCTCGTCCGCTTCGCCGCGCCCGAGTTCACCTCGCTCTGCCCGGTGACCGGCCAGCCCGACTTCGCGCATCTCGTGCTCGATTATGCGCCGGGCGAGACGATCGTCGAGTCCAAGAGCCTCAAGCTGTTCCTCGGCTCGTTCCGCAACCATTGCGGCTTCCACGAGGACGTGACGGTCGGGATCGGCCAGCGCCTGACGCAAGAGATGAAGCCCCGGTGGCTGCGCATCGGCGGCTACTGGTATCCGCGTGGCGGAATCCCGATCGACGTCTTCTGGCAGTCGAGCGCGCCGCCCGAAGGTCTGTGGGTGCCCGACCAGGGCGTGGCGGGATATCGCGGGAGAGGGTGATGGACGATCTGGTCTCGGTCGAATGGCTGGCGGCGAACCTTCGGGCGGCCGACCTCGTCGTCCTCGATGCGAGCTGGCACCTCCCCGCCGCCAATCGTGATCCCCGCCAGGAATATGAGGCGCGCCACATTCCGGGTGCGCGCTTCTTCGACATCGACATGCTGGCCGATCATGACGCCGCGACGAGCCACATGCTGCCGAGCGCCGAAGCCTTTGGCGCGGGGATGGAGGCGCTGGGAGTCGGGCGCGACGACCGGATCGTCGTCTACGACGACAGCGCGCTCCGGACCTCGGCGCGGGCCTGGTTCATGCTCCGCCATTATGGCGCGCGGCAGGTGGCGATCCTTGACGGCGGCTTGGCCGCCTGGCTGGCGGCGGGCCAGCCGGTGACCGACGCTCCGCCGCCCGGGCGCCCGGCCCGCTTCGCGGCTACCGCGCAGCCGGGCGAGGTGGTGACCAAGCGCGACCTGCTGCAAGGGGTCGGAGTGCCGGTCGCCGACGCGCGCGGCCCCGGCCGCTTCGCCGGGTCCGAGCCCGAGCCGAGGCCCGGGGTCGAGCCAGGCCACATCCCGGGTGCCAGGAATCTCCCCTTCAGCGCGCTCTATGGCGAGGATGGCCGCTTCCGGCCCGTGGCCGAGCTTCGGCGGGCCTTCGCAGCGGCGGGAATCGATCCCGAGCGGCCGTTCGTCGCGACCTGCGGATCGGGGGTCACCGCCAACAGCCTGATCTTCGCCGCGCGGCTGATCGGCAACCGCGACACGCGGCTCTATGACGGCAGCTGGAGCGAATGGGGGTCGGACCCGCAGACGCCCAAGGAACAGGGTTAGGCGCGGCCCGCGAAGAGGGCTTCGATCCCGGCAAGGTCGCGGCGAAGGCTTTCGCCGAGCACGTCCAGCGCGGCCGGATTCGGGGTCTCGCCCGCGCTTTCCGCCCCGAGCAGCGCCTCGATCCCCGCCGCGGCGGCCCCGGCGGCGCGGATCGAGCGGCCGTCGACGCAGCGCTGGACCGGTGCCGGTGCGAGCGGAAGCAACTCCTCGAAAGCGATAGTCGCGGGATCACGGCGAGGCCGGCCCTCGAACATCTCGACCAGAGCGAGCGCCTGGCGAACGCTGCGCAGGCGGGCGACCGCCTCGGCATAAGGCGCCGTTTCGGCCGGCTGCTCGGGCTGGAAGTGGATCATGCGACTCGGAAGTAAGCGCGCATGGTTGAGGAAGGGTGAATCCTCACCCCTCCCCGGTATTGATCAGGCGGCCGCGGTCTCGAGGTCGCGGAGGATCCAGCCGCGCTGCGGAATGGTCTCGATGAACTCGGCTCCGCCGCTCGCCATCCTGAGCTTCTTGCGCAGCTTGGAGATGAAGACGTCGATGATCTTGGGCTGCGGCTGGTCGTCCGAGCGGCGGTAGAGATGCTTCAGAAGCATCGTCCGCGTGACGACATTGTTGCGCGCGAATGCGAGCAGCTCGAGCACGCGATATTCCATCTCGGTGATGGCGATCGGGTGGCCGTCGATGCGGATCAGGCGCTGAACCTGGTCGACCGCCATGCGACCGCCGCACAGGGTCGGCGGAAGCTCCGAGCCGGCCGCCTTGAGGCTGGCGAGCAGCTTCGAGGCGACGTCGTCGGCATCGTCGCGCGCGCCGAGGCTGACCGGCGCCCCGATCAGCTGCTGCTGCAGGTCGGCGACCAGCGCATGCGCTTCCTCGGCCATCTTCTGACCTTCCTCGAAGCGCTTGCGCGAACGCTCGAGCAGCGCCTCGACCTCGACCAGGCGGGCGGAAATCGTATCGTCAGCCATGTATCACCCTCCCCTGGTTCACGCGTCTACGGGGTCTGCACCGAGGCGACCTGGCCGTCGCTGGCGGGCGCCGCGAGGATGGTCTGGGTCATCGGCCCCTTGTCGACCACCGCGGTGTCCGGGCTTCCGGCGACCGAGCGGGCGCCGAGCGCGGTGCGGTCGGCACCGGCCTTCTCGAGCAGCTGGCTCTCGCTCTGCGGGCGCGGCGCGGGACCGCCGAACAGGGTCTGGACCGCCTGCTGCTGCGCGCCCTCGGCCGACAGCGAGGCCGTGCCCGGCTTGGGCGGGGTCAGGCTGTAGTCGGGCGGGATCACCAGCGGCGCGTTGCGCGCCACGCGGAACTCGTCGAGCTTGGCGCCGCCCCCACCGCCGATGCCGAAGACGCCGCAGCCGGAAGTGGCCAGCGCCGCCGCGGTCAGGGTGAGGAAGGTCAGGGACTTACGCATCGTCAAGCTTCTCCGTGGGGTTCGGTTCGCGAACCAGGAAGGCCCGCAATATCAGGATCGCGACGCCGATGCTAATGCTGGCGTCGGCGACATTGAAGACCAGAAATGGGCGAAAGTCGCCGATGTGAAGGTCCAGGAAGTCGAACACATAGCCAAGCCGCGCGCGGTCGACGATGTTGCCGAGCGCGCCGCCCAGCACCATGCCGAGCGCGATCCGGTCGCCGCTCTTCTCCTCGCGGGTCAGCCACCAGGCGACCACCAGCGCAATGACGCTGGTCCCGGCGACGAGCAGCCAGCGCGTGGTGTCGCTCCCGGCGGTCAGGAGCCCAAGCGAAATGCCCATGTTGTGGACGCGGGTCAGCGCGAAGAAGGGCAAAAGGTCGATGCTCTGCCCGAGCTCGGTCAGGCCGAGCGGGCCGGCGACGAACCACTTGATCAGCTGGTCGACGAGAAAGATCGCGCCCGCCAGCGCGAAGCCTGCCTTGCCCTTCATGCCACCACCTCGGTGCACCGGTCACACAAATCGCCATCCTCCACGACTTCGGGCAGGTGCCGCCAGCAGCGGCCGCATTTCTTGTAGTCGACCCGGTGGGCGACGACCGCAGGGCCATGTTCGACCCGGCCGGTGTCGATCATCACTTCCGAGACGATGAACAATTCGGCAAGCTCGTCCGAGGAGAGCATCGGCCGGTCGGCATCGTCGGGCAGCCCGATCGCGACCCGCGCCTCGAGGCTCGAGCCGATCACCTTGTCGCGCCGCATCGGCTCGATCTCGGCGGTGACCTGCTCGCGAAGCGCCCGGTAGGTCGCCCAGATCTCGAGCAGCCGCGCGTCCGCGGCGTCGGGGAGGACGGGCCATTCCTCCAGGTGGACGCTCTGGGCGTCGGGATAGCGGGTGGCCCACACTTCCTCAGTGGTGAAGACCAGCACCGGGGCGAACCAGCGGACGAGCGCGTGGAACAAGGCATCGAGGACGCTGCGATAGCTGCGCCGCTTCACGCTGCCATAGGCCTCGCAATAGAGGCAGTCCTTGCGGATATCGAAGTAGAAGGCGCTGAGGTCGTTGTTGCAGAAGTCGCCGAGCGCGCGGGCGTAGCCGTTGAAGTCGTAGGCAGCGACCGCCTCGCGCAGGTCGGCGTCGAGCTTGCTGAGGAGCGCCAGCATGTAGCGCTCGAGCTCGGGCATCTCACTGACGTCGGTGATCCGTTCGGCTTCCTCGAAGCCCTCGAGCGCGCCGAGGAGATAACGGAAGGTATTGCGGATCTTGCGGTAGCTGTCGGAAACGCCGGCGAGGATCTCCTTGCCGATGCGATGGTCCTCGGTGAAGTCGACGGATGCGACCCACAGGCGCAGGATGTCGGCCCCGGTCTCCTTCATGAGGTCGAGTGGATTGACCGTGTTCCCCAGGCTCTTGGACATTTTCATGCCCTTGGAATCCATGGTGAAGCCGTGGGTCAGGACCGTGTCGTAGGGCGCCCGGCCGCGGGTGCCGCAGCTTTCCAGCAGCGAGGACTGGAACCAGCCGCGATGCTGGTCCGAGCCCTCAAGGTAGAGGTCGGCGGGCCAGCGCTGCTCGGGCCAGTGGCCGCTCTCCAGCGTGAAGACATGGGTGCAGCCGCTGTCGAACCAGACGTCGAGGATGTCGGTGACCTGCTCGAAGTCGTCGGGATGGCGCCAATCTCCATTAACCTTTCGAGCAGCCACGACGATGTCGCCATCGTCGTCATGTATGCCATTGAGGAGAAACGCCGCATTCCCTGCCGTCCAGGCATCCACCCCCTTCTCGCGCACGGCGGCGACGATGCGGGCGTTGACCTCCGGGTCGACCAGATACTTGCCGGTCTTGCGATCCACGAAGAGCGTGATCGGCACGCCCCAGGCGCGCTGGCGGCTGAGCACCCAGTCGGGGCGGCCCTCGACCATCGAGCCGATCCGGTTGCGGCCCTTGTCGGGGACGAAGCGGGTGTCGGCGATCGACTGGAGCGCGAGTTCGCGCAGCGTCGGCGAGCCGGCATGGGCCTCCTCGTCGATCGCGGCATTGCCACCCTCGCCTTCCCAGCGCTGTTCGGACTTCGACAGCGCCGGCAGGTGAGCGAGCGGCCGGTCCATCGCGACGAACCATTGCGGGGTGCAGCGGTAGATGACGCGGGCCTTGGAGCGCCACGAGTGCGGGTAGCTGTGCTTGAAGTCGCCCGCGCTCAGCAGCGCGCCGGCTTCGCGCAGATCGGTGAGGATCGGACCCTCGGGACCGTTGAACTTGGTGTTGATGACCGAGCCCTGCCCGCCCAGCCACAGCCAGTCCTCGCGATAACGCCCATCGCCCTCGACCGCGAAGACGGGGTCGATGCCGACCGCCTTGCACGCCTCGAAATCCTCCTCGCCATGATCGGGCGCCATGTGGACGAGGCCGGTGCCGGCGTCGGTGGTGACGTGCGGCGCCGGGATCAGCGGGCGCGGCTTGGCGAAGAAGCCGCCGAGATGGTGCATCGGGTGGCGGGCGATGCTGCCGGCGAGATCGGAGCCGTGCACGAAGCGGTCGATGCTCCAAGCACCCTTAAGCTCCGGCGCGTCCGCACCTCTCAGCGACGGATCAACGCGATCTTGGAAAGCGCTCACAAGATCCGTAGCGACGAGATAACGCCCGAGCGTCCTTCCGTCGTGATCGCGGAGGCTCGTCAAAGAGTAGTCGACCCCATCACCATAGGCGATCGCCTGATTGACCGGGATCGTCCACGGCGTGGTCGTCCACACCACCGCATGGGCACCGACCAGCTCCGGGATCGGGCTCTCGACGATTTCGAACGCCACGTCGATCTGGGTCGAGACGACGTCCTCATATTCGATTTCGGCTTCGGCCAGCGCGGTCTTTTCGACCGGGCTCCACATCACCGGTTTGGCGCCGCGGTAGAGCTGGCCGCTTTCCGCGAACTTGGTCAGCTCGGAGACGATGGTCGCCTCGGCCTCGAAGCTCATCGTGAGATAGGGCTTCTTCCAGTCGGCGAGGATGCCGAGACGCTGGAACTGGCCGCTCTGCACGTCGACCCAATGCTGGGCGTAGGCGCGGCATTCGGCGCGGAACTCGGCCGGGGGGACCTCGTCCTTGTTGCGCTTCTTCTTGCGATACTGCTCCTCGACCTTCCACTCGATCGGGAGGCCGTGGCAGTCCCAGCCCGGCACGAACGGCGCGTCCTTGCCGAGCAAGGACTGGGTGCGGACCGCGAGATCCTTCAGCGTCTTGTTGAGGACGTGGCCGATGTGAATGTCGCCGTTGGCGTAGGGCGGGCCGTCGTGAAAGATGAACTTGCTCCGGCCGGCGCGGGCCTCGCGCAGCTTGGCATAAAGGTCATCGGCCTGCCACTTGGCGAGGATCGCCGGTTCCTTCTGCGGCAGGCCGGCCTTCATCGGGAAGGCGGTCTTCGGCAGGAAGACGGTGTCGCGCCAGTCGCGCTTTTCGGGGAGAGTCTCGTCGGCCATTTGGCGGGGGCTCTAGCGGCCTATGGCCGTTTCGCAAACAACCAGTCGTTCGCCCTGAGCGACGTCGAAGGGCGCCGGCGCAGTCGTGCTTCGACTTCGCCCAGCACGAACGGCCTTTGTTATCAGGGCTGGAGGAGCGCCCGCGCCTCGGCTTCGTCGCGCCGCATCTGCTCGGCCAGCGAGTCCATGTCCTCGAAGCGGCGCTCGGGCCGGAGGAAGTGGCGCAGCGCGACCTCGATCTCCTGGCCGTAGAGGTCGCCCGACCAGTCGAACAGATAGGTTTCGAGCAGTTCGACCGGTGGCTCAAAGGTCGGGCGGACCCCGACATTGGCGACCCCGGCCTGCTCGCGCCCGTCGGGCAGCCGGACCGTCACGGCGTAGATGCCATAGGCCGGGCGCTGGTAATCGGCGAGGACCATGTTGGCGGTCGGGTAGCCGAGTTCGCGGCCGCGCTTGTCGCCGTGCTGGACGGTGCCGCGGATGGCGAAGGGGCGGGTCAGGAGCCGGGTCGCAGTGGCGGTGTCGCCTTGGGCCAGCGCGCGGCGGATGCGGCTCGAGCTCACCGCCTCGTCGCCGTCCGCGACGGGGCCCACCGCCTCGGCGGCAAGGCCGTGCGCCGCCCCCACCGCGCGCAGCACCGCGGCATTGCCGCCGCGGCGGGCGCCGAAGGTGAAGTCCTCGCCGGTCACCACCGCGGCCGCGCCCACCTGCTCGCGGAGCATGGCCACGAAATCCTCGGCGCTGGTGGCGGCGAGCGCGGCGTCGAAGTCGAACACGAGGCAGGCGTCGGCGCCGGCGGCGGCGAACAGCTCGGCCCGCTGGTCGAGGCTGGTCAGCCGGAATGGCGCGGCGTCGGGCTTGAAGAAGCGCACCGGATGGGGATCGAAGGTCGCAACCAGCGCGGGCCGCCCCCCATGCGCCGCCCGCGCGACCGCGCGCCCGACCACGGCCTGGTGGCCGAGGTGGAAGCCGTCGAAATTGCCAAGGGCGACGACCGAGTCCCGGAAGGAGTCCGGAATGCCGTCGCGCAGGGAGAGGCGCTTCATGTCGCCCGGGGCTGTAGAAGAGAGTGGGGCGAACCGCTAGTTCCCCCGTCGTCCGGTGCGGATCGATGCCCCACCCCCGTTGACTCTCCGCCCTCCCGGACATATCTGGCCCGCATCCCGTTCCTCCGGTCCCGGCGGCGCTCTCGTTGCGTCCGCCGTTTTGGCGTTAGTCAGGATCCGGAATGCGGGTGTCAGCGAAGAGATGGGTCGGCGTCGTGCCGGCCTGTGGAGCTAACTCGAAGGAAAACGACACCACATGGCTCGTATTGCCGGGGTCAACATCCCCACCAACAAGCGCGTCGAGATCGCGCTTACCTACATCCACGGCATTGGTCGCACCAAGGCCAAGGAAATCGCCGCCAAGCTGAACATCGCGCCCGAGCGCCGCGTTCAGGACCTGACGGACCAGGAAGTCCTGTCGATCCGTGAGACCATCGACGCCGATCACACGGTCGAGGGTGACCTCCGCCGCGAGACCGCGATGAACATCAAGCGGCTGATGGACCTGGCCTGCTACCGTGGCCTGCGCCACCGCAAGGGCCTGCCGGTCCGCGGCCAGCGCACGCACACCAATGCGCGCACCCGCAAGGGCAAGGCCAAGCCGATCGCCGGCAAGAAGAAGTAAGCTTCTTTCTCGTCGCAGCTTCACGTCCTTCGAGCTTCGCGCTCGGGACGAACGGATAAGGATAGTAGGATATGGCACGCGAACCCCAGCGCCTTCGGCGCCGCGAGCGCAAGAACATCTCGGCTGGCGTGGCTCACGTCAACGCGAGCTTCAACAACACCATGATCACCATCACCGACGCGCAGGGCAATGCGATTGCCTGGTCGAGCGCCGGCATGATGGGCTTCAAGGGCAGCCGCAAGTCGACCCCCTATGCCGCGCAGGTCGCGGCCGAGGACGCGGGCCGCAAGGCTGCCGACCATGGCGTCCGCACCCTCGAGGTCGAGGTCAAGGGCCCGGGTTCGGGCCGCGAGAGCGCGCTTCGTGCCCTCCAGGCCGTCGGCTTCCAGATCACCTCGATCCGCGACGTGACCCCGATCCCGCACAACGGTGTCCGTCCGAGCAAGCGCCGCCGCGTCTGACGCGGGCCGAAGCTCACCGCACTGAACTGAACCTCCAGGGGACCGGACGCGGTCCCCGCTCTGCCAAGGAAGCAAAATGGCCGTCAACGCAAAGAACTGGCAGGAACTGAAGAAGCCCAACGCGCTCGAGCGCAAGGCCGCCGGCGATGCCCGCCGCAAGGCCGTGTTCGTCGCCGAGCCGCTCGAGCGCGGCTTCGGCATGACGCTCGGCAACTCGCTGCGTCGCGTGCTGCTCTCCAGCCTCCAGGGCGCCGCGATCACCTCGATCAAGATCGAAGGCGTGCTGCACGAGTTCTCGAGCCTCGCCGGGGTCCGCGAGGACGTTACCGACATCGTCCTCAACGTGAAGCAGATCGCGCTGAAGTTCGAGGGCGAGGGTCCCAAGCGCCTCCACCTCACCGCGACCGGCCCGGGCGAAGTCACCGCCGGCCAGATCCAGACCTCGGGCGACATCGAGATCACCAACCCCGAGCTGGTCATCTGCCACCTCGACCAGGGTGCGACGCTCAACATGGAGCTGACCGCCGACATCGGTAAGGGCTATGTCGCGGCCGCCGCGAACCGCCCGATCGACGCGCCGATCGGGCTGATCCCGATCGACGCGCTGTACAGCCCGGTCCGCCAGGTCGCCTACAAGGTCGAGAACACCCGCGTCGGCCAGGAACTGGACTACGACAAGCTGACGCTCACCATCGAGACCGATGGCACCGTCAGCCCCGAGGAAGCCGTCGGCTATGCCGCGCGCATCCTCCAGGACCAGCTGGCGCTGTTCGTCGGCTTCGACGACCAGAGCTACCGCGCGGCCTCGCCGATGATCGGCCAGGCGATCCCGTCGGCCCCGATGGGCGGCGGCGCGGTGCCCGAGACCACCGACACCAACCAGCTCAACCGCTACCTCCTCAAGAAGGTGGACGAGCTCGAGCTGTCGGTCCGTTCGGCCAACTGCCTGAAGAACGACAACATCATCTACATCGGTGACCTCGTCCAGAAGACCGAGGCCGAGATGCTCCGCACGCCGAACTTCGGCCGCAAGTCGCTGAACGAGATCAAGGAAGTCCTTGCCTCGATGGGCCTGCGCCTCGGCATGGACATCCCGGGCTGGCCGCCCGAGAACATCGAAGAGATGGCCAAGAAGCTCGAGCAGGAAATGCTCGGCTAAGCCTCTGGCCCCGGCTTCGGCCGGGGCCGACAGGGTCAGGGCGGTGCCCTCAATCACCGCCTGGCTGGACCTACCTCATACGGGGTCCTGACGAACGAGAAGGAAGAATATCATGCGTCATCGCGTCGGCGGCCGTAAGCTGCAGCGTACCTCGGCCCATCGCGCGGCCCTGTTCCGCAACATGGCGGCGGCCCTCATCAAGCACGAGCAGATCACCACCACCCTCGCCAAGGCGAAGGAGCTTCGCCCCTATGTCGAGAAGCTGGTGACCCTCGCCAAGAAGGGCGGCCTGTCGAACCGCCGTCTCGCCCATGCGCGCCTCCTCGACGACGCCCAGCTGGTGAAGCTGTTCGACGTCCTGGCCGAGCGTTACGCGGGCCGCAACGGCGGCTACACCCGCGTCATCAAGGCCGGCATCCGTCAGTCGGACGCCGCCCCGATCGCGATCATCGAGTTCGTCGACCGCGACGTCAGCGCCAAGGGCCAGGACTCGGGTCCGGTCATGGGTGACGACGAGGACGATCAGCTCGCCGCCTGAGGCGACAGCCCAACATGAGAAAGGGGCCGCTCCGGGACGACCGGGGCGGCCTTTTCTTTTGCGCTCCTGCCCCGGCAGGAGAATGGTCAGCGGCGCGGATAGCCCGGCTGGGGAAGATTGGCGGTGGCGCGTTCGATCTCGTCGCCGGCGCGGTTCAGCGCGTCGCGAATGACCGGCAGCGCCCGAACCATCGCCTGGCCGCCCGCCTTCATCGCGCCCTTGCTCTGCTCGATGTCCTGCGACAGCTCGCGCTCATTGGTGCCGGTGACCGAGCGGACGGTCTTGCGGCGGTCCTCGCGCGTGGCCGGGCGGTTCTCGACCGCGGCTTCGACCTCGCCGACCGGCAGGTCGAGGAAGGCCTTGGTCAGCGCACCGACCATGTTGCCGACCTGGTCGAGCGTACGGTCGTCGAGGATCTCGGGCGGGATCCCGGACTGCGCCGCAGGCGGGGGCGGCGGAACGGCGGGCCGTCCGGTCTGGGCCGCCGCGGGAACGGCAATGGCGCTCAGCAGCGCCAGGGCAAGCAAGCGTCGCATGGCTTTCACATCCTCGAATCGATCAATCGAACGAGTTAGTTAGCACTTCATCCTTGGCCTTGCCTGAACGAGGCTAGCGGACCGCCAGCCAGGCCAGCGCCCCTGCCCCGGCCACGATCCGGTACCAGGCGAAGGGCGCGAAGCCGTAGCGGGTGACGATCGCGATGAAGGCCTTCACCACCACCACCGCGACCACGAACGAGACGAGCGCACCAAGTGCGATCCACTGGACCATGCCCGTGCCCAGCTGGTCGTGGTGCTTGGCGAGCTGGAGCACGGTCGCGCCGGTGAGCGTCGGCACGGCGAGGAAGAAGCTGAATTCGGCGGCGGTGCGCCGGTCGACCCCGAAGCTCATCGCGCCGAGGATGGTCGCGCCCGAACGGCTGACGCCCGGGACCATCGCCAGGCACTGGACGAGGCCGACCGCGATCGACTGCTTGAGGCTGACCCCGCTGATTCCACCCGTGGGCTCGGTCCTGGCGAAGCGCTCGACCAGCAGGATGCCGATGCCGCCGATGATCAGCGCCCAGGCGACTACCGCGGCATTGCCGAGCAGAGATTCGATCACGTCGTCGAGCGCGAGCCCCACCACCACCGCGGGGGTGAAGGCGACGAGCAGGTTGCGGGTGAAGATGACCGCCCCCTTCTCCCAGCCGAGCAGGCCGCGGGCGACGGTCCAGAAGGTCCGCCAGTAGAGCACCACGATGGCGAGGATCGCGCCGGGCTGGATGGCGATGTTGAACAAGGCCCAGCGGTCGGCGTCGAAGCCCATCAGCTCGGTCGCGAGGATCAGGTGGCCGGTCGAGGAGACGGGAAGATATTCGGTCAGCCCCTCGACGATGCCGAGGATCACCACCAGCCAGAGGATCGGCATCGTCTAGTCCGCGCTCACCTGGGTCCGACGGCTGGCGAAGCGCCCGCCCTCGTGGAAGCGGTCGAGCCATTCGGGCGCGACGGCGGCGAGCGGGGTCGGCTGGATGCCGAAGGCCTCGAGCCCGGGGCCGGTCGCGACATTGTCGCGCTGGAGCATGATCCACTGGTCACGGCTGAGCGGCGCGCCGGGCAGGAACCCGAGCCTGCTCATCGCGTCGCCGACGAAATCGGGCAGGTCGATGATCTCGGGCGAGCGGCCGGCGGCGGTCGCGATCGCACGGTTGAGTTCGTGCATGGTCATGACATCGGGCCCACCAAGCTCGAATGTCTCGCCGCCGAACCGGCCCGGATCCTGCGCCGCCTTGGCGACCGCTTGGCCGAGGTCGCGGACGAAGATCGGCTGGAACTTGGTCCTGGCCCCCAGCACCGGAAGGACCGGCAGGCGGCTCATGCCGGCGAAGCGGTTGGTGAATTGGTCTTCCTGGCCGAACACCACGCTCGGGCGGATGATGGTCGCCCGGGGATAAGCGGCGCGGACCGCCTGCTCGCCCGCCGCCTTGGTCCGGGCATAGGCCGAGCCGCTGTCGGCCGAGACGCCGATGGCCGAGACGTGGACCAGGCTCTCAACGCCGTTTGAGGCGGCCAGTTCGGCGATCCGGCCCGGCGCCTCGCCATGGATCGCGGCAAGCCGGCCGTCGAAGGCACCGACGAGATTGATCACTCCCCACGCGCCCTCGACCGCGGCCGCGAGACTGTCCGGACGGGTGAAGTCGGCGCGGACGAGGTCGAGCTGCCCGACCGCCGCCAGCGGCTGAAGGAAGAAGGCGTTGCGGGGGGTGCGCTGCGCGACCCGGACCCGGACGCCGGTCTTGAACAGGGCCTCGCAGACGTACCGGCCGATGAAGCCGCCGCCGCCGAAAACCGTGATGATGCGATGCTGCCAGGGGGAGCCGTTCATGCATGGGGCCCTAGCGCCGGAGGGCGGGAGCGACAAGGCAGTGCGAGCAGAGTTGACAGCGTGGCCCGAGGCCCCCTAGGGGCGTCCGCCTACCAGCGAGAAACTGCTCGCGAACAGCTCCTGTGCCCAGGTGGCGGAATTGGTAGACGCACCAGCTTCAGGTGCTGGCGCTCGCAAGGGCGTGGAGGTTCGAGTCCTCTCCTGGGCACCATTTCTCGCGGGCCGAGCGCCGCGGTCTCCCAAACGACGGTTCCGCGCCTAGCGCAGGAAGTTCACCAGGCTGAGGTTCGAAAGCCGGCTGAAGACGGTGTAGCTCGCCTGGAGCGTCGTCTGCTGCTGGGTGAGCGTGCTCGCCACCTCGGCCATGTCGGCATCCTCGTTGCGCGCGACCAGCCGTTCCATGATCAGTGCCCGGTCGGCCGCGCGGTCGGTCATGCTCTCGACCTGCGCCTGGCGCCGCCCGACCTCGGCCCGGACGGCGCGAAGGCTCTTCATGCCATCGTTGATCTGGCCCACCGCCTGGCCCAAAGCGGCAAGCTGCGCGGGTGTCGGGGCATCGGGGATCGGGCCGATCCCGGCGAGTGTCCGGAACGCATCGTACAGTCCCGCACCAAGCGCGCTCGCAGTCGTGCCGTAGGCGATGTCATAGCCCTCGGCGACGCGGGCGCTGGCCTCGACATTGTCGTTGGCGAAGGCATTGGCGGTCGGAACGCCGGCGCTCGCCGCAAGGCTGGCGGGGACGAAGGGCGCGGTGTCGGTGCGCGACCCGGCGAACAGGAAGGTCCCGCCCTCGTCGCTGTTGAGCGCGGTGCGGAAACGCTGGAACGTCTCTTCCGCCAGTTCCTGAAGCCCCTCGGCACGGCCGGTCGCCGAGGCTTCGAGGAGCTTGGTGCGGAGGTCGTTCATCGCCTCCTCGATCCCGCCGATCTGGGTGTCGACCAGCGCCAGCGTGGTGCCGACCCGCGCCCCCACCGCGGCATGGGCTTCCTGCCGCGCGAGTAGCGTCCGCGCCGACAGGTTGCGCATCGTCTCGATCCCGAGCGAGGCGAAATCGGGCGCCTTCTTGCCCGTCGCCAGCTGCTGCTGGGTCTCGGCCAGCCGCCGCTGCGAGAAGGCGATCGATTCGAACAGGGTCCGCTGCATCGGCACGGTCGCCACCCGATTCCATCCGCTCATCGCCGCATCATCCCGATCAGAGTGTCGTACATCTCGGTTGCCGTGGTCATCACCCGGGCGGCCGCCGAATAGCTGTTCTGGAGCGTGACGAGACTGGCCAGTTCCTCGTCGATGTTGACGCCCGAATAGCTGTCGCGGCGGTTGACCGCGTCGGCCTTGCGCGCGGCCATGTCGTTCAGCCGATCCTTGGCGCCCGCCGAATCGAGCCCGGCCTGGCCGAGCACGTAGCTTGCGAAATTCTCGATCCCCGAGACCCGTCCGCGGCCAAGGTCGACCGCCGCGCGGAGCTGGTCGACGAAGGCATTGGCGCCGCGATTGTCGCCCGCACCGGATGCGGCGCCCGACAGGTCGGGGCCGGCAACAAGGGCAAGGAAAGCGACCAGCATGACCGCAAGGTGCACCTGGCACCGTCGCCAGGCAAGCAGGCGCGAGGCCGGCAAGAGAGTCCTGTCCTACACATAACCGATTAGGTTAGCTTTATAGCGACTCGGAAGCCCCCGTATCGAGGAATGACATCATGACCGGAAGCGCCTCGTCCTTCGACGTCCAGACCTTGATCGAAGAACTGATGGCCCGCGAGGGGGATTTTGTCGACCATCCGGCCGACAAGGGCGGGGCGACACGCTTCGGAATAACCGAAGCGGTTGCCCGGGCCCATGGCTACGACGGCCCGATGGCGCTTCTCCCGCGGGACGAGGCGGCGGCCATCTATCGTCGCCTCTACTGGCTCCGTCCGGCTTACGACCAGGTCGCCCGCCGCGCCCCGCGCGTTGCCGCCGAACTGTTCGACACCGGGGCCAACATGGGACCGGGCGTCGCCACCACCTTTCTCCAGCGCGCACTCACCGCCTTGAACCGGAATGGCAAGGATTATCCGGATCTCGAGCCCGACGGTCGGGTCGGTGCCGCCACCCTCGCCGCGCTCGACGCCTATCTCGCGCTGCGCAAGGAGGAGGGCGAGACGGTCCTCCTCCGCGCGCTCGAGGCGCTGCAGGGCGAACGCCATCTCCGCCTGGCCGAGAAAAGACCCGCAAACGAGGCCTTTCTCTATGGCTGGCTCGCGAACCGGAGCGGTGATTCCGACTGAGACGCGACTCGCGCACCCCGTGACTTTTGTGACCTTTGTCAGGAACTGCTCATGCCCATCATCGAAGCCATCGTCGGCCCCGTCGCCAAGGTCATCGACAAAATCATTCCCGATCCCCAGGCGCGCGACCGCGCCAAGCTCGAACTGCTCAAGCTCGAGGGCGACCAGGAGATGGCCGCGATCGCCCAGCAGATGCAGGCGATCGTGGTCGAGGCGCAGTCGGCCGACCCGTGGACGAGCCGGGCGCGCCCGAGCTCCCTCTACGTGATGTACGCGCAGATACTGTGGTCGATCCCGATGGGGCTGATCGCCGCCGCCAACCCGGCCACCGCCGCCGCCATCGGTACCGGCATGACCAGCTATCTGCGCGGCCTGCCGAGCGAACTCTACACGCTCTTCGGCACCGGCTATCTCGGCTACACCGCCGCCCGGACCTGGGGGAAGATGCGCGGGGTCGAGCGCTAGGCATCCGCGGGCATCTTGCCCCTTTGGTCCACTCGTGGAACGATCTTCCCGGTCTCGCCTTCTAGAAGGGCATCAGGGAGGACGTTTCACGCTTGGGGCAGCTACTGGAACCGGGGCGCAATTGCTGGCGGATCGAGCAGGCCGATCGGGCGTTGGTGATCGTCGACGCCTGCGACTATTATCGCATCATCCGCGAGGCGATGCTGCGCGCCAGGCATCGCATCATGATCATCGGCTGGGATTTCGACCCCCGAATCGAACTTGACCGCACCGAGAGCGACCAGAGCCTTGGCGACTTCCTGCTGGAGCTGGCGCGAACCAAGCCGGACGTCCCGATCAAGATCCTCAGCTGGCGGGTCGGAGCGCTCAAGCTCGCGTTGCGCGGATCGGCACTGCTCTGGCTTGCCCGCCTGACCTGGACCAAGGCGATCCGCTTCGTGATGGACGGCGCCCATCCGGTCGGCTGCTCGCACCACCAGAAGATCGTGGTGATCGACGATTGCTTCGCCATTTGCGGCGGGATCGACATGACCGGCGACCGCTGGGATCGCTCCGCCCACGCCGACCACGACCCCGACCGCAAGCGTCCCGACGGCTCCGAATATGGCCCGTGGCACGATGCCACCATGGCCTGCGAGGGGGCGCTCGCCTCGGGCCTTGGCGAACTTGCCCGCGAACGCTGGGCGCATGCCACCGGCGAAACGCTCGCGCCGATCGCCTGCCATGACGAGATCTGGCCCGACCACCTCGAAAGCCAATTCGAGGGCAGCCGCTTCGCCATCGCGCGCACCGTCGCCGCCTATCAGGACTGGAAGGAGGTCCGGGAGATCGAGGCGCTGACCCTCGACCTGATCGCCGCGGCCAAACGCTTCATCTACGCCGAGAACCAGTATTTTACCTCGCCCAAGATCGCCGCCGCGATCCTTCGCAAGATGGAAGAGCCCGACCCGCCCGAGATCGTGCTGGTCAATCCGATCAAGGCCGACGGCTGGCTCGAGCAAGTCGCGATGGACGCCACCCGTCTGCGCCTCATGGAAATCATCGGCGCGCACGACCCCGGCAACCGCTTCCGCATCTTCACCCCAAAGACCGAGGGCGGGGACGACATCTACGTCCATGCCAAGCTGATGATCGTCGACGATCGGCTGCTCAAGATCGGCTCGGCGAACATGAACAATCGCAGCCTCGGACTCGACAGCGAATGCGACGTGGCGCTCGACGCCAGGACCGATGCCGAGCGGTCGGCGCTGACGGCCCTGAGGACGCGATTGATGGCCGAGCACCTCGGCCGCGATGAAGCCGAGGTCGCGGCGAGCTTCGCTCGCACCGGTTCGCTCCTCGCCACCATCGCCGAACTCACCGACCCCGCCGGCCGGCGGCTCGAGCCTTTGCCCTTTGAGAAGCCGACCGGCACCGCCAAGGCGATCGCCGAGACCGAACTGCTCGACCCCAAGAGCCCCGATGCCATGTTCGAAGGGATGACCAAGCGCACCCTGTTCACCGACCTTCGCGGCCGCTGGCACGGCTGGCGCGACCGTCACCGCAAGGCGAAAGGCTGATGGCGAGGCCGTCGCGTCAGGCGCCGTGGCGCAACATCCCCCGTGCCGCGGCCGAACTGGTCGACCGCTTCGGCTGGAACCCGGTCTCGCTCCTCAACCGGATCGATCGCCTGACCCCGGGCCGCGGCGACCGGGCGCGCAAGGCAGGCGAGGACGTCAAGTTCGGCCCCCACGCCCGCCATCACCTCGACATCTGGGTCCCTTCGCACCCGACCTCGGCGCGGCTTCCGGTGGTGATCTTCTTCTATGGCGGCGGCTGGCACTCGGGCGAGCGCGGCGATTATGGCTTTGCCGGCGCGGCCTTCGCGGCGAACGGCTTCGTCGCGGTGGTGCCCGACTACCGGCTGGTGCCCGAGGTCCGCTATCCCGACTTCCTCGACGATGCCGCGCTGGCGCTCAAATGGGTCTGGAACAACATCGCTCACTATGGCGGCGATCCGACCCGGATCAGCGTCGCCGGCCATAGCGCGGGCGCATATATCGCCGCGATGCTGGCGCTCGACCCGCGCTGGACGGACTCGGTCAAGCTGCCGAGGAACACGGTCAAGGCGGGCGTGCTTCTCTCGGGGCCGTTCGACTTCGCTCCCTTTCGCGAGTGGCGCGGCCGGGCGACCTTCGGGAGTTTTCCCGACCCGTTCGAAACCCAGCCGGTCAATCACGTCCGCGCCGACGCCCCGCCCCTGCTGCTCCAGCACGGCAGCGCCGACCGACTGGTCTATGCCAAGAACAGCCGCAGCCTTGATGACGCGCTGACCAGGGTCGGCGCGCCGCACGAGATGAAGATCTACCGCGGCTGCGACCATGCCGGGACCGTGGTCGCCCTCTCCCGCCCCTTTCGCGGCCGCTATCCGGTGCTTGCCGACGCGGTCGCTTTCTTGCGCTCGGTGCTCGGCGTTCCCACCTCTCCGCCAACCAAGTGAGCGGGACAACAATGGAACAATGGCACGGCACCACCATCCTCGGGGTGCGCAAGGACGGCCGCACGGTGATCGCCGGCGATGGACAGGTCAGCATGGGCAATACCGTTATGAAGCCCAATGCGAAGAAGGTGCGGCGGCTGGGCCGTGACGGCCAGGTGATCGGCGGCTTCGCCGGCGCGACCGCCGACGCCTTCACCCTGTTCGAGCGGCTCGAAAAGAAGCTCGAGGCGAGCCAGGGCCAGCTGCTGCGCGCCGCGGTCGAGCTCGCCAAGGACTGGCGGACCGACAAATATCTCCGCAACCTCGAGGCGATGATGATCGTCGCCGATGCCGAGGTGATGCTGGTCATCACCGGCAATGGCGACGTGCTCGAGCCCGAGGGCGGGATCGCCGCGATCGGCTCGGGCGGGCTCTACGCCTTGTCGGCGGCGAAGGCGCTCGCCGACTATGAGGGGGACCCCGAAAAGCTTGCCCGCCGCGCGATGGCGATCGCGGCCGAAGTCTGCGTCTTCACCAACGACCGGCTGACCGTGGAGACGGTCGGCTAGGCTCACCCCATCGCCGTTCGTGCCGAGCGAAGTCGAGGCACCCAAGCGCGAACGGCCCCTCGACTTCGCTCGGGACCAACGGAGCTCTACCTTGAATTCTGACCTGACCCCCAAGACCATCGTCGCCGCGCTGGACAACCACATCATCGGCCAGGCCGACGCCAAGCGCGCGGTCGCGGTCGCGCTTCGCAATCGCTGGCGGCGCCAGCAGCTCGGGCCCGAGCTGCGCGAGGAAGTCACGCCCAAGAACATCCTGATGATCGGGCCGACCGGATGCGGGAAGACCGAGATCAGCCGCCGATTGGCGAAGCTTGCCGACGCCCCCTTCGTAAAGGTCGAGGCGACCAAGTTCACCGAGGTCGGCTACGTCGGGCGCGATGTCGAGCAGATTGCCCGCGATCTCGTCGAGGAAGCCGTCCGGCTCGAGAAGGAGCGCCGCCGCGAGCGGGTCCGCGCCGCCGCCGAGGAGGCGGCCATGGACCGGCTGCTCGACGCGCTGACCGGCAAGGGCTCGAGCGAAGCGACACGCGCCAGCTTCCGGGACCGCTTCTCCGACGGCAGCCTCGACACCGCCGAGGTCGAGATCGAGGTCGCCGAGGCGCCGAATATGCCGTTCGACCTGCCGGGCCAGGGCGGGGTCGGCATGATCAATCTCAGCGAGATGATGTCGAAGGCGATGGGCAGACCGCCCAAGAAGCGGCGCAAGCTCAAGGTGCCGGCGGCCTTCGCCAAGCTGACCGAGGAAGAGGCCGACAAGCGCCTCGACCAGGACGACATCACCCGTGTCGCGCTGGCCGACGCCGAGGCCAACGGGATCGTCTTCCTCGACGAGATCGACAAGATCGCGGTCAGCGACGTGCGCGGCGGCTCGGTCAGCCGCGAAGGCGTCCAGCGCGACCTCCTGCCGCTGATCGAGGGGACGACGGTCGCGACCAAATATGGGCCGCTCAAGACCGACCACATCCTGTTCATCGCGAGCGGCGCCTTCCACGTCGCCAAGCCCGCCGACCTCCTGCCCGAGCTTCAGGGCCGGTTGCCGATCCGGGTCGAGCTGAAGGCGCTGACCGAGGGGGATTTCGTCCGGATCCTGTCGGCAACCCGCGCCAGCCTGACCGAGCAATATCGGGCGCTGCTGGCGACCGAGGGAGTGAGCATCACCTTTGCCGACGAAGGCATCCGCGCGCTCGCCCGGATCGCCGCCGAGGTGAACGAGAGCGTCGAGAATATCGGCGCGCGGCGGCTTCAGACGGTGATGGAGAAACTGCTCGAAACCGTCAGCTTCGAGGCCGAGGACCGCAAGGGCGAAAGCCTCACCGTCGACGCGGCCTTCGTCGAATCGCAGCTCGCCGACCTTGCGCGCAACACCGACCTCAGCCGCTACGTGCTCTGATGTTCTTGTAATGTTCCGTCGCCTCGCGCATTCTCCCCGCCATCGAATCGAACGGCAGGGAGAATGGGCGATGGCGGCGGAACAGGGCGGATGCCTGTGCGGAGCGATCCGCTTCGAGGTGCGCGACGGGGCCCAGCCGGTTCACCATGCGCTTTGCCATTGCCGCGACTGCCAGCGCGCCAGCGGCGCACCCGCCAACAGCTGGAGCCTGTTCGCGAAGGGCGGTGTGACAATCACCGGTGAACCGAAGGGCTATCGCAGCAGCGAACATGCGGAGCGCCAGTTCTGCGCCACCTGCGGGACCAGCCTGTTCTACCTCAACGACCAGATCTTCCCCGGCCAGATCGACATCCAGTCGGCGACCTTCGACAATCCCGACGCCTTTCCGGTGCAGGGGCAGATCCAGACCGCCGAGCGGATCGGCTGGATGGGCCGGCTCGACAGCCTGCCCTCGTTCGAGCGCTATCCCGGCTGAGACGAATCGGCGCGGCGGTAGCGCCAGGTGAGGCCCTCGACGAAGGGGGACCAGAGGCTGGTCTTCACGCCCGCAAGCCGGAGCTTGTCGGCGACCCACTGGTTGCAGGTCTGGACCGCGCTTGCCCGGCCGCGGCCGCGATAAAAGGCGTCGTCGTCGCCATAGCCCGGATGGTCGAGTCGCCGCGGCGGGCCGTCGAACTCGGCCCGGACCGCCGCCCACAGCCGGCGATATTCCTCGGGCCGCAGGCGGATCGCGACGAGGTCCCTGCCCGGTTCGGCGGTGCGATCGACGTGAAGCACCCGCTCTCCCCCGGCCAGCGCATGAAAAGCGGTGGCGGCGGTAAGGTCGCGCCATGCGGGGGTGTCGAGATACACTCGCCGCTCACCCGCGCCGAAGCCGAACCAGCGTGCCTCGAACGGCGGCGCGGCGAAATCGCTCTCGGGAAGCAATGGCCGCCAGTCGAGGCCCTGCGCCCTTGCCGGCATCACGATGTCGGTGTGGACGCCGTTCGAGCGGAGATAGATGGTGGTCCCGTCCTCCGCCTCGCGCCAGTCGGCGTTCACGGGCACGAGCGCGCCGGCCAACGCCGCCCCAAGATAGAGAATCGGCACCGCCAGCACCGCGAGGAGAGCGCGGCCAAGCCAGCCCTTTCGCCTCTTTTGTCGCCCCCGCCGTGCCACCCTTGTCCGTCTCGCCTTGCCTATTCGTTCGGCGCTGACTATCTGCGCCGCTCGTCGCCCGACGCAAGGGCGGCACTTCGGTCGGGGCGTAGCGCAGCCTGGTAGCGCATCACACTGGGGGTGTGGGGGTCGCTGGTTCGAATCCAGTCGCCCCGACCATTTCTTCTTCGCTTTGAAAGTCCAGTCCACGCGATGCCCGACTTGAGCCTGATCCTCGCCGCAGCCGCTGCTCCAGCCGCTCCGTCCGGTGCGACCGCCTTCCTGATCCAGACTTTCCCCTTCCTGCTGATCTTCGTGATCTTCTATTTCCTGATGATCCGCCCGCAGCAGAAGCGCGTGCGCGAGCATCAGGCGATGATCGACGCGGTCAAGAAGGGTGACGACGTGATCACCGCCGGCGGAATCCGCGGCCGGGTGACCCGGGTCGTCGACGAGCGCGAGGTCGAGGTCGAGATCGCACAGGGCGTTAAGGTCCGTGTGGTGAAGTCGACCCTGACCCAGATCCTCGGCGCCCCGACCAAGCAAGCGAACGACTGATGTTCGATCCGCCGAAGTGGAAGATCTGGACGATCTTCCTCGCGATCGCCCTCGGCGTCGCCTTCGCCATTCCGAGTTTCTTTCCGCGCAGCGAAGTCGCCACCTGGCCGAAGTTCGCCCCGCGGACCCAGATCGCCTACGGGCTCGACCTTGCCGGCGGCAGCCAGCTGCTGCTCGAAGCCGACCTTGCCGACGCCACCCGCCAGCGGCTCGCCGCCATGGAGGACAGCGTTTCCCAGGAGCTTCGGCGCGAGCCGCGGATCCAGGCCGGCGACATCTCGGTCGCCAACGGCCAGCTGAGCTTCATGCTGCGCGACCCCACCCAGCTCGACGCTGCGGTGGAGCGGGTCCGCACCCTGACCCAGGG
Organism: Sphingomonas astaxanthinifaciens DSM 22298; assembly: GCF_000711715.1. Lineage (NCBI taxonomy): Bacteria > Pseudomonadati > Pseudomonadota > Alphaproteobacteria > Sphingomonadales > Sphingomonadaceae > Sphingomonas > Sphingomonas astaxanthinifaciens. The sequence continues at coordinate 1,420,386 of NZ_JONN01000001.1, forward strand.
CGTCGGCCTGACCGGCACCCGCACCTGGAACGTCAGCACCCAGGACGGCAACCGGGTCATCATGGTCCCGACACCCGAGGGCAATGCCCAGGCGGTCAAGGAAGCGATGACCGTCGCCCGCGACGTCGTCCGCCGCCGCATCGATCCGTCGGGCACCCGCGAAGTCACCGTCATCAATCAGGGCTCGAACCGGATCCTGGTGCAGGTCCCGGGGATCGACGATCCCGAGGCGCTGAAGCGCCTGATCGGCCAGACCGCCCGGCTCGAGTTCAAGCTGGTCGACCAGCGCGCCGATCCGGCCCAGGTCGCGCAGGGCCGCGCGCCCGCCGGCAGCCAGGTCCTGCCGATGGCCGATGGCCAGGGCAATATCGCAGTCCAGCGCCGCGTGATGGTCTCGGGCGAGCAGATCGCCAGCGCGCAGCAGACCTTCGACCAGCAGACCGGCGCGCCCAACATCACCATCCGCTTCGATTCGGCCGGCGCCAAGCGCTTCGGCCGGACCACGACCGAGAATGTCGGCAAGCCCTTCGCCATCATTCTCGACAACAAGGTGCTGTCGGCGCCCAACATCAACGAGCCGATCCTCGGCGGCACCGCAACCATCAGCGGCGGCTTCACGGTCGAGACGGCCAACGAGCTCGCCATCTCGCTGTCCTCGGGCAAGCTGCCGGTGAAGCTCGATCCGATCGAGGAGCGGACCGTGTCGCCCGACCTCGGCAAGGATTCGATCCAGTCGGGCCTGATCGCCTCGGCCATCGCGATCTTCGCGGTGATGTTCTTCATGGTCATCACCTATGGCCGCTTCGGCTGGTATGCGAACCTCGGGCTCGTCATCAACGCGCTGCTGATCCTCGGCATCATGGGGATCTTCGGCTCGGCGCTGACGCTGCCGGGCATCGCGGGCTTCGTGCTGACGATCGGTGCGGCGGTCGACGCCAACGTGCTGATCAACGAGCGCATCCGCGAGGAGCAGCGGCGCGGCCGCAAGATCCTCGACGCGATCGAGACCGGTTACAAGGAAGCCTCCACCGCCATCTTCGACGCCAACATCACCAACGTCATCGCCGCCGCGCTGATGTGGTATTTCGGCTCGGGCCCCGTGCGCGGCTTCGCCATCGTCCTCCTGATCGGCATCGTCACCTCGGTCTTCACCGCGGTGAACTTCACGCGCCTGCTGGTCGCCCTGTGGGTCCGCAAGAACCGCCCGCGCGAACTGCATATCTGAGGCGCTGACCCATGAAACTGCTCAAGCTCGTTCCCGACAACACCAACATCGACTTCATGCGGGTGCGCAACATCGCGCTCGTGCTGTCGATCCTGGTGACCATCGCCAGCCTGTCGCTGGTGGCGGTCAAGGGGCTCAACCTCGGGATCGACTTCGTCGGTGGCCAGGTCGTTCGCGCGACCTTCGCCCAGCCGGTCAACATCGAGGACCTGCGCGGCCGCATCAACGCGCTCGAGGTCGGCGAGGCGAGCATCCAAGACTTTGGCGACAGCCGCACCTACCAGGTGCGCCTGCCGAGCCCGCCGGGCGATCCCGCCGCCTCGGCCCGGATCATCGGCCAGGTCCGCGGCACGCTCGAGAAGAACTATCCGGGCGTGAAGGTCGGTGCCGGCGAGGCGGTGTCGGGCAAGGTGTCAGGCGAGCTTGCCCGCGACGGCCTGCTCGCAATCAGCCTCGCGATGCTGGGCATCGCCATCTACATCTGGTTCCGGTTCGAATGGCAGTTCGGCGTCGGCGCCCTGGTCACCCTGTTCCACGACGTCTCGATGGTGCTCGGCTTCTTCGCGCTGACCCAGCTCCAGGTCGACCTCAACATCGTCGCGGCCTTCCTCGCGATCGTCGGCTATTCGCTCAACGATACCGTCGTCATCTACGACCGGATCCGCGAGAATCTGCGCAAGTATCGCAAGATGCAGATGCTGCAGATGCTCAACCTGTCGCTGAACGAGACGCTGTCGCGCACCATCGTCACCTCGGGCTCGATCATGCTCGCGCTGGCGATGCTGCTGATCTTCGGTCCGGACGTCATCTTCGGCCTGACGATCGCGATCCTGCTCGGCACCTTCGTCGGCACTTATTCGTCGATCTACATCTCGGCGCCGATCCTGGTCTGGCTGGGGGTTCGTCCCGACAGCTTCCTCAAGGCCGAAGACAAGGCACCGGCGGTGGCCGGCGGCGACGGCGCGGTGGTGTAAGGCGGCGTTCAGACGACCGCCTCCATCTCCGCTTGGCCTCCCCTTTCGACTGTCCTAGAAGGCCGCTCATGCTGAAGCCCTCCCGTCCGTTACTCGTCCTCCTGACCCTTGCGGTGGCGCTGCCCGTCGCGGGGTGCGCCCGTAACCGGACCAAGGCCGACACCGCCTATGTCGCGCGCGACGTCAACACGCTCTACGCGCTCGCCAAGAGCCGGCTCGACCGCCGCGACTACCAGCAGGCGGCCAAGATCTTCGACGAGGTCGAGCGCCAGCATCCCTATTCGGTCTGGGCCCGCCGCGCGCAGCTGATGAGCGCGTTCAGCTATTACATGGGCGAGCAATATCCCGACGCGGTCAGCTCGGCCCAGCGCTTCCTGACGATCCACCCGGGCAACAAGGACGCGCCCTACGCGAACTATCTGATCGCGATGAGCTACTACAACCAGATCTCGGACGTGACCCGCGACCAGAAGATCACCGGCCAGTCGAAGGACGCCTTCGAGGAGCTCATCCGCCGCTATCCCGAAAGCCGCTATGCGGCCGATGCGCGGCTCAAGCTTGACCTCATCAACGACCAGCTCGCCGGCAAGGAAATGGAAGTCGGGCGCTACTACCAGCGCTCGGGCAACTGGCTCGCCAGCGTCAATCGCTTCCGTGAGGTGGTCGACAAGTATCAGACCACCACCCACGCGCCTGAAGCGCTGATGCGGCTGACCGAGAGCTATCTCGCGCTCGGCATTCCCGACGAGGCGGTCAAGTCCGCCGCCGTGCTCGGCCGCAACTACCCCGGCACGGTCTGGTACGAGCGTGCCTACGCCCTGATCCGCAAGCACGTGCCCAACGCGCCGCAGAGCGCGGCCTGACGGAGGGCCGGGGGCCCGCGCCATGCTGAGGCAGCTCGTCATCCGTGACGTGGTGCTGATCGACCGGCTGACCCTCGACTTCGGGGAAGGGCTCGGCGTCCTCACCGGCGAGACCGGCGCGGGCAAGTCGATCCTGCTCGATTCGCTCGGTCTCGCGCTCGGCATGCGCGCCGACAGCGGCCTCGTCCGGGCCGGGCAGGACGGTGCCGCGGTCACTGCCGAATTCGAACTTGGTGCCGACCATCCCGCGCTCGGCCTGCTCGACGAGGCCGGGGTCGACCGCGACGGCGACGAGCCGCTTATCTTCCGCCGTACGCTCAAGGCCGATGGCGGCAGCCGCGCCTTCCTCGCCGGGGCTCCCGTTCCCGCCGCGACCCTGCGCGAGATCGGATCGAGCCTGGTCGAGATTCATGGCCAGCACGACGATCGCGGCCTGCTCAATCCCAAGGGCCATCGCGCGATGCTCGACAGCTTCGGCCGGGTCGACACCGCGCCCGTCGCGCGGGCCTGGACCCGGCTTACCGACCTTCGCCAGGAACTGGACCAGCTCCGCCGAAAGCAGGACGATGCCGACCGCGACCGCGAGTTCCTCGAGCATAGCGTCGCGGAATTGCGCAAGCTCGAGCCCGAGGAAGGCGAGGAGCAGGCGCTGGCCGACAAGCGCGCGGCGATGAAACAGTTCGCGCGGATCGCCGACGATCTCGACGGGCTGCAGGGGCTGTTCACGGGCTCCGAGGGCGGGCTGTCGCAGCTTCGCCAGGCCGCCCGTCGGCTCGAACGGATCACCGATGCCCATCCCCTGCTGGCAGAGGCGCTCGCCGCGCTCGACCGCGCGATCATCGATGCCAGCGAGGCCGAGGACAAGGTGGAACGCGCACGGGGAGAGCTCGATTTCTCGCCTGACGACCTCGAGGCGGCCGAGGCCCGGCTGTTCGAGCTTCGCGGTCTTGCCCGCAAGCATCGGGTCGAGCCCGACCAGCTGCCCCAGCTGCTGAGGCAGATGGAGGAAGCGCTCGACACGGCCGAGGGCGGATCCGCACGGATCGCCGAGCTCGAGCGCGCGCTCGACGTCGCCGAAAGCGACTATGCCGCCGCCGCTGCCGCTCTCACCGAGACCCGCGCAGTCGCCGCCGCGCGGCTGGACGCAGCGGTCGCGGCCGAACTCGCCCCCTTGAAGCTCGAGGCCGCGCGCTTCCGTACCGTGGTCGCGCCGGGCGAACCCGGACCCAATGGTGCCGACCGGGTCGAGTTCGAGGTCTCGACCAATCCCGGCGCCCCGTTCGGCGCGCTGATCAGGATTGCCTCGGGCGGCGAACTGTCGCGCTTCATCCTCGCCTTGAAGGTCGCCTTGGCCGAGGAAGGCAGCGCCTCGACCATGATCTTCGACGAGATCGACCGTGGGGTCGGCGGGGCGGTGGCGAGCGCGATCGGCGAGCGGCTCGCGCGGCTGGCGCAGCGCAGCCAGCTCCTCGTCGTCACCCACAGCCCGCAGGTCGCCGCCCGCGCGGCGCATCATTACCGGATAGAGAAGAACCACGGCGAGGACGGCACCCGGACCACGGTGCGCCTGCTCTCGCCCGACGAGCGGCGCGAGGAGATTGCGCGGATGCTGTCAGGCGCCGCAGTCACCGACGAGGCGCGGGCGCAGGCCGCGCGGCTGCTCGAAACTGCCTGAGGACAGGGAACGCATCATGACCGAACGGACCATCACGCACGACTTCAGGGGCGAGGCGTTGGAAAGCATCTTCGTCGACACCGGCGGAGCGGCGCGCGGTACGGTCATCATCGTGCCGACGGTCGCCGCGATCAGCGACCTCGAGCTGCGCTTCGCCCGCGATCTTGTCGAGCGGGGCTATCATTGCCTCATCGCCGACTTGTGGGGGCGCCGCTTCAGCCTGCCCGACGAGCGCGACGTCGCCTTCGCGCACATGGGCCGCCTCAAGGGCGACCGCGCCGCGCTGCGCGACCGGCTGCTCGCCATCGTCGATGTCGCGAAGGCGCAGGACGGGGTCGACCCGGCCCGGATCGCGGCAATCGGCTTTTGCTTCGGCGGGCTGTGCGTGCTCGACCTCGCCCGCTCAGGGATCGACATCGCCGGGGTCGCGAGCTTCCACGGCCTGTTCGATGCGCCCGGCCTGCCGCCGCAGCCGATCAGGGCCAAGGTCGTCGCCTATCACGGCTGGAACGATCCGATGGTCCCGCCCGAGGCGGTGGTCGCACTCGCCGCCGAGCTCACGCAAGCCGGCGCCGACTGGCAAATCCATGGCTATGGCAATGTCGGCCACGGCTTCACCAATACCCATGCCGACCGCATCGGCGTGCCCGGGGTCGCCTACAACCAGCTGGCCGCGCGCCGTAGCTGGACCGCGCTCGCCGATTATCTGGACGAATTGTTCGGCTGAAGTGACCGCCTTCGTCGCGCTCCTGCGGGCGGTCAACGTCTCGGGCACCGGCCTCCTCCCGGTGGCCGAACTGCGCGCCATGGGCGAGCGATGCGGTTTCGGACATGGCCGGACCCTGCTCGCAAGCGGCAACCTCCTCTTCACCACCGAGGAGGGTGAAGCGCAGGTGATCGAGGCGCTCGAGTCCGAGCTCGAGAAATTCTTCGGCCGCCGCGTTCCAGTGTTCGTCCGGACCGCGGCCGAGATGCGCGCCATCGCCCGCTCCAACCCCTTCCCGGACGAGAAGGGCAGCCGCAACATGGTCTTCTTCCTGGCGGGGAAGCCACCGGCCGATTTCCTTGACCGGGTCCGCGGCCAGCAGGACGAGCGGATCGCGCTCGGCACCCGCGAAGTTTCGGTTGCCTATGGCGAGGGCATCGGCAAGTCGAAGCTCAAGCTGCCCGACCCCGAGGGGCGACCGGCGCGCAACCGCAATACCGTCGAGCGAATCGCGGACCTGCTGGAGGAGAAAGCGTGAACCAAGTCGAGGCCGGGCGGCGGCTGCGGTGGCTGGCGAAGGAGATCGCCCGCCACAACCGGCTGTATCACGACCAGGACGCGCCCGAGATCAGCGACGCCGACTATGACGCGCTGATCCGCGAGAATGCCGCGCTCGAAGCCGAGTTTCCCGACCTGGTCCGCGCCGATTCGCCCAGCCGCCAGGTCGGTGCCGCTCCGTCCTCGGCGCTGGCCAAGGTGACCCACGCCCGGCCGATGCTGAGCCTCGAAAATGCCTTTTCGGCCGAGGACGTGCATGATTTCGTCCGCCGGGTGCGCCGCTTCCTCAGCCTCGGCGAGGACGAAACGGTGGCGCTTACCGCCGAGCCCAAGATCGACGGCCTGTCCTGTTCGCTCCGCTACGAGGGCGGCGCGCTGGTCCTCGCCGCGACCCGCGGCGACGGGGCGGTCGGCGAGGACGTCACCGCCAACGTCCGCACCATCGGCGACGTCCCGCAAACCCTGAGCGGCGCCCCGGACGTGGTCGAGGTGCGCGGCGAGATCTACATGTCCAAGGCCGACTTCGCCGCCCTGAACGAGCGGCAGGCGGCGAGCGGGGGCAAGGTCTTCGCCAATCCCCGCAACGCCGCCGCGGGCTCGCTTCGGCAGAAGGACCCGACGATCACCGCCGCGCGGCCCCTGCGTTTCCTGATGCATGGCTGGGGCGAGACCTCCGAGCCCCTTGCCGGCACTCAAATGGCGGCGGTGGAGCGGCTCCGCGACCTCGGCTTCCCGGTCGATCCCCGCGTCATTCGCTGTCCCGACGCCGAGGCCGCGCTCGCGCATTATACCCGGATCGAGCATGAGCGCGCCGACCTTCCGTTCGACATCGACGGGGTGGTCTACAAGGTCGACCGGCTCGACTGGCAGGAGCGGTTGGGCTTCGTCGGGCGGGCGCCGCGCTGGGCGATCGCGCACAAATTCCCGGCCGAAAAGGCCGAGACGACGCTCGAGGAGATCGAGATTCAGGTCGGCCGGACGGGCAAGCTGACCCCGGTCGGGCGCCTGACCCCGGTCGGCGTCGGCGGCGTGATCGTCAGCAACGTCACGCTCCACAATCGCCACGAGATCGCCCGGCTGGGGTTGCGTGTCGGGGACCGCGTGCGAATCCAGCGCGCGGGCGATGTCATCCCGCAGGTGGTCGAGAACCTCACTCGCGATGAGCCGCGCCCGGCCTACGTCTTTCCCGAGCGCTGCCCGGCCTGCGATTCCGAAGCGGTCGCCGAGGAGGGCGAGGTCGACGTCCGCTGCACCGGCGGGCTCATCTGCCCGGCCCAGCGGATCGAACGGCTCAAGCATTTCGTCAGCCGCGGCGCGATGGACATCGATGGACTCGGCGAAAAGTCGATCCTCGAATTCGCGGACCTCGGCTGGATCGAGAAGCCGTCGGACATCTTCCGGCTCGGCCAGCACCGCGGGGACCTTCTGGGCCGCGAGGGCTGGAAGGAGAAGAGCGTGGACGCACTGCTCGCCGCGATCGAAGCACGCAAGGACTTCGACAGCGCGCGGCTGCTGTTCGGGCTCGGCATCCGCCACGTCGGGATCGTCACCGCCCGCGACCTGCTCAAATGCTTCGGGACGATCGAGGCGCTCGAGGCGGCGGCGCGCAGCGAGACGGGAATTGCCGAATTGTCCGCGGTCGAGGGCGTCGGCCCGGTGGTCGCCGAGGCGGTGCATGATTTCTTCCATGAAGCGCACAACCGCGAGGAGGTCGCGGCCTTGCTCGCGCTTGCCCGCCCCGCTCCCTTCGTCAGTCAGGCCCGCGAAACGGAGTGGAGCGGTAAGACCATCGTCTTCACCGGCAGCCTCGAGACGATGAGCCGCGACGAGGCCAAGGCGCAGGCGGAGCGACTCGGTGCGCGCGTTGCCGGCTCGGTCAGCGCCAAGACCGACCTCGTCGTCGCCGGACCGGGTGCGGGCTCCAAGCTCAAGAAGGCCGAGGAACTCGGGATCCGGGTGGTCAATGAGGAGGAATGGGCACGGATCGTGGCCGAGGCTTAAGGCCTTGCATTGTCACAATTCCATGACATTTGACAGAAATGTGACGTTATGATTTCTGGACGGTGACAACCGTTCGAGGAGATCATCCATGCGCGCTTTCCTGATCGCTTCCGCCGCCCTGCTCGCCTCGACCGCGGTCAGCGCCGAGCCTGCCGGAACCCTCGTCATCAAGGCCGACCGGGTCCTCGCCGACAACCAGCGCGCCGTCGCCTACGGGGATCTCCAGCTCGCCTCGGCCGAGGGCCGCGCGGCGCTTCGCAACCGGGTCGGCATGGCGATCGACAGCCTGTGCGATCCCAAGCGCTTCTCGGTCGCCGAGCCGACCGACGCCAACAAGTGCGCGGCGCAGGCCTGGGCCGATGTCACCCCGCGCCTCAACGAACTCAGCCCGCGCCTCGCGGCGCGCTAAGCCTCACTCCTTCGGGATCTGGGAGCGCCGCCCGGCACCAGCCGGCGGCGCTCCTCTCGTTTGGGCTCAGGTGCGCTCGAGCACGAGCACGCGCCACTCGCCTTGGCCGCCCTCGACCAGCCGGCAGCCCCGGCGGGTGTAGGCCTCGGTGACCGCATCGGCCTGGGTGTCGAGCAGGCCCGCGAGGAGGATGGTGCCGCCCGGCGCCGTCGCGGCGACGAAATCCTCGGCGAGTTCGATCAGCGGACCAGCGAGGATGTTGGCGATCAGGAGGTCGAAGGGCGCGCGCTCGGCCAGCGCGGGATGGCCCATGCCGTCGGCAACGGCCAGCGCCAGTGCACCCTTCCCCTCGCCCAGCGGCACCCGGTTCAACACGGCATTGTCGCGGGTGACGTCGATGCTGACGGGATCGATGTCGGTGGCGATGGCGAGCGCTTCGGGCCACAGCCGCATCGCCCCGAAGGCAAGCAGGCCCGTGCCGGTGCCGATGTCGGCGATATTCGAGAAGTTCCTGCCCGCGCGTTCGAGCCGGTCGAGCGCCTCGAGACAGCCCTTGGTCGTGTGGTGGTGGCCGGTCCCGAAGGCGAGCCCGGCATCGATCAGGAAGTTGATCGATCCCGGATCGGGCGCATGGGCGGGGGTATGGACGTGGAAGCGACCGGCGCGGATCGGCTCGAGCCCGGCTTGGCTGCGGGTCACCCAGTCCTCGTCCTCGAGCTGCGCGACGCTCGGCTCACCGCTCGCCAGCCGCCGCAGCACCGCAAGGTCGGCCTCGCCGGGCTCTTCTTCGAAATAGGCATGGATCACCCACTCGTCGGGGCGATCTTCGTCGGGCTCGTCGGCGACGATCACCGGCGGATTGGGATGATCGGGAAAGGGATCGTCCATCGCGCCGATCGCCTCGCCCTCGGCGCGATTGCAGGGAATGGTGACGCGCCAGCTCACTTGGTGGCTTCCTTCGCAAGCCGCTCGTCGAGTTGCCGGGTCTTGGCGGCGGCATAGTCGGCGCAGCCCTTGGGATCGAACAGTGGCGCGGTCCCGGCAAAGCGCGCGGCCATGTTGCTCGCGGAAGGGTGCGGGGTCAGCAGGATGTCGCAGTCGAGCGCGGCGACCTTGGCGATGCTCGACCGGAAGGCGGCGACGAGCTCGGGGTGATCGGTGAAGCGATAGTCGTCGCGACTGACCGGGCTGAGGCTGTCGGCGAAGACGAAGCTCCGGCAGACCCCGCCGTCGCAGCTCACCCAGCTCCAGCTAAGCGCTCCGGCGGTGTGGCCGGGGGTCGCGTGGGCGGTGAGCTGGATCGCACCCACCCGCACCGTGTCGCCGTCTTTCACCGTCCGCGCGACGGGGACCCGCGGCACGGGATCGATGACGCCGCGCTGGGGATCGTCATCGGCGACCAGCCCGGTCCGAAAGGCGGCCGCGGCGGCAGCCGAGGCGATGACCTCGCCCCCGGTCAGCTGCTGCATCCGCGCCATGCCGCCCACATGGTCGACATGCTCGTGGCTGTGGAGGATGTATTTCACGTCGCCCATCTGGAAGCCCAACCGGCGGATATTGGCGGCGACGAGGTCCGCCCCCTTCTCAGTCCCGGTATCGATCAGGATGTCGCCATCCTTGTCGGTGATCAGGATCGCGGCGATCCCGCAGGTCCCGACATAATAAGTGTTTCCGTGGAGGCGGATCGGGGGCGCGGGCTTGTCCCAGTCGTCGCTGCCGCGACAGACGCGCGCGAAGGCCGGGCCCGCGACCGCGATCGGGGCGGGCAATTTCTCGACCGGCTTTGCCCCGCCGAGCGGAATGGTGATCTGCGCCGCCGCCAGCGCCACGAGCACGGTCTTAGCGAACATAGCTGGCTCCATTGACGTCGATGACGCTGCCGGTCGCGCTGGCGGGCGCGTCGGTCGCCAGCCAGCGGATCGTCTCGCCCACCTCGGCCGCGCTCGCAACCCGGCCGAGAGGGATGTCGGCAAGGATCTTCTGGCCGCCGCGGCTGGCGAGATATTCCTCGGTCATCTCGGTCACGGTGAAACCGGGCGCGACCGCGAAAGCGAAAATGCCCTCGGCCGCATAGCCGCGCGCGATGGTCTTGGTGACCGCGACCAGCGCTGCCTTGGACGCCGCATAATGCCAGTGCTGGGGCGAATCGCCGCGATAGCCCGCCCGACTGACGACATTGACGATCCGGCCCCCGCCATGTTCGCGGAAATGGGCGATGGCGCGCTGGCTGAGGTCGGCCGCGGCCTGGAGATTGACCTGCATGGTGCGGGCCCAGGCGGCCTGCCATGTGGACTCGGCGGCGTCGTCGGCGATCGCCTCGTAGATGCCGGCATTGTTGATCAGCACCTCGATCCGGCCGAGCCGTTCGACCGCCTCGGTCCAGCAGCGCGACGCCGCGGCCGGGTCGGCGAAATCGGCGGCGACGAGTCCGTCACCGCCCCTGGTGGAGGTGCCGAGGACCTTGTGCCCAGCGGCGATCAGGGCGTCATGCGCCGCCTTGCCGATCCCCCGGCTCGCGCCGGTCAGAAGAATGTTCATGGGGGTGGCTGTGTCACCACCTCCAGATGCACGCAACAGCTCGTTGTCGCGCGTTTACGCCGCGAACTTGGCGATGAACTCGGCCGTCGCGCTCTTGAATTCGCCGATCTGCTCGGAGAAGCGACCGAAGCCCTGCTCGACCCCGTCGATGTCGCGGGCGACATTCTCGGTGTCGGTGCGGATCGCCGCGATGGTCGAGCTCATCGAGTCGGCGGCGAGCGCGGTCTCGTCGACCGCGGCGGTAATCATGGTGACGGTCTGCGCCTGCAGTTCCATCGCCTGGCGGATGCGGTCGGCGCTGGTCTGCACCTCCTCCACCGTGCCCTGGATCGAGCTGTTGGCATCGACCGTCTGGCGCGTCGCCGCGGTGATCGCCGAGATCTTGGCGGTGATGTCGTCGGTCGCACGCGCCGTCTGGCTGGCGAGGCTCTTCACTTCCTGTGCGACCACCGCGAAGCCGCGGCCGGCATCGCCCGCGCGCGCCGCCTCGATGGTGGCGTTCAAGGCCAGGAGGTTGGTCTGGCCGGCAATGTCGCGGATCAGGCCGAGGATCGATTCGATCGCCTCGACATGGGCGGAAAGGGCCTGGCTAACCTTGACCGCCTGGCTCGCCTGGTCGCCAGCGCGGCTGGCGACGTCGGCGGCGGTCTCGACTTCCGAACGGGCGTCTTCGATCGCGCGGATGAGCCCGGCGGCCGTATGCGCGGCCTCGCGCATCGCCACGGCGGACTGCTCGGCGGCGGCGGCGACTTCGCTGGTCTTGCCGAGCATGCCGCGGGTAGCGGCGGCGGTAGCGCTGGCCTGGCCGCGCAGCATGTCGCTGTCGCTCGACGCGCGGGCGACGCTGGCGACCACCCGGCGGTTGAACTCCTCCGCCTTGGCCTGGCGCTCCTTGTCGTGGCTCTGCTGCTGCCAGTGGATGGCGTGGGCGACGAACACGTCGATCTCGACCATGTTCATCTCGTGAATGGTGCGCGCGGCGGCGGCCCGCTCGTCGCTGTCGGTGAAGGTCTCGCGCATCGCGGTGGTCAGCGCCTCGGCCTCGCCCGAGAGGCCCGCCAGCAGCGTCGTCAGCGAGACGTTGGCGGCCATCGCGTCCTCGACATAGCCGCGGGCGGTGTTGACCCAGCCATTTTCGGTCAGCCGGAGGAACTTGTTGCGCAGGTAGGGCAGGATCCGCTCGACCAGTTGCTCGAGCTTGGCGTCGCCGAACGCCTGCTGGTCGCCGCCATGCTCGCGATAGCGCTGCCAGAACTTGCGGGCGATGTCGCGCTCATGGCCCTGGACCGAGCTCCACAAGGCGGCGGCGCGGGCCGGAAGGTCACCGGCGGGATCGAAGGCCCGGAGGCGGCGCTGGTGCGTGGCTTCGGTAGCGGGCATCGTCAACTCTACTCCCAATCCGCGGTTTGCGTGGTCTGGAGCTTGACTAGTCGCCATTGGTTAAGAGCCGGTTAGGCCGAACGGCCGTGCCGCTTCGCCTTGCCTCGCAAAGCCGCGCGTCCTAGGTGCAGCGCACACATCCACCTGCCGTCCCAAGCCGGAGCAATCGAAGGGTCTCATGGCGCGCAACACAGCAAGGCCGCTTTCGCCGCACCTCACCATCTGGAAGTGGGGGCCGCACATGGTCGTCTCCATCCTCCACCGCGCGACCGGCGTCGCGCTGACCATCGGCGGGCTGATCCTGCTGACCTGGTGGCTGCTCGCGCTGTCGGGCGGGACCGAGGCCTATGCGACCTTCGCGGGCTTCCTCGGCTGGAAGGCCGGGCCGGTTCCGCTGATCCAGCTCGGCCTGGTCGCGCTGACCTGGGCCTTCTTCCAGCACACGCTGTCGGGCATTCGCCACCTCGTCATGGACACTGGCGCGGGCTTCGAGCTCAAGACCAACCGGACCATGGCCTATGCGACCATCGTCGGTTCGCTGCTGCTGACCGCGCTCTTCTGGGCCCTCCTGCTGGGGAAGGGCGCATGACCGGTCCCAAGAATCTCGGGCGCCACGAGCGCAATGCCGTTCCCGAGGGCAAGACGCCGCTCGGCCGGGTCCGCGGGCTCGGCTCGGCGCACCACGGCGGCGAGCACTGGATCAAGGAGCGCGTCTCTTCGGCCGCTTTGCTACTGCTCGGCAGCTGGTTCCTCGTTTCGCTGCTGCTGCTGCCGGACCTGTCGCCCTCGACCCTCGCCGCCTGGCTGTCGGGCCCGTTCGGCTTCGTGCCGATGGCGCTCCTCGTGTATCTCAGCTTCGAGCACAGCCTCGAGGGCGTGAAGGTCATCGTCGACGACTATCAGGGTGACGAGGGCGGTCGCCTGACCTGGCACGTCGTCAGCCTCTTCCTCCATGTCGGGGCCGGCGCGCTCGCGCTGTTCGCCCTCGCCCGTCTCGCTTTCGGAGCCGCTTCCTGATGTCTGCCGCCTACCAGATTATCGACCATGTCTACGACGTCGTGGTGGTGGGCGCCGGCGGCGCGGGCCTGCGCGCCACCATGGGTGCCGCCGAAAAGGGCCTCAAGACCGCCTGCGTCACCAAGGTCTTCCCGACCCGCAGCCACACCGTTGCCGCGCAGGGCGGCATCGCGGCAAGCCTCGGCAACATGGGTCCGGACCACTGGACCTGGCACATGTACGACACCGTCAAGGGCTCCGACTGGCTCGGCGACCAGGACGCGATCGAGTATCTGACCCGCGAGGCCCCGGCCGCGGTCTATGAACTAGAGCATGCCGGCATGCCGTTCAGCCGGACCGAGGACGGGCGCATCTATCAGCGCGCCTTCGGCGGCATGACCCAGAACATGGGCGAGGGGCCCGCCGCGCAGCGCACCTGTGCCGCCGCCGACCGCACCGGCCACGCGATGCTGCACACGCTCTACCAGCAGAGCCTGCGCTACGACGCCGACTTCTTCGTCGAATATTTCGCCCTCGACCTCATCATGGAGGGGGGCGAGTGCCGCGGCCTCGTCGCCCTGTGCATGGAAGACGGGTCGATCCACCGCTTCCGCAGCCAGGCCGTGGTGCTCGCGACCGGCGGCTATGGTCGCTGCTATTTCTCGGCGACCAGCGCCCACACCTGCACCGGCGACGGCAATGCGATGGTGCTTCGCGCCGGCCTGCCGCTCCAGGACATGGAATTCGTCCAGTTCCACCCGACCGGCATCTACGGCGCCGGCGTCCTCATCACCGAGGGCGCGCGCGGCGAAGGCGGCTATCTCACCAATTCCGAAGGTGAGCGCTTCATGGAGCGCTATGCGCCGAGCGCGAAGGATCTTGCCAGCCGCGACGTCGTCAGCCGCTCGATGGCGATGGAGATCCGCGAGGGCCGCGGCGTCGGCAAGGAAAAGGACCATATCTTCCTTCACCTCGACCACATCGACCCGAAGATCCTCGCCGAGCGCCTGCCGGGCATCACCGAGACCGCCAAGATCTTCGCCGGCGTCGACCTGACCCGCGAGCCGATCCCGGTCACCCCGACCGTCCACTACAACATGGGCGGCATTCCGACGAACTATCATGGCGAAGTCGTCACCCTGAAGGACGGCAATCCGGACAGCATCGTCCCCGGCCTGTTCGCGGTCGGCGAAGCGGCCTGCGTTTCCGTCCACGGCGCCAATCGCCTCGGCTCGAACAGCCTGATCGACCTCGTGGTGTTCGGCCGCGCGGCCGGGCTTCGCCTCGGCGAGATCCTCAAACCCGGGGCCGCGCAGAAGCCGCTTCCGGCTGACAGCGCCGAGCTGTCGCTCGGACGGCTCGACCACTTCCGCCATGCCGAGGGCAGCACCCCGACCGCGCAGATCCGGCTCGCGATGCAGCGCACGATGCAGGCCGATTGCGCCGTCTTCCGGACCGAACGCACGCTTGCCGAGGGCGTGGAGAAGATCGACGCCATCTATCGCAACCTCGCCGACGTCCGGGTCACCGATCGCAGCCTCGTTTGGAACACCGACCTCGTGGAGACGCTCGAGCTCGACAACATGGCCGCCCAGGCGCTCGTCACCATGCACAGCGCCGCGAACCGCAAGGAAAGCCGCGGCGCGCACATGCATGAGGACTTCCCCGATCGCGACGACGCGAACTGGATGAAGCACACCGTCGCCTGGTTCGACGGCTGGGGCGGCAAGGGCGGCAACGTCCGGCTCGATTACCGCCCGGTCCACGATTACACGCTCACCGACGAGATCAGCTACATCAAGCCCAAGGCCCGCGTGTACTGATCAGGCCCTGACCTCCCGTCGCCGTCCGGCGGGAGGATCAGATCCGCAGCTGGCTGCCGAGTTCGATCACGCGGTTGGTCGGCAGCTTGAAGAACTCCATCGCGCTCTCGCTGTTCTTCATCATCCACGCGAACAGGCGTTCGCGCCACAGCGCCATCCCCGCTTCCTCGCGCGTTGCCACCAGCTTCTGGCGGCCGAGGAAGAAGCTCGTGTTCATCATGCTGAAGGGCGCGCCGCACTGGGTGATGCGGGCAAGGTCGGCGGGGACGTCGACCTCTTCCATGAAACCATAGTGGAGGATCACCCGGAAGAACCCGGATTCGGCCGGATGGATCTCGAGCCGCTTCTCGGGCGCGACATGGGGCACGTCCTCGACCTTGACGTTGAGGATTAGCACCCGCTCGTGGAGCACCTGGTTGTGCTTGAGGTTGTGGAGCAGCGCCGAGGGCACGGAATCGGCCGAGGTCGAGAGAAACACCGCGGTCCCCTTCACCCGGTGAACGCTCTTCGCCGACTTGGTGAAGACCGCCAGCGGTAGCGCGTCAGCCGCCAGTCGCTTGCGCATCAGCGCGCGGCCGGTCGCCCAGGTCGTCAGCACGGTGAAGATGACCGCCGCGACGCACAGCGGGAACCAGCCACCGTCGAGGATCTTGGTCACGTTCGAGGCGAAGAAGATCGCGTCGACCACCGCGAACAGGCCGATCACCAGGCACGACAGCCAGCGATTCCACCTCCACACCTGGAAGATGAGCACGGCCAGCATTGCGGTGGTGATGAGCATCGTGCCGCTGACCGAGATGCCGTAGGCGGCGGCGAGCGCGGTCGATTCCTTGAACCCGATCACCAGCAGAAGGACCATGACGAGCAGGGTCCAGTTGACCGCGGGAATGTATATCTGCCCGGCGGCGCGGGCGCTGGTGTGCTTGGTATGCAGCCGCGGGAGGAAACCCAGCTGGACTGCCTGGTGGGTGACGCTGAACGCGCCCGAAATCACCGCCTGGCTGGCGATGATGGTCGCTGCGGTCGCGATCAGCACCATCGGCAGGCGGGCCCACTCGGGGGCCATGTAGAAGAAGGGATTGGTGGCGGTCTCGGGATGGCCGAGCAGCAGCGCCCCCTGCCCCATGTAATTCAGCATCAGGCACGGATAGACGAGCGTCAGCCACGACAAAGCGATCGGCCGCCGCCCGAAATGGCCCATGTCGGCGTAGAGCGTCTCGGCGCCGGTCACCGCGAGGAAGACCGAGCCCATGGCAAGGAAGGCCAGCCTGGGATCGTAGAGAAAGAAGGCCAGCGCATGATGCGGGCTGAGCGCGCCGAGGATCTGCGGCTGGTCGATGATGTTGGCGATGCCAAGTGCCGCCAGCGCCGCGAAATAGACCAGCACCACCGGCCCGAACAGCAGGCCGACCCGCGCGGTGCCGTAGGACTGGACGAAGAACAGGCCGATCAGGATGACGATCGCGATCGGCACCACCAAAGGCGCGAATCCCTGGTTGACCACTGCCAGCCCCTCGACCGCGGACAGGACCGAGATGGCGGGCGTGATCATCGCGTCGCCGTAGAAGAGTGCCGTGGCGAGGACGCCGAGCGTCACCAGCGCCGCGGTCCACCGCTTCTCGCCCAGCGTTCGAGAGATAAGCGCCAGCAGCGCGAACGACCCGCCCTCGCCCTTGTTGTCGGCGCGCATCGCCACGAACACATATTTGGCGGTGACGACCAGCATCAGCGACCAGAAGACGAGGCTGATCACCCCGAAGATGTGGACGGGATCGACCGCCAGCGGGTGCGCGCCGACGAAGGTCTCCTTCATCGCGTAGAGCGGCGAAGTCCCGATATCGCCATAGACGATCCCGACCGCGCCCAGCATGAGTGCCGGAAGCGAATGGCTGCGATGCTGGTCGGCGCCACCGTCCGCGGCGGGGGAAGCGACGGGCACGGGCTTGGAGACGGTGATGGCCATCGCCGGCAGATGGGCGCGGGCCGCATTAAGTTTCCATGTGGATTATATGTGCTCCCCATGAAGGAAGGGCGTGAGATCGACCCCTTCCCCCTCGACGAAGTCGCCGGGCAGGCGCACCTAGTCGAGCGACACTGGACAGCCGGAGTGCCTGCGTTGCGCCGCTATTTCGAAGCCCTGCTCATGGTGGCTGCGGTTACCCTGCTCGGGCTGGTCATCGCCCCGCGCTGGGGCACCTCCGCGGTCGACCTGCTGTTCCTGCCCGCGGTCATCGTCGCCGCGATCCGGGGTGGGCGGGGCGCGTCGCTGCTCGCGGCGGCGGCTTCGACCCTGGCCTATAATTTCTTCTTCACCGCCCCGCGCCTGTCGCTGCGCATCGACGATCCGACCGAATTCGCGACCGTGCTGGTACTGTTCGGGGTCGCCCTGGTCACCAGCCAGCTCGCCGCCTCCGTCCGCCGCGAGGCCGAGGCCGCCCGCGCCCATGCCGAGCGCAACGCCACCATCGCGGGCCTTGCCCGTCGTCTCCTCGGCTGCACCAGCGAGGAGGATGTCCTTGCTGCCTCCACCGTCGAGCTCGCCAAGGTGTTCGGCGGCAATGCGGTGCTGGTCGGCGGCCCGCCGGCGCGCCTGCTCGGCAGCAGCCCCCCGGGCGTGCAGCTCACCCCCAGCGACATCGCGACCGCAGGGCTGGTGCTCGACACCGGCCAGCCCGCCGGCCGCGGCCTCGACCGGGCGCTTCCGGTCGAATGGCAATTCCACCCGATCCGCTCTGGCGAGACGGTGCTCGCGGTCGCCGGGCTCGCCCGCGACGACGGTGCACCGGCCGTGGTCGCCGACCAGTTCGCGCTGCTCGGGAGCCTGCTCGATCAGGTCGCGCTGGCGCTCGAGCGCAGCCGGCTCGAGCGCGACGCGCAGGAATTTGCCCGCACCCGCGAGCGCGACCGGGTCCGCTCGGCGTTGCTGGCCAGCATCGGCGACGACCTTCGTCCGCCGCTCAAGGCCATCACCGACGCCTCGCGCCAGCTCCGCCGCGAGGGTGAGGCGCGGCGCGAGCTTTTGTCCGAGATCGACGCCGCCGGCGCGAAGCTCGACCGCTACCTCACCGGGCTTGCCGACCTCGGGAGCGACGAACCGCAGCGCCCGGTCAGCATCGGCGACGTCACCATCGACCTGTTCCAGCGCAGCGTCAGCCGCGGCGGGCGGGCGGTCCGGCTGACCCCCAAGGAATTCGGGATCCTGGCCGAGCTCGCCAAGCATCGCGGCCGCGTGCTGACCCATGCCCACCTCCTCCGCGCGGTGTGGGGTCCGGCGCAGGAGAAGCACACCGACTATCTGCGCGTCGCCGTACGCGGGCTTCGCCAGAAGCTCGAGGCCGATCCCGCCCACCCGGCGCTGATCATCAACGAGCCCGCAGTCGGCTACCGGCTGGCTAGCGAAACTCCGGCCCTGGCCGGCACCGACTGACAGCCGCCACAAACGAATTCCTTGGGAAAGTCACGAGGGCTCGGCTAAGGGCTCGCCGCTTATGACTGATCCCATCCCCCCGAAGCGCATCTTCCCCGAAGCCAAGGTCGACGCCGAGGCCGCGAAGCACATCCCGTCGAGCCCGCAGACCGAGGACCCGGCTTACACGCTCGCGTTCCAGGACAAGGACTTCCTGCTTCGCCCCGACCTGCGGCCCGTCCGCTTCCAGCTCGAGCTGCTGAAGCCCGAACTGCTGCTCGACGAGCAGAAGATCGGTTCGACCTTCGTCTTCTACGGCTCGGCGCGGGTCCCCGAGCCCGCCAAGGCCGATGCCGTGCTTCACGCCGCGCGGACCGACAAGGAAAAGCTGATCGCCGAGCGGCTCAAGGCCAAGTCGCATTATTACGAGACCGCCCGCGAGCTTGCGCGGCTCGCCAGCCAGGTCGAGCGCGACGACGAGGGCAAGCGCCACTTCGTGGTCTGCTCGGGCGGCGGACCCTCGTTCATGGAAGCCGCCAACCGCGGCGCCGAGGACGTCGGGGCGGAGAGCATCGGGCTCAACATCGTGCTTCCGCACGAGCAATTGCCCAATCCTTATGTTACCCCGCATTTGAGCTTCCAGTTCCACTATTTCGCGCTCAGGAAGATGCACTTCCTGCTTCGGGCCCGCGCGGTGGCGGTCTTCCCGGGCGGCTTCGGCACTTTCGACGAGATGTTCGAGCTGCTGACGCTCATCCAGACGGGCAAGGTCCGGCCGCTGCCGATCCTGCTCTACGGACGCGAATTCTGGGAGCGGGTGGTGAACTTCGAGGCGCTGGTCGAGGAAGGCGTCATCTCCGAGCGGGACCTCGACCTCCTGACCTGGTGCGAGACCGCCGAAGAGGGCTGGGCCAAGGTCTGCGACACCTATGCCTGCGAGGACGAGCCGCTGCGCGCCCGCTCGTAGGCGGCGAGGAAGTCCTCGACCCCGACCGGCCGGATCGCGTTCGTGATGGCCGCTTCGTTGAGCCCTTCGGCGCTGACGAAGCGGACGCAGCCCTTGCCCATGTCGAGCTTCTGGCCCGCTTGCGCATAAGCGGCGCGAAACGCCGCGTCATGGGCGGGGCTCATGTAGAGCAAGGGGAAATGCAGCGCATTATGCCCCTTGGTCGTCGCCAGGGCGACGAACATCAGCGGCTGCTTGTTGTAGGTCTTGGGATAAAGGGCGAGCGGGACCGACCAGCAGATCATCCGCCCGCTGACCGATTCCTCATAGCCCGCAGGCATGGTGCTACGGACCAGCGCATAGGCCGCCCGCAAGGCTTCGGCCCGTTCGGGCGGCAGGGCAGCGGCGAGAGTGTCGAGGAGGGCAGCGCTGTCGCCGCCCTCGCTCACCTTACTTCTTGGGGGCCGGCGGCGCGGTGGTGCCCGCCGCGCTGACGTTCGGAGCGCCTTCGCCCCGGACATTGGCCATGCCGCCCTTGGCCGCCTGCTGCTCGGTCAGGACCGGCTCATTGGCCGCCTTCTGGGCATTGGCATCGTCGGCCTCGGCCGCGGCCTTGTCGCCCGCCGCACCGTCGGCCGGAGCGCCAGCCGCGGGCGCTTCGCCAGCCGCCGGGGCCGCCGGCATCGGCAGCGGCGACGGGCTGTTCTGGTTGAGATAGGCGATGACGTTGGCGCGGTCCTCGGGGGCGCTGAGACCCGCGAAGGTCATCTTGGTGCCCGGCGCGAAGGTCTTGGGGCTCTTCAGCCATTCGTTGAGGGTGGCGAAGTCCCAGTTGCCGCCCTTGCCCGACAGGGCGTCGGACCAGGCGAAGCCACGGCCCTGGCCGACCGGCTCACCGATGACGTGATAGAGGTTCGGGCCGAGACCGTTGGCGCCACCCTGGTTGATCGTGTGGCAGGCCTGGCACTTCTTGAACACCTCGGCGCCCTTCGCCGGATCGGCGCTGGCGAGGTAGAATTCGATCGGCTTGTCGGCCTCGGCGCCGCCGGCGCCTTCCTCGACCACGCCGGCGATCGGATAGCCCATCTTCTCCGGCCGCTCGGCCTTGAAGTAGGTGCCCGCGGCCAGGCTTCCGCCCAGCGCGACGATTCCGGCAAACAGCACCCAGCCGGCGATGGTGTTGTTATTGTCCTTCATGTGGGTCTTTTGGGTCCGATCGGGAGAAAAACTCGCGCCCCTTTAAGCGGCGACCGGCGCTTCTTCAAGCGGCCAGCCAGTGCTCCAGCAGGCTGCGGGCGATGGCGAAGGGGGGTGGCGCGATGAAGCTGGCCGAGGGGGACCCCGCCAACGCCGCCGCGACCTCGTCCCGGGTGAACCAGCGCGCGTCCTCGAGTTCGGTCGTGTCGACGGTGAGCGCGTCCCCCTCGGACCGGGCGGTGCAGGCGATCATCAGCGAGGACGGAAAGGGCCAAGGCTGGCTCGCGACATAGCGAACGTCGTGGACCCTTACCCCCGCTTCCTCGAACAATTCGCGGGCGACCGCATCCTCGAGGCCTTCGCCGACCTCGACGAAGCCGGCGAGCGCCGAATAGCGATTGACCGGGAAGCGCGGCTGGCGGCCGAGCAGGACCCGCCCCTCATGCTCGGCGAGCATGATGACGACGGGGTCGACCCGCGGGAAATGCTCCGCCCCGCAATGCGGGCACTGGCGCGACCAGCCGCCGCGGACGATGGCGCTGGCATGGCCGCAGACCGCGCAGAAGCCGTGCCGCCGATGCCACGACGCAAGGCTGGTCGCGGCGGCGAAGATCGGCGCGTCGGCGGGCCCGAGGTGGCCGAGGGCATTGAACTGGGCGCGCAGGTCGCCGGCATCCTCGCCGACCGACGAGAAGCAGGGGCAGTCGCCGTCCATGCCGAGGAACAGCGGCGCGTCGCCCATCTTCTCCCAGCGCAGGCTTCCTGCGGCATCGATTGCGGGGAGCCCGTTCTCCCAGACGAGTGCCCTCGCCTTCGAGGATCGGGCCAGAGCGGCAATCTGCTCGGGGTCGGAGCGGAGACTGTCGACCCGGTCGAGGCCGGGCCCAGCAAAGAAGATTTCAGTCGGCAAGACGCGGCTCCCGTTCGGACTTGAGCGCCGCCTCGACAGCGCGGCGATAGAGGGTGGGCAGGCCGGCGCGGTCGAGCTCGCCGAGCGGCTGCCACCACCCCTCCCCGGGCGGCGGCTCGACCCGAGGCACGACGTGCAGGTCGAGGGTGAAGTGAGTGAAGCCGTGGCGGTGGATGGCGAGCGCATTCACCATCGCGGGCGCTTCGTCCCATTCGCCGCCCGGCAGCGCGGCCATGCCGCCGAGCAGACCCTCGGCCGGCCGGCGCACCAGCCAGACCTCGTCGCCGCGCCGGATCCACCAGGCGACGCCATGGCGATGCGGCCGCTCCTTCTTCACCTTGGGCGCCGGGAAGGCCTCGGGCTTGCCGAGCGCCGCGGCGCGGCAATCCGCTTCGAGCGGGCAGCGGCCGCATTCGGGCTTTTTGGGTCGGCAGAGGCTCGCGCCAAGATCCATCAGCGCCTGCGCGAAGTCGCCGTGGCGGCCGGTGGGAAACCAGGCCTTGGCCGCCGCCGGCACGTCCGCGCGGTTCGCAAGGCCGAAGACACGGGCGACGACGCGCTCGACATTGGTATCGACCGGCACCGCATCCTCGCCGAACGCGATCGCCGCCACCGCCGCCGCCGTGTAGGCGCCGAGGCCCGGCAGCTTGCGCAGCTCACTTTCGGTTTCGGGAAAACTGCCGCGTTCGGCCACGGCGCGGGCACAGGCGATGAGGTTGCGGGCCCGGGCGTAATAGCCGAGCCCTGCCCACTCGCCGAGGATGTCCTCGTCCTTGGCGGCGGCCAGCGCCTCCACCGTCGGCCAGCGTTCCAGAAAGCGGCGGAAACGCGGGGTGACGGTGGCGACGGTGGTCTGCTGGAGCATCACTTCACTCAGCCAGGTGCGATAGGGATCGCGCTCGCCCCGCCGCCAGGGCAGGTCGCGGGCGGTCGCCTGATAATGGTCGAGAAGCTTCGCCGCCGCGGTAGCGTCCATGCGCCGCCTATGGCATGACCCGCCGCGATGTCGAAGAAAAAGCCCGCGACCGAAGAAGCCGCACGGCGCGCCAAGGCCGCCGACGCGCCGCGTCAGGGCCGGCTCCGCGCGGCGGGCGAGCTTGCGCTCGACATCGGGGGCATGGCGTTCAAGCGCTTCGGCTTCGTCCAGGGCGCGGTGGTCGCCCGCTGGACCGAGATCGTGGGCGAACGCTACGCCAAGGTCTCGACCCCGGAATCGATCCGCTTTCCGGCCGGCAAGAAGAGCGGCGGCACGCTGACGCTGTGCGTCGAAGGCGCCCACGCCCCGCTGATCCAGCATCTCGCGCCGATGATCATGGAGCGGGTCAATCGCTTCTTCGGCTATGAGGCGGTGGCGAAGATCGTCTTCCGCCAGGGCGCCGTCACCCGCGCCAAGGCGCAGCTCCAGCGGCCCCGACCGGTCCCCGTCCCCCGCGAACTGGGTGACGGCCTGCGCGAGATCGCCGACCCCGAGCTTCGCACCATGCTCGAAAGCCTTGCCGGCAAGATCGCCGCGGCCGAGGGTCCGCCGCGGATCGTCGCCGCGCCCTTCACACTTGGAAAACTCACCAATCGGAGTGATCAGGACGTATGAACAAGTTCTCCCTCGCCGTCGCCGCCAGCCTCCTGGTACTGGGCGCCTCGGCCTGCAAGAAGGAGCCGACGGCGGCCAATGACAGCCCGTCGGCCGCGCCGGTCCAGGCGCCCAACGGCGACTGGTCCAAGCTCGTCAGCCAGACGAGCGAGGGCGGGATGCTGATGGGCAATCCGCAGGCCAAGGTGAAGATCGTCGAGTTCGGCTCGATGAGCTGCTCGCACTGCGCCGAATTCTCGAAGGAGGGTGAGCCCAAGCTGGTCGAGAATTACGTCAAGACCGGCAACGTCAGCTTCGAATTCCGCAACTTCGTCCGCGATCCGCTCGACATCAGCGCGTCGCTGATCACCCGCTGCGTCGGCGCGACTCCGCAGTTCTTCGACCTGACCAACGGTATCTACGCCGACCAGAAGAGCTTCTTCGACCGGCTCCAGGCGGTACCGCAGCAGCAGCTCGCCGCACTCCAGGGCATGACCCCAGCGCAGCAGTTCACCAAGATGGCGCAGTTCGCGGGCCTGCAGGAATGGGCGGCGCAGCGCGGGGTGCCCTCGGGCAAGTCGAGCCAGTGCCTCACCAACCAGGCCGAGATCGACCGCCTGGTGCAGATGGTGAGCGATGCCTCGAGCCAGTATACGATCGAGGGCACGCCGACCTTCCTCCTCAACGGCGAGGTGGTCGAGATCACCGCGGGCACGCCGACCTGGGACCAGCTCGAGGGAGCGATCAAGAAGGCGCTCTGATCCCAGAGGAGCGCGTTCGCGACCGGGGGGAGTGACGCTCAGGTGCGGTTTCGCCGCCTCAAGCTGACTGGCTTCAAGAGCTTCGTCGAACCGGCCGATCTTCGGATCGAGCCGGGGCTGACGGGGGTCGTGGGTCCGAACGGCTGCGGCAAGTCGAACCTGCTCGAGGCGTTGCGCTGGGTGATGGGCGAAGGCAGTCCCAAGTCGCTGCGTGGCGGCGGCATGGAAGACGTGATCTTCGCGGGCACCACCCAGCGCCCCGCCCGCGACTTCGCCGAGGTCTCGCTGCTGGTCGAGCGCGACGAGGAGGGCGAGAGCGAGGTCACCCGCCGGATCGAGCGCGGCGCGGGCTCGGCCTATCGGATCGATGGCCGCGACGTCCGCCAGAAGGACGTCGCCTTGCTGTTCGCGGACGCGGCGACCGGCGCCCATTCGCCCGCCCTGGTCAGCCAGAACCGGATCGGCGCGGTGATCGCCGCGCGGCCCGCCGAACGGCGCCAGATGCTCGAGGAAGCGGCGGGGATCGCCGGCCTCCACGTCCGCCGCAAGGACGCCGAGCAGAAATTGCGCGCGACCGAAGCCAATCTCCAGCGGCTGGACGAACTGCTCGGCGACCAGGAGCAACGGGTCGCGGCGCTGAAGCGCCAGGCGCGCACCGCCGAACGCTATCGCGCGCTTACCGACCGGATCCGGCTGGCCGAGGGGCGGCTCGTCTACCAGCGCTGGGCGGAGGCGGAGGCGGCGGCCAAGGCGGCGGGCGCGGAGGCCGATTCGGCGATGCGCGAGGTCGACGCCCTGGGCGCGCGGCTCGGCGAAGCGCAAAAGGCGCAGGCGGCCGCAGCGGCATTGGTGGCCGAGAAAAGACAGGCCGCGACCAGCGCCCGCGAGGAAGGCCAGGAGCTCGCGCACAAGCTTGCCACCGCGCGTGCCGGTCTCGACACGGCCCGGAGGCGCCTGACCGAGCTCGATCGCATGGCCGGGCAGCTCACGGTCGAGCGCGAGCGCGAGCAGGCCCTCAAGGCCGATGCCGAGCAGGCGGTGACCGCGCTGGCGGCGGAGATTGCCGCGATTGGCGAACGCCTTGCGAGTAGCGAAGCGCGGCAGGAGCGACTGGTCCGGGCGCTGGGCAAGGCCGAGGAAGCCAACCGCACTGCCGAGGCGGCGCTCGCCGGGCTGCTGACCCGCGAGGCGGCGCTGCGGGCCGAAAGGCAGGTCGCGGTCGCCGCGCTCCATGCCGCACGAAGCCAGGCCAGCCGGCTCGCGGCCGAGGTCGAGGAGCTCGAACGCGCGCTGGCGGAGCTGCAGTCGGGCGAGGACCTGGCGGCGCGGCGGGCTGCGGCGACCAAGGCGGCGGAGCGCGCCGTCGCCGAATCCGCGGCGGCCGAGCAGGCGATCGAAACCGCCGAAGGGCGTCGCCAGCAGGCCGCGGC
This sequence comes from Sphingomonas astaxanthinifaciens DSM 22298, assembly GCF_000711715.1. Taxonomy (NCBI): domain Bacteria; kingdom Pseudomonadati; phylum Pseudomonadota; class Alphaproteobacteria; order Sphingomonadales; family Sphingomonadaceae; genus Sphingomonas; species Sphingomonas astaxanthinifaciens. The sequence goes on from NZ_JONN01000001.1 coordinate 1,445,754, forward strand.
CGAGCGGGAGACGGCCGACCTCGCGCTGTCGGCGGCGCGCGCGGCGCATTCGGCGGCGACCAGCGAAATCGCCGCGCTCGAGCGGACCCTGGCCTCGGCCCCGGGGAAGGGTGTGCTCGCGCGGATCAAGGTGGCAGCCGGCTATGAAAAGGCGCTGGCGGCGGCGCTCGGCGACGATCTCGGCGCACCGGTGGGAACCACGGAAGATCGTGGCTGGGCGGGCGCGGAGCCGGCCCGCGACGACCCACCGCTCGGCGCCGGGCTCCAACCCCTGGCCGACCGGGTCGAGGCGCCCGCCGAGCTCGCCCGGCGGCTCGCGCAAATCGGAGTGGCCGACGCGGACACGGGGCAGGCGCTTGCGGTCGGCCAGCGGCTGGTCACCCGCGACGGCCGGCTGCGACGGTGGGATGGCTTCGTCAGCTCGGGCAATGGTTCGGCGGCGGCCGAGCGGCTCGAGCGCAGCAACCGGCTGGCCGCGCTTCGCGAGGAATTTCCTCGCCTCGAGCGTGAGCATGAGGCGGCCGCCGGGGCCCAGCAGGCCGCTTCCGCCATGCTTGCCGAACAAGGCAAGGCGGTGGAGAAAGCGCGCCGTGCGCTGGCGGAGGCCGAAGGACGCGCGCGGCTCGCCCGGCGCGAGGAGGATAGCGCACATGCGCTGCTCGAGCGCCAGCAGCAGCAGCGCGAATCGCTCGACAGGAGGCGCGCCGAACTCGACCCCGTCCATGCTTCGGCCCGAGCCGCGGTGGTCGAAGCCGAGCGCGTGCTGGCAGCGCTTCCCGCCGAGGACATGCTTGCCGCGTCCGTGGCGGAGGCGCGGGCCGAAGCCGCCGAGCAGGGCCGCCTGCTGGCCGAGCGCCGCGCCGACCTGGCCACCGCCGGCCGCGCCGCCAGCAGCGACCGCGAACGCCAGCTTGCCGCCGCGCGCGAGCAATCGGCATGGGAGGAGCGCACCAAGGCCGCCGACCAGCGCATCGCCGACACCCTTGTCCGCGCCGAGCGGATCGCGGCCGAGAAGACCAGCCTCGAGGACGAGCCCGAGCGGCTCCAGGGCGAGGTCAAGCGCGTCGAGCAGGCGTTGCAGGGATCGGGGCGGCTGCTCCAGGTCGCGCTCCACGCCGAGCGCGAGGCCGAGCAGGCGCTGGCCGACATCGGCGCCGCCTTCGCCCGCGAGAACGAGGCGATGGCGAGCGCGCGCGAGCGGCGGGCGGCGGCGGCGGCCCGGGCCGAGGCGCAGGTCGCACGGCGGATCGAATATGCGCGGGTGTGCGGCGAAAAATTCGAATGCCCCCCGCCCCTGCTGCCCGGAAAACTCGGCTTCGATGCCGCCGTGCTGACCGATGCGGCCGAGGAGAGCGCGACCCTCGAACGGCTGTCGGCCGAGCGCGAACGGCTGGGGCCGGTCAATCTCGTCGCCGAGCAGGAACTGGCCGAGCTCGAGCAATCGCGGCTTCAGGGCGCGGCCGAACGCGACGAGCTGGCCGAGGCGATCAATCGCCTGCGCGGCTCGATCGGCAGCCTCAACCGCGAGGGTCGCGCCCGGCTGCTTGCCGCGTTCGAGGCGGTCGACCGCCATTTCCGGAGCCTCTTCACGACCCTGTTCGACGGCGGCCAGGCCCATCTCGCCCTGATCGACAGCGACGATCCGCTCGAGGCGGGGCTCGAGATCATGGCGCAGCCGCCGGGCAAACGCCTGACCGCCTTGTCGCTGCTGTCGGGGGGCGAGCAGGCACTGACCGCGGTCGCCCTGATCTTCGCCCTCTTCCTGACCAAGCCCTCACCGATCTGCGTACTGGACGAGGTCGACGCGCCGCTCGACGACGCCAATGTCGAGCGCTTCTGCGACCTTCTCGTGCGGATGACCGCCGAGACCGATACCCGCTACCTGATCGTTACCCACAATGCCGTGACGATGAGCCGGATGCACCGCCTCTACGGCGTGACCATGGTCGAGCGGGGAGTGAGCCGGATCGTGTCGGTCGATCTTGGCGGGGCAGAGGCGCTGCTGGCCGCCGAATAGATCGGGTTTTCCAATCGACGAGACGCCCTCGATGAGAGATTCCGAACATCGCGCGCGGCTTGTTGCGAATAACTCTCATTAGCTTTAGCAAGACCTCACCGAAACGATCCCGCGTTTTCGAAGGAACTGACCTTGACCGTGCTTGCGCGCGCCCTTGCTGGCGCCACCCTTCTCGTCGTCCCCAACGCCGCCGCCATCGCCAGTGGCGGCACGACCACCGAGGCCGCCGCCGCGACTGAGGAACAGGCCGCGCAGGTCATCACCGTGACCGGCAAGCGCGAGGAATATGGGGTCAAGTCGACCATCACGGGGACCAAGACCAACACCCCGCTCAAGGACATTCCACAGGCGATGTCGGTCGTGTCGGAAGCGCAGATCGAGGACCAGTCGCTGCGCTCGGTCGCCGATCTCCTGCTCTTCGTGCCCGGCGCGACCCCGGGAACGGGCGAAGCCAATCGGGACCAGCTGACCCTGCGCGGCAACAACACCACCGCCGACTTCTTCGTCGACGGCCTGCGCGACGATGCTCAATATTTCCGCGACTTCTACAATCTCGACCGGGTCGAGGTACTGAAGGGTCCCAATGCGATGATCTTCGGTCGTGGCGGCGGCGGCGGGATCATCAACCGGGTGACCAAGCGCGCGACCCTGTCCGACGACCATCAGTTCCTGATCAGCCACGATAGCGAGGGCGGTACCCGCCTGACGGCCGACGACAATGTCCGTCTCGGCGGCGCGCTGGGCCTGCGGGTCAATGGCGTGTGGGAGCATGGCGACAGCTTCCGCGACTTCACCAAGGTCAAACGCTACGGCGTCAATCCGACGATCGGCTGGCAGCCCGGCGCCGATACCCGCGTCGACCTGTCCTACGAATATTTCCACGACCGTCGCACCGCCGACCGCGGCATCCCGTCGCAGGGCGGACGCCCGCTCGAGGGCTTCGACCGGGCCTTCTTCGGCGATCCCGACGACAGCTACTCGGACGCCGACGTCCAGATCGCGTCCCTCGCGATCGAGCAGAAGTTCGGCGACAACCTCCTGCTCCGCCACCGCAGCCAGTTCGCCGATTACGACAAATTCTACCAGAACATCTATCCGAGCGGCGCGGTGAGCAGCACCGGCACCGTCTCGCTCGGCGCCTACAACAGCCGCAACGACCGCCGGAACCTCATCAGCCAGACCGATCTCGTCTGGGACGGCAGCCTCGCCGGCATCGACCAGACCTGGCTGGCCGGTTTCGAGCTCAGCCGGCAGACCAGCCGCAACCACCGGATGAGCGGCACCGCCGTCGCGCCCGTGACGCTGGGCGAAACCGCCGTCGACCGGACGCCCAGCTTCACCACCCTGGCGAGTGACGCGGACAACCGGACCCGCGCGACCGTGGGCGCGGCCTATATCCAGAGCCAGCTGCGACCAGCGGACTGGATCGAACTTGTCGCGGGCCTGCGCTTCGACCGCTTCCGCCTGTCGGTCGACGACACGCGGCCCACCGTCGCCGACTTCGCACGGACCGACGAACTGGTGTCCCCCCGCATCGGCCTCGTTCTGAAGCCGCGCCGCGAACTGTCCCTCTACACCAGCTATTCGCGCTCTTATCTCCCGCAATCGGGCGACCAGTTCAGCGGGCTGACCTCGCTTACCAGCGAACTCAAGCCCGAGCGCTTCGACAACATCGAGGCGGGCGCCAAATGGGAGCTGCTCGACGGGCTGCTCGCGACGGCCGCCGTCTACCAGCTCGACCGGACCAACACCCAGTATCGCGATCCCGCGACCGGGGTGGTCCAGTTGTCGGGCGCGACCCGCAATCGCGGCCTCGAGCTGGGCATCGAGCGGAGCATCGCCTCGCGGCTGCAGATCTCGGCCGGCTATGCGCTGCAGAAGAGCGAGATCCGCCGCGCGACCAGCGCGCCGGCCGGGCGCAAGGTGCCGCTCGTCCCGCGTCACAGCTTCTCGCTCTGGTCCAAATATCAGTTCAGCAAGCCGTTCGCGGCGGGGCTGGGCGTGCTGGCGCGCTCGAAGAGCTATGCGTCGATCAACAACGCCGTCGTGCTGCCCGGCTATGCCCGGCTCGACGGGGCGCTCTATTACAAGCTGATGCCGGGCATCGAGGCGCAGCTCAACGTCGAGAACATCACCAACCGCGACTATTTCCCGACCGCGCACAACGACAACAATATCGCGCCCGGAGCCCCGCGGACGGCGCGCCTGACGCTGCGCGCGGACTTCTAGGCGGCCACGAGCGCCTCGCTTCGCGCGCGGATCCGCTGAAGGTCCTCGACGAAGCGGGCGCGTTCCTCGCGGCGGCGTTCCTCGTCGGGGATGCGAAGAAGGAAGCTCGGGTGAACCGTCACCCAGCATTCGCTTCCATCCGCCAGGACGAGGGGCGCCTCGCGCGCCTTGGTGATGGTCAGCGTCTTGCCGGTCAGCGAGCGAGCCGCGGTCGCGCCGAGTGCGACGGTCAGCGGCGGACGAATGATCGCCCGCTCCTGCTCCTGCCACCAGCGGCAGGAGTCGATCTCGCCCGCACCGGGCTTGGAATGGATGCGCTGCTTGCCGCGCAGCACGAACTTGAAATGCTTGACAGCATTGGTGACGTAGGTCTGGCTGCCTGCTCACCGACGAAGAAGATGCGCGCGTCGAGCGGCCCCTCGCCGAAGACGGTCTGGGTGCCGCAGCGGTGGAGGTCGCAGCGGGTGCAGGCCAGCGCCTCGCTCCGCAGCGCCGCCCAGGCCGCCTCGATGTTGCCGCCCGCCCGAGGCTGCGATTGTGCGCGTTCGATCATCTCCAGCTCCCGTGCCCGCGCCCCCGCGATCAGGGGAGCAACGAGCGCGGTCTCGGGCATGTTGCGCCAATATTTCTTCGGCATCTCCTTGAGCATCGCCTTCACCTTGAGGCGCGCGGGATTAAAGATGCTCGAATAATAGGTCCGCCAGGTTTCCTCGAGCGGGTCGCCGTCGGGCGCGTCGGCCCGAGTCGCGCCAGGACCTTCGCTGAGCGTCTCGCTCTCGGGCTCCCAGTGGATCGACAGCTCGGGCGTCAGGATCGACCACCGCATCGTGGCGAAGCGGCGGACGAAGAAGCCCGCCTCGCGCCGGACGATGTGATGGTCGGGCTCGAAGAAGGCGACGAAGCGGGTACCGCCCTCCTCCGCCACTTCGCGGAAGCGGACGAACGCGTGCATCTTGTGCGCGTCGCGGCGGACTTCCTTGGCCAGCTTCTCGAGCCGGTCGACGAGCGGATCGGCGCGGTCGTCGAGCGCGCGGCGATTGGCCTTCAATTTCCACAGCAGGCTGTAGAGAAGCGCGAAGCGCTGCGGGTCGGAGTGGCAGATGGCCGCCTTGGCGAGGTCGATGAAGGGCTTGGGCACGGAGAACATCGGTTCGCCCCCGGTCGGCGGCGGGACCGCGCCTTCGCTCCCGAACAATCCGCCGTCGTCGCCCGCGACCTGCCACACCACGCCCATGGGAGGCACGCCCGCGAGGATCAGCTCGCGCGCGGCGGCGCGCCAGCCATCGAAGTCGTCCGGCCGGTCGAGCGTGATCTTGAGCGGGTCGACCTGCGGCCCGTCGGGGAGCAGCACCCCCGCCTTGCCGCTGAGGCCGTGCCGCGCGTCGAACAGGTCGGCCGGATTGCCGCAGCGGCCGTTGGCGTCGCTCACGCCGCGAACAATTCCATCTGCTTGGCGTCGGGCTTGATCCAGCGCTTGAGGTCGGCGCGGTCGGTAAGCAGGGTCGGTCGCCAGTCGCTGGTGACGATGAACGGGCGGATCTTGGCGATGCTGACGGTCAACCGCGCGACGTCGTCGAGCGTGAAGGTGCGATAGCGGCGCGAGCGGAGCAGCCGGTCGACCGCCTTGGTCCCAAGGCCGGGCACCCGCAGCAACTGCTCGCGGCTGGCGCGATTGACGTCGACCGGGAAATGCTCCCGGAACTTGAGCGCCCAAGCAAGCTTGGGGTCGATGTCGAGCGGAAGCATGCCGTCGGGCTCGGCCGCGCTCACCACTTCCTCCGGCTTGAACCCGTAGAAGCGCATCAGCCAGTCGGATTGATAGAGACGATGCTCGCGCATCAATGGCGGGCGCTGGAGCGGGAGCACCGCGCTGGCGTCGGGGATGGGCGAAAAGGCCGAGTAATAGACGCGGCGAAGGCTGAACCGGCCGTAGAGCGTGCTGGCCTTGAGGACGATGTCGCCATCGGTCGCTGCGTCGGCACCGACGATCATCTGGGTCGACTGGCCAGCCGGCGCAAAACTGGGCGCCGAGCGATATTTCTTCTTCGCGTCCTTGCCGTCCTCGATCGCGCCTTTCATGCCGAGCATCGCACCCTCGATCTGCGGCGCGCTCTTCTCGGGGGCGAGGCGCTTGAGGCCGGGCTCGGTCGGAAGCTCGACGTTGATCGAGACGCGATCGGCGTAGAGGCCCGCCATCAGGACCAGCTCGGGATCGGCGTCGGGGATGGTCTTCAAATGGATGTAGCCGCGGAAATCATGGTCCTCGCGCAGGCTGCGCGCGACCTCGACCAACTGCTCCATCGTGTAGTTGGACGAGGCGATGATCCCCGACGACAGGAACAGGCCCTCGATATAGTTGCGCTTATAGAAGGCGAGAGTGAGCTGGACGACTTCCTGCGCCGTGAAGCGCGCGCGGCGGACGTTCGAACTCTTGCGGTTGATGCAATAATGGCAGTCGAAGATGCAGCTGTTGGTCAGCAGGATCTTGAGGAGGCTGATGCAGCGCCCGTCGGGAGCATAAGCGTGGCAGATGCCCATACCCTCGGTCGAGCCGATGCCCTTGCCGCCGACACTGTTGCGCTTCGACGTCCCCGAGGACGCGCAGCTGGCATCATATTTGGCCGCATCCGCGAGGATCGCCAGTTTCTCGCGAGTGTCGAGCTGCGCCATATGTTCGGTATATGTTCCCCGCTCGCGATTGCAAGCTTTTCCGGTCTTTTCCTCGGCTTAGGTCAAACCGGAAGCTTGTCGCGCGCCTTAGCGGCGAGCTTGCCGACGGGAACGTCGTTGAGCATCCGATAGCGTGCCTCGATCAGGCAGTAGAGGCCGAACAGGAACAAGCCGACCGCGACGATCGAATCCCACGGCGAGGTCAGCCAGTCGAGCGCTTCCTCCATCCCGCCGGCCTCGCGCGACTTCTGCTCGAGCCCGGCGCTCACCAGGAAGCTGCCGGTGATGAGGAAGACGAGGCCGCGCGCGGCATAGCCCCCCTGCCCCGTCCAGCGCGCCCAGGGCTGGCCGGCCACGCGCGGCTCGAGATGCCGGAGGAAATCCGCCTTCCACGCCTTGATTAGTTGTGCGACGCCGACGCCGAGGAGGACGAGACCGGCGATCTCGAGCATGAACGTGCCAAGCGGAAGCTGGAGCGCGGTTGCCGCCCCCTGCTCGGCCCCGCTGTCCGCGCCACCTCCGCCCGCGCCAGTCCCGCGGAACAGTCGGAGCGCCTGCCACGCGAGGAACAGGTGGACGACCCCACTGACCGCCGCGCCGACCCGTTCGCGCTTGCCGCGGCCGTCGCTCCCGTGCCGCTCGACATTGAAGGCGGCGTCGGCGAGCCGCCACAGGCCATAGGCGAGGAAGCCGAGGATGATGAGGAGGAGGAGGATCCGGCCGCCCCCCTCGGCGACGACCCCGAGCGCGCCGGTCGCATCCTCGGTCCTGCCCGAGCGAAGGACCAGAAGGCCGATCACCAGATAAAGCAGCCCGCGCGCGGCAAAGCCGAGGCGGGTGAATATGGTCATTGCGGCGCTGGGGTCGGTGCGCATCGGGTCGGCTCTCCTTCCAGGGCCCAACCCGCGCCAGTCAACAGCCGTTCCGTGCCGGCAACAGCGGCCTTTCGGCCATGTGCCCGCTTATTGCTCGGGCGGGGTGTCCGCGGCGTCCTGCTCGTTGCGCTCGGCAACGCCCTGCTGGATTTCCTTCAGGCCGCAGCCGAGTTCGCCGCCGGGGCCAACGCCCGAGCAGGTGCCGGGTCCGGTCTGGCCCACAGTCGCGAGCTGCTTGGAACGGGTCGCCCAGCTCTGGCTGAGTTGCGGCGGGCCCGACGGACGCAGCGCCTCGGGCAGCCGATAGCGTTCCTTCTCGGGGCGCCGGGCGCAGACCACGACCTCGTCATCGGTGGCGCGCGGGCAGGGATCGGTGCCGAACACCACGATCTCCTTGGTGCGCGGCGCGGACTGCTGCGCCGCGGCCGGAAGCGCGGCGGCAAGGTCGGCGCCGGCGAGGGCGAGGGCCGCGAATGACAGGCTGGTCTTCATGTTCGTCGTCCTTTCAGGCGCTTCAGCGCTTGGGGGCGCCGCGTCGTTCCGCGGCTAGACCTTCTTGGAGACCGCAATGGCGGCCTTGCAGATGGAGCGGATGGCAAAGCTGAGCAGCGGATAGGCCGGCGTCTCGAGCGCGCCATGCTCGCGCGCGGTGTCGCGATGCTCGAGCTCCTCGGCCTGGAACTGGCGGATGTCTGCGCTCAGTTCGGGGTCGCGGTCGCCGAGCTGCTCAAGCTGCTCGGCATAATGGATGTCGATCTCGGTCTCGACCGCCTCGGTGCAGGCCATGGCCGCCTTCTCGCTGATCAGCGCGGTGACCGCGCCGAGCGCGAAGCCGCCGACGTGCCAGAGCGGCTGGAGCAAGGTCGGGCGGACCCGGCGCTCGGCCAGCAACTGATTGAAGCGGGCGAGATGCCGCTCCTCCTGCGCCGCCATGTGCGCCACCAGATGCGCCGCCGGCGAGGCCCCGCGCAGCACGGCAAGCTGGCCGGCGTAGATGCGAGTTGCGCCATATTCGCCGGCATGGTCGACACGCAGCATCGAATGCAGGTCGGGCCTGCGGTCGCCCGGCTTCCAGCCGGGATTCAGCGCTTCGCCATCAGCCACGTGATCACTCCCACCGACAACAGCGAGATAATGGCATTCCAGGCCGCGAGCGACAGACCGGCAAAGGACCATTGCACCTGGTCGCAGCGGACCAGCGGGGTCGCGAGGATCGACTTCAGGAGCTCGTCGGGTGTCGCGCCGGCGGCGGTGGTCGAGCAGGCCGTCAGCCCCTGCCACCAGCCCGCCTCGACTCCGGCATGGAAAACCCCGATCGCGCCCGAGACGGCGATGGCGATCACCGCCAGCACGGTCAGCAGGCGGGCCTGCCGCGGCAGCGCGAGCGAGAGGCCGGCAAGAACGATGGCAGCAAGGTGCGGCCAGCGCTGCCACATGCACATCTCGCAGGGCACGAGCCCGCCGATCACCTGCGAACCGAGCGCGCCGAGCAGCAGGGCGCCGGGCACCGCCAGCGCAAGCCACTGGGCGAGGCGGAGCCTTCCGCCGGACACCGCCGCGAGCGAGGTCGTGCGGGCGTCCATCAGCGCGCCTTGGACAGGCTCGAAGGCCCGGAGGCCAAGCGGCGCAGCGCCTTTACCGCATAGTCGAGCTGGAAGTCCTTGACCCCCTTCTTCTCGAGCTCGGCGGCGGTCAGGTTGAAGCGCGGATCGACGCTGTCGTCCTTTTCAAGGAGCTTGTCGTCGACCTTGTTCTGGCTGATCAGGTGACGGCGGAGGTCGGCTTCGCGGACGGTCGGGCGATCCTTGTAGTCGGGGTCGCTGAGCTGGGGCACGACGATGTCGGGGTCGATCCCGCCCGCCTGCACCGAGCGGCCCGACGGCGTGTAATAGCGTGCCGTGGTCAGGCGCAGCGCGCTGTTCTGGTCGAGCTGGATCACGGTCTGGACCGAGCCCTTGCCGAAGCTCCGCTCACCCATGACCAGCGCGCGGCGATGATCCTGAAGCGCGCCTGCGACGATCTCGGCCGCGCTCGCCGAACCGGCGTCGACCAGCACGATCAGCGGCTTGCCGCCGGTGAGGTCTCCCGGGCGGGCATAGAAACGCTCGATATCGTCCTTGGCGCGGCCGCGCTCGCTGACGATCTCGCCGCGGTCGAGGAAGGCGTCGCTGACCGACACCGCCTGGTCGAGCAGCCCGCCGGGGTTGCTGCGCAGGTCGATGATGTAGCCGATCGGCTTGGCCGCGCCGGCGGCCTTGTCCATCGCGGTCAGCGCCGCGGCGACCTGGTCACCGACATTGGCGGAGAACTGGTTGATGTTGAGGACGCCGACGCCGTCCTTGATCTCCCACTTGACCGGGCGAAGCTCGATCCGCTCGCGCTTCAGGGTCACGTCGAACGGCTTGTCACGGCCCGGGCGGACGATGGTCAGCTTGATCGCGCTGCCGGGAGGGCCGCGCATCTTCTCGACCGCCTGGTCGAGGTCGAGGCCGTAGAGCAATTCGCCATCGAGGTGGGTGATGTAGTCGCCCGCCTTGATGCCCGCGCGGTCGGCCGGCGTGTCCTCGGTCGGGGCGATCACCTTGACGGTGCCGTCCTCCTGCGTGACCGACAGGCCGAGCCCGCCGTAATTGCCGTCGGTGGTGGTCTTCAATTGCTGGAAGTCCGACGCCTCCAGATAGCTGCTGTGCGGATCGAGGCTGGCGAGCATGCCGTCGATCGCCCCCTTGATCAGCTGGTGGTCGTCGACCTTGTCGACATAATTGGCGCGGACCCGCTCGAAGACCCCCATGAAGGTCTCGAGCTCCTTGTAGGTGTCGGCATCGGCCGCGGCGACGGTGGCCGTGGTGACGGGGACCAGCGCGAGCGCGCCGACGAGGGCCAGAGGCGGAAGGAGCTTGCGGATCATGGACTCACTTCTAGCGATTACTGCCGCCAGTTAACAGCGGCGAGGATGAACGGGCGATGAGGGCGGCAGGCTCGGCCGTGCCGCCATGAAACAGTTCGGCGGTGACCGGGCCGAGCGCGCGGCCGACCGGCGTCCCGGCGGCGACCCGCTCCCCCGCGCGGACCGAGGCGCGGGTCCCGGTCAACAGGGTCATGAAGCCCCCGCCATGATCAATCACCACTACCGCGGCCTGGCGACGGAAGGGGCCGGCGAAGGCGACGGTGCCGGCGGCCGGCGCGGTCACCTGCGTCCCCGCCGCCGCGGCGATGGTGACACCGCGGCTGCGGACCCCGTTGGCGAGGAGCTCGCCCATGCCCACCGAGACCGGCCCGGTGGCGGGGACCTGCCAGGCGAGGCCGGCATCGGGCGCCGCGCCCTCGGGGCCGAGCGGCCGCGCCTCGGCTGGAGGAAGCGCCGCCAGCTGCGCGGCGAGGCGGAGCGCGAGCCGGCGCTGTTCCGCCTCGCCGGCGAGGTCGGCGACCCGCTCGCTGCGGTCGATCACCCGGTCCGTTGCCCCAAAGGCCAGCGCACCGTTGCGCTCGGCACTGGCGAGAAGGGCCTGCTCGAGCGACAGCAGGCGCTGGCGGGCCTTGGCGGAACGATCGCGCTCGCTCGCAAGCTGCGCCTGCAGCTGTCCCTGCCGGCGCTCGAGCGCGGTGGCCGAATCGAGCTGTCGGCGAAGTCCCGCCGAGCGCCGCTCGACCTCGGGCCCCAGCGTCCGGACCAGGGCGGCGAGCCGGACCTGCTCCTCGGCGGTGCGGGCGCCTGCGAGCGCCAGCCAGGCGGGACGGCGCGCGGCTTCGGCCAGTCCGGCGAGAAGTGCCGCAGTCGGCCGGCGCGCCTCGGCCAGCCGGGCAGCGGCAGCCTCGCGGCGACGGCGCAGGTCGAGAAGCTGGGTTTCGGCAAGCGCGATCCGGGCGTCGATCGCGACGATCGCCTGGGCGGCGGCGGCGGATTGCGCGGCGGCGCGCTCGGCCCCGCTGCGCGCATCTGCGGCGGCCCGGTCGAGGCGCTGCTGCTCGGCCTGCGCTTGGGCGGCCTCGTCGGCGGCGACGCGGACGGGATCGGCCGCCGAGGCAAGCAGGGGCGCGAGACCGAGGATCAGCAGGCGGCGCATCGGCTCAGCCTTGCCGGTGATAGGGGTGTCCTGCAAGCCAGCTGGTTGCCCGGTAGAGCTGCTCGGCGAGCATGGCGCGGGCAAGAAGGTGCGGCCAAGTCGCCGGCCCGAAGCTCAGGAGCAGGTCCGCCGCCTCCCGCTCGGTGTCGGAATGGCCGTCGGCGGCCCCGATCACGAAGCGGCATTCGCGCCGGCCTTCGTCCCGCCAGCGTTCGAGCCGGGCGGCGAGCTCGCTCGAAGCCAGCGCCTTGCCGCGCTCGTCGAGGAGCACCGTGACGGCCGGGGTCGTCGGCGGCGGGACGGACCCGCCGCGATCCGGGAGCTCGGTCAGCTTCGACGGCCAGGTCAGCCGCTTGAGATAGCGGTCGGTAAGCTCGGCCTCGGGCGAGCGGCCGATCTTGCCCCTCGCGATGATGTGCAGCAGCAACTAGCCCGCCGCGACCGCCTTCTCGTCCCCGAATGCCCACATGCGCTCGAGATTGTAGAAGGTGCGGACCTCGGGGCGGAACAGGTGGACGATGATGTCGTCGGCATCGATCAGCACCCAGTCCGCCGTCGGCAGCCCCTCGATCCGGACCAGTTTGCCATGGTCCTGCTTGAGGCGGTCGGCGAGCTTGGTGGCCATGCTGGCGACCTGGCGCGTCGAACGGCCCGAGGCGATGACCATGTGGTCGGCGATGCTGGACTTGCCCGCAAGGGGGATGGAGACAATGTCGAGGGCCTGATCATCGTCGAGGCTGCGCAGGACTGCGTCATGCAGTTCGTCGACGGTGGCCGATGCGGGTGCACTGGCCTGTTCAGGGGTGTCGGCCAAGGTCTCTCCTGTGTCTTGCATAAGGTGGAACGCACGAGGCCGCGGCCGTGTTGCGGCCGAAGCGTTCATGCCAAAGGGGGTCGGCGGCGCGGAGCTGCGTGGCGGAGGTCCGATCGGGCGGAAGCCTCAGGAAAATGATCGCCGGGGCACTCCAACGCGTCCAGTCGCTTTGCTGGCTGCGGGGCCGGACGAAGCGCCGAAGCCAGCTCGCAGCGCGAGCCGTGCGAGCGTCGTCATCATACCCCGGCCGGGACATGACCGCAATCGGCAGCTGTCGGGCGAGCGTTCGCCAGTCCTTCCACTGATGGAATTGCGCCACAGTATCCTCGCCCATCAGCCAGATGAAGCGGTCGTTGGGATAGCGGCGGAGCACCGCCCGGACGGTGTCGACGGTATAGACGGTGCCCAGCCGGCACTCGAGGTCGGTCGGCCGGATCCGCGAGCGCCGGGCCATTGTCCGTGCCGAGGCGAGCCGCGCGGCGAAGGGCGCCATACCCTGCTTCGGCTTGAGCGGATTGCCGGGCGAGACCAGCCACCAGACTTCGTCGAGGCCGAGCGCATCGGCCGCCGCGAGGCTCATCGCCCGGTGCGCGCGATGCGCCGGGTTGAAGCTCCCGCCGAGAAGTCCGATGCGCCGTTCCACGCCGCCGGGGCTAGCAGGCGTCGCTCGCCTCTGCCAATCTGGCCGCCTCTCGGGGGAGAAGAATGAACGCGCTCGAACAGCCCATCGTCGCGACCGGCGACGCGAGCTGCCTCAATTGCGGCACGCCGCTCGGCGGCGCCTTCTGTGCCAATTGCGGCCAGAAGGCGCGGATCAATCGCTCGCTCGCCGCTTTCTTCAGTGATCTCGTCGCCGGGCTGTTCAACTTCGAGAGCCGCTTCTGGCGGACGCTGCCGATGCTGGCCTGGTGCCCGGGCGATCTCACCCGCCGCTATGTCGAGGGTCAGCGGGCGCGCTTCATCTCGCCGATCGCGCTCTACCTGTTCAGCGTGTTCCTGATGTTCGCGGCGCTCGGCGCGAGCATGGGGGGCGACGGCGGAATCAGCTTCAACAGCAAGGTCGACGAATCGATCGTCAAGACCCGCCAGCAGATCGCCACCCTCGAGAAGCAGCGGGCCCAGCTTTCGGCCAAGGGGGCCAGCACCGCCAGCGTCGACCGCAAGCTCGCCGCCGAGCGCGACGACCTTGGCGACCTCCAGAAGGTCAAGGACGGCACGATCGTCGGTGGCTTCACCGACGGGACAAGCCAAGGCCCGCCGCAACTGGTCAATGCGGTGAAGAAGGCGACACAAAATCCGCGCGAGGCGATGGGCCATGTCCAGGAAGCCGCGTCGAAATACAGCTGGGTGCTGATCCCAATCTCGCTTCCCTTCATGTTCCTGCTGTTCCCGCTGCGGCGCCGCCACGTCTTCGACCACGCGGTGTTCGTGACCTATTCGCTCTCGTTCATGATGCTGCTGATCCTGGCCGGCAGCCTGATGGTCCTGATCGGGATCAGCAACTGGGTCCCGCTGCTGCTGCTGCTGCCGCCGATCCACATGTACCGGCAATTGAAGGGCGCCTATCAGCTGCGCTGGTGGAGCGCCCTGTTCCGCACCTTCCTGCTGCTGAACTTCGCCTTCATCGCGCTCGGGCTCTTCACCGCCGCGGTCGTCGCGCTCGGCCTGCTCAGCTGATCAGGCGCAGGGGTAGCGCCGCGCGAGGATGTGGCGAAAGCCGTCGGTGGTGGTCATGCCCTTGGCCTGCGCGGCGGGGATGGCGCGCAATTCGGCAAGGACCTGCTGCGGCTTCATTGCGAGCGACTTCTGGTCCTTGGGCGGGCAATAAGGCGGCTTGCGGCCCGCCTTCTCGGCGGCGAGGCGCTCGGCGCGGAGCGCTGCCGCCGCAGCCTTCATCTCGTCCTGCAGCGCCCTGATCTCGCCCATGCTGAAGACCGCCAGCGGTCCCTTCTTCTCAAGCGCAGTCCCGCGCTGCACGAATGACGGGAGCGGCATCGATTGCGCCGCCGCGAGGCTGGCGGTGGAGGCAAGCGCAAGGAAGGCGAGAATAGGTCTGATCATGGGTCCCCCCGGACAAGTGGCGTAGGCGCCGGCTCAGCGCCGGCAGGGATATTTCTTCTGCAGGACGACGAGCATGGCGGCGCGCAGGCTCATCCGCTGGCGCTGGGCCTGCGGAATCTTCCGCAGCGCACCAAGGAATTCCATATTGCCCATCTCGGCGCGCGGCTTCGCGCTGCAATAGAGGATCGGCTTCCCCGCCTTTTCGGCGGCCTCGCGCTCGTGCTGGATGCTCTCCCCCGCTGCGGTGCCTTCGCGCTGGAGCTTCTTGTAGTCGGGGTCGAACAGCGCGAGCGGCCCCTTGCCGAGCAGCCGATCGGCCCGCTCGAGAAAATTCTGCGCTGTGCCCGGGGCGGCCGCCGCGACAGGGGTGGCAAGGGCGACGATGACAAGGGCGAGGCCCGGCACGAAAAAGCGGCTTATGCCCGAGACATGCGCCGCAGGAGTGAACGCGATGTGAATGCTCAGGCGCCGGCCGAAGCGGTCCCGCCGATCCCGCCCGCCTTGCGGGTCTTGGGAATGCCGGCACCCGCAGGGGGCACGACCGGCTTGGACGAGCCGCCACGATCGATCGAGCCGCCCTCGAGGACGTGCTTGATCTCGTCGCCCGACAGCGTCTCATATTCGAGCAGCGCCTTGGCGAGCGAGTGCAGCTGATCCTCGTGGGTAGTCAGCAGCTCGCGCGCCCGCTCGTAACCCGCCTCGACGATCCGGCGGATTTCCTTGTCGATCGCCTGCGCCGTCTCGTTCGACATCTGCCGGCCCGAGTTGCGTGAATAGCCGAGGAACACCTCCTCCTCGGCCTCGGCATATTGCAGTGGGCCGAGCTCGTCCGACATGCCCCAGCGCGTGACCATGTCGCGGGCGAGGCCGGTCGCATACTGGATGTCCGACGAAGCGCCCGAGCTTACCTTGTCGTAGCCGAAGATGACTTCCTCGGCGACGCGGCCCCCCATGGCGACCGACAGGTTCGCGTACATCTTGTCGCGGTGGTAGCTGTAATTGTCCCGCTCGGGCAGCCGCATGACCATGCCCAGCGCGCGGCCGCGCGGGATGATCGTCGCCTTGTGGATCGGATCGGACGCGGGCTCGTGGAGGGCGACGATGGCGTGGCCGGCCTCGTGATAGGCGGTCATCCGCTTCTCGTCCTCGGTCATGACCATCGAGCGCCGCTCGGTGCCCATCATGACCTTGTCCTTGGCTTCCTCGAATTCCTGCATCGCCACCAGCCGCTTGCCCTTGCGCGCGGCGAGCAGCGCGGCCTCGTTGACGAGGTTGGCGAGGTCGGCGCCCGAGAAACCGGGCGTGCCGCGGGCGATGGTCCGCGAGTCGACGTCGGGCGCCAGCGGCACCTTCTTCATGTGGACGCCGAGGATCTGCTCGCGGCCCTCGATGTCGGGACGGGGCACCACGACCTGGCGGTCGAATCGGCCCGGGCGCAGCAGCGCGGGATCGAGCACGTCGGGACGATTGGTCGCGGCGATGATGATGATGCCCTCGTTGGCCTCGAAGCCGTCCATCTCGACCAGCAGCTGGTTGAGCGTCTGCTCGCGCTCGTCATTGCCGTTGCCGAGGCCGGCGCCGCGATGGCGGCCGACGGCGTCGATCTCGTCGATGAAGACGATGCAGGGCGCCGACTTCTTTGCCTGCTCGAACATGTCGCGGACCCGGCTCGCGCCGACGCCGACGAACATCTCGACGAAGTCCGAGCCCGAGATGGTGAAGAAGGGGACGCCCGCCTCACCCGCGATGGCGCGGGCGAGCAGGGTCTTGCCGGTGCCGGGCGAGCCGACCAGCAGCGCGCCCTTGGGGATCTTGCCGCCGAGACGCGCGAAGCGGCCCGGATCCTTCAGGAATTCGACGATCTCCTGGAGCTCTTCGCGGGCCTCGTCGATGCCGGCGACATCGGCGAAGGTCACGCGGCCTTCCTTGGGCGTCAGCACCTTGGCTCGGCTCTTGCCGAAGCCCATCGCGCCCGAGCCCGCATTCTTCTGCATCTGGCGCATGATGAAGAAGCTGATTCCGAGGATCAGCAGGAACGGCAGCGACTGGTAGAGGAGGATGAGCCAGAAGCTCGACTGTTCGGCTTCCTTGACCTGGACCTGGACGCCGGCCTGGAGCAGCCGCTCGGTGACCTGCGCATCGGCCGGGGCGGTGGTGCGGAAGCTTTCGCCGCTGGCGAGCTTGCCGGTGATGACCTGGTTGCCGCTGGTGGTGGTCGAGCTGGTGACCTGCTTGACGTCGCCCTCGGTCACCTTGCGGACAAATTCGGAATAGGCGATCGGATTGCCGGTCGCCGCATTGCTGCCGCCCCCGAGCATCTGCGCGAACAGCACAAGGGCGAAGAGGACGCCGACCCAGATCAGCAGGCTCTTGGTCCAGGGGTTCCCGGGCTTCTTGTTCTTCTCGTCCATGGCGACAATGTAGGTGAGGCAGGGCCCACCGCCTAGAGGGGCCCGTGGGCCATGCCGGGATTCGATTCGCCGCGCTCAGGTCACGGTTCGCCTCACCCGCCGGCCAAGTGCTTGTCCGGGAAGGGAACATCACCCTAGCGTTAAGGAACCGTTGGGCTGATCGCCGCGATACTGCGCGGAACGTCGGTCCTTTCCCTGTCGATGGAGCCCAGATGCGCGTTCTCGCCTTTGCCGCCTGGATTCTGGCCCTCTTCTCCGCGCAGCCCGTGCTGGCGGCCTCCAACCCCGCGCTGAAGTCGGTGGAGCAACAGCTGGCCTCGCTCCTCGCTTCGCGCAGCGGTGACGTCGGGGTCGCCGCGCTGGACCTCGCCTCGGGCGAGATGATCGCGGTCAACGGCGACAAGAGCTATCCAATGGCGAGCACGATGAAGGTCGCGGTCGCCGCCGCTTTCCTCGCGCAGGTCGACCACGGCCGGCGCAGCCTCGACGACCGAATCGCCGGCCAGTCGGCGCGCGGGCTGCTCGAGGCGATGCTGATCCATTCGAACAACGTCGCGACCGATCATCTCATCAACAATCTCGGCGGACCGACCGCGGTCCAGAGCTGGCTGACATTCAACAATGTTCGCGGCGTTCGCGTCGACCGCACCATCGCCCGCCTGCTCGCCGACAAGCGTGACCTGTGGGACCTGCGCGACAGCGCGACACCGCTGGCGATGGTTCAGCTGCTGCGAACGATCGACAGGGGTAATGTCCTAAGCCAGTCCAGCCACCGCTACCTGCTGAGCGTCATGGCCCGCTGCCAGACCGGCAAGAACCGGATTCGCGGCATGCTGAGCGGCGTGCCCATCGAGCACAAGACCGGCACGCTCAACAATTACGCCAGCGATGTCGGCTTCATCACCATGCCCGACGGCCGCCGGCTGGCCATCGCCATTTTCGCCCGCGGCGGCACGGATCGTCCGACCACCATCGCGCAGACCGCGCGCACCATCTACGACGGCTTCGCGACCTGGGTGCGCGCCAACCTGTTCGATCCCCTCGGTTCGAGCGCCACCGCCAACTAGGCGCGCGGCGGCTCGGGCGAGAGCTTCCACACTTCCCCGCCAGTCAGCAGCGCGCCCGCGAGCGTGCACCGCCCCCCGCGGCGCAGACACTCGAGCGCGCGGTCGAGTTCGGGCCCGCGCGGGCGTCCCGGTCCCAGCCGGCGGAAGGCCCTGGCGAGTAGCCTGCGCTGCAATTCGGCGGGAAGGTCGAAGGCATGCAGGCTGACGCCCGAAGCGGTCACCCACAGCCGCTCCTGCTCGAGCGGGCGAAGGGCAAAATCGAGTGCTTCCTCGGCCTCCGCCAGCGCAGCCGCCGAACGGGCCAGCCGGGCGGGCTCGATCCAGTCATGCGCCGCCAGCAGCGAGCGGAAGCGGGTCCGGTCGTGCGCCGGGTCGCGGTTCGAGGGATCGTCGACGGGGTCGATGCCAGCCTGCTCGACCACCGCCCGGAGCTCGGCCTTGGACCAGTCGAGTAGCGGGCGGATGATGGTGAGGTCGGGCGAGATGGGCAGCCGCTCGCGGATCGCGGACAGGCCCGACAGGCCGCTACCGCGCGCGAGGCGCATGAGCAGGGTCTCCGCCTGGTCGTCGGCATGATGCGCGGTGGCAAGCCAGCGCAGCCGCCGCGCCATCATCCACAGGGCAAGCACGTCGTAGCGGGCGTCGCGGGCACGCGCCTGCCGGCTGGCACCGTCGGCGACTTCGGCGCGGAGGGTGAAATGGGGAACGCCGAGCCGGTCGCAGATGTCGGCGACCTTCGCCGCCTCGGCCGCGCTTTCGGGCCGGAGGCCGTGATCGACCGTCGCGACCTCGATGTCGTTCGGCCGCGCGCGGGCAGCGAGGAGCAGCAGGGCGAGGCTGTCGGGCCCTCCCGATACCGCAAGGCCGACCCGCCCCTCGGGAGCGAGCCGGTCGAGCGTGGCGTCGAAGAGTGGGTCGCCCGTTACTTGCACCCCGCCTTGGCCTTGGCCGCCGGAAGCAGCGCCCGCAGATCGGCGCGGATGCCGCTGCCGTAGACTTCCTCCAGCTCGGCATAGGCCTTGCAGGCCTGCGCGGGCTGCTTGAGCGCCATCAGCGACTGGCCGAGATAAAATAGGCTGTCGGGCGCCCGCTCGCCTTTCGGATTGCCGCGATAATTGGCGAGCAGCGCCTCGGCGGCGGCGCGCGGCTGGCCGCTGTCGAGCAAGGCGCGCCCGGCAAGGTTGTTGGCCCAGCTCACCCGGCGGTGGCCCGGGAAGCTCGACGCCATGGCCCGCAGCGCGGCGACCGCCTGCGGATATTTCTTCTGCATCCACAGCTGGTAGCCGACGTCATAGGCCGCTTCGCCGTCGGCGGTGACGTCGCCGGTCCGAACGGGCTTGGGTGCCGGCGCCGGCTTGGGCTCGGCCGGCAGGGCGGCTTCGGTCGGGGGCTCGCTCGTGGCCGCCGCGGGCTCGGCCGGCGCGCTGGTCTCGATCCGGCGAAGGCGCGTGTCGAGGTCGGTGCGCAGCCGCGACAGCTCGGTCTCGAGCGTGGCGACGCGGTTGCCATTTTCCTCGGCGAGGCGAGTCATTTCGGCCAGCTGCCGCTCGAGCGCGTCGATCCTGTTCGACAAGGCGACCACGACCACCTGGCTGGCGGCGGGGCTGTCGTCGACTCCAGCGGTGTCGGCGGGCTGGCCCTTGGGGAAGACCTGCCGCTGGAGCTGGCGGGTCTGCCGCTCGAGGCGGTCGATCCGCTGCTCGGGGCTCGGCTGGCGCTGGGCGGTGGCAGGGACGGCAAGGGCGAAGGCCGAAAGGCCGAGGAGAAGGTGGCGCATCATGACCTTTTCCGTGTCGGCAGCGAGCTTGCCGGTCAATGAACTAGCGCGCGGCGGGCGCAGCCGGGGCGGCGGGCGTTGCGGCAGGGCCACGCATCAGGTCGGCAGGAAGCAGGCTGACGTTGCCGACCGTGGTGTCGGCAGGGCCGACCGGCGGGGCGTCCGCGGTTCCGACCGAGATGCGGATCGACTGTGGCCGTCCCGTGCGGAGGACCGGCGCGGTCGCGGTCGCGGGCACCTCGTAGCTCTGGCCCGAGGAGAGCTCCGCTTCGAACAATTTCTTGCCGCCGCGCTCCTTGACCTGGATCCAGACCGGTTCGTTGGCGGTGATCACGACCGGGCCGGTCGGCGTGGCGGCCGGCGTCGCCCCCGGGGCCGGCGGAGCGCCTGCGGCAGGAGCCTGCGCCGGGTCGGTAGCGGGCGCGGGATCGGCCGAGGGGCTAAGCTGCCGATTGTGCCAGAGGAGCGCTGCGGCGATCACGGCAACCAGCGCCAGCAGCGCCACGATGACCAGCCAGCGCGGCATGACCCGGGCCGGATCGGCCGGCTCGAACACCTGCGCTTCGGGACGGGCGGCGAGCGCGCCATGACCAAGCTCGGCCCGGAGTGCATCGCCGATCTCGGTGCGGTCGAGGCCGACCACCGTGGCATAGGATTTGGCAAATCCCATGGTGTAGGTCGGGGCCGGAAGCTTTCCCCACTCCGAATTCTCGAGGCTCTCCAGGTGCCGCGTCGGAATGCGGGTTCGAGCAGCGACGTCCTCGAGCGTGATTCCCTGGGCCTCGCGCGCGGTTCGCAGCTGCTCGCCGACTGTCACCGAACCGTCCGTCACGTCATCCATTGCGAACCGCCCCGCCTCTTCATGAACGCCACTTGCTGCACCGCCTTGTTGCGGGGTGAAGGGCAACCGTCAACTTGCACGCCTCAGTCGAGCGCGACCGAGTGCCGCCTGGCCCAGTCGGTGAGGGTCTTGCGCATGTCGCGCGGGGGCTTGGCGAGCAGGGCCGCCACCTTGGCCTGAACCGCCGCCGCGTCGAGCGAGCGGAGCATCGCCTTGACCGGCCCGACCGCGGCCGGGGTGATCGAGAAATTGGTGATCCCGATCCCGACCAGCGCCATGGCCTCGAGCGGGCGGCCGCCCATCTCGCCGCAGACGCGGACGGGCACGCCCGCCGCATTGGCCTCGACCGAGATGCGGCGCAGGAAGCGCAGGATCGCCGGGCTCAGCCAGTCGTAGCGCAGCGCGAGCCGCGGATCGGCGCGATCGGCCGCGAACAGGAACTGCGTGAGGTCATTGGTGCCGATCGACAGGAAGTCGACTCGCGGCAGCAGCTGGTCGAGCATTTCGGCAAGGCTCGGCACCTCGAGCATCGCGCCGAATTCGATCTTCGCGGGCCCGGGCTTGCGCTTCTTCACCCACTCGATCTGCGCCTCGAACAGCGCGCGCGCCTCCTCATATTCCCATGGCTCGGAGATCATCGGGAACATGACCCGGAGGATGCGGCCCTCGGCGGCCTCGATCAGCGCCCGGGCCTGGGCTTTCATCAGCGCGGTGCGATCGAGGCTGAGACGGAGCGCGCGCCAGCCCATCGCCGGATTCTCGGATTCGTCGCTGGCGTCGGCGAGATAGGGCAACGCCTTGTCGCCGCCGATGTCGACCGTGCGGAAGACCACCGGCCGGTCGCCCGCCGCCTCGAGCACCTGGCGGTAGAGCCGATACTGGGCGTCGCGCCCCGGCAAGGCGGCGGAGATGAGGAACTGGAACTCGGTCCGGAACAGGCCGATCCCGTCGGCGCCGCTCAAATCGAGCTGGGCCGCGTCCTCGGCGAGACCGGCATTGACCATCAGGGTCGCGCGCAACCCGTCCTTGGTGATCGGCGGAAGCGCGCGGATCGCCGCAAATTCGGCGCGGCGGCGCTGGCTCATCGCCATGCGCCCCTCGAACGAGGTGGCGACGGTCCGCGTCGGCCGGACGACCAGGCTGCCCTGGTTGCCGTCGATCAGCAGGGTATCCCCCTCGCCCGCGATATGACCGATGTCCTTGACCCGGCCGATCACCGGCACCCCCATGGCGCGGGCGACGATGGTGACATGGGCGGTGAGCGAACCTTCCTCGAGCACCACGCCCTTCAGCCGGCGGCGGTCATATTCGAGAAGCTCGGCGGGTCCGAGGTTGCGGGCGATGAGGATGGCGTCCCCGCTCAGCCCGGTCTGCGCCGCCGTGCCCATCCGCCCGCTGACGATTCGCATCAGCCGGTTCGACAGGTCCTCGAGGTCGTGCATCCGCTCCTTGAGCAGCGGATCGTCGATCTCCTGCATCCGGGCGCGGGTGCGCTGCTGGACCCGCTCGATCGCCGCCTCGGCGGTGAGGCCGCTGTCGATCGCGGTGTTGATCCGCCGGACCCAGCCCTCGTCATAGGCGAACATCTTGTAGGTCTCGAGGATCTCCTGATGCTCGCCCGCGGTGCCGAATTCGGCTTCGCGGGTCATGTGCTCGATCTGCTCGCGCATCTTGCGGAAGGCGGAGATGACGCGCGACCGCTCGAGCTCGGGATCGTCGGCGACCGTATGCTCGACCACCACCCGCGGCTGGTGGAAGACCGCGGTTCCCCGCGCCATGCCAGCGACGAGTTTCAGGCCGGCGAGGCGCACCATTCCCTCGCGCTGGCCGCCGCGCCGCTCGGCGCCGTCGACCAGCCGCGCCCCGGCGATGAGTTCGCTCAGCACCATGGCGACGGTCTGCAGCGCCTCGATCTCGACATCGGCATAGGCCCGCGGATCGGCATGCTGGACCGCAAGCACCCCGATCGCACGCTCGCGAAAGATGATCGGCACGCCCGCGAAGCTGTGGAACTTGTCCTCGCCCGTTTCGGGCCGATAGGCGAAGGCCGGGTGATTGCTGGCCTCGGCAAGATTGAGGATCCGCCCTTCCGAAACGATCGTGCCGACCAGGCCCTGGCCGGGCGCAAGGCGGGTGACGTGCACCGCTTCCTTGTTGAGGCCATGGGTCGCGAACAGCTCGAGCACCGAATCGCGCAGCAGGTAGATCGAGCAGACCTCGCTCCCCATCGCTTCGGCGATCAGGTCGACGACATGGTCGAGCTTGGTCTGCGCCGCGCCGCGTCCGGCCATGACTCCGTGCAGACCCGTCAGGATCTCGCGGGCGGAAGTGGCGGCGGACAGGGGCATGGGCGCATTCGCTAACAGACAGGCCCGCGGCTTCCAAGCGAGCAGCCCGGCCGCGGCGGGTCAGTTGCGCATGATCTCCGCGATTTCCTGGTTGCGACGGAGATAGGCGTCGCGACGGCAAAGGTCGGTGGCACAGGCCGAGAGCTTCGCGACGAACTGGTCGCGGGTCGAGAAGAGCCGCGCCCGCTTGGCCGCGTTGCCGTAGCGGACGCTCTGGTCGGTCAGCAGCTGGAGGTGATGCTCGAGCCCGGCAAGGTCGATGGTGGGCGTCGTCGGCACCGGACCCTCGGATCGCGACGGGACCGGGGAAACCGGCATCCTGCGCGCCGGGTCCGCGCGGGGGGCCGGGGCGGAAGCGGCGCCGGGCGCGGGGCGGACCACGGGTAGCGGGGGAAGGATGATCGATCCCTCCAGGGGCGTTTCGACCCGCTCCCTGGCGATCGGTAGCGGCGATTCGACGCGCAGAAGCGGATCGGCCGCCTCGACCTCGATGGGCGCGAAGCGGACGTCGGCCGCCGGCTCGACCGGCTCGGCACGCGCCTGGACGGAATGGCCGCGCGGCGCTGGAAGCGGCTGCTGGAGCGCCCAATAGCCGAGGCCCGCGGTCCCCGCGGCGACCAGCAGGAACAGGTTGCGGCCGAGCGGACCGCCGCGGACCCGCGAGGGCGGCGGGGCGGCGGCGGTCCCGGCGAAGGAAAGGACGCGCGCCCGGTCATAGGCCGCGCGTCGCTCGGGATCGCGCAGCACCTCATAGGCGGCGGTCACGTCCTGCGCCTTCTGCCGGTCGGCCTCGCCCCCGTGCCGATCGGGATGGAAGCGGCGCATCCGTTCGACATAGGCGCCGCGAATGGTGGCTCCGTCGGCGTCCGGGTCGATCCCGAGCGTGCGATAATGGTTGGTCATGCCCTCCCGGCCCGACGACGCTGGCGTCGCTCCTGCCATCTATAGCCGAGCGCGACCGCCCGCGCGACCGGGACTATTGCCGACGGCCGAGCGCCGCCTCGGCTTCGCCAACCAGCTCGGCGATGATATCGGCGGTGGGCTCTTCCCTGGTCACCATGCCGACCGACTGGCCGGCCATAACGCTGCCGGTCTCGACGTCGCCGTCGATCACCGCGCGGCGCAAGGCCCCTGCCCAGTAATGCTCGATCTGGAGCTGGGCCTCGGCCATCTCGAGCGCCTTGCTGTCGAGCTGCGCGGCGATCTCGCGCTGCTTGGCGGCGAATCGCTCGGTTTCCTTGTTCTTGAGCGCCCGCACCGGGATCACCGGCAGGCGGGGGTCGATCTGCACGCTCGGCACCGCATCGCGCGCCGAGGCACGGATGAAGGCCTTCTTGAAGTTGGCATGGGCAATGCTCTCGGTCGCGCAGACGAAGCGGGTGCCGAGCTGGACTCCGGCCGCGCCCATTTCGAGATAGGCGGCGATCGCCTCCCCCCGACCGATCCCGCCGGCGACGAACACCGGCACGTCGGCGGCGACGTGCGGAAGGATCTCCTGCGCCAGCACCGAGGTCGAAACCGGCCCGATGTGCCCGCCCGCTTCCATGCCTTCGATCACGATCGCGTCGGCGCCCGAGCGGGTCAGCTTCTTGGCGAGGCTCAGCGCCGGCGCGAAGGCGATGAGCTTCGCGCCCGTGCCCTTGATGCGGTCGATCGCGCCACCCGGCGGAAGCCCGCCGGCGAGCACGACATGGCCAACCTGGTGGCGGCCGCAAACGTCGATCAGCTCGCTTAACTGCGGGTGCATGGTGATGAGGTTGACGCCGAACGGCTTGTCGGTGCGCTTCTTCGTCTCGGCGATTTCGGTGTCGAGGAGCTCGGGGGTCATCGCCCCGCAGGCGATGACGCCGAAACCGCCGGCATTGCTGATCGCGGCAACGAGGTTGCGCTCGGAGACCCAGCTCATCGCCCCGCCGAGAATGGCGTAGCGGGTGCCGAGGAAGTCGGCGCCGCGCGCCATCAGTGCATCGAGGCGGCTCATGCCTGCGGCTCCTCGTCGAGGCCGAAGCTGGTGTGGAGCACCCGGACCGCGAGCTCGAGCTCGTCCTCGGCGATCAGGGCCGACACCTTGATCTCGCTGGTGGTCACGGCGAGGAGGTTGATCCGTCGCTCGGCCAGCACGTCGAACATGCGGGCGGCGAGCTCGGGATTGGAGCGAATGCCGACGCCCACGATCGAGACCTTGGCGACCCGGTCGTCGGTGATCAGCTTGTCGTAGCCGATGTCGCCCTTCCAGTCCTCGATCACCGCGATCGCCTGCGACAGGCTGGCGCGCGGAACGGTGAAGGTGAGGTCCGAGGCGCCCGCGCTCGGGGTCGCGGCATGGACGATCATGTCGACCGCGATGCCCGCCTGGGCGAGCGGGCGGATGACCCGGGCGACCGTCCCCGGCTTGTCGGCGATCCCCGTCAGGGTGATGCGCGCCTCGTTGCGGTCGGCGGCGATGCCGGCGATTTCGTTTCTTTCCATGTCCCCGCTCAGTTCGACCACGATCTGCGTGCCCGGCTTGTCTTCGAACGCGCTCAGCACCCGGAGCGGCAGGCGCTCGCGCATGGCGAGGCCGACGCTGCGGACCTGGAGCACTTTGGAACCGACCCCGGCGAGCTCGAGCATTTCCTCGAACGTCACTTCGGCAAGCTTGCGCGCCTTGGGCACGATCCGGGGATCGGTGGTGTAGACGCCATCGACGTCGGTGTAGATGTCGCAGCGGTCGGCCTTGACCCCGGCGGCGATGGCGACCGCGCTGGTGTCCGAGCCGCCGCGGCCGAGGGTCGCGATCCGGCCATCGTCGCTGACCCCCTGAAAGCCCGGGATGACGCAGACCGTGCCGGCCTTGAGCGCCTCGTCGAGGAGCCGGCGCTCGACCGTCTCGACCCGCGCATTGCCGTGGGTGCCGGTCGCGCGGACCAGCTGCCAGCCCATGAAGCTGCGCGAAGGCACGCCGTTATTCTGGAGCGTCATGGCAAGAAGGCCCGCGGTGACCTGCTCGCCGCTCGCCACCACCACGTCATATTCGCGCGGGTCGTGGAGGGCAGCAGCCTCGCGGCAGAGCTGGACCAGTCGGTCGGTCTCGCCCGCCATGGCCGAGACCACCACCAGCACCTCATTGCCCGCCGCCGCCTCGCGTCCGACCCGCTCCGCCACGCTGCGGATGCGCTCGATCCCGGCCATGGAGGTGCCGCCGAACTTCATCACGATGCGGGCCATGGCCTGGGGTGCAGCACTTTCTTGGGTTGAGGGCGGCGTCCTGTTAGGGGGCGGAAATGGCCGAAACAAGTATCCGACCCGAAGAAGCCGCGCACTTTGGCGCCATGGCCGCCGACTGGTGGGACCCCAGGGGTTCTTCGGCGATGCTCCACCGGCTCAATCCGGTCCGCCTGGGCTTCATCCGGGCCGAGATCGACCGCCACTTCGGCAGTGACGCGCGGACTCTTCGTCCGCTTGAGGGCCGCTCGGCGCTCGACGTCGGCTGCGGGGCCGGGCTGCTGGCCGAGCCGCTGGCACGGATGGGCGCCTTCGTCACCGGCGTCGATGCCGCGCCGGAATTGATCGAGGCCGCACGGACCCATGCCGGGCAGAGCGGTCTCGCGATCCGCTATGTCGCCGGTGAAGTGGCGGCGCTCGACGGTTGCTTCGATCTCGTCACCGCGCTCGAGGTGGTCGAACATGTCGCCGACCCCGCCACCTTCGTCGCCGACCTGTCGGCGCGGCTCGCCCCCGGCGGCCTTCTCGTCATGAGCACGCCCAACCGCACCCCCTTGGCGCGGCTGCTGACCATCACGCTCGCCGAAGGGACCGGGCAGATCCCGCGCGGCACCCATGACTATGAGCAGTTCATTCCGCCCGAGGGGCTCGCGGGGCTGCTCGGCGCGGCGGGGCTTGAGGTCCGGGCCACGCGCGGGATCGCCTTCAGCGCGACGCGCGGCCTTCATCTCAGCGACGATCTCAGGCTCAACTATCTGGTGGCAGCGGCGCGCGCCGCCTGAACGTTACTTGCCCTCGGCCTGATGGACCGCGAGGATCTTCAATCCGCTGCGGCCGCCGATCGACCAGCGGACCTGCGCCTCAACCGTGCCGAGGGTCGGAATGGTCGCGACCAGCATTTCGCCGATGCGAAAGTCGCCGCGGATGCAGCAGCCGCCCTCCGACACGTCCTCGAACTCGGCCGGCTGGATCGCATCGCCGGACCGGCGGACGTACCCGCGCAGCTCGCCCTTCCGGCGTTCCTCGCTGCGTGGAACCTCGTCGATGCCCATGACGCCCCCGGAAACTGGCCGCTCGCTTAACATCGATAACGCAACTGGGCTAGTATGGGTTCTGACAGCTGGCGGAATTCCGCGAATGATCTATTCTTGGTCGGTTCCGCCTAGCATCCTGTTAAGCGTAGCTGTTTAACGCGTGCTGATACTTCGGCTTCATTGAAGCTCCCAGGAGTAGGAAATGAACGCGCCCCTCACCCGGCCGAGAAACAACCGCAGCAGCGTCGCGCTGCAGGCGCTGCTCAGCCGCGTGCCCGGCGCCTCCGAAACCGTGGAGGTCGAGGACATCTCGATCGACGGCTGCTGCATCCGCGGTTATTTCCGCGTCGGCGAGCAGGTCTCCCTGCACCTCCCGAGGATCGGCCGCTTCACCGCCCGTGTGCGCTGGGCCCGCGGCGGCAAGGCGGGTCTCAAGTTCGATCGCGAGCCGGCGGCATGAACGTTCCCCACCCCCCCGTCGGCCCCGACCTGCGTCCGCGCAAGTCGCGTGACGAGCGGCGGCCGGTGGCCCTCCGGGGGTGGATGGTCCTGTCCTCGGACAATTCGATCTGGGACTTCACCCTCACCGATCTCTCCTATGGCGGGTGCCGGCTCGAGACGGCGGCGCCCTTGCGCCGGGGCGACGAGGTCAAGCTGTCGGTCGCCAATCGCGGCAAGATCGACGCGGTCGTGCGCTGGCGCCGCGAGCGGGCGGCGGGCTTCGCCTTCACCCAGGCGGCCGAGGTGGGGCAGACCCCGCGCCAGGTCGAACGGCTCAAGACCGATCTCGAGGTCATCGTCCGGCGGCAAGGTCGCCGCGGCCAGCCGCTCGATGCCCGCGACATTTCGCCTCTCGGCTGCTGTCTCGTATTCGTCGACGTGCCCCGGGTCGACGACCGGATCTGGATCCAGCTTCCGGGGCTCGAGGCGATCGAAGCCAAGGTCCGCTGGGTCGAGGGTCACTGCGCCGGCGTCATGTTCGAGAAGTCGATCCACGACGCAGTGTTCGACCTGCTGTTGGAGCGCTGGCTGCGCTGAGCGCCTAGAAGTCGACCTTGTCGTAATGCTGCGGCGGCACGATCACCTCCATCCGCTCGCCGAGCAGGGGACGGAAGGCCGGCCGGCTCTTCATCACCGAATACCAGTCCTTGGTCTGCTTGTGCCCGCGCCAGTCGACCGCGCCCAGGTAATCGATCACGCTCAGATGCGCGGCGGCGGTGAAGTCGGCAAGGCTCAGCGCCGGCCCGGCCAGCCAGCGCCGGTGGTCGAGCAGATAGTCGAGATAGTCGAGGTGGTTGTTGCCCACCCGCATCGCCTCGCGAAGCACGCGCGTGTCGGGGCTTTCCTTGCTGACGAGGCGCTTGCGCATCCGCTCGACCATCAGCGGCTCGACCACCTCGCGGAACAGCTTCTCGTCGAACCATTCGGTCAGGCGGCGGATCTCGGCGCGCTGCTTGGCATCGCCGTGGATCATCGGCACCTTGTCGATGGTCTCCTCAAAATATTCGGCGATCGGCTGGCTGCCGATCAGCGTGATCCCGAGTTCGGTTTCGACCAGCACCGGGGTCTCGCCGGCGGGATTGAGGTCGATGAATTCGTCCCGCCGCTCCCACGGATTTTCGCGCACCAGTTCGGCCGGCACGCCCTTCTCGGCCATGATCAGCCGGACCTTGCGCGAGAAGGGACACAAAGGAAATTGCAGGAGCTGCCACATGGGTCCGGCTTTAACGCGGGTTCACCACGGGGCAAGGCGAAGCTACAGCGTGGGCCCATGACCCGCCGCAAGAAGTCGCACCAGTCGAGCCACGGCTCCGCCAACCGTCCCCGTTTCTGGGGCAAGCATGCGGTTGCCGCCGCGCTCGATAATCCCGATCGCCACGTCCTCAAGGCGTGGGCGACGCAGGACGCCGCCAATTTCATGAACTTCCCGCCCGAGGTCGTGCTGACCCGCGCGGAAGTCACCGACCTCGCCCGCCTGGTTCCCCACGACGCCCCCCACCAGGGTGTGGTGATCGAGGTCGAGCCGCTCGAGGACCTGTGGCTCGGCGACGTGCTCGCCGAGGCCGACGAGAGCGCGGTTCTGCTGGTCCTCGACCAAGTCACCGATCCGCACAATGTCGGCGCGATCCTGCGCTCGACCGCGGCCTTCGGCGCGATCGGGATCGTAACCCAGGACCGCCACTCGCCGCCCGAGGGCGGCGCGCTCGCCAAGGCGGCATCGGGCGCGCTCGAGCGGGTGCCGTGGGTGCGTGTCGTCAACCTTGCCCGTGCGCTCGACGAAATGGCCGAGGCCGGCTTCTGGCGGATCGGCCTGACCGGCGATGCCCGCGCGACGCTCGGCGAAGCGCTCGGCCCAAAGAAGGTCGCGCTGGTGCTCGGCGCCGAGGGTGCGGGGATGCGCCAGAACATCCGCGAGCATTGCGACGCCCTCGCCAAGCTCCCGATCACCGACGCGGTCGAAAGCCTCAACGTCTCCAACGCGGCCGCCATCGCGCTCTACGCGGCCAGCCAGGCCTGATGGTCCACAGTCCCGAGAGCATCGACCGGGCGCTCGACCATCTGACCGGGGCCGAACCCGCTTTCGAGGCGGTGATCGAGCGGCACGGCGTGCCCGAGCCGCGTATCAGCGAGCGCGGCACGGCGGCGCTCCTGCGGACAATCGTCGGCCAGCAGGTCAGCGTCGCCGCCGCCCGCTCGATGTGGAACAAGCTCACCGAGGCCTATGGCGATCCGCCCGACCTCGAGCGGCTGCAGGCGGCGAGCGACGAGGAATTGCGCGCGCTCGGGCAGTCGCGCCAGAAGGCCGGCTATCTGCGCAGCCTCGCCGGGCTCGTCCTGTCGGGCGAGCTCGACCTCGCTTCGCTACCGGCCGACAATGAGGAAGCCATCGCGCTCTTGACCCGGGTGAAGGGCATCGGCCGCTGGTCGGCCGAGATCTACCTGCTGTTCGCCGAAGGGCGCGAGGACGTCTTCCCGGCGGGCGATCTCGCGGTCCAGATCGAGCTCGGCAGGATGTTCGGCCTCGCTGAGCGGCCGAGCGAGAAATGGCTTCGCGAGCGGGCCGAGGGATGGTCTCCTTACCGGGGTGCGGCGGCGCTGCTGGCGTGGCACAGCTATAACACCAAGGTGATCTGACCCATGAGCCGCCGCATTGTCGCCATCGGCGGGACTACCCGCCCCGCCAGCAGCACCGAGCGCGTGCTCGGGCTTGCTGCCGACGCCGCGCGCGAGATGGGGGCCGAGATCAACCTCTTCGGTGGCGACTATATCGCCTCCCTGCCCCATTATCGCGGACCCGACTGGACACCCGACAAGGGCGCCGAACTGATCGCGGCGGTGCGCGAGGCCGACGGCATCCTGCTCGCCACGCCCGGCTATCACGGCACCGTCTCGGGCATGGTCAAGAACGCGATCGACTATCTCGAGGAGCTCGCCGACGATGCCCGTCCCTATCTCGAGGGTCGGCCGGTCGGGCTCATCGTCACCGCCTTCGGTCACCAGGCGGCGAACAGCTCGATGACCACGCTGCGGACCATCGCCCATGCGCTGCGGGGCTGGCCGACGCCGTTCGGCGCGGCGCTCAAGATCAATGCCGACAGCTTCGGGGCCGACGGCCGTCTCGCTGACCCCGACATCGCCGCGCAGCTGCGGTTGGTCGGAGGCCAGGTCGCGCAGGCCGCCGGGCGCCTGGGGTGAGCGAGCGCGAGCTCCTGGTCCTCGACGCCGGGACCAGTTCGACCCGCGCCATCCGTTATGCCCCCGATGGCCGCGTGCTCGGCCAGTGCAGCCGCGACATCGTCCAGCATTATCCGGGCCCGGGCCTCGTCGAACATGACGCGGCGGAGATCTGGACCAAGACCCTGGGCTGCGCGCGGCAGATGGTCGCCGAAGCCGGTGGACCCGACCGGATTGCCGCCATCGGTATTACCAACCAGCGCGAGACCGTGGTCGCCTGGCGCCGCTCGACCGGCGAGCCGCTCGCCCGCGCGATCGTCTGGCAGGACCGCCGTACCGCCGACCGCTGCCGGATCCTCCGGGAGGCCGGGCACGAACCGCAGTTGCAGCAGCGGACCGGGCTTCGCCTCGATCCCTATTTCTCGGCCACCAAGATGGGCTGGCTGCTCGCCAATGACGCAGCCGTTAGCAGCGCCGGCAGCGACCTTGCGCTCGGCACGATCGAGACCTGGCTTGCCTGGAAGCTGACCGGTCGCCAGCTGACCGACGCCAGCAATGCCAGCCGCACGCTCCTCCTCGACCTCGAAGGCAAGGACTGGGAACCCGAGCTGCTGACCCTGTTCGGCGTGCCCCGCGCCGCGCTTGGCGAAGTGGTCGGCAATGCCGGGAATTTCGGATCGACGATGCCCGCGCTGTTCGGCGCGCCGATCCCCCTCACCGCCCTGGTCGGCGACCAGCAATCGGCGACAATCGGCCAGGCCTGCCTTGCCCCCGGCCAGACCAAGCTCACGCTCGGCACCGGCGCCTTCGTGCTGACCAATCGCGGGACCGCGCGCCCACAGGCGGCCGAGGGCCTGCTCGGCACCGTGCTGTGCGAACTCGGCGGCGCGCGCCAGTTTGCGCTCGAGGGCGCGATCTTCGTCGCCGGGAGCCTGATCAAGTGGCTGCGCGACAATCTCGGGATCGTCCGCTCGGCCGCTGAGACCGACGCGCTCGCCCGCTCGGTCCCCGACAATGGCGGGGTCGCCATCCTGCCCGCGCTCTCGGGTCTCGGCGCGCCCTACTGGAAGCCCGACGCGACCGCCGCGATCACCGGCCTCAGCTTCGCCGCCACCCGCGCCCATGTCGCGCGGGCTGCGCTCGAGACCGTCAGCCACCAGCTGGTCGACCTTGCCGCCGCCTTCGCCGCCGCCGACTGCCCGTGGCACGACCTCAGGATCGACGGGGGCATGGCCGCCAACGACTGGCTGGCGCAGGACATCGCCGACATGACCGGCCTCGCGGTCGGCCGACCGAGCGACGTCGAGACCACGGCGCGCGGCGCCGCGATCCTCGCCGCGGTGGGCGCGGGCCTTTACCCCGACCTCGCGTTGGCCGCCGCCGCCATGACCCCGTCCCGCGACCACTTTGCCCCGCGCGACATCGGTGCCGAGCGCTCGACCCGGCTCGCCGCGTGGCGCAGGCTGGTCGACCAGGCCTGAGCCCTCCCCTTGCCTTGGGCCGGGGCCCGGGTGCATCCTCCCGCTGAAGGGGGACAAATCATGCGGCATCTGACCTTGGCAATGGCCCTGGCGTTCTCGGGCGCGCCGGCGATGGCGGCCCAGTCCCCGGTCCCTGCGGCAGCGCCTGCCAGTCGCGGTCATGCCGAGCTCGTGACCCTGTTCCGCGAGTGGCGCGCTTTCGTCAGCCCACGAATGGTCGCCGGCGTCCCCGATTATTCGGCCGCGGCGATGACCCGGCAGGCCGCGGCGCTCCCCGCCTGGCGCGCGCGGCTGGCGGCGATCGACCGCAGCGGCATGAGCGTCGCCGAGGCCAATGACGCGCGCTACGTCGAGAGCGAGATCAACGCCCTCGACTTCTTCCAGCGCGTCCTCCGGCCGTGGGCACGCGACCCGGGCTTCTACCAGAACGTCTTCGCCGAGATGAGCGACGTCCCCGCGCACGAGGGCCCCTCGGCCGAGCCCAATGTCGACCTCTGGCAGTTCCGCTATCCCTTGACCCGCGCCGACGATCGCCGGCTCGCCACCCTGCTCGAGACCGTCCCGCCGCTCCTTGCGCAGGCCCGCACCAACCTCGCGGCAAGCACCGTCCACGACCTCTGGGCCTATGGCGACCGCGCCTTCATCGACCAGGTCGAGGCGCTCGCCGCGCTCGAGGCGGGGACCTTGTCCCTGAACGACCTCGATGGTCGCCGCACCGCCTCACTGGCGGGCGCGAGCGCGCGCCTCAAGGCCGCCGTCCGCAATGCCCGGCTGGCCTCGGAGAGCTTCGCCGCCTGGGTCAAGGCGGAAGCGCCACGGCGGGTCGGCCCTTCGGGCGTCGGGAAGGACAATTACAACTGGTATCTGAAGAACGTCCTGCTCAGCCCTTATGACTATGACCAGCAGGTCGTGATCCTCCAGCGCGAACTCGACCGGTCGCTCGCCTCTCTCCGGATCGAGGAAGCCCGCAACCGCGCCGCGCCGCCGATCCCCGAACTCAGCGATCCCGCGGCCTATCGGCGGATGGCCGAGGGACGCAACCAGCGCCTGTGGGAGTTGCTGGTATCGACCGGTATCACGCCTGACCGGCCTTATTACCGCTCCGCGCTCTTCGGCCAGCTCGGCGACTATACCCCGCCCGCGCAGCGCAACTTCTTCACGCACGTGACCGCGCTCGACCCGCTGCCTTTGTCCTCGCACCAGTTCCACTGGATCGAACTCGCGCGGCTGAAATACGAGCCGCACGCGAGCCCGATCCGCGCGACCCCGCCCCTGTTCAACATCTATGCCGACCGCTCCGAAGGCTTCGCGACGGCGATGGAGGAGTTGCTGGCGCAGGCCGGCCTCTACGACGACGAGCCCCATGGGCGCGAGCTGGTCTGGATCATGCTCGCCAACCGGGCCGCGCGTGGGCTCGCCTCGCTCCGGGTGCAGGCGAACGAGATCGATCTTGCCCAGGCCGGCCAATTCCACGCCGCCTGGACCCCGCGCGGCTGGTCCGATGCCAACAGCAAGCTCGTCGGCTTCGAGCAGCTGCTTTATCTCCGCCAGCCGGGCTATGGCCCCAGTTACATCATCGGCAAGACGCAGCTCGACCGGCTGCTCGCCGTCCAGTCGCATGCTGCTGAGGTGGCGGGTCGCCCCCTCACACTCGGCGCCGCCATGACCCGCATCTTCGCCAGCGGGATCGTCCAGCCCTCCCTGATCGAGCGCGAGCTGGCGGCCGGCGCGCCTAGGCCATGATGCACTCGGCCGGCGCGTCGCACGGGGCGAGCGCGTCGGCCCGGCGCTCGTAATCCTCGGCGATGCTGGTCAGCGCCCAGGTGCGATAATCGTCGGAAGCGGTTTCGGCGAGGCGGCGGCAGATGGCGGCGCGGCGGCGCAGATAGGTGACGCTCGGACGATCAGACATTACTTGGGATTATTGACGCGGATCAGTTTTCGGTAGCCGCCCGTCTACGGATTGCCTTCTGCGGTCGACCAACGCCCGCCGGCGATGCCACAGCGGGCCGCGCCATCGTCCCATGCCGAGGCTCGGGATTTCAGTGGCACGAATGGAACCGATCTTAACCGACCGGCAATTCCTCGCCCCCTATCCCCTCGGGCGTGTCGCTGTTCCAGTCCGCCGCCTTGGTCGGCATATTCCTTGTCGCCTTCAGCTCGCTTGCCGTCGCCTATCAGGGCGAGACCTCGCGGCGCGAACTCGAGCGCTGCAACGCTCTCCTCAAGGACCTGCTGGCTACCATGCGCGAGCGTCTTTGAGCGGGATGGCTAGGCGTTTCGGGCGGTGGAGCGGGTGAAGGGAATCGAACCCTCGTCGTAAGCTTGGAAGGCTTCTGCTCTACCATTGAGCTACACCCGCAGTTTTCCGCAGAAAACGGACATTTCGAGCAACGGAATTTCGCAACTCTGTTCGTCTTTTTACAGGCCCTTTTACAGGCCCTGAAAACGCTGTCGCGAGATGCTCGAGCACTGCGATTGCCACAGGGAGCGGCAGCAGGTCAACTCGCTCAAAGCCCGGAGTGGCGCGGCCTAGCTGACCTTCGCGAACCCTCAGACGAGCTGAGAATCAAGATACTGACGGACCACGTAGAGATCCCCGACGTTGCCTGCAGTCATGCGCTGGATTGCGCTTTGGCCGGCGAAGAGCGGCGCCCGGTCTGGCCGACGCATCCAACCATCTGCTCGACTCCGCTCCGGCAGAAGGATGTTGATGGCCTTGTAAATGCCGAACACATACGAGATCCGCTCAACTGTGTCGCGCCGAAGGATCTGGACACGCCCGTTCCTCCACCTTTGCAAGGTCGAGCGGGCTTCTATGCCCAGAATTCTCATTTGCTCTTCGTCACTGAGTCCCCAGGCCTCGGCCACATTGAAGAAGGTACGGAGCGCCGGTCCCCCCAGTCCGCGTATCGCAGCTGCCTTTCGGTCTCCGGCGGATTTCATATTCTCATTCTCCAAGCGCAGCGCCCCAATACGATTTTGTTCACCTTTGTCTAACCACGGATTGGCCGATCCAGTCTCACCTCACCAATCCTTTGCTCCGCCAAGGCTGGGTCACCGAGCTTGCACGCCCCTCGCCTCCAATAGCTTGCGGCTCAATGCCGGTTAGCGTTCGCGCGGCGCTCATTCCGGCGTAGAACGAGAGCCGAAACATAGGCGTCCTGGTCAATGTAGAATTTCCGAATATTGGCCACGCGATCAGACGCCCACCCCATGATGTCTGCGATCTCGGGATCGGAGAGCTCGAGCTCTTTGATCAGCCGCGTGATGAAAGTGCCGCGGAGGTCATGGAAATGCTTCTTGCGAGCGCGGGGACGGCCGTCGTCGTCGAGCTCATCTTCATCGAAGTGGACCAGGGCGAGATCGTCGCGGATCTCCTGAACGGCGCGGGTCAGAACGTCCGGATTCCATGGGGCACCCTTGTCGTTCACCAGGATGGTCTCACACGCCACACCCCGAGGACGTGCCTGAAGCTCCTCGAGAAGGTCGTTCAGCTCGGGCAGACGGGGAATGGCCGCCGCCGGCCGGCGCCGCTTCGTTCTCTTCTTCGTGCGCTTGACGATCGTATGCTGCCGCAAATGGGCAGTGGTCAGGCTGACCAGATCGGCGCGTCGCAGACCAGTGAGCGCTGCCAGCCTCACCGCGTCTCCAACGGCGGGCTGACCCTTGTCATTGGCCGCGGCCACGAAGTTCGTGATGTCTTCGTCGGTCCAGATGATCTCGGGCCTGTTCCCATCTTCATAGAGGCGAGAAATATTGGCGGCGATATTGATGCAGGAGCCAACGTAGGGGCCTCCGAATTTCAGCAAAGCTCGAAGCACACTTACCCCGGTGTCGGCGGCTCGAGGAGTGACCCGACGGCTATTGCGCCATTTGATGACCTTGAGCTTCGACCGCTCGTCGTAGAAAGTCTCAATCGCTTCCTTCCCCCACTTGCGGTTGATGAGGTTCAGCGCCGAGCCCCAGGTTTTCCGGGTGTTGCTCGTCATGCTGCACCATTCGGGGCTCGCGACCCAAAGAGCGATCAGCCACGCGAGAGGCTTACCAGTCGGATCATCCGGATCTTCGGCAAGTTTACGCTCCTCGAGCAGCGTATGCACTTTCGCCATGATCGCCGAAGTTAGGATCGGGCGAGCGTCGCTCTCCGCGCGGAGAACCCGGGGACCACCGCGCCAAGCATAGACATACCAGACACCGGGTTTACCGACCCGCTGGCAGTGCACAAAGTGAACCCCATTAATAGTTTGCGCCGCAGGGTCGAGGCCGGTCCCTGATGCTGAACCGGCTCGTGACCAAGGAAGTGGAAGTCTATGCCGACGAAGGGACTGCGACAATCTCTGGCGCCGGGGAAATGCTAAGTTTCGATGGCAAGGCTGTCGTTGAGGCCTAGTCCAGTTTCCTATGCGCGAAGGCAGACAGGTTCAGGGTAAGGCGCTGCAGTGACTGCGTAGCTTCGGGATCGTCATCGGTGAGAAGCTCGACCAGATCCTCCTGATCGGGCTGGCCGAGCGCCACGCGGTAGAGCAGCCGCTGCGTCTTCAGCTTCGTGAAGCGATCGATGTCGCGGCTCTGTGGCAGCGCGAACAGGTGCCGCTTGAGCTCTGCACCTGGTAACGTCCACCAGGGCGTTAGACCGCTTTCGTCGTCCTTGAAGGTCTTATTGGCGCAGGCGGCGATCATCTCCCAAGGCGAACTGCCATCGCGCCGCGCTGCGGCCAAGGCGTCCGCCCCGAGCATTTTGGCGAGCGGACGCCGCACCGTCAGCCCGCCGAAGCGCTGAACGCGTCCTTCCCGCTGTTCCAGATCGACCGGGCTCGAACATAGATCCCAATGACCAAGCCGGTCGCACCAGCTGTGGAAATCGAGACCTTCCTGACCGACCGACGTGGTGGCGAGAATGTAGGGCCAAAAGGGCGTGTTGAAGGCGCTGCGGATCTCCTCCGAACGAGCGGGCCTCTGGGTGTCGTCGCCCTGATCCTGGCGAATGGGCTCGCTCTCGGTCATACCAAACGGCACTGCCGCATGACAGCGGATGCGAATCTTGTCCTTCTTGGCCTGACCCTTGAAGCCGAACGTTCCGATGTTGGCGGACAGCGCCGCCGACAGATCGTCGATGAGGCCGGCCGCGCCCACCTTCGATTTACGCAGCCAGAAATGCTCGTCGAGAACCGCCTCGAGGCAGCCCTCAACGCAGGCGCGCTGATATTTCGCCGTGGCGTCTTCGCCGGGCAAAACGGCCCAAAAGACCGGACGATCGAGATAGGTGCGAAGCTTCGTCCAGCAGAACCGCGCCAGTTTTCGGTAATGTTTGGCCTTGAAGTCGAACAGGTCCGGCAGGTGCCGGAGAAGCGCGCGCCCCGCCACCACCCCCGGCGCACCGAGGGAAATCTCCACAAGAGCGTCGAGCTCCCACTTGCTAATCCAGCTGATAGGCTCGGCTTCGCTGCGGAGGTCGAGAAGCGACTGGAGCGCGGCGTCCTTTGGCGCGGCCTTGGACCAGGCTCTCTGGGTCGATGCAAACTCACCCGCGTAGGGCTGCTTTTGCGCCGCTTCGAT
This sequence comes from Sphingomonas astaxanthinifaciens DSM 22298, assembly GCF_000711715.1. Lineage (NCBI taxonomy): Bacteria > Pseudomonadati > Pseudomonadota > Alphaproteobacteria > Sphingomonadales > Sphingomonadaceae > Sphingomonas > Sphingomonas astaxanthinifaciens. Next base: position 1,483,881 of record NZ_JONN01000001.1, read on the forward strand.
CGCAGCGAGCACCGCCCAGGCGGGCTTGCGGCGGCGACCGTCGCGCTTGTTCGGGGCTTCAGGCGCAATGGATGGCGGCAGCGCGCGAATGATCTGTTGCCGAGCGCGAGCACGGATTCGCCTGATTGACGCGCTTGCGCGGACGTCGAGCGGGTCGACAGCGCGGATCAGGAATGGGCTTGGGTGGAAAAGCGCCAGGGTAGGTCCCTGATTGGGTTTGGGGTTGAGGTGCCGCTTCTTCCAGGCGTTCTCGTACTGGAGGCTAGGCTTCGCCACGAATTTACGTTCGACCTCCAGGCTGACGAGGGCGGCCACGCTCTGCGGCGTCGCCCTGAAGCGGCTGAAGATCAGCATTTTTTGCGGATGTGTGACTCTCGCCCACGGACCGGCTGCATCCCACCAGGTGAGCGACGGCAGCATCCAAGGTAAGGCGAGCGCGTCGGTCGGAACGATTTCGCCCAGCGCTCGAAGCTTGGCACTACCCCACCCATCGCGTGGAGGTTTGGACCAGGTGGTGACGCCGAGCCGCGGAACGCTCCGCGTGGCCGGGAAGTCCAGGCCACGCGTGATCTGATAGCGCTCGCCGAGGGACTGTGCGGGCAGGGGGACGGACAGCCAGTACGCGATTGTCGATGTCCTCAGCTTTTCGGCAACCCCCTTGGTGAAATGACGGTAGACGTCGAGGTCGTGCGGTTCGATCCGCACGGGCTTTGGCGGCGGTTCCTTGCCCTCTCGGACTGTCGTGCGCTCGGTCCGCGACATGAGCGGCGTCAGAAGGGCCTCGAGCTCATGCTTGATCGTCTCAGCCTCGGCGATCGCGGGTTGGCGTTTCTCGACCGGCAAGCGACCGATCAAATGGAGCAGGTCGCCGAACCGACGGAATTGCGTCTCCGCCTTCCCGCGAATGTCGGTGCCGCCTAGAAATGCGATAAGATCGAAAAGCTCGAGGTGCGGCGCGGCACCCGCTCCGGTTTCCCAACGTTCGGCGTAGAAGCGATAGGGCGTGGCGGAGAGCAGCAGGATGGGAGGCGCGGTCGTTCCATCTTTGCCATTAAGCAGCTGTTTCGCAAGCGGGTTGTCGGCGCCCGCATCGAGCAGCTCACGGTAGCACTGGAACTCATCTAGGATGACGAGATGCGGCATGGTTGAGTCAAGCGCCGCCTGTGCCAGAGCACTACGCATCAGACCGATCGTATGACCGTGCGAGATCTTCGGGTCGTTTGCCATCTTGGCGATCGCGTGACGTGCTGGCATGCCAAATTGACTTCGAAGCGCGCGACCGTAGGCGGTCTTGAACCCTGTGGATGCGTGCTCAAACTTCTCTTCCGCTTCGGCGACCGCCCGGCGCCAGCCAGTTGTCGCACCGTGCTCGATAAAATGCTTTGGGAAAGCATCTGTCAGGCCGGGATAGATCTCGTCGAGCAGCAACTTAATAAAGGCACGCTCGACCGCCTTTCCGCCATAGAGGCGCTTAGTCCCGGGGAACGAGGTGAGCGGGGTGAACGCGTACAGACGGAGGCTACCGGCGCGTTTCTCTTCAAACGGGATGAGCCCGACGCGATCGACTTTCGATAGCGCCGCGTCAGCGGCATCCTCGTCGAGGAAGCGCAGCAGCTCGGTCTTATTCTGATCCGCCACCTTGTGGCCGCTCGAGATGTAATACACCGTGAATTTGCGCGCATTGTCACAAAGGGCCGCCAGCGTGTCGCGGGCAACGACGGTCTTGCCGAGGCCGACCTCGTCAGCGACAAGGAACCGGCGGAGCGGGTTAGCGCCCCGAAGAGCCTCTGTCGCGGCCGCGACGGTCGCCTTCTGGAAGGGCTTTGACGATGCGCTCATCGTACGAGTTGCATGCGGGCCATAGCCCATATTTGCCGGAGCTCGTTCAGATCCTTCTTCTCTGCCAAACTGAGGTTCTCATCATGGGTGAGCAGCGCCTCGACATAGGGATCAAAGTGCTTGTCTACTCGTGCGAACGCATCTGGGTCGCGCGCCCACGCGGTGAGGATATCTTCAAGCGTCAATCGGCTATCTGCAAGCGCCGAGCGCCCCCTGGCTGATCCACCCACGTCTTCGTCCCAGGCAAAGTTGCCGGCTGGAATTGTCTCGCCATTCAGCCTTGCCCGCATCCAGTCGTGAAAGGCGCGCAAGCCCATGTGGCTCGCGAGAGCAGCGAGGTCTCGCGTGTCGTCAAGGGGCGGATCCACCTCCACCCGCTGCAGCCACCGCAGCGCTTCATCGCCCGAGGCGATCTGGATCTGAATGAAGGCGGATTGGATCGACAGCGGTAGCTTCCCGAGATCGAGGCGGGTGCCGCCTTGCGGCCATGCGAGAAGGTCACTGTTGGCGTGCCCGGCTGAAAGTCGGTGTCCTTGATGTGCAAGCCGCGGCAGCGCTCTCGCGTCGAGGACGAAGAGATCTTGATCGCGGCGCAAGATCGGGTCCCAAGACGCGGTCAGTGCCTTGCGGGATTCCTCGAGAGCATCGACTACGCTGGTGTCGGCGGGTTTTGCCTGCGCAAGTTCGGCCAGCGTGACCGTTGTGGCCTTGCCAATCAGAAATTGTAGGCCGGGATTGAACGCGTCACTCGCCTCCAGTTCGATCATCACTTCCGAATTGCGGCCCGACCAGGCACGTCCAGTCGCGTTGGCACTACCGACTCGGACTATCGTCGTGTCGCCCTGATGAAAGGCGACGAATTTGGCGTGAAGCGCCATTGGCTGTGGCTCGGCGTCGTCGTCGTCGGCCGGCGATGCTGCGGAGGGCGCCGGCAGCATATTCTCGATTGTCTCGTCCGGAGCCGCATAAGCGAGCACGCGAGTGAAGGCGCTGAGCGGGGCGCTCGGTCTGTTCGCCATGTCGACCAGCGCCGGCATCGACGAGATCAAGGTCCGAGTTCCTGCCTGACCCCAGCGCCCGGCTGTTTTCAAAAAGTCAGGAGACAGGAAGGGACTGACGATCGTGACGCCATCGATCGCGCCCTCCTCCGGCGGATCAATCGGCAGAGCGACATTCTCTTCTAGCCCATCAAGGAGCGCGCGTAGACGGAATCCGTCAGGAGCTTCCCACCACACGGCATCCAGCTCCGCGGCGATAGCGGAGGAGTCCGAGCGCCCGGCGGCCTTTGCGAGGTTAGCCCCAAGGCGCCCAATGCCTTTGAGACCTGCTCTGCCTTTGCCGCGCTTTGGCTGCCCGTGGAGGAGAACGCCGAGCTCGAGATCCTGAGTCCGGGTGAGATTGCGGCTTCCGATCCAGAGCTTCCACCCCGTCGAACCCTTTTCGCTTTCGTAAGCCACAAGCGCGATTTTCGGATGCCAGCTGCGCTCGCGCTCGTCATGCGTCTGCTCAACGACAAACTGGTCCAGAATGCCTGCGACACGGGGCAGGGCGATCGGCTTCGCGATCCTTCCACGCTGAATGATAATCCGCACGCGGTCTCGCAATTGATCGACTGCCTCCGCAAAATCGATCGCGGCGCCGCTGCCTCTCTCATTGTTCCGGCCGATCAGCGCCAGCAGCACGGCCGCGATCGCAGACAGGTCCACCGAGTAGGTCGCGAACAAGGCGAGTCGAACGGTCTCGCCGCGCTCGGGCCGCAGTTCATCCAGATAGGGCTGCCCAGGCCAAGCTGGCGGGCGCTCTTTCATGCGACACCCTCCAGATCGCGGAGCAGGCGTTTCACGTTTCCCCAGCGATAGTGAAGCGGCTCGGCACAGCCATGCTTGTCGGCTTGCCACTCCATGCGCCGATCGACGCCGAATTGGTTGTTGGCGAGGCGGGCTCGGTTGCCTTTGCGGCTATATTCGGCTTTCTCGTAGACGCCGAGCAGCGGGAGGGGATCCTTGGCCTTCGAGCGGATCCAGGCGAGTGTTTCGCGAAGCGCAGCCTCGACGGGTGCTGGCAGGTGGCCGACGTCCTCGAGAAACTGAGCAAAATCGAGGGCTGCTGCCCGTGCCCCCCACTGTCCGACGATTTCGGCTAGATCTTCTCTGTGCAGCCTCTCCTGCGGACGCTTGTCACGCTCTTCCTTTAGGGTCTCCACCAAGGCTGCATAAATGGCCCGGCCTATCGCTGAGACCGCAGCTGCCTGTCCTGCGCGCTTCAGGCGTGCCGCTTCATTGCCTGCTAACGCCAGGATTTCATCGTTCCAACAATGTTGGACGTCGGTCAGCGGGCGCCCGACGAGCTTGGAAAGCAGCGAAGATTCGCGGGGATCGGTTGGCGAGCGTACCGCGCGCAGTTTGCGCGCCAGAAACGCGCGCTCGCATTCGGAGAGTTCAAGGGTCAATTTGCCGGTGCCGTTCCACTCCACAGGCGCCTCGATCATCCCGGTGATCGGCCAAGCCACCGTTTCGAGCGGCTTCTCGTCATCATCCAAGAGTGATTTCTTGCTCCCGGCAGCGAGGAGCCTTGCCATGTCGGGGCGGCTCCAGGGACGTCCGTCTGGCCGCGTGCCAATCAATCCCCATTTGGCAAGCGCGGTCCAGTAGACATAAGCCGGCGGCTGGCTGATGGCTCGGGGGTAAACGTCGCCACCGATCACGCCGTCCGGCTCGCCCGCGCCGTCCTTGAATTGAAGGCGACCGGTCAGGCCATGTTCGAGATCGACGAAAGCCTGCGCGAAATCCTTGGGAACAGGTCGCTTGGCGCGCAGGCTTTGATAGAGCCAAGGGATGAGGAGCGCATATCGCAGCCGGGTATGCAGGACCGAGGTCCCCGGAAAGAGATGGTCCGCGTAGCGCTGGTGAACAAGCAGGAAGCCGACCTCGTCGCGCACGCCCGCATTGGCGCCGAACATCATCTGCTCTGCTTGCCCAAGCGCCTTCCGTGATAGAAACGTAAAACCAAATGACGACAAACTATGGTCCCCCCGGAACGCGACGCTTCGGATCGCTGTTCGACCGCGGTCTGGGCGATCAAGCCTAGTTCCCGCAATCTGGCCTCGCAACGGAGGTCCAATCAACCCTTTCATCGGACGTTTCGCATCGACCTGGCTCAATATTGCCACTGTAATTACATGGGAGTTGGCAAGGAGCGAGGTTTGATCAAAGGGTCGGAATCGCCTTTTCCGGTCGTCGGATTCTACGATGCAATGCAGCCTGGAAGAAAACTAAGTCTCGAAATAGCGAAACCGGTCTCTCGCAAACGGGACAGCAGTTGGTCTCTTGGGCACCTTTTCTCTCCGCATCAGTCGGAGCGGATCTTACAGGCAAACGCTTTGCACTCTACCAGAGCTTCCAACGCGAGCTGCGGCGCTCGATCACCTTGACGACGGCGCCCGTGCGGCCTCCACTTTCGTCAGGAGCTGCCGTCCGCGCCGGGTTCATCCGTAAGCCGCTTTGTCCCGCTTTCAGCAATTTTTCGGGTGACGACCACGATGAACGAACGGCGGGTTTAGGCATCGCGCCGGATCAGGCTGAACGGCGACAATGGGCGCTAAGGCGCTGCCCGGGCGTCCACACGGTTAAACGTCTGCTTTTGCCGGTGCGGGCCCGAAAGCCGCCATTCCGCTTCCCACCACCAGCAGGCGTTCGGATTTGCCAACCTAGGCGTCTGCCTCTGGCCGGCAGAAGACGGTCCGGGGTTCGTGTTCAAACTTGAAAGGCGGCCACTAATAGACCTGCGCCAAAGGATCCGCTCTTGGACGCAGTCGCCGCGCTAGATATCGCGTGGGGATTCAAGAGGCGCTGATCTCGGCGGGTAGCCCAGGTGAGCCTCCATCAGCCTCGATGCGAGCCGTAGGGCATCGGGGCCCGCTCGATGGGGGACTGGGGCGCGGCTGAGGAGACAGGCGAGCTGACGGTGCTGGTCTGAACTGAAATCGGCGGTCATGATTTCGATGTTGAATAGCGTGAACTGCTGTTCGCGGCCTGCGGCCTTGAACAAGGTGTCGAGCCAGTCCTGGTCATAGCGTGGAGCATCACTCGCGACGATCGTTCTCGACCCCAGCAGGGTATTAAGCCAGTCGCACACCTGCTCCACTTCGCGGCCATCCCTTTCCGCAAGCTCGAGTGGAATGCCGTGGACAGCCGCGGATGCGTCCGACCACAAACCACTTCGAAGCCATGCTTCCGTCGGTTGGATCAGCGAGGCACCAACTTCGATAATCTTGGTAGGGGCCCGAACCAGCGCTACCCCGACCTCAAGGGGATAGCTTCCGGTCCCCAATGCTGAGGCCTCAATATCGAGCACGGCGACCGGCCGGTCACTCTGAATTAGAATGTTTTTCATCCATTCAGTCCTTTCGCCACCGTGATCTTCAACCCTCAAAAGGATCAGCCGACCCCGACCTTTTCCTTGCGAGGATAGCCGCTGATTAGGTCTTGTTTGGATCGCCGTTTATCGTGCGGCGCCGCATGTAGAGGGTTTGATCCACAACTCGCTCGGCTTGGAACAGGGAATACCGAGTCTGGTCTGGAATCTTACGGCCCCAGTGACGAGACCGGGCCTCAGACGGGCCTGATTCCGCGTCTCCGCGCGGGCGCGGATGACGCGCGGGTAGAGCGTAGTCGTGGACCGGTGCTACAGCCCTTCATTGGCCGGACGCTACCGCGGCGCCAGCTGACGCCGCAGGTAATCTTACGCAGGTGCCAAATGTGTCGGCAATGTGCTCGAAGTGCCTTGAGAGAAAAAGCATTTCACTTCATCAGGCGATTAGCCTCGAGGAGACATAAACGCTCTCAAAATGATCTTTCATCCCTTCGCTGAACCGACGACGGATTCGGAGCGCCTGATCTACCGACCTGAACGGCCGGATTGGCGCCAAGTGGCCATCCGCGCCATCTGTGAGCGGGTTTCGCGTCTATCTGAAATGCTTTCATTACGCTCTTGGTCGTGGCCTACTGCTTGAAAACTTTTATCACTAAGCCCGCAGCCCGACGCTTGCCGCCGTCGATTTGCTGCGCCAACGGCATCGGCAACACGAAAGCGGCCAATCGACTGGAAACTCTTTCTTATCGAGAGCATAATTTTTGCCGCCGATTGAGGATAAGTGATGCCCAATGCCGTAGGCGCAAAATCCGGGTCTTTGCTAACTGACCGCCAGACCGAATGCCTTCGACTGTTCTGGTCTCGAAAGAGCGCGAAGGAAATCGGGCAGGAGCTCGGCATCTCCCATCATGCGGTTGAAAAGCATCTACAGGCCTGTCGCGAGAGACTTGGAGTACAGACTTCGGTTGAGGCCGCGCGAATGGTGTTCGGTGGCAGCGTGAACGCTACGGTCCGACCGTATTACGACGCCTCGGAGCTTCATGCCGACCTTCCGTCGCTGCACCTGTCTGTAACCCCATCAGCGCACGAACGAGACTGGGGGGGAACAGACGAGAAAGGGCTGATAAACCGTTTCGGCCCAGTCTCTATTCTGCTGTTGATACTCGGGGTCGGGATCGGAGCGATTCTGGCGGTTGCCGTCATTATTGAGGCGGCACAGGGGATCGATCAGTTGGGTAGCGTTCTCTTCAACTGACCCCGTTCAAGACGTGCGCCTCTGACAGGAGAGAATGCGTGTTGAACGAACGCCACGAAGTCGCCCGAATGATTGCAGGTGAATTGCTTCCAGCCGAAAAGGACATTGACACTGCAATCGTGCGCAATGCCCGACTGACCATCGCCGTGGTTGAAGGCCGCACCAAGCTACGGCTGCCGCTGACGACGGGTCAGGAAGGGCTTGAACTCGTATCGAAAGCTAATGCTAGCCTTGTGGAAGCTCGCGGGCTCATGGCAGAAGCGCATATCGCCTTCCGCGCAACGCAGTCGGAAATTGGCCTCGATGCCTTCAGCTACGGTGATATTGTCGAGTGTCCGCCGAGCAAGGCGAACGCGACTCCACTAGTTCGCGTCGCGTAGGAACAGAGCAGCCATGAACGAGTGCCGGCGAGGCGAGTAATGATCCGCGTCGGCCTCTTTCTGACTGCCTTTACTTTATGCGCAGGCTACGCATTCAAAGCGGGCGGCAAACCAGAGCGGGTCGCAATGATGGCCCAACTGATCGCACTCCTGCTCTCTTCATCGGTCGCCTTCTGGAGAGATTCTGGCGTATTCGCTACGCTAATTCGCGGCTGGCTAATGATCGATCTTACGCTCTTGCTGGTACTGATTTTAGTGGCACTTCGCGCCAATCGAATTTGGACAATTGTGCTGGCCGGTCTCCAGCTCGCAGCGATTTTCGCTCATCTTTCCAAAACACTTTATCCGGGGCTGTCACCCCTGGGTTATGCTGTGTTCGTGCAAATTTGGGCTTGGCCCATGCTCATTGCGACAGCGCTTGGCGTTCGGAATCATCGTCGACGAGTCGCGATTTCTGGCAAAGAGGCCGATTGGAAACCGCTGACCTTCAGCGGGCCAGTCTAGCCGGCACCCACACCAAATTTTCTAAGAAAGCGTCCGTTTCTCTTCATCGCCCGCATCTGAAGGGCCGTAGAGAGATGATTGATTTCCTTCGCATCCATGCTCGCGAGACGCCAGGCGCTTCTCTTCGAGCCGTTTTTATCGACCAAAACTGTGTCTACCTCGGCTCCACGCTGATCGCCGAAAGCGAAGCTGCGATACGCGATTACGATCCAAGGGCGGTCTTAGACGCAGCGTTCGTCGCAGGAGCCGCTGGCTTTGTTCTTGGCAAAGCAAATGTGGCAGAAAGTCTCGATCTCGAAAAGAATGAGTTAGCCAAAGCACGCTGGCTTCTTTGGGAAGGCGAGCGCGTAAACCTGTATCTGCTTGATTACCTAATAGTCCACAGGATGGACGTAGGTGGCCGAGCGTACACCCTTGAAAGGCGGTAATCTTATGGCGAGTAACGGCCCCGACGGCTTGCCACGTTCAGCCGAATCAGAACTCTCCCTGCGGCCTATTCTTTGCCGAATTGAAAATGCTCAAAAAAGACGTGCAGCAGGTTTCACGGCAGAGACCAAATTGTCGGCGCATAATGACCCGCAGCCGATACTTAAGGCTGGCGCCGCTGAATTGCTGGAAATGCGTCGGCGGCGGGAGCGAATACTGTCGCCGGATCTTGTGGACGGTCCTTCTTGGGTCATGCTCTTGCATGCCTACGTATCGCCTAACAGCGTGATGATGACCAAGGAGCTTCTCAACGCGACCTCGGTCCCACAGACCACCGCGTTTCGCTGGCTTCAATACCTTGAGCAGGAGGGATATCTAGAGAAGGCTGAGCATCCTTCATTGACCGACAATCGCGCGACATTTTACCGGCTGACACCTGACGGCCGTGTCAGCTTGGAGCGGGTTCTCGAGGACATGTTGCGCGAATGACCATGCCGCCGCATTGTCCCTCCCGCTTCGGTGGGAGGCAGCAGACCGCAGATGGCGCAAGCGGCTCAAGAGCCTGGCGGTGTGAATCGTGCCGAAGCGCTTCGCGCGGCACTGCTTCATGCCCGCGAAGCGCTGCGAATCCTGGACGAAGCCGATTCACACTCTATGGCCGCTCTTCGCTGTCAGTGGCTGGTGGATGAGATCCTGTCGCAGCTAGAACGCTAACGCTGGCTTGTTTTCGCAAAGGACATTCTTACGAAGACTCACGAGCGCCGAACCCATTTGGCCGGCCCAAGCCCTCCCAGGGGGGCGCGGTCAACCTTCCCTTCGCTGCCGGGCGGGGTTAGCGCTTTTCGCCATGCCCGCCACTCCCGCCTGGCCGCCGCGCGCCCTGCCCCGCCTGTTCGTCGAACAGCCGCTCGGCCCCGACCATGCCGTCCTCCTAGAAGGCAAACCTGCCCACTATCTCTCCAATGTGCTGCGGCTGGGTGAAGGAGCTCAGCTCCTTGTGTTTGACGGGGACAGCGGTGAATGGCGGGCGCGGATCGAGGGAGTGGCCAAGAGGCGACTGGTGCTGCGGGTTGTTGACCACGTCCGCCCGGCCGAGACGCTGCCGCCGCTGACCCTCGCCTTCGCCCCGGTCAAGCGCGCGTCGGTCGAGTGGCTGGTCGAAAAGGCAACCGAACTCGGCGTCGCGCGGCTGCTGCCGGTGGCGACTCAGCGCACCGTGATCGAGCGGCTCAACCCCGAGCGCCTGCGCGCGATCGCGATCGAGGCGGCCGAGCAATGTGGACGGACGCGGCTGCCCGAACTTGCCGAACCGGTGAAGCTGGCGGCACTCCTCCGGGATTCCGGCGGCACCTTGCTCTTCGCCGACGAGACCGGCGGCGTGCCTTTGCTGTCGATCGCCGCGCCCGGCCCGGCCACCATCCTGATCGGTCCCGAGGGCGGCTTCACGCCCGACGAGCGCGAGGCGATCCTCGCCGCCGGTGCCCACGGCGTCGGCCTCGGCCCGCGCATTCTGCGAGCGGAGACCGCCGCGCTCGCCGCCGTCACCCTCTATATGGCGGGCGCCGGAGATTGGCGCTAACGCGCCCCTCATGACGACGCGAACCGACCTGAGTGAAAGCCCGCTGATCGAGGGACGGGACGATCTCCTGTCGGTATTCGCCAAGGGCGAGAAGCCGCCCGCCGACTGGCGGATCGGGACCGAGCACGAGAAGTTCGTCTATCGCACCGCCGACCATCGCGCGCCCTCGTGGGACGAGCCCGGCGGAATCCGCGACCTCCTCCTGGGCCTGACCGACTATGGCTGGCGCCCGGTCGAGGAGAATGGGAAGATCATCGCGCTGACCGGCAGCGACGGGACGATCAGTCTCGAGCCGGCCGGCCAGCTCGAGCTGTCGGGCGCGCCGCTCGCCTCGCTCCACGAGACCTGCGCCGAGGCCGGGCGTCACCTCGAGCAGGTGAAGGCGGTCGGCGACCGGCTCGGGCTCGGCTTTCTCGGGCTCGGCATGTGGCCCGACAAGACCCGCGCAGCACTGCCGATCATGCCCAAGGGCCGCTATGCGATCATGCTGCGCCACATGCCGCGGGTGGGCAATCTCGGCCTCGACATGATGCTTCGGACCTGCACCATCCAGGTCAATCTCGACTATGAGAGCGAAGCCGACATGGCCAAGAAGTTCCGGGTCGGCCTCGCGCTGCAGCCGGTGGCGACCGCGCTCTTCGCCAATTCGCCGCTGACCGAAGGCAAGCCCAACGGCTTCAAGAGCTTCCGAAGCCACATCTGGACCGACACCGACCCCCACCGGACGGGCATGCTCCCCTTCGTGTTCGAGGACGGCTTCGGCTACGAACGCTACTGCGACTATGCGCTCGACGTGCCGATGTATTTCGTGATGCGCGACGGGCGATACATCGACTGCGCCGGCGAAAGCTTCCGCGCCTTCCTCGATGGCAAGCTCCCGCAGCTGCCGGGCGAGAAGCCGACGATCGCCGACTGGACCGACCATCTCTCCACCGCCTTCCCCGAAGTGCGCCTCAAGAGCTTCCTCGAGATGCGCGGCGCCGATGGCGGACGGTGGGGCCGGATCTGCGCGCTTCCGGCCCTGTGGGTGGGGCTGCTCTACGACGGCCAGGCGCTCGACGCGGCCTGGGACCTCGTCAAGCACTGGACGATCGAGGAGCGCGAGCAGCTTCGCGCCGACGTGCCCGCGCAGGCGCTCGAGGCCAGGGTGCCGGGCGGCGGGACCATGCAGGAGCTTGCCGCCAAGGTGATCGACATCGCCTCGACCGGCCTCTCCAACCGCGCGCGGCTCGATGCCGGCGGGACCAACGAGGTCGGCTTCCTCGACCCCCTGCGCGAAGTCGTCGCGACCGGCGTCACGCCGGCCGACCGGCTGCTCGGCCGGTATCATGGCGAGTGGGCTGGCGATGTGTCGCGCGTGTACCAGGAGCTGAGCTTCTAGGGCGAACAGTTCACGCCGCCCTTGGCCTCGGCGGCCGTCGGGAGTAGAGGGGCGCGGCAAGCAGCCGGGGGGCTGCCCGTAACCGTATCCGTCGCACTTTCCACCGGGGGCATCATGCGCCGTACCTTCCTGCTTTCCGCCGCTTCTCTCCTCGCGCTCACCGCTGCGCCCGCCTTTGCGCAGGCGACCGGCGACGCCGACCAGCCGGCCGCCGACGCGACCGACAGCATCGAGGAAATCACCGTCACGGCCCAGCGCCGCGAGGAAAGCCTCCAGGACGTGCCCGTCAGCGTCGGCATCGTCGACGACAACACGCTGGCCGCGATCAATTCGGGCGGCGCCGACGTCCGCTCGCTCGCCGGCCGCGTGCCCAGCCTCAACATCGAGAGCAGCTTCGGCCGGACCTTCCCGCGCTTCTACATTCGCGGGCTCGGCAACACCGACTTCGACCTCAATGCCAGCCAGCCGGTCAGCCTGCTCTATGACGACGTCGTCCTCGAGAACCCGATCCTCAAGGGCTTTCCGGTGTTCGACCTCGACCGGGTCGAAGTGCTGCGCGGGCCGCAGGGCACGCTGTTTGGGCGCAACACCCCGGCCGGCATCGTCAAGTTCGACACGGTGAAGCCCGGCCGCGGCAAGAGCTTCGCCAAGGTCAGCTGGGGCAGCTACAATACGGTCAATGCCGAAGGCGCGGTCGAGGTGCCGATGGGCGAAGGCTCGGCCTTCCGTCTCTCGGGGCTCGTACAGCACCGCGACGACTGGGTCGACAACGTCGCAACGACCAAGAAGAACGACCTCGAAGGCTATGACGACCTCGCCGTCCGCGCTCAGTTCAAATGGGCCGCGAGCGACGTCTTCAACATCCGCCTGTCGGGCCAGGCGCGCGACTACAAGGGCAGCGCCCGGCTGTTCCGCGCCAACCTCTTCAACACCGGCAGCAACAAGCTCCAAGGCCTGACCTCGGGCGCCGACTTCGAGCGCGACAAGGTCTATAATGACGGCCTCAATTTCCAGCGGCTGCGCGCCTACAACGGCGCGATCAACCTCGACTACGACCTTGGCCCGGTGACGCTCTACTCCATCACGTCCTACTGGAACGGCAATCTCAAGAGCCGCGGCGACATCGACGGGGGCTTCGGCAACCAGTTCGCGCCGGTCATGGGCCCGGGCTTCATCCCCTTCTCGGCGCAGAGCCGCGACGATGTGCCGAGCCTCGACCAGTTCACGCAGGAACTGCGCTTCGCCTCCAACGCCAAGGGCCCCGGCCTCGGCTATCAGGGCGGCGTCTTCATCTTCAACGAGAAGCTCGATATCCGCAGCGAGGACTACAGCAACCCGACCGATCGCAATGCGGCGGCGGTCGCGCTCCAGCGTCAGGTCAGCGACGCCTTCGGCCTGTTCGGCTCCTTGAGCTACAATTTCGGCAATGGCCTGACCCTTCAGGGCGGCGCGCGCTGGAACCACGACAAGCGCGACTTCAAGGCGAGCCGGCCCTACGACGTCCGTCCGGGCTTCCTCGGCTTCGGCGGGCCGGTCCCCGAGCTTACCAAGAAGGTCAAGGATTCGGTCCTGACCTGGGACGCGAGCGCGGTCTACGAGGTCTCGCGCGCCGCAAATGTCTATGCCCGCGTCGCCCGCGGCTATCGCGCGCCCTCGATCCAGGGCCGCCTCCTGTTCGGGCGTGACCTGTCGGTCGCGGACAGCGAGAAGACCATGTCCTACGAGGCGGGCGTCAAGACGACCCTGCTCGATCGCCGCCTGCGCCTCAACGTCGGCGTCTATGCGTTCGACACCAAGGACCTGCAGCTGACCGCGGTCGGCGGCGCGTCCAACTTCACCACCTTGCTCAACGCCGACAAGGCGCGCGGCCGGGGCGTCGAGGTCGAGCTCGAGGCGCGTCCGGTCACCGGCCTCAGCCTCACCGGCGGGCTCAGCTACAACCATACCAAGATCGACGATGCCGGCCTGTTCGTCGCCGGCTGCGCCGCGCCCTGCACCGTGCTCGATCCGCAGCGTCCGGGCAGCCCCGGCATCTATTCGATCGACGGCAATGCGCTGCCGCAGGCGCCCAAGTGGACGCTGAACTGGACCGCAGGCTACGAATTCCCCGTCGGCGACGGCGCGGTCTATGCCTTCACCGACTGGTATTACCGGTCGAAGATCCAGTTCTTCCTCTACAAGTCGGTCGAGTTCAGCGACGACAAGCTGCTCGAGGGCGGTCTCCGCCTTGGCTGGCGCAACGCCCGCTACGACATTGCGGCGTTCGCGCGGAACATCACCAACGACAAGAGCGCGGTCGGCGGGATCGACTTCAACAATCTGACCGGTTTCGTCAACGAGCCGCGCATCTTCGGCGTCGAAGGCGGGATTAAGTTCTGAGCCGTCAGAGGTCCGGCAGCGCCTGCCGCGCCTCGCCCCAGCCCTTGAGGGCCTTGCCTGAAGCGCGTTCGAGCAAGGCCCGGGCATCGCGGATCGAATAGATGTTGGCACCGGTGATGGCGGGCAATTCGTCCCACGCCACCGGCACCGCGACCGGCGCGCCTTCGCGCGCGCGGGCCGAATAAGGCAGCACCGCGGTCGCGCCGCGCTGGTTGCGCAGCCAGTCGAGGAAGATCCGGTCCTTGCGCTGATTCTTGCGGATGTTGGCGGTGAAGGTGTCGGGCTCGGCCTCGGCGATGGCGCGGCTGAACCGCTCGGCGAAGCTCTTGACCGTCGGCCAGTCACGGCTCTGGTCGAGCGGCGCGATGACGTGGATGCCCTTTCCTCCCGACAGCAACGGGAAGGTCTCGAGCCCTAGGTCTGCCAGCAACTCCTTCAGTCGTACCGCCGCGGCCTTCACCTTGTCGAAGCCGAGGCCCTCGTCGGGATCGAGGTCGAATACCAGCCGGTCGGGCTTCTCCAGCGCGTCTATCCGGCTGCCCCAGCTGTGGAATTCGATCGTGTTCATCTGCACGCATTCCAGCGCACCAATGGCTTCATCCACATAGAGATAATCTTCGGTCGATCCGTCGCTTTCCTTGACCGGCACGTGCCGGACATGCGCGCCCATGCTGCCGCTGTCGTGCTTCTGGAAGAAGCAGTTCTTGGCCCTGCCCGAGGGGCAGCGAATGAGGGTCATCGGCCGGTCGCGAAGATCGACCATGAGCAGGTCGGCGACCGCGGCATAATAATCGGCGAGGTCGGCCTTGGTGAGCCCGTCCTCGGGAAAGACGACCCGGTCGGGCGAGGTCAGGCGCAGGCCGAGATCGGCATGGGTCCGCAGCGTACCCGCCTTCTTCGCCGCTACCTTCTTTGTCGCGGCCTTGGTTGCCGACGGCACCGGGGCTTCGAGGACCACGTCCTTGGCGCCCTTGTCCTCGCGCAGGCCGAGGAAGCTCGGATGGCGCAGCACGCCGTCGCCCGTGAATTCGGTATAGGCGATCTCGGCCACCAGCGTTGGACGAACCCAGGTCGAACCGCGGCGCGCGGTCTTCGGCACCTCCAGCGGCGGCGCGTCGATCGCGAGCGGCTTCATCCGCTCGATGAGGCTTTCGATCGTCGCGGCGTCGAACCCGGTGCCGACCTTGCCGACATAGCGCAGGCCGCCCTTCTCGTTGACCGCGAGATGAAGCGAGCGGAAGCCGCGGCGCTTGTCGCTCGCCTGCCAGCCGACGATCACGAACTCCTGCCGGGCAGTGCACTTGATCTTGAGCCAGTCGCGGGTGCGCTTGCCCGCGTAGGTCGCGTCGGCGCGCTTCGAGATGATGCCCTCACCGCCGTCCTTGCAGACCGCCTCGAACAGCTTCTCGCCTTTGCCCGTCACATGATCGCCGTAGATGATCGGTAGCCGAGCAGGGGTCAGCAACGCCGCCAGCCGCTCCTTGCGTTCAAGGAGGGGCAACCCGCGAATGTCCTCGCCGCGGTCGATCAGCAGGTCGAAGGCGTAATAAGCGATGGTCGGGCCGGCCTTGCCATGGCCACGCTTCACCGTCGCCTGCATCAGCTGGAAGCTTGGCTTGCCCTTGGCGTCGAGCGCCACCGCCTCCCCGTCGAGCAGGCACCCGGCCGGAAGCGCGGCGGCGGCCTCGACCAGCGGCGCGAACTGCTCGCTCCAGTCCTTGCCGTTGCGGGTGAAGGCCAGCGCCCCGCCCCCGCCGACGCTGAGGAGAAGCCGATAGCCGTCATATTTGAGCTCGTGGATCCAGCCGCTGCCGGTCGGCGCATGGTCGGCGAGCGTGGCGAGTTGCGGCGGTTCGAAACCCGGCGGCGGCGTGACCTTGCGCTTCGTCCGCCCGCCCTTCTTGCCGCTTTTGTTCGATTCCCACACGTCGGCACCGGCGGCGATCTCGGCCATGCTGCGGTCGCTGGCGACACTGGTCAGGCCCTTCTCGACCAGCGCCTCGCCGGCATCGGGCCGGGCGAAGTCGTCGGTGACCTTCTTCAGCATCCACGCCTCGCCCTTCTCACCCGGCTTGGGCTTCATCCGGAACATCACCCACTCCCCCTTCATCCGCTCGCCTTCGAGCGTGAAGTGGAGATGGCCTTCCTCAAGCGTCTTCCTCGGATCCTTGTCGGGATGCGGGATCCAGCGGCCGCGGTCCCACAGCATGACCGTGCCCCCGCCATATTCGCCTTGCGGGATGATCCCCTCGAAGCTGCCATAATCGAGCGGATGGTCCTCGGTCCGCATCGCGAGGCGATTTGTCCTGGGATCGAGCGAGGGACCGCGCGGGACGGCCCAGCTTTTCAGCACGCCATCGAGTTCGAGCCGGAAATCCCAGTGGAGCCGGCTGGCGTCGTGCTTCTGGACGACGAAGCTGTCGCCCCTGCCCTTGCGCTTCCTCCCCTTGGGCTCCTTCGTCTTCGCGAAGTCGCGCTTGGCATTGTAGGTCTCGATGTCGAGACCGTTGGGGCGGGGTTTTCGCGCCATCGGCCGCTACTTTTTCCCGCCGGCCGCCTTCTTGGCCGGCGCCGCCTTCTTGCCTGCCCCGGGCTTCCTCGCAGCCGGTTTTGCTGACGTATCGCCGCCATCGCCGAGGCTCTTCTTCAAAGCCGCCATCAGGTCGATGACATTGCTCTTGGGCGCCTTGCCGGTGTCGGGGTCCTGGATGACGAGGCCCCCACCCTTCTTCTTGCGCTTCTGCTCGATCAGGCCCTTCACCGCATCGACATAGCGATTGTGGAATTCGCCCGCGTCGAACTTGCCGCTCTTCTTGTCGATCAGCGTGGTGGCGAGTTCGAGGAGGTCGGCGTCGGGCTCGGCATCCTCGATGTCACGGAAATAGCTCGACGCCTTGTTGAGCTCGTCAGCGTAGCGCAGCGTCTCCATCAGCATGCCGCGGCCGCAGGGCTTGATCGCGACCACATATTCCTGCCCGCGCATCGCAAGCTGGCCGACCCCGACCTTGCGCGCCCGGCGAAGCGCCTCGCGCAGCACGATGAAGGCTTCCTCGGCGAGGTCGTCGGCGGGGACCACGAAATAGGGCTTGTCGAAGTAGAGCGCGTCGATGTCGTCGGCGTCGACGAACTGGGCGAGTTCGAGCGTCTTGCGGCTCTCGAGCTTGACGCTTTCGATCTCCTCGGGCTCGAGCAGGACATATTCGCCCTTGGTCACCTCGAAGCCCTTGACGATGTCGTCAGTGCTGACCGGGCCGATGCCCGGCACCACCTTCTCATATTTGATGCGCTTGCCGCTCGGCTCGTGAATCTGGTGGAAGCTGATCGCCGCCCCCGACTTGGAGGCGGGATAGATTTCGACCGGGATCGAGACGAGGGCGAGGCGAATCTGTCCGCGCCAGCTGGGACGGGCGGCCATTGCGGGGGCTCCTGCAAAATCGTTTCGCGTCTGAATCGCTTGGGGACGCCGCCCGGTTCCTTTATTCTGCCGCCCATGAACCCAGCCATCACCGCGGCGCTCGCCGCCGCCAACAAGCAGCAGGCGAGCAGCGCCGAACTGCTCGCCCAGATGAAGAAGGCGGGCGCTCATTCGAAGGCGACGGCGATCGCCCCTGACCTTTCCGCCAAGGGTGCCGACAAGGTCCTGAGGAAACTGGTCGAAGACGGCTACTTACGTGCCGCCGGAGACGGACGCTATTTCGCCGACAGGGAGCGGGTCGCCGAGAATGCGGCGACCGCGCGCAACGTCGCGCTGGTGATGCTCGCCTTCCTGCTCAGCGCGGGCGCGAGCCTCGTCGCCCTGCTGGTCCGCGCGGGCTAGTTCGCCACCCCGTCGGCGTCGAGCGCGTAGCCGGCGCTGCGGACCGTGCGGATAAGATCGGGCTCACCCAGTGCGAGGCGCAGCCGACGGATGTGGACGTCGACCGTGCGCAGCTCGATCTCCTCGCTGTGCGGCCACACGGTCTCGAGCAACTGCTGGCGCGAGAAGACCCGGCCGGGATGCTCGAGGAAATGGCGCAGCAGGCGATATTCGGTCGGCCCGAGGCTGAGCGTCTTGCCGTCGCGCTTCACCCGGTGCGCGGCGATGTCCATCTCGAGCCCGGCATAGTCGAGCGTCTGCGCGGCGAGCGCGGGACGGACGCGGCGGAGCACCGCGGCGGCGCGGGCGACCAGTTCCTTCGGACTGAAGGGCTTGGTAATGTAATCGTCGGCGCCGGTCTCGAGCCCGCGGATCCGGTCGTCTTCCTCGCCGCGCGCGGTCAGCATCAGGATCGGGAGGTTGGATGTCGCCGGGCGGCGGCGCAGGCGGCGGCAGACCTCGATCCCGCTGATCCCCTCGATCATCCAGTCGAGGACCATGAGGTCGGGACGGACCTCCTCGGCGAGCAGCAAGGCTTCCTCGCCGTCGCCGGTGCGGGTGACCGCATAGCCCTCGCGCTCGAAGTGGAAGGTGATTAGCTCGGCGAGCGAGCGGTCATCCTCCACCAGCAGCAGGCGACCCTGGCTGGCCATCAGAAGGCGATCCCTTCGGGGCCCTTCACGCGGTCGGCCATGTGCTGGCCGGTCGCCGCATAATAGACCATCTCGGCGATGTTGGTGGCGTGGTCGCCGACCCGCTCGAGGTTCTTGGCGACGAACAGCAAGTGCGCCGCCTGACCGATATTGTGCGGATTCTCCATCATGTGGGTGAGGAGCGTGCGGAAGACGCTGTCGTAGAAATCGTCCACCGCCTTGTCGCGCTCGGTCACCCGGACCGCGGCCTCGGCGTCGCGCTGGACGAAGGCGTTGAGGACGTCATGGACCATGCCGACCGCGATCCGCGCCATCTCGGGGAGCAACGACAGGGGCTCGATCTTGCCCGCATCCTCGAGCACCGCGACGCGCTTGGCGATGTTCTTGGCATAATCGCCGATCCGCTCGACCACGCCCGAGATCTTGAGCGCGGCGACCACGTCGCGCAGGTCGCCCGCCATCGGCGCGCGCAGCGCGATCAGCTGGATCACCCGCATCTCGGTCTCGACCTCGAGCGCGTCGATCTTCTTGTCTTCCTCGATCACCCGGAGCGCGCCGTCGGCGTCGCGTTCCGAGAGGCAGCGCATCGCCTCGATGATCGCATGCTCGGCCCGGCCGCCCATCTCGGTGATGAGCGCGCGCAGCCGATCGAGATCCTCGTCGAACGCCTTGAGCGTATGTCCTTGGCTTGCCACGTTTGCCGTCCCCCTCAGCCGTACCGGCCGGTGATATAGTCTTGGGTGCGCTGCTCGCGCGGGTTGGTGAAGATGTCCTTGGTCTTGCCGTATTCGATCAGCTCGCCGAGGTGGAAGAAGGCGGTCCGCTGGCTGACCCGCGCCGCCTGCTGCATGTTGTGGGTGACGATCGCGATCGCGTAGCGGCCGCGCAACTCGTGGATCAGCTCCTCGATCTTGGCGGTGGCGATCGGGTCGAGCGCCGAGCAGGGCTCGTCCATCAGGATGACCTCGGGATCGACCGCGATGGCGCGGGCGATGCACAGGCGCTGCTGCTGGCCGCCCGACAGCGCCGTGCCGCTTTCGCCGAGGCGATCCTTGACCTCGTCCCACAGGCCCGCGCGGCGGAGGCTCTTCTCGACGATCCCGTCCAATTCGTCCTTGCCACTGGCAAGCCCGTGGATGCGCGGGCCGTAGGCGACATTCTCGAAAATCGACTTGGGGAAGGGATTGGGCTTCTGGAAGACCATGCCGACGCGCGCGCGCAGCTGGACCACGTCCATGTCGGGCGAGCTGATGTCCTCGCCATCGAGGGTGATCGTGCCGGTCACGCGAGCGCCCGGAATGGTGTCGTTCATCCGGTTGAGACAGCGCAGGAAGGTCGACTTGCCGCAGCCCGACGGGCCGATGAAGGCGGTGACCTTGTCCTCGTGAACCTCGATCGAGACGCCCTTCAGCGCTTCCTTCTCGCCATAGAAGACGCGGACGTCGTGGGCGCGCATTTTGGGCTCGGGGCCGCTGACGCTGTCGGGTTCGAGCGCGATTTCCGAAGGCTCGCCGTCGCGGCTCATCGCCTCGGGCTCGGGGACGGCCGCGACCGGCTCCTCCCCTTCGCGCGCGGCTTCGGCCGCGATGGCGGTGGAAGGAAACGGCACCGGCGAATTGGTGACGATCGGCTGTTTTTCATTCGACATGGGATCGCGGGCCTTACCAGCGGCGCTCGAAGCGGTTGCGAAGATAGATGGCGAGGCCGTTCATCAGCAGCATGAACAGCATGAGGACGATGATCGCCGCGCTGGTCTTCTCGACGAAGGCGCGGTCGACTTCGTCCGACCAGAGGAAGATCTGGACGGGAAGCACTGTCGCAGGGTCGGTGAAGCCCTGCGGCGGCGTGGCGATGAAGGCGCGCATCCCGATCATCAGGAGGGGCGCGGTTTCGCCCAGCGCGCGGGCCATGCCGATGATCGTGCCGGTGAGGATGCCCGGCAGGGCGAGCGGCAGCACATGGTGGAAGACGACCTGCATCTTCGACGCGCCGACGCCCAGCGCCGCGTCGCGGATCGAGGGCGGCACCGCCTTGATCGCATTGCGCCCGGCGATGACGATCACCGGCATGGTCATCAGCGCGAGTGTCAGCCCGCCGACCAGCGCCGCCGAGCGCGGCAGGTGCATGAAGTTGAGGAACACCGCGAGGCCCAGCAGGCCGAAGATGATCGACGGCACCGCGGCGAGGTTGTTGATGCTGACCTCGACGAAATCGTTGAAGCGGTTCCGCTTGGCGAATTCCTCGAGATAGACCGCGGTCAGCACGCCGACCGGAAAGGCCAGCCCCATGGTCACCACGATGGTCAGGAACGAGCCCTTGAGCGCGCCCCAGACACCGACGGCGGTGGGGTCGGTCGCGTCGCTCGCAGTGAGGAAATTGGCACTGAACCCGCCCACGCCGCGCACCGTCATGGTGACCAGCAGGAAGACGAGGAAGGCGAGGCTGATCAGGACCGCGGCGAGCCCGAGCGCCTTGAACCGGCGCTCGGCGGCGTAGCGACGCGCCACCCGCTTGTTCATGGTCTCGCTCGACCAGCGCGAGGCGGCCTTATTCATAAGCTTCCCGGTAGCGGCGAACGACGCGCAGCGCGATGAGGTTGAGGAACAGGGTCACCAGGAACAGCACCAGGCCGAGCGCGAATGCCGCCAGAGTCTTGGGGCTGTCGAACTCCTGGTCGCCGGTCAGCAACTGCACGATCTGGGTGGTGACCGTGGTGACGCTGCCGAAGGGATTGGCGGTGAGATTGGCCGAAAGGCCCGCGGCCATGACCACGATCATCGTCTCGCCGATCGCGCGGCTGACCGCGAGGAGGACGCCGCCGACCACGCCCGGGAGGGCGGCGGGCAGGATCACCTTGCGGATCGTCTCCGAGCGGGTCGCGCCGAGCGCGAGGCTGCCGTCGCGCATCGCCTGCGGCACGGCGGCGATGCTGTCGTCGGCCATGGAGCTCACGAACGGAATGATCATCACCCCCATGACGAGGCCCGCGGCAAGCGCGCTTTCGCTCGAGGCGCTGCTGATCCCGATGGCGAGGCCCAAGTCGCGAACCATCGGCGCGACGGTGAGCGCGGCGAAATAGCCGTAGACCACGGTCGGAACGCCGGCGAGGATCTCGAGCAGGGGCTTCAGCACCGAGCGGACCCGCGAGGCGGCATATTGGGTGAGGTAGATGGCGCTCATCAGGCCGAGCGGGATCGCCACGACCATCGCGATGATCGCGCCGATGAACACCGTCCCCCAGAACAGAGGCACCGAGCCGAAGGCGCCCGACGAGCCCGCCTGGTCGGCCCGGATCGCGGTCTGGGGCGACCATTGCAGCCCGAACAGGAAGTCGGTCGCGGGCACCTTGGAGAAGAAGCGGATCGTCTCGAACAGCAGCGACAGCACGATCCCGAAGGTGGTCAGGATGGCGATCAGCGAGGCGGCGACGAGCAGCCCCATCAGCCAGCGCTCGACCCCGGCCCGGGCGCGCAGGTCGACACCGATCCGCGACAGCGCCCAGACCCCGCCGGCAATGGCCAGCAGTAGCGCGAAGCCGCCGCCGATCAGCCCATATTTGCCAAGCGCCTGGCTGTAGACCGGGACCAGTTCGCGGGCGAGCGGGGTAAAGGCGAGGTCGGTCCCCCCGGTCGCGACCGCCCGAGCCTCGTCGAGGATCGAATCGCGCGCGAGATCGAAGGCCGGAAGCTGCTGGCCGGCCGGACTTGCGATCACTGCCTGCTCGACCAGCCCGGTCTGGATCGGCGCCCAGACGGCAAGGAACAGCAAGGCCGGGACCGCTGCCCAGATGAAGGCGAAGCCGCCGTGGTAATTGGGTAGGCTGTTGAGCCGCTGCCGGCCGGCCCCGGCACCCTGGAGCGCGGACGCGCGCCCCCGCCCGACGACGAACACCGTCGCCGCGACAGCGAGAACCAGGACCAGGCCGAGCAGCAGGCTCATTCGTTTCTGCTTACTTGAGCGACGCGGGGTCGAGCGGGGTGAGGCCCGTCGCGGCCTTGTTGGCCGCCTCGGCGTCCGCACCCTTGAACGGCACGAGGCCGCGCTTCTCGAGCAGGCCGCCGGTGCTCCACTCCTTGGCATATTGCGCAAGGAAGGCCTTGATGCCCGGCTTCACCGCTGCATGCTCGCCCTTGACGTAGATGTAGAGCTTGCGCGCACCCGGATATCTGAGGTTCGAGATGGTTTCCTCGCTCGGCAGCACGCCATCGATTTCGACCGGGCGGATCTTGTCGGCATTCTCGGCGAGGAAGCTGTAGCCGAGGACCCCGATGGTGCCCGGATCGGCTTCGACCTTCTGGACGAGGAGATTGTCGTTCTCGCCGGCTTCGACGAACACGCCGTCCTCGCGCACCTTGGTGCAGACTTCCTTGTGCTTCTTCTCGTCGCTCTTCTTGAGCGCCTTCATGGCGGGATCGCTTTCGCAGCCCTTGGTCAGCATGAGCTCGGCGAAGCTGTCGCGGGTGCCGCTGGTCGGCGGCGGGCCGAGAACGCGGATCTTGAGCGCGGGAAGCGCCGGATTGACGTCCTTCCAGGTCTGCGCCTTGTTCGGACCCTTGCCGAACGGATCGGCAGCGACCGCCTTGTAGATGTCGGCGAGGCTGACCTTGAGCGGCTGGGCCTGGTTCGATTCGATGAGGGTCAGGCCGTCGATCCCAATCGGGACCTCGATGACCTGCTTGGCGCCGACCTTGGCGCAATCCTCATATTCGCTTTTCTTCATCGGGCGCGAGGCGTTCACCATGTCCGGGAACTTGCCGCCGACGCCTTCGCAGAACAGCTTGATGCCGGCACCCGTACCGGTCGATTCGACGATCACGCTCTGCCCCGGATTGGCCTTCTGGAAGGCTTCCGCGACCGCGGTCGTAAACGGATAGACGGTCGACGAACCGACGATCTTCAGCTGCGACGATGCAGTGTTGCTGCCGCCCCCGCCGCACGCGCTCAGCGCCACCGCAAGCGGAAGCGCGACCCAAATCCTGGTCATGTATTGATCTCCCATTGGGCCCCTCGGCCCCCGCCGAGGCGCCTTAGCGTCAGTGCGGCGACCGCAATGTGACGTGGACGTTACAGACTGATGACATCGCCCCCGTCAGGTCTGTGGAAGCCGCACCTCGAACTCGCTTCCCTGGCCGAGGACGCTCCGAATCTCGAGCAGGCCGCGGTGGCGTTCGACCACCTGCGCGACGATCGCGAGGCCGAGGCCGGTCCCGCCGCCGTCGCGGCTGCGGGCCGCATCGACCCGATAGAATCGCTCAGTCAGCCGCGGGATATGCTCGGCAGGAATGCCGTCGCCATGGTCGCGGACGATCAGCTTCTGCCAGCTCCCCGCTGCCTGGAGCGTAACCTCGATCCGCTCCCCCGGTGCCCGGCAACCGTAGCGCAAGGCATTGCCGAGGAGATTGTCGACCAGCTGGCGAAGCTGGGCGGTGTCGCCGCGAACGGACGGCAGCCCGGCCTCGAGGTCGAGGGCGATCTCGCAGCCGCGCTGCACGGCCAGCGCCTGCACCGCCTGCGCGCTCTCGCGCACCACCGAGGCGAGCGAGACCCGGTCGCGGGGGCCACGGAAACGGTCGGCCTCGATCCGCGACAGGCTCATGAGGTCGCGGATGATGACCATCATCCGGTTGGCCTGCTCGTGGATCTGCTTGCCGAAGCGGCGGCGGATCGCCTCGGGGACCTCGCCTTCGTCGGCCAGCGTCTCGGAAAAGCCGATCACCGCCGCCAACGGGGTCCGCAATTCGTGGCTGGCATTGGCGACGAAATCGATCTGGGCCTTTTCCGCGGCGCGGCGGGCGCTGCGATCGACCAGCCGGACCAGCAGCAGCGCGTCCGGAAGCGGGGTCAGCGCCACTTCCCAGCTGCGTTCGACCCCGCCGATGCCGCGCACCTCGAGCTGGCCTGCGCGGCCCGACAGGATGGCGTCGAGCGCCTGCGGATGGCGGATGGCAAAGCGCACGTCCTGCCCGACGAGCTGCTGGCCGAGAAGTGCCGCCGCCACTCGGTTCGCCGCTACGGTCCGCTGCCCCGACACGAGCAGCGCGGGTTCTTCAAGGGCGTCGAGCAGCGCGAGGACCAGCGGAGGGACGGACATGCCTCGCCGGGCTAGGTCAAGCGCTCCCGTCAGGCAACCTGCTGGGCCCGCCAGCGCTCGAACAGGCTCGTGCTTTAGGCACCGACCCCAATCAGCACCAGGTTCGGATAGGACCATACCGCCAGAGCCGCGTCGAAGGCGAAGCCCATCACCGAGAGATTCCGAATCGGCTTCGATTCGGTGACCGGATGGTGGGACCTGTGGTGGTGGATCGAACCGGGGCGCCTCGCGCCGGTTCGTCGTGGTGGAGAGGGCTGGATTCGAACCAGCGTACGCTTGCGCGGGCAGATTTACAGTCTGCTGCCTTTAACCACTCGGCCACCTCTCCACGAGGTCAGGCCGGGCGCCAATGCCGCCCGGGGGGATGCCTGTCAACGCTCAACCGTCAGCGACGCACCGCTTCGTCGAGCCGGCGCACCCCGAGGCCGAGCATTCGCGCCGCGCCCGGATCGAGCGGAAGCGGGGCAAGGCGGTCGGCGCCCGGCCGCTCGCGCCCGATCAGATAGGCGGCGCTAGTGCGGCCTTCGCCGGCGCCTGCACGATAGGTGGCGTTGAAGGCGATCACCGGCACGAACAGGCTGCGCCCCTGCGCCTCGTAGGCGCGAATCGCCGAGCGCGGCATGCGGATTTCGTGGCTGACGGTGGCCGAAGCCATGGGCGCGATCTCGTCGATGCCTTCGGCGGTGCTGGGCGCAAGCGCGAAGAAACGGCTGAGTTCCTGACCCTGCTGGTCGCCCGCGTTGAGCGCGAGCGCCTCTACCACGATGGCCCGGGCGCCCGCCGCGCCGCCGTTGACGATCACGAGGTCGAACCGGATCAGCGCCTCCGCCTCGTCGAGCAGTATCTCCCGCACCGCGAGGTCGAGGTCGAGCCACGGCCGCAGCCGCCGGCTGACCACCGCACCCACGGGCGCGGGCTGCGGGGCTGGCGCCGACGCGGGCGCGGGCGGTGCGGCAGGCGGCGCGGGCGCGGGCGGTGCGGCAGGCGGCGCGGGGCGAAGTCGGGTCGTGACCACGCCCGCCGGAAGCGTCGAACTTGGCTCAGGGGCGGCGGGCACCGGCCGAGCCGACGGCGCGGGCGACCTGGCGGGCGGCGCCGGGCGCGGTGCGGGCGCGGGGGCCGGCGGCGCATCGGGCGCGAGGAACAGGGCGCGCCCCAGGTCCCCGCCCGCGGGGGCGAGCCGCTGGCGGCGCGACCGCAGGGCCAGCGCCAGCGCAATGCCCGCCAGCGCCGCGCCGATCATCCACGGCCACCAGCCGAAGCCGGTCGCGGGACCGGAGGCCGGAACGGCCGGCTCGGACACGGTCAGCGGGGCAAGGTCGGGCGCTGCGGTGGTGGGGGCGGGTTCGGCCGGCGCGCTGGTTGCGGGCGGAAGAGCCGAGGGCAATTCGGGCGCCGGGCTCGGCGTGGTCTCGGCCGTGGCCGGCTGCCGTGTCGACACCGTCGGCGCCGACCGGGTGACCTCGGCGGCAGGCGCGGCCGATGGCGGCGGCGCGGCCTCGGCCCGGGGCGTGGCCGGCCGGGGCCGGGTGGTGGAGGGCGCCGGCGCGGGCGCCGGATCGGTGGCGGCCGGGGCCGGTTCGGTCCGAGTGCCGGGCAGCGCGAAATCGCGCAGCTGCTCGGGACCCACCGTGCCCGCGCGCGGCGGCGGCGCCGGGGTCACGACATTGGCCGGACCCGGCGCAGTCTGGGCGAAGGCCGCCGTGCTCAGCGAGAAGCAGGCGAGGGCAATGCAGAGTCGAGCCACAAGGCGTTCTAAATCATCATCTTGACGAGGAAGAACGCCCTTTGGACCAGCCGCGTCGCGACCACAAGCCGCAAGCCTGTCAGCGAGCGTCGACCAGCACCAGTTCGGCGTCGTGGTCGCCCTCGATCCGAAGCTCGGTCTCGCCGGTGATGGCGATCCCGTCACGCGCGCCAGCTTCCTTGCCGTTCACCCTGACCGGGGCGGAGGGCACGAGATAGAGGTGCCGCGCAGGGTCGATCGCGAGGGTCACCGCGCCGCCGCCGCGCAGGGTCGCACCGAGGATTCGGGCGTCGGCATTGATGGTCAGCGCGCCATCCTCGGCATTGCCGCTGGCGAGAAGCTGGAAGGCGTTGTCTCGTGCTTCCCGCGGGAAAGGCATCGCGCCCCAGCTCGGCTTGACGCTCGGCCGGTCGGTTTCGATCCAGATCTGGAACAGGGTCGTCTCTTCGTCCTCGAGATTATATTCGGCGTGGACGACCCCGTCGCCCGCGCTCATCACCTGGACGTCGCCCGCCCCGGTGCGGCCCTTGTTGCCGAGGCTGTCCTGGTGCGTGATCGCGCCGGTCCGGACATAGGTGACGATCTCCATATCGCGATGAGGATGCGGCGGAAAGCCCGACTTGGCCGCGATCCGGTCGTCGTTCCAGACGCGGATCCGACCCCAGCCCATCCGGCCGGGATCATAATAATTGGCGAAGGAGAAATGGTGGCGCGCGTCGAGCCAGCCATGGTCGGCGTGGCCGAGCGACTTGAAGGGGCGGATGTCGATCATGAGCCGCTAATTGGGCCTCTCCCGGACGGCCCTCAAGTGTCAGGCCTGTAACCGCAGGCGGGCCGAATATACCGCGGCCTTGTCGGCGTAATGGAGCGCGCTTGCCGCGAGCATCTGGCGCTCGGCCTCGCTCAGCGCCCGGACGATTCGCGCCGGCGCGCCGACCAGCAGGTGCCCGGGCTCGTAGGTCTTGCCCTCGGGGACCAGCGCGCCCGCGCCGACGATGCAGCCGGCGCCGATGAAGGCCCCGTTCAGCACCCGCGCGCCCATCCCGATCAGCGCTCCGTCGGCAACCGTGCAGCCGTGGAGGATCGCCTGGTGGCCGACCGTCACCCCGCGCCCGATGGTGAGCGGCGCATGGGGATCGCTGTGGCAGACCGCGCCATCCTGGACGTTGCTCTCGTCGCCGATCAGGATGGGCGTGTTGTCGGCCCGAATCACCGCTCCGAACCAGACGCTCGCCCGCGCGCCCAACCGGACATCGCCGATGAGGTCGGCCGAGGGCGCCACCCAGCTGCCTTCTCCAAGGGTCGGTCCGATGTCGTCGAGCTGGTAAAGCGGCATGACCGATGGTGTAGCGGTTGGACAATCGTCGGCAAAGTCGCTCTTCCAGATTGCCTCGGGCTTCGCTAGCGCATTGCGATGCCTGCATTCCTCGATGGCGGCGGCGAGTGCGGCGCCCTGATCAAAGCGCGTGACTGGTCGGACAGCCTCGGGCCCGTCGCCGGCTGGCCGGTCAGCCTCAAGGCCGCCACCGGACTTCTCCTTCGCTCGCCCGTGCCGATGGCCATGTTGTGGGGCGAAGAGGGCATCATGCTATACAACGACGGCTATTCGGTCATCGCCGGCGGCCGCCACCCGCAGCTCCTCGGTTCACGGGTGCGCGAAGGCTGGCCCGAAGCCGCCGAGTTCAACGACCGGGTGATGAAGGTCGGCCTCGCGGGGGGCACCTTGTCCTTTGCCGATCAGGAATTCGTCCTGCACCGCCACGGCCGGCCCGAGGCCGTCGCCTTCAACCTCGATTATTCCCCGGTCCTGGGCGACGATGGGCGCCCCGCCGGGGTGCTCGCCATCGTGATCGAGACCACCGCGCGCCTCCGCGCCGAGCGGGAGGTCAAGTCGCGCGCGGCCCGGCTCGCCTTCTTCGATTCGCTGTCCGAAGCGATCCGGGATCTGTCGTCGCCGGTCCAGATCATGTCGGAAACCGCCCGGCTCCTCGGGCAGCATCTCCAGGCCTCGGTCGTCGCCTATGCCGACATGGAAGCCGACGAGGACGTCTTCACCATCCGCGGCAGCTGGGCCGCGGAGGGCTCGCCAAACATCGTCGGCCGCTACACGCTCGAAACGTTTGGCCCGACCGCCAATCACGCGCTTCATGCCGGCAAGCCCTTCATCACCCGCGATTCGCTTGCCGAATTGGGTCCGGTCGAGGCGCGGGCGCTGCTCGACCTCGGCCTCGGCGCAACGGTGTGCATGCCCTACCATCGGGCCGGCCGCCTGATCGCGCTGATGGCAGTGCACCAGAAGGACCCGCGCGACTGGACCGCGGACGAACTTGGGCTCATCGCCGAAGCGACCGAACGCAGCTGGGCCCATGTGGTGCGGGTCCGCTCCGAAGCCATCCTGCGCGAGAGCGAGACCCGATTCCGCAACATCGCCGATCACACGCCGGTCATGTTGTGGGTGACCGACGAGACCGGCTACTGCACCTATCTCAACCGGACCTGGTACGAATTCACCGGCCAGTCCGAGGGCGACGGCGAGGGCTTCGGATGGCTCAACGCGGTCCATGAAGAAGACCGTCCCGGCGCGGAACGCGCCTTCATCCAGGCCAATGAGGCACAGAGCGGCTACGAGACCGATTTCCGGCTTCGTCGGCACGACGGCAATTTTCGCTGGTGCATCGATGCCGCGGCGCCGCGCTTCGACGCATCGGGCGAGTTTCTTGGCTATGTCGGGTCGGTGATCGACGTCCAGGATCGGCGCGAGGCGGTCGACCAGGTACGGCGCAGCGAGGAACAACTGCGCGCGGTGATTGACCAGATGCCGGTCGGGGTCGCCCTCGCCCGCATTCCAGGTGGCGAGATCCTCGTCTACAATCAGGCGATGGACGAGATACTCGGCCACCCGTTCCTGTCGGGCGGCTCGGAGGGCTACGGCGGCTACGGCGGGCTCGACCCCGACGGCAACGCGCTCGCGCTCGAGTCCTATCCCCTGTGGCGCGCGGTCAATCGCGGCGAAACCGTGATCGACAACGAGATGATTTATCGCCGCCCCGACGGCCGGATCGTCAGCCTGCTGTCCCAGGCAGCACCGGTGGTCGGCGACGACGGCAAGGCCGACATCGCCATCGTCGCGGTGCAGGACATCAGCCAGCGCAAGCAGGCCGAAGCGCACCAGCAACTGCTGATCAACGAGCTCAGCCACCGCGCCAAGAACCTGCTCGCGATCATCCAGAGCCTCGCCCAGCAGAGCTTCAAGGGCGACGGCACCGCGGCCGAGCAGCTCGCCCGCTTCGAGGGCCGGCTGGGCGCGCTGTCGGCCGCGCACGGGATCCTCACCCGCGAGAAATGGGAAGCCGTCCCACTCCGCCGCCTGATCTGCGACACCTTCACCGCCGTCCGCGCCGACGACGACCGCCTCCGCCTCGAGGGTCCCGACCTCATGCTCTCGCCCAAGAGCGCGGTCAGCCTCGCCATGGCGATCCACGAGCTCGCCACCAACGCGCTCAAATATGGCAGCATCGGGGTCGAGGACGGAACGGTCACGGTGCGCTGGCGCGCGGAGGAAGGCCGGCTCTACCTCGACTGGAAGGAGCACGGCGGCCCGCCGGTGACCGAGCCCGCCAGCCGCGGCTTCGGCAGCCGGATGATCGAGCGCGGCCTCGCCGCCGAGCTTGGCGGGTCGGTCAGAATCCTCTTCGAACCCGACGGGGTACGGTGCGTGGTCGACGCCCCGATTCCCGACCATGGCTGAGCCCCGCCGCATCCTGCTGGTCGAGGACGAGCCCGTCATCGCCTTCGCGCTCGAGGACCTGGTCGCGGACCTCGGCTACGAGGTCGTCGGACCCGCGTTCCGCCTGCCTCAAGCGCTCGACATTGCTACCGCCGAGCCGCTCGACGCCGCCATTCTCGACGTCAATCTGAACGAGCTGACCAGCTATCCGGTCGCCGAACGGCTCCACGCCCGCGGCGTCCCCTTCCTGTTCGCCACCGGCTATGCCGAGAGCGGAGTCGATTGGCCGCACGAGGTGGCCGTGATCGCCAAGCCCTACACGCGTGACCAGGTCAAAGTCGCGCTCCGGAGCCTGCTCGGCTGAGCACCGCCTTGAGGCCGGGTGGTCGCGCGTTTCCCAGTCCCTACATCGTCGCCATGCTGACCGTCTGGTTCGATGGGGCCTGCCCGCTCTGCCGCCGCGAGATCGCGCTGATGCGCCGGCTCGACCGCGCCGGCCGGATCGCGTTCGTCGACGTCTCGGGGGAGGTCGCCGACTGCCCGATCGACCGCGCCGCTTTGCTCGCCCGCTTCCACGCCCGCGAGGATGGCCAGCTCCTCAGCGGCGCCGCCGCCTTCGCCGCCATGTGGCGGGCGATCCCCTGGCTCCGTCCGCTCGGGCTGGCTGCGCGTCACCCGCGTGTGCTGGCCCTTCTCGAGCGCGCCTATCTCCGCTTCCTCGAGATTCGCCCCGCCCTCCAGCGCCGGCTCTCGGCATGAGCGACGAGGAGGGTCGCGCGGTCCCACGCTCGCGCATCGCCCGGGCCGGGCAGTTCGGGCGGCTGGCGGGCGGGCTCGCCGGCGGCATGCTGGCCGAGGGCGCGCGGCGCCTGGCCGGGGGCGAACGTCCCAAGGTCCGCGACCTGCTGCTGACCCCCGGCAATCTCACCCGCGTGGCCGATCGCCTCGCCCACCTGCGCGGCGCGGCGATGAAGCTCGGGCAGATGATCAGCCTCGACAGCGGCGATTTCCTCCCGCCCGAATTGTCGGACATTCTCGCGCGCCTGCGCAGCAATGCCTTTCACATGCCGCCCGCCCAGCTTGCGGCAGTCCTCGCGGCCGAATGGGGGCCCGACTGGCGGCGTCGCTTCCGCCGCTTCCAGGCGCATCCCATCGCCGCCGCCTCGATCGGCCAGGTCCACCGCGCCGAAACCCACGACGGCCGTATCCTCGCCATTAAGGTGCAGTATCCAGGCGTGGCCGAGAGCGTCGATGCTGATGTCGACAATGTCGCGACGCTGCTCAGGGTCTCCGGGCTGATTCCTCCCGAGCTCGACCTCACCCCCCTGCTCGCCGAAGCCAAGGCCCAGCTCGCGCGCGAGGCCGACTACCGCCGGGAGGGGGAGCAGATAGAGCGCTATCGGGCGCTGCTTGCGGGCAGTCCCGAATTCGTCGTGCCGACCCTCGAGCCCGAATTCACCACCGGCCGCGCGCTCGCGATGAGCTTTGTCGAAAGCCGGCCGATCGAAGCACTCGACGAGGCCGGCCAGGCCGAGCGCGATCAGGCCGTGACCAGGATCGTGACGCTGGTCCTGCGCGAATTGTTCGAATTCGGCACCATGCAGACCGATCCCAATTTCGCCAACTACCGGCTGCTTGCGGACGGGCGGATCGCGCTTCTCGACTTCGGCGCCGCGCAGGCGGTCCCCGAACCGATCCGTGACGGCTACCGGACCCTCCTCGCGGCCGCGCTCGCCGGGAACCGGGACGCGGTCAAGGGCGGTGCCGTCGCGGCCGGTTTTATCGGTGCGGGGGTCGCCCAGCGCCACGGTGCGGCACTCGACCGGATGGTCGACGTCGTCCTCGCCGAGCTCCACAAGCCCGGCCCCTTCGATTTCGGCGACCGCGCCTTTCTTGGCGTCCTGCGTGAGGAAGGGCTGGGAATCGCCGCCGACAAGGCAAGCTGGCACCTGCCCCCGGCCGACCTCCTGTTCGTCCAGCGCAAGATCAGCGGCACCGCGCTGCTCGGCGCCCGCCTCAAGGCCCGCGTCCCCATCCGCGACCTCGTCGCCGACGCGCTCTCGCGATGAAGGAAGATGGTGCCGCTTACAGGACTCGAACCTGTGACCCCCTCATTACGAATGAGGTGCTCTACCAACTGAGCTAAAGCGGCAGCGATGCGGCCCCTAACAGGGTGCGGTGCCACGCTCAAGCGTCGTGGCGATCACAATTCCCAGCCGAGGCGGACGGTGCCGACCAGCAGCGGCCGCCGCTCGGCGAGGCCGCCGGGATGGCGGACAAGCTGCAGGCTCGGCTGCATCGTCACCGGTCCGAACAGGCGGTCGCGCCAGGTCAGCTCGAATCCCGCCTCGGTTTGGGCCAGGCGGCCCTCTCAAGGCGGATCGCCGCGCGCTCGCCCGCGGAGAGTAGCGCGTGGTGGAACCCAGTCGAGCGTAGTCAGATTGCGTTAGACGACCGACATGGCGGTCGCAGCGATGACCCGCGTCAGCGAGGCCCGCCTTGCAGACGAGGGTGCCGGCGATGAATGCGGCGGTCGAGGCCGGCTGGCCGGGCGAGGCAGTCCGCAGCTTCGCGGTGGTCGCCTACCTCTTAAGCGCGCTTGCCATGCAGGCCGAGGAGGAGGCCAAGCTCGCCCGCGCCAAGCTGACCACCACTCGGGCCGATATCGGCGAGGCGGTCGCGGCCGTGCCGTCGGTGGACCACGCGCTCGACGAGATCGCGGGCAATGTCGGGAGAAAGTATGCCCGTGTCGCGGGCATCACCAGCCCCAACGAGCGGCAGGCCGGGCTGATCGGGCAGATCCGCGACGCGATCGAGGAGATGAACCGGGCGACCCAGCAGTGCGCGGCGATGGTCTAGGAAAGCGCCGCAGCCGCCTGCTCAACCGCCAGGCCGAACTCCTCGAGCATTCCTCGCGCCGCTTCCGCCTGTCGCCGACTCCCGACGGGCGGCTCCGGCTCGCCGCCTAGCTGGCGAAGGCGGGATCAAGCCGATAGGCCTTCCGAAGCAAGGCCGGCCAGGCGAGGAATTGCGCGGCGAGCTTCAGCCCCTGCGCCCCCTGCTGCGCGGCGATCTCGGGCGTGCCCTGCGGCGGATTATTGACCTTGTCGCCGGCCGACAGCGCATAGATTTGCGCCTCGCAGGCCCGCTCGAGAAAGTAGATGCGGATGAACGCCTCGCCGACGCTCTCTCCGACGGCGAGCGTGCCGTGGTTGCGCAGCAGCATCGCGTTCCTGGTGCCGAGGTCGGCGACGATCCGCTCGCGCTCCTCATGGTCGGTGGCGACGCCTTCATAGTCGTGGAAGGCGAGGTCGCCGCGGATCAGCATGGCGGTCTGGGTCAGCGGCAGAAGCCCCTCTTCGTGCGCCGCGACCGCCTGGCCGTGGGGCGTGTGGAGGTGGATCACCGCATGGGCGTCCTCGCGCGCCATGTGCACTGCCGAATGGATGGTGAAGCCCGCCGGATTGGTGATGAAGGGCGAGGGCTCGACCGGATTGCCCTGGAGGTCGACCTTGACCAGCGAACTTGCGGTCACTTCCTCGAACATGAGGTTGTAGGGATTGAGCAGGAAGTGATGCTCGGGCCCCGGCACCCGTACGCTCATGTGGGTGAAGATGAGATCGTCCCAGCCATAATGAGCGACGAGGCGATAGGCGGCCGCGAGGTCGACGCGAAGCTTCCACTCCTCCTCGCTGACCTCGCCCTCGAGGCTGGGAATCTCGACCTCGGACAGGGCCCGGACCTTGCCCATGTCGCCCATGATATTGTCGACGCGGTTCATGCCTGTGTCTCCTGACGGTCGGGGTGGGCGGCCTGGAAGGCCTCAAGTTCGAGCGCCGCGGCCTCGGCCCGAAGCAGGGTCGGATAGGCATCCATCGGGACGTCGAAGCGGCGGCCGTTGTAGAGCTGGGGGACGAGGCAGATATCGGCCATGCCGACCGTATCGCCATAAAGAAACTTGCCCGCGGTCAGCTTGGCCAGCTGCTCGAGCGCGGCCAGCCCCTCGGCGACCCAATGGCGATACCAGGAGTCGACGGCCTCCTGCTCCTGCCCGAGTTCGCCCTTCAGATATTTGAGCACGCGCAGGTTGTTGAGTGGATGGATGTCGCAGGCGACGGTCAGCGCCAGCGCGAGGACGTGCGCGCGGCCCTCGGGATCGGATGGCACGAAGGGCGGCTCCTTCACCTGCGCGTCGAGCCAGTCGAAGATGGCAAGGCTCTGGGTGAAGCGCTTGCCCTCCCATTCGAGCATCGGCACGAACCCCTGCGGGTTGATCGCGGTATAGGCCGCCTCCTTCTGCTCTCCCTTGGCCAGGCTGACCGAGTGCTGCTCGTAATCGACGCCCTTTAGCTTGAGCGCGATTCGCACGCGGTAGCTCGCCGAAGAGCGGAAATAGTCGTGAAGGACGACCCTGGTCATGCGCAACGTCCACCGGCCAGGGTCACGAAGTTCTCGAAGTTCCCATAGTGCGGGGCCGCGGTGCGGCTGCGCTTCGGCCCTATCCGCCGCGTGAGCAGCAGGCGCGGGCAGGATTCAGGCGAGGACATGGGGTCCTTGTGCCAAAAAGGACGCGTGTAGGACAGCGCTAAGTCAGCCGAGGAACGGGGCCACGATCTCGGTCGTGATCCGCTGCGGCCGCCCGCTTTCCTTGTCGAGCATGGCCCAGGTGGTCCGGGCGCGGACGAGGGTTTTCCCGTCTTTTCCGGTGAACTCCATGAAGCGGTCGAAGCGGGCGCCCTTGGGCGCGTCGCCGACCCAAGTCCGTCCGGTCACCACGTCGCCTTCGAAGGCCGGGCGGAGATAGTCGATCTCGTGCCGGATCACGACCCAGACATAAGCGTCGCGATAGGCGGGGTCGGCCATCGCGTACCAGTGGCTGGTGGCGACGGTCTGGATCCACTGCACCCAGACCGCATTGTTGACGTGCCCGAGCTCGTCGATGTGCTCGGGCAGCGCGGTGAGCTCGAGGGTGAAACTCGGGGTGGTCATGTCCTGGTCCCTGCGGCGGGGGTGAAGAGCGCGGTAATGCCGGTTTCGACGGCGAAGCGGTCGAGCGCGGCTTCCGGGTCGAGGTGCGCACGGTCGAGGAGATCACCGACCGCGGCGCTGCTGCGGCCGTTGCCCGAGACGCGATCGAGTTCGGCCAGCCATTCGGCGCGGGTGACCTCGCCGTCGGCGCCAGGGCCGGCAATCAGCCCGCGCACGAAGGCGGGAAAATCGCCGCCATTGGCCTTTTCGGCGGCAAGCGCGATCAGCGCCCCGCATGCGTAATAAGCGCGAAAGTCAGCCGCGCGGCGATAGGCCGAGGCCACGCCGCCGTTCCTGAGGAAGGGCGCGCATTCGGCGCGCGCTTCAGCGAGGCGCTTGCGGACGTCGAACTTCGGGTCGGCCGCGGCAGTGGCGCGGAAGGCGAGCAATTCGGCCCCGCCCTCGGTGATCCAACTTTCAGCCGGAGTCGAATAGCTGACCGCCTGGCCGAGCCAGAAATGCGCCGCCTCGTGGCTGACGAACCAGCGGGCATATTGAGCGGCCTTGTCGCTGGGCTGCTGCAGCCGCGCGCCGGCGAACGTCATGACGACGAGGCCCGGAAGCACGCTCCCGCTGAGGCTGGCCTGGTCGGGCTGGTTGGGCAGCGTGCCGCCCCAGGTCACCATCAGCGTCGGCTGTCCGACCGGCGAGGGACCGAGCTCGCGCTGGTAGCGGCCGAGCACCTTGGGCATCTCGCCGTTGAGGTAACCGGAGATCCACGCCGGAACCGCGGGGTCCATCAGGGTCGTCATCGCGGGACCGACCACGGGGGTCGCCGGTCCGAACACCACATAGGTCGCGCCGTCGTCCATTTCGGCGCGGGCGACCCGGCGGCCGTGGACGAGCACGGGGCCGGCGCGGTCGATGAAGTTCATCCGGGTCCGGAAGGACTGGCCGTCGGGGCCGTCCTCGCTCGGCCCCAGCGCGCGCACTTCGGCGACCGACTTGGCCGGGGTGATCCAGAACTGATCGCCATAAAGCGCGACCGAGCCGTCCGAGAAGGTCAGCGCCGCGTCATAGCCCGCTTCGATGTCCTCGCTGAAGGGCGTGAACTGGAGGCGCACCCGTGCCGGGACCGTCCCGCTGGTGGCGACCAGCGCATCGTAATTGCCGAGCCGTTCGATCCGGACGCCCGGGGTGAGCACCTTGACCGAGCCCAGCCGCCACGATGTCCGGCGTTCGCGCGGAAGCACCGATTTCACGAACAGCCAGACAGGCGAGCGCCCGCCGAGCCGATAGTCGGCGGTCCAGCGCTGGCCGTCGCGGCGGACCGTCACCTCCGAGGCAGCACGCTGGCGTCCCGGAACCCCCGGGATGCTCGCGGCG
Source organism: Sphingomonas astaxanthinifaciens DSM 22298 (assembly GCF_000711715.1). Lineage (NCBI taxonomy): Bacteria > Pseudomonadati > Pseudomonadota > Alphaproteobacteria > Sphingomonadales > Sphingomonadaceae > Sphingomonas > Sphingomonas astaxanthinifaciens. The sequence continues at coordinate 1,520,423 of NZ_JONN01000001.1, forward strand.
GCCATGGCGACCGCCGCAGCCAGCATCATTTGGCGACCCCGAGCTGGGTCAGGACGAAGGTGTAATCCTCGGCCACTTCCTTGAGGCTGTCCCAGCGGCCGGACTTGCCGCCGTGGCCCGCGCCCATGTTGGTCTTGAGCATGAGCAGGTTGCTGTCGGTCTTGGTGGCGCGGAGGCGCGCGACCCACTTGGCCGGCTCCCAATAAGTGACGCGCGGGTCGTTCAAACCGGCGGTGACCAGCATCGGCGGATAGGCCTGTGCGGTCACATTGTCGTAGGGGCTGTAGCTCTTGAGAAGCTTGAACGCCGCCGGATCGGTGATCGGATTGCCCCATACCGGCCATTCGCCGGGGGTCAGCGGAAGCGTGTCGTCGAGCATGGTGTTGACGACATCGACGAAGGGAACGTCGGCGATGACCGCGCCCCACAGCTTGGGATCGGTGTTGACGACCACGCCCATCAGCTTGCCGCCGGCCGAGCCGCCCTGGATCGCGATCCTGCCGGGCCTGGCGAAGCCGGCGGCGTTCAGGCCCTTCGCGGCGTCGACGAAGTCGTGGAAGGTGTTCCAGCGGTTCTTGGCGGTGCCGTCCAGGTACCAGCCGTAACCGAGGTCGTCGCCGCCGCGGATGTGGGCGATGGCATAAGCGAAGCCGCGGTCGAGGAGGCTGAGCCTTGCCGAGGAGAAGCTCGGCGGGATGGCATAGCCGTAGGCGCCATAGGCATAGAGGAAGAGCGGCTGGCTGCCGTCCTTCTTGTAGCCCTTCTTGTAGACGATGCTGACCGGTACCTTCTTGCCGTCGCGGGCCGGGATCATCAGCCGCTCGGTCACATATTGCGACGGGTCGTAGCCCGAGGGGATTTCCTGGACCTTGAGGGTGACCAAAGTCTTCGATTTGGGGTCGTAATCGTAGACCGTGCCCGGGGTGACCATCGACGAATAGCTCAGCCGGTAGGCAGCGGGATCGAACTCTGGATTGCTGCCGAGTCCGGCGCTGTAGCTCGCTTCCTTGAAAGGGACGCGGCCGATGGGGCCGCCGCGATAATCCTTGAGCAGGAGCTGGTCCAAACCGTCCTCGCGGACCGTGACCACCAGCTCGTTCCTGAACGCGCTGACGCCGCGGATGTAGGTCCGGTCCGAGCCCTTGATGACGTCGTGCCAGTCGCCGGGGCGGGCGATGTCGGCCGAGGCCAGGCGGAAATTGATGTGGTCGTCGTTGGTGACGATCCACAATTTCCCGTGCGCGGCATCGGCTTCGTAGAGGCGGTTCTCCTTGCGCGGGCTGATCAGGGTCAGCGGCTGGAGCGGATCGGCGGCGGAAACGAAGCGGACCTCGCTGGTGCGGTTGTCACCCGTCGAGACGAAGATCAGGCTCTTGTCCTGGCTCTTGCCGAGGCCGACCGAGAAGCCCTTGTCCTGGGTTTCCTCGTAGATGGTGCGGGCGTTCCTGGGATCGTCGCCGAGGCGGTGGTAACGGGCGCGGTAGCTGCGCCAGTTGTCGTTGACCTCGGTGAAGAGGACCGCCTTGCTGTCGGCGCTCCACACCGGGCTTCCGATGCCGACCGCGGTGACGGTCTCAAGGTCCTTGCCGGTCGCAAGGTCGCGAATCTTGAGCTTGAAGCGCTCCGAGCCGTCGTCGTCGGCGAGGATCGCGGCAAGCTTTCCGTTGGGGCTGACCTGCATCGCGCCAAGGCGGAAATATTCTTTGCCCTCGGCTTCCTTCACCTCATCGAGGATCAGCTGGTCGGCACCGCCGGCGACGGGCTTGCGATACCATTGCCGATACTGCGCGCCGGGCTGGAAGGCCCACCAGTAGAGGTAGTCGCCGTCCTTCACCGGGACCGAGGAATCGTCCTCCTTCTGGCGGCCCTTCAGTTCCTGGAAGATGGTCTCGACCAGCGGCTCGTGGGGCTTCTTCCAGGCCTCGAAATAGGCGTTCTCGGCCTTGAGGTAATCGAGGACGTCCTTGTCATCGACCTTGGGATAGCCCTCGTCGCGAAGCCAGTGCCACGGGTCCTGGATGGTCTCGCCATGGCGGGTGTAACTGTAGGGACGCTGGTCGGCCTTGGGCGGCGGGGGGAGCTGGTCGGTCATGGAGGCTTTCTGGGCTGTGGCGGGAACGGCCGCGGCGATCAGCGCGGCGAGAAGCAGGAAACGCATGGATACCCCCCAAGTGTGTTCCCCCGAAAGGTGGCGCAAGAGAGCGGCTTTCGTCCAGCCCCGGTCCGCGGCTACAAGCGGCCCATGTCCAGCCATGCCGACCGCCTCGCCGCCCTTCGCGCCCAGCTTGCCGAGGACCGCCTCGACGGTTTCGTCGTGCCCCTCACCGACGAGCATATGAGCGAATATGTCGGGAGCTATGCCCAGCGCCTCGCCTGGCTGACGGGCTTCGAGGGCTCGGCCGGGTCGGCGGTGGTGCTGCCGGAGGAAGCGGCGATCTTCACCGACGGGCGCTACACGCTGCAGGTCCGCCAGCAGGTCGACGGGGCGCACTGGTCCTACCAGTCGGTGCCCGAGACGAGCATCGCGGGCTGGCTCAAGGAGCATGCGCCCGAGGGTGCGCGGATCGGCTACGACCCGTGGCTCCACCGCGCCGACTGGGTGAAGGCCGCGACCAAGGCGCTGGCCGAGCGCGGGGCGACTTTGGTGCCGGTGGCGGACAATCCGATCGACCGGATCTGGGCCGACCGCCCCGAGGCGAGCAAGGCCGCGCTGGCGGTCCATCCCGAGAAGTTCGCCGGCCGCTCGAGCGCCGACAAGCGCCAGTCGATCGGGGACTGGCTGGCCGAGCACAAGGCCGATGCCGCCGTGCTCGCGGCACTCGATTCGATCGCCTGGACCTTCAACGTCCGCGGGACCGACGTCAGCCACACGCCGGTCGCCTTGGCCTATGCCCTGGTCCACGCCGACGGCACCGCCGACCTGTTCGTCGCGGGCGAGAAGGTGACGGCGGAGCTTCGCCAGCATCTCGGCAACGGGGTACGGCTGCACGAGCGGGCGGCGTTCGAGGGCGCGCTGGGCGAGCTTGCCGGCAAGACGGTGGCGGTCGATCCCGAACGCTCGGTCGCGGCGATCTTCGAGGCGCTCGAGACGGCGGGCGCGAGGATCGTCGAGCTGCGCGATCCGACCGTGCTTCCGCGCGCGATCAAGAACGAGGCCGAGCTCAATGGCCAGCGCGCCGCCCAGACCCGCGACGGCGCGGCGATCGCGCGGTTCCTCAAGTGGGTCGAGGAGACGGACGGGCTCGACGAGCTCAAGGCCTCGGACAAGCTGGAGGCGATCCGCCGCGAGGACCCCGCACTCAAGGACCTGTCGTTCAGCAGCATCTCGGCCTTCGGCGGCAATGCGGCGAGCCCGCATTATCATTCGACCGAGAAGACCAACGTGCCGTTCACGGCGGGCTCGCTCTACCTGATCGACAGCGGCGGCCAGTATGAGGACGGGACCACCGACATCACCCGCACGGTCGCGATCGGCGAGCCGACGGCGGAGATGCGCGACCGCTTCACCCGCGTGCTCCAGGGCCATATCGCGATCGACACCGCGGTCTTCCCCAAGGGCACCCGCGGCGGCCAGCTCGACAGCTTCGCGCGGCGGCCGCTGTGGGAGGCGGGCCTCGATTATGCCCATGGCACCGGCCACGGGGTCGGCAGCTTCCTCTCGGTCCACGAGGGCCCGCAGCGGATCTCGCCGATGGGAAGCTCGCAGTCGGGCGGCGACGAGCCGCTGGCGGCGGGGATGATCCTCTCGAACGAACCCGGCTATTACAAGGCGGGCGAATATGGGATCCGCACCGAGAACCTGATCCTCGTGGTGCCGGTCGACGTGCCCGGCGCCGAAAAGGAGATGCTCGGCTTCGAGACCCTCACCTTCGCCCCGATCGACCGCCGGCTGATCGTCACCGAGATGCTGTCGGACCGCGAGCGGAAATGGGTCGACGACTATCACACCGAAGTGGTGAAGCGGATCGGGCCGGGGCTGGGCGCCGAAGAGCGCGCCTGGCTGGAAGCGGCCTGCGCGCCGCTTTAAGGCTAATCTCGCGCGGCGGAGGTAACGTCCGCTTGCGACCCATTGCGGACATTGGCGCGGCCACTCCATACTGGCGAGGAGGATTGAGGGCCAATGATGACCGTAACCAGAGTGTTTCTCGCATTGTCGGTGGTAGCGTTCTTGGTGAACCTCTACGTTCTGATCGATGCCCAAAGCCTTATGCGACCCTCCCTTGATGAGGTGCGCTACCTCTGGGTGTCCCTACTATGCATCGGCGGCATGTATTTCATCTCGAGGGAAATCGCAGTCTACGGTCGTCGATTTGTGGGCAGGAAGATTGGTCGCCGCTGAGACCAGAGAACAAGGTCGGCTGATGTCCGCTTTCCACCCATTCAGGACATTTACGCCGAACGTCTGACGTCGACCCATTGCGGACCTTGGCACAGTACTCCACTCTTTCGGCATGAAACGCCGCGTGATGACCGCTGCGGGGCTGGCACTCAGCGCTTGGCTTGGATGGTCGGCGCGAGGTTGGCTGGCCGTGGACGCCTGCCTAGATTCCGGAGGAGCGTGGGTCTCCATCGGTGGATATTGCAGCGGTGCTCGGCAAGGGCGCTGACGTCCGTTTTCCGCCCGTTGCGGACTTAAGATTAAAGGTGGACCTCTTCGATCCGAAACTGAGCCTTCGTATTCCAATGAGTAGCAAATTCTAGCACCCCGGCTAGCGTTTCGCCCGGATGTGAAGACGTTGTTATGTACCGTTCGACGCTTTCTCCATCGGCAACGATCAGCCAGTCGATCTCCTCCTCGAGATCCTCGCAGCCCGAGCCGATCGTCGCGATTAGTTCGACTTTGTCCCTCAGGCATTGCTCCACGAAAGGCGCTAGGCGCTCTCTCACAAGAACGGGAGAATGCAAAACTATGACGGGAGCTAACGACACCGCAAAAAGTTAGATCATCTCGTGTCCGCGTTCCACCCATCGCGGACATTGGCGATTTCGGCAGAGCCAAGCGCTTGCTCAGGGTCTGGTAACGGGTCGGTGCTAGCGAGAGGGCATGGACTTTCCAGTGCACTTGAAGCGGAAGCTCTGGGCGCTCGAGATCGCCGGGTTTGCAAGCCTGTTCCTGGCATTCCTCGGCCACAACCATTTCGTCGATGACGTGTCGGAGCGTGCCGGCATTGTCTTCATCGCGGTCGCGTTGCCGGCGATCGGAATCCTGTGGCGGGTCAGCCGCCATTTTCTGATCCGGAACGGCTAGGCTTGTTCGTCGTCGGCCTTCGGGGTTTCCGGTCTGGTCGCCACCGCCCCCGCCTTGCGCTTGCGGAGGTTCTCGCGGAGCGCGGCGGCGAGGCGGGCTTCCTTTTCCTGCTTATTCATTCTCTTCCCTTGACACTTGCGCCAGCCAACCGCCATAGGCCCGCCCGTCTCCGGACAGTGCTGCCGTAGCTCAGTGGTAGAGCGCATCCTTGGTAAGGCTGAGGTCGTGAGTTCAATCCTCACCGGCAGCACCATTTCCCCCCTCCCTCGCCGGACCGCCCCTCAAGGGACGACGATGTCGCCCTCGTCGGGGGTGCCCGCACCCGCCAGCACCCGGGCATAGGCCGCCGCCAGCCCCTCGGGGCCGCGGTGCGTGACGATGCGCAGCCAGCCGGAATCGGCGATGAAGTGCGAGAGCGCCTCCCCCGTCTTCTGCTGCACTCCCGCCGCGCCCCAGTCGCCAAGCCTTTTCGCGAAACGCTCGGGCGCGAAGAAGAAGGTCGGTTTCGGACCGGGCAAGGGCGCGCGCTCGCCCGGGTCGGCGCCGAGGTGGGTGGTGCCGACCACGATGCTCGCCTGCAGGTTCGCCCCGAGCTTCTCGTGGACCCGGCGGCGAAGCCGGGGATCGCCCGCAAGGTCGACGAAGACGGCCGGACCATCGGTGGGGAGGTCGTCGACCGATTCGTAGGCAATCGCGCGGGCGAACAGGCCCGGCGACCCGACCCGGGCGAGATGGCGCGGCGAGGTGAGCCCGATCGCCCGGCCGCCGCGGCGGCTGACCAGCCAGCCGAGCCCGAGCGCGGTCCGGCTCGACGCGCTCGAGACGATGATGGTCGCTTCGGGATGCGCGTCCGCGAGGAGGTCGTCGATCAGGAAGCTGGTGAGGAACAGCGGCCGCAACAGCGCCGCGAGGTCGTCGTCGGCGCGGGGCTCGGCGGGTTCGTAGCGATTGTAGGCGGCGGCGAGGTCGGCACGGTGCGGGCTCCCATCGACCGCGCCGCGACCGCGCGGCTCGAGCCGTCCGACATGGTGGCTCGCCATCGGCCAGTAGCCGTAGAAACGGGCTCCGACCTCGATCCCCGGCGCGCGCGAGGCGGTGACCGTGGCGAAGCCCCAGACGGGGATGATCCCCCATCCCTCCTCGCCGCTCGGGAAGAAGCGCCAATAGCCCATGCGGTCGCCGAAGGCGCCGTAGGTGATGTTGTTGGCGGTGAGCGAGAAGCGCTCGATGGCGAACAGCGCCTCGCCCGCGCCGAGCGCGGCGGGATCGGGATCGGGCTCGGCGCGGAGCCGCGTCCGGCCAAGGTCCTCGCGCCCGACCAGATATGTCCACGTCATCGCCGTCCGCCTCCCCTGATGCGCCAGCCCCTTGCCGAGCGCGCCGCGCCGGACCATGGCTCGGCCATGCGCTTCTTCTCCGACAATGCCGCGGCCGTCCATCCCGCCGTGTTCGAAGCGATGGCCAGGGCCGACCGGCTCGACACGGCCTATGACGGCGATGCGTGGAGCCAGAAGCTCGACGCGGCCTTTTCGGACCTGTTCGAGCGCGAGGTGACGGCGCTGTGGGTGACCACCGGGACCGCCGCCAACTGTCTCGCGCTTGCCGGGATAGTGCCGCCTTACGGGGGCATTCTCTGCCACCGCGAGGCGCATATCCAGGTCGACGAGGCCGGCGCGCCCGAATTCTTCACCGGCGGGGCGAAATTGCTGCTGGTCGACGGGCCGGGGGCGAAGCTGACCCCGTACGCGCTGGAGGAGGCGCGGTCGCGGATCCGGCCGGACGTCCACCAGGTGCAGGCGAACGCTTTGTCGATCACCAATGCGACCGAATATGGGCTGACCTATTCGGCCGCCGAGACCGCGGCGCTGGGGGCATGGGCGAAGGGGCACGGCATCGGCTTCCACCTCGACGGGGCGCGCTTCGCCAATGCCGTTGCCTCGACCGGCGCCAGTCCCGCCGAGCTGACCTGGAAGGCCGGGGTCGACGCCTTGTCCTTCGGCTTCGTCAAGAATGGCGGGCTGTCGGCCGAGGCGCTGGTGCTGTTCGATTCCGCCCTCGCCGACGGGATCAAGCGGCGGCGCAAGCGGTCGGGCCATCTCCTCAGCAAGGGGCGCTATCTCGCGGCGCAGCTGCTGGCGATGCTCGAGGATGACATCTGGCTGGCTAATGCCCGCGCCGCCAACGCGGCCGCACGGGCGCTGGCCGAGGCCGCGGGCGAGCGGCTGGTCTTCCCGGTCGAGGCCAATGAGGTGTTCCTCAAGGTGACCGCCGACGAGGCCGCGGCGCTTCGGGCCCAGGGCTTCGATTTCTACGACTGGGGCGTCGGCGAAGCGCGGCTGGTGACGAGCTGGGACCAGGACCGCGGCGCCGTCGACCGGCTGGCGGAAGCGATTTCGGCGCTGTGAGTGCCCCCCTCGGGCGCGGCGCGGTCCTCCTCTTCTTCACGATCATCACCCTCATCTGGGGGTCGACCTGGATCGTCATCCGCGACCAGCTCGGCGTGGTGCCCGCGCACTGGTCGGTCGCCTATCGCTTCATCATCGCGGCCTCGGCGATGGCGGCCTTCACCCGCTGGCAGGGTGTGAGCCTGACGCTTCCGCCGGGCGCTTGGCGGATCGCGATGCTATTCGGCTTCTGCCAGTTCTGCGTCAATTTCAACGCGGTCTATCTGGCCGAGCATCACATCACGAGCGGGCTGGTCGCCTGCGTCTTCGCGCTGCTGCTGATCCCGAATTCCCTGCTCGCCTGGGCCTGGACCGGGCACCGGCCCAGCCGCAGCTTCATCCTCTCGGCGATCCCCGCGATCGGCGGGATCGCGCTGCTCTTCGTCAACGAGGTGCAAAGCGCGCGCGCGCCGCTGGGCGAGGCGGCGCTGGGGATCGGGCTGACCCTGCTGGGCGTGATGGGGGCGAGCGTGTCGAACGTGCTCCAGACCACCGAGCGCGCCAAGGCGGTGCCGCTGCCGACCATGCTGACCTGGGGAATGACCTTCGGCGCCATCTTCGACGCCGCCTTCGCGCTGATGGTCAGCGGGCCGCCGGTGATCGACCCCCGTCCCGGCTACTGGCTCGGCCTCGCCTATCTTGCCTTGTTCGCTTCGGCGCTGGCCTTCAGCCTCTACATGCCGATCATCCGCACCATCGGCCCCGGCCGCGCCGCCTATTCAAGCGTCATCGTGCCGATTATCGCCATGGCGCTGTCGACCCTGTTCGAGGGCTATCGCTGGACCGGGCTGGCGATCGCCGGAGCGGTGCTGGCGATGGCCGGCATGATCTGGGCGCTGACCAGCCGCCACGAGGTTGTCCCCTCCCCGGCCGCGGACTAAGCCACCCGCCATGTTCGATGCCCGTGACGCGTTTGCCGCGCCTGCCGCCCCTGCCCCGACCTTGCGCGAAGATTATCGGGCGCCCGACTGGCTGGTGCCCGACATCGCGCTCGGCTTCGACCTCGATCCGGCCCGGACGGTGGTCCGGGCGCGTCTGTCGGTCACCCGCAACGGCGAGCATGACCGGCCGCTGCGGCTCGAGGGCGAAGAACTCGAGCTTCTCTCGCTGACGGTCGACGGTGAGCGCCGCGAGCCGGTGTTGGAGGACGGCCGGCTGGTGGTCGCGCTGGGCGGCGCTGAGGCCGTGGTCGAGACCGAGGTCGCGATTTGCCCGGAGAAGAACAGCCAGCTGATGGGGCTCTACGCCTCGGGCGGGATCCTCTGCACCCAGTGCGAGGCCGAGGGCTTCCGCCGGATCACCTATTTCCCCGACCGGCCCGACGTGCTCAGCCGCTACCGGGTCCGCCTGACCGCCGACAAGGCGCGCTATCCGGTGCTGCTCGCCAACGGCAATCCGGTCGAACAGGGCGAGGCCGGCGAGGGCCGCCACTTCGCCGTGTGGGAAGACCCCTTCCCCAAGCCCTGCTACCTGTTCGCGGTGGTCGCGGGCGACCTTGCCTGCAACGCCGACCGCTTCCGGACCATGAGCGGGCGCGAGGTCGCACTCGGCATCTGGGTGCGCGAGGCCGACCTCCCCAAGACCGCGCTCGCGATGCAGGCGCTCAAGGATTCGATGGCGTGGGACGAGCGGACCTACGGCCGCGAATATGACCTCGACCGGTTCAACATCGTCGCCGTCAGCGATTTCAACTTCGGCGCGATGGAGAACAAGGGCCTCAACATCTTCAACACGCGCTACGTGCTGGCCGACCCCGAGACCGCGACCGACGCGGACATCGACGCGGTCGCCGCCGTGGTCGCGCACGAATATTTCCACAACTGGTCGGGCAATCGGGTCACCTGCCGCGACTGGTTCCAGCTCAGCCTCAAGGAAGGCCTGACGGTCTTCCGCGACCAGAGCTTCAGCGAGGACATGGGGAGCCCCGCGGTCCAGCGGATCGACCAGGTCCGCACCCTGCGCGCCGCGCAATTCCCCGAGGACGCCGGCCCGCTCGCGCACCCGATCCGGCCGGACTCCTATCTCGAGATCGCGAACTTCTACACCGCGACGGTCTACAACAAGGGCGCCGAAGTGATCCGGATGATGCGGACGCTGCTCGGCCCCGAGCGCTATCGCAAGGGCACCGACCTCTATTTCCAGCGCCACGACGGACAGGCGGTGACCTGCGAGGACTTCGTCAAGGCGATGGAGGATGCGAGCGGGGTCGACTTGTCGCAGTTCCGCTTGTGGTACAGCCAGGCCGGCACCCCGACCGTCCGCGCCCGGCTCGACCAGAGCGGCGGGCGGACCGCGCTCCACCTCGACCAGTCGGTTCCCCCGACCCCGGGCCAGCCGGCCAAGCAGCCGATGGTCGTGCCCTTGAAGGTTGCACTGATCGGCGCGGCGAGCGGGCGCGAGATCTCTCCCGAGCGCCTGGTGGTGCTGCGCGAGGAACGGCAGGTCGAGCCCTTCGCCAACGTCACCGAACCCGCCTTCCTGTCGATCAATCGCCAGTTCTCCGCGCCGGTGATCGTGGTCGCCGAGCGAAAGGCCGGCGAGATCGAGGCGCTGGCCGAAAGCGATACCGATGCCTTCGCGCGCTACGAGGCGGGCCAGGAACTGATGCAGCGCGATCTCCTCGCCGCGATCGGCGGGGGCGAGCTTCGGACCGAGGCGGTGGTGACCGCGGTGGCCGCGACCTTGCGCAGCAATGCGCTCGATCCCGCCTTCAAGGCCGACGCCATCGCGCTGCCGGGCGAGAGCCTGCTGATCGAGAAGCTCGACGCCGCCGATCCGGCCCGGGTCCACACGGTGCGCGAAGCGATGCGGCGCGCGATCGGGGTCGGGCTCAAGGACGATCTTTCGCGCGCCTACATGGGCACCAGCCGCGCCGATCCGTCCAGCCTGTCGGGCGAGGCCAAGGGGCTGCGGCGCCTGCGCGGCGCGACGCTCGGCCTACTCGCCGCGGCCGATGCCGGGCTGGGCCGGACGCTGGCCGCGCGCCAATATGCGAGCGCCCGTACCATGACCGAGCGCCAGGCGGCGCTGATGGTGCTCGCGATGCTCGGCGGCGAGGAAGCCGAAGCCGCGCTGGCCGACTTCTACGGGCGCTACGAGAGCGATCCCCTGGTCATCGACAAGTGGTTCGCGGTACAGGCCTCGGTTCCGGCCGAGGAAACGCTCGACCGGGTCGAGGTGCTCGGCCGCCATCCCGCCTTCACGCTTGCCAATCCGAACCGCCTGCGCGCGTTGGCGGGGAGCTTTGCCGGCACCCCGGCGGCCTTCCACCGTGCCGACGGGCGCGGCTACGACTGGCAGGCGGAGATCATCGTCGCCGCCGACAAGCTCAATCCGCAGACCGCGGCGCGGTTTGTCGCCCCGCTCGGGCGCTGGCGGAAGATCGAGCCGGGTCGGGCGGCGAAGATGCGCGCCGCGCTCGAGCGGATCCTGCGCGAGCCGGGGCTTAGCAAGGACGTGCTCGAGCTTGCGGGCAAGAGCCTCGGCTGAGGCTTAGCCGCCGATCCAGGCGGCGACCTGCCGAGCGACGTCGTTGGCGGCCTGGTTGATCGCCGGCCCGACCGTCCGGGCGGTGCCGTCGGCCGGGACCGAGGCGGTGAAGCGGCGGGTCTGGACGGTCGCGCCGCGCGCCGCGGTGGCGTCATAGGTGACGATCACCTGGCCGGTGGCGGTGTCGTAGCCGAAGCGCTCGAGCACGCCCGAGACGCGGGTTCCGGGGTCGATCCCGGTCTGGCGCGGATCGACCACGACGCGGTTGGTGGTCCGCTTGACCGTCTCGCTGACCAGCTGCTGGAACAGCCGGTCGGGGGTCTCGAGATACTGGAGGTCCTTGACGTAGGTGACCTGGCCCGAGCCCTCGAGCACGGGCACGCGGACCTGGCGGATCTCCTTGCCGGTCACCGGAAGCTCGATCGTCACGGCCTGGCCGGCCGCGGCGGTGCGGTCGATCGCCGCCTCGGCCGCGCTGGGCGTGAGGGTCAGGAGGGTCGGCGGGACCTTGCCGCCGCCGAAGCAGCCGGCGAGGGCGAGCGCGGCGAAAGCGGGAAGCAGGTGAACGCGCATCAGCGGGACTTTCCGGGCTTGTGGTCGGGGAGCTTGGGTGCGCCGAGGACGCCGCCCACCCCGCCCTGTTCGAGGCGGCTGGAGACACCCTCGAGGCTGGTCGTCAGGTCGCGCAGGTCGCGGACCAGACGATTGACCTCGGGCAGCGTCGACTTGGAGAAATTCTGCACGCCGGGCCGCGCATCGGCGACGAGCGTGTCGATGTTGGCCGAGGTCTGGCGCAACGATTCGAGCGTCTTGCGGAGGTCCGCCGCGGCCGGCTGGACGTCGCGCTGGACGACGGTGTTGCTGCTGTTGGCGAGCTTGGCGACCTCGTCCGCGGCACGGGCGGCGTTACGCGCGGCGACCCGCGCCTCGGCCAGCGTGTCGCCCATCTCGGGCGCGCGGTCGGCGAGCACCTTCGAGGTCTTGTCGATATTTTCGAGGATGTCCGAGATCGCATTCTGGTTGCGGTCGCTGAGCAGCTCGGTGAGCCGCTCGGTCAGGCGCTGGATGCGCTCGAGCAGTTCCGGCGCCGAATTGAGGAGCGCGCCGAGGCCGCCGGCCGAACTCGGGATGACCGGGCAGCCCTGCGGACCGACCTGGTCGAGCGGCTTGGCGCCCTTGACCGCACCGTCGAGCTGGATCTCGCTGACGCCGGTGAAGCCGACGCCCTTGATCTGGGCATTGGTGCCCTGGAGCACCGGCGTGTCCTCCTCGACCTCGATCCGCACCCAGACGAATTCGGGGCGGTCGGGGAGCAGCCGGATCTTGGTGATCTGGCCGACCGGAACGCCCGAAAAGCTGACGCTTGAGCCGGTGTTGAGACCGCCGACGCCCTGGCTGAAATAGATGTCGAAGCACTTGCGCTTCTCGGTGTTGAGCCCCGCGATCCACACCGCGAAGAACAGCAGGCCCACCAGCAGGGCCAGGACGACGGTGCCGACGAGCACCTGGTTGGATCGGGTTTCCATGTCTTCTCGCTACGCCGCCGCCGCGCGGCCGCGCGGTCCGTTGAAATATTCTTGGATCCAAGGGTGATCGAGCTCGAGCAGCCGGTCGATCGTGTCGACCGCGATCACCTTGTGGTCGGCCAGCACCGCGACCCGGTCGCAGATGGCGTAAAGGCTGTCGAGGTCGTGAGTAATGAGGAAGACGGTGAGGTCGAGCCGCTTCTGGAGGCCGAGGATGAGCTGGTCGAACGCCTGCGCGCCGATCGGGTCGAGGCCCGCGGTGGGCTCGTCGAGGAACAGCAGTTCGGGGTCGAGCGCGAGGGCACGGGCAAGGCCGGCGCGCTTGCGCATGCCGCCGCTCAGTTCGCTCGGATATTTGGCGCCGGCATTGTCGGGCAGGCCCGACATGGCGATCTTATAGCCCGCGATCTCGTCGAGCAGCGCGCCCTTGATGAAGGGGAAATATTCGCGGATCGGGACCTGAACGTTCTCGGCCACGGTCAGGGTCGAGAAGAGCGCGCCGTTCTGGAACAGGATGCCCCAGCGGCGGCGGATGTTCTTGGCCTCGTCCTCGGGCCGGTCGATCATGTTCTCGCCGAGCACTTCGATCTCGCCAGCGGTCGGGCGCTGGAGCCCGATGATCGAACGCATCAGCACCGACTTGCCGGTGCCCGAGCCCCCGACCACGCCGATGATCTCGCCGCGGCGGACGTCGAGGTCGAGATCCTGGTGGACGATCTGGTCGCCGAACCGGTTCTCGAGGCCGCGGACGCGGATGATCGGCTCCTCGACGTCGGGCAGCGTCGGGCTCGAACGGGCGGGGGTGACGAACTCGGCCACTAGAGCCAGCCGATCGAGCTGAAGAAGACCGCGAACACCGCGTCGAGCACAATCACGAGAAAGATCGACTGGACCACTGCGGCGGTGGTCTTGAGGCCGACCTGCTCGCTGTCATTGGCGACGAGCATTCCCTGGAAGCAGCCGGCAAGCGCGATGATGAAGCCGAATACCGGCGCCTTGATCAGCCCGACCCACAGGTCGCTTGCGGGCACGACTTCGGCCATGCGCTGGATGTAGGTGAGCGGCGGGATGCCGAGCCCGAGCCAGCAGAAGATGCCGCCGCCGATGATCGCGGTCAGCATCGCCCAGAAGGCGAGCAGGGGCATGGTGACGATCGCCGCGAAGACCCGGGGCACGACCAGCGCCTCGATCGGCGACACGCCGATGGTCCGCATCGCGTCCACTTCCTCGGTGATCTTCATCGTTCCGATCTGCGCCGCGAAGGCCGAGCCCGAGCGGCCCGCGACCATGATCGCGGTCATCAGCGGTCCCAGTTCGCGCACGGTGATCCGGCCGATAAGGTTAATCGTATAGACCTCGGCGCCGAACTGCTGGAGCTGGACCGCGCCCTGCTGGCCGACGACGATGCCGATGAGGAAGCTCATCAGCCCGATGATTCCAAGCGCGCGAACGCCGACCACGTCGAACTGCTGGACGACCGCATTGAAGCGGAAGCGCTTGGGCCGCGAGATGACCGAGGCGAAGCCCATCAGGGTCGCGCCGAAGAAGCCGAGCAGGCCGACGAAGGTCTGCCCGAACTGGATGGCCCATTCACCAAGCTCGCCGACTGCGCCAATCTTCTTTGGCGGCACGATCTCGTTGGGCCGGTCGGCCTCGGCCACCTGGTCGAGGAGCTTGCCGACCTCGCTCGACGCGCCGACCAGCTTGGCGCCCCGGTCGCGCACGGTGCGGTGGACCATCCACGCGCCGACCGTGTCGATCCGCTCGACGCTGGAGAGGTCGATGGTCAGGGGATCGGGCAAGGCGTCGATGTCGCGCTGGGTCGAACCGACGCGCGCGATGGTGAGCGCCCCGCTGGGCGCGAAGACATGATTGTCCGTCTCGTTCAACGCCGCAGAAGCCATCCTGAAGGCGACATGCCCGCAAAGGGCGCAATCGGCAAGCGCAAGCCCTGTCGCACCATCTGCCTTGCTATTGCCAAGCTTTGCCGCTTTTCGGCTGTCCCATCATGGCCGAGACGATCCCCGCCCCCATCCAGTTCCTTGCCATCGGCGATCCGCCGGTGCGCCTGTTCGGTCGCACCGCCCGCGCCCGCGCCGAGCAGGTTGCCGCCAAGGCCGGCCTTGCCACCGGTGAAGCCGAGGACCTGTCGCGCCCCCGAATCCTCGCCGACATGGCGTTCGCCTGGGACCCGGCGTGGCTGGCCGAGCTCAGGAACCGGCCCGACACCGCGCTGATGCTCGACGGCCGGCCGGTGCTGGTCCACCTCGCCGCCGGGCGGCCCGCCGACACCGATCCCGCGAGCCTCGCCCAGCTCGACGCGCGCACCGCGAGCCTCAGCTATTTCGAGCTGCGCAAGCGCGAGCGGCCGTTCGTCATGCCGCTCGACCCCGCCGACCCGCTGCCGGTCGAGCGCGCGCTCTACGACGCCTCCTACAAGGGCGTGACCGATATCCTCACCCTCTATCTGTGGCGCCGGCCGGCCTTCTGGCTGACCCGCTGGGCGGCGCAGGCGGGCATGAGCCCCAACCAGGTCACGCTGATCGGCTTCGTCTTCTGCCTCGCCGCCTTCTGGCTCTATTGGAACGGCCATTACTGGAGCGGGATCGCGGTCGGCTTCGTCTTCATGGTGCTCGATACGGTCGACGGGAAGCTCGCCCGCACCACCGGCCAGTCGAGCAAGTGGGGCGACGTCTTCGACCACGGCATCGACCTCGTCCATCCGCCCTTCTGGTGGTGGGCCTGGCTGCACGGGCTCGGCGCCGCCGGGCACCAGTTGGAGGAAGTCTACAAGGGCGGTCTGCTCGCGGTGATCGTCGGCACCTATGTCGTGGGGCGCCTGATCGAAGGCATCTTCAAGTGGCGCTTCGGGATGCACATCCACGTCTGGCGGCGGATCGACAGCCGCTTCCGCCTGATCACGGCCAGGCGCAATCCCAACATGGTCATTCTCGTCGCCTGCCTCGTCATCGGCCGTCCCGACCTCGGGATCGAGCTGGTCGCCTTGTGGTCGGTGCTAAGCCTGATCTTCCACGCGGTCCGCCTGGCGCAGGCCGAGGGCGTGGCGGCGCGCGGCCGTAGAATCGTCAGCTGGCTCGACGCGGGGTGAGCGCCGACAAGCCCAGGCAAGGCTGGACCGCGCTGCTGCTTGCGGGCTCGCGCCCCAATGACCCGCTGGCGCTCAGCCTCGGCACCGACCTCAAGCCGCTGCTTCCGCTGGCCGGCGAGCCGATGCTGTTGCGACCCTTGCGGGCCCTGCTCGCGGTGCCCGAGGTGGCGGCGGTCCGGGTGCTGACGCAGCAGCCCGAGCGAATCGCCGCGGTGCTTCCCGACGACCCGCGAATCGCGGTCGAGACCTCGGACTCGACCATCGCCGCGACCCTGCTTCGCCTCTGCGACGATCCGGCGACCCGCTTCCCCTTGCTGGTGACCACCGCCGACCACGCGCTTCTGACGCCCGCGATGGTCGAGGAATTCCTGGCCGGGGCGACGGGCAGCGATGTCGCGGTCGGGGTGGTCAGCCGGACGGCGATGCTGCGCCGCTTTCCCGATGCCCAGCGGACCTGGCTGCGGTTCGGGGCCGAGCGCTACAGCGGGGCCAACCTCTTCGCGCTGGCGACCCCGGCGGCCCGCGCGGGGGTCGAACGGTGGCGAGCGATCGAGCAGGATCGCAAGAAGGGCTGGCGGGTGCTCCTCCAGCTCGGCCTGCCCTTGTTCCTCGGCGCGGTGCTGCGCCTCAGCGACATCCACCAAACCGCGCGCGGGCTCGGCCGCCGCCTGGGGGTTGCGCTGAAGGCAGTGGTGTTGAGCGATCCCACCGCCGCGATCGACGTCGACAAGCCCGCCGATCACCTGCTGGTCAGCGCGATCATCGAGGGGCGCGCCTGATGGACCTTGCCATCTACGACATGGACCGCACCGTCACCCGGCGCGCGACCTTCACCCCCTTCTTGCTGCATTGCGCGACCCGGCGGGCGCCGTGGCGGCTGGTCTTCCTTCCGCTCGTGATCCTGTCGATGCTGGCCTATACGGCGAAGCTGATCACGCGCGGGCGGCTGAAGGAAATCAATCACGCCCTGCTGCTCGGGCGGAGCATCGGGCCGGCGGATCTCAAGCCGCTGGTCGACAGCTTTGCCGAGCGGCAGGTCGCGACCAACATCCGCCCCGGCGCGCGCACCGCCATCGCCCGCGACAAGGCCGAGGGGCGCCGGATCGTGATGGCGACCGCGAGCTATCGCTTCTACGCCGCCGCCATCGCCGAGCGGCTGGGCTTCGACGACGTGATCGGCACGGGCAGCATGCTCGGGCTCGACCAGGCGCTGCTGGCCCGGATCGATGGCGAGAATTGCTACGGCGAGGCCAAGCTCCGGATGGTCGCCGACTGGGTCGAGAAAAGCGGCCTCACCGGCCGTCACGGCCATGTCCGTTTCTATTCGGACCATGCCAGCGACGCGCCGGTATTTCGCTGGTCCGACGAACCCGTCGCGGTCAATCCGCACGGGCCGCTCCGGGAACTGGCCACCCGGTCGGGCTGGACCATCGAGGACTGGGGCTGAAGCGCAAAAAGACGGTGCGCCGGACAGCGGACATCCGCCCGACGCACCGCCGATCTTTTGGCCCGGCCCCGCCTCAGTGGGGATTTTTGGCGGCGCCGGGCACAGGACAACTTTTGACCAAATTTCCTGAATAATTGTCCACTAACCGCGCCAAAATGAAATAGAAATTTCGTATACGGCTCAGCGATCTGTCGAATCGAGTCACTTCGTCGACTGCCCCAAAATGGGAGTAATGACGTTTGCCTCGGCTGACGGCACTTTTACAGTCACCGTGATTTCTTCTTTCTACGGGTGAACTGACAAGCAGGACCTCAATGCAAGGCGCCATGACCAATGACACCAAGTCTCCGTCCACTTCCGACCCTACGAACGAATTTGCGGACGTGAACAAGTCGACCCCATTCATTGGCCGGCCCCAATCGGGCAAGACCCAGGCGCGCAGTTCCGCGGATACTGACCCCTATCTGGAGGCTGCCAAGCTCATTCGCCGCGTGCGCAGCCTGCGCGTCGACGCCATGCCGCCGCACCTGTTCGGGGAGGCGAGCTGGGACATTTTGCTCTCGCTCTATATTGCGCATCGCGAACAATATCGGCTGACCATCATGTCGGTCTGCAACGAGGCCGGGGTTCCGCTAACCACCGCCCTGCGCTGGCTCCAGCAGCTGGTGGACGAGGGGCTCGCCATTCGGCGCAGCAATCCGCTCGACCGCCGGACCGTTCACGTCGAGCTGTCGGCCGATGCCATCGCGACGATGGACCAGTTAATGGAAAATGTGCTGAAATATAACACCTCCCTCTGACCATGTTGGCCTGTTAACCTCGGGCCGCTAATCCCTGTGCTTTGCCTCCCTGTATGCATTTGGAGAGCGACGTGCTGGGAACAGGAATGAACGAGGACACCAACCGACTGAAACTGCTTGAGCAGGCGCGCGACCACGCCCGCCAACTGCTCGGCCTGCTCGACGAGGCAGGGGCTCCGCCGCACGTGTCGGCGCAGTTCGATCACGGATTGAGCAAGCTCGACGAATTGCTCTCGTCAGCAGAGCGCCGCTGCGCCTAGTTCCAAAACGGAACCAATCCCGTTTGTTTATCCAGATCAGGGCGATCATCTCCGGGCCCAATACCGCCGGAGAGGATCGATGTTCGAACGCCAGGATTTCAACATGGCCGATGCCCGCAAGCTGTGGGCCGGCACCGACGTTCGGCGGGCGTCCGTGACCCCGGCGGAAGTCGCCACGATCCGCGAATCGAGTGACCCGCAAGCGGCCCTCGCCGATCTTTACCGCAAGGCGCTGCGCGCCCGCTTCCAGGGCTGAGCGCGCGCGCCGCTAGCGGCCGACGCGGGCTTTACCTGTTCCCACGGGCCGACATCGGGTGAAGCCCGGCGCCGGCCCGAGGCCTTCCCATCAGACCGCGTCGAGCGCGTGGGCGAAGTCGGCGATCAGGTCGTCGGCATTTTCGACGCCGATGCTGATCCGGACGAGATTGTCGGTGATCCCGAGCGCAGCCTTGCGCTCGTCGGGCACCGAGAGGTGGGTCATCGCCGCCGGCGCGCTCGCCAGCGTCTCGGTCCCGCCGAGGCTGACCGCGAGATGCGCGATGGTGAGATTGTCGAGGAAGGCGAAGGCCTCCTTCTCCCCGCCCTTGAGATAGAGCGAGAAGGTCGAGCCGGCGCCGGTGCAGTGGCGCTTGTAGATGTCGGCCTGGCGGCTGCCTTCCTCGAGAAAGCCGAGGTAACCGACGCTCTCGACCTTGGGATGGTCCTTGAGGAAGGCGCAGACCTTCGCTGCATTCTCGCCCGCCCGGCTCATCCGCAGCTCGAGCGTCTCGAGGCTGCGGAGCAGCATCCAGGCGGTGTTGGGGTCGCAGATGGTGCCGATGGTGTTGCGCATCATCCGGATCGGCAGGAGGAATTTCTTCGCGCCCACCAGGCCGCCCGCGACGAGGTCGCTGTGGCCGCCGGCATATTTGGTGAGCGAGTAGACGGTGATGTCCGCGCCCTGGTCGAGCGGCTTGGCCCAGAGCGGCCCGAGGAAGGTGTTGTCGATCGCGATCGGCGGCTTGTCGTCGCCCGGGAAGGCGGCGTCACGCGCGGCGCGGACCGCCTCGACGTCGACCAGCGCATTAGTCGGATTGGCCGGGCTCTCGAGGTAGATGAGGCTGAGGCGCCCCTTGGCCTTGGCGGCCTCGATCACTGCGGCGATTTCGTCCTGGGTCGCACCCGCGGGGAAGTCGAGCCAAGTGATCCCGAACTGGCCGAGGATCTTGGCGATGAGCGTCTCGGTCGCGGCATAGAGCGGGCCCGAGTGGACGATGACGTCGCCCGGCCGGGCATAGGTCAGGAGCAGGGTGGCGATGGCCGACATGCCGCTCGAGAAGGCGAGCGCTTCCTCGGCGCCTTCCCACAGCTTGAGGCGGGCCTCGAGGATTTCCTGGTTGGGACCGTTGAAGCGCGAATAGACGAGGCCTTCGGCCCCACCCGGGCGCTTGCCGGTGATGCCCTCGAAGAAGCGCTTCCCGTGGGCGGCGGTCTCAAACACGAAGGTAGAGGTGAGGAAGATCGGCGCCTTGAGGCTGCCTTCGCTCAGCGTGGGGTCAAACCCGAAGCCCATCATCAGGGTCTCGGGACTGAGCTGGTGATTGCCGATCTGGGTCGGGCTCTGCTTGGGGCGGCGCGAAGCGGGCACGCCGCTCATCTCGGCTTCGTTTTCCATGGTCGCGCCCCTAGCCCAGCCGCGCGGGCTAAGAAAGCTAGCGCGGGACGAAAGGCGCCAGCAGCCAGACCATCGCGACCAGCAGGGGCACGCCGGCGAGGTCGATCCACAGCCCGGCCCGGAGCATCCGCGGGAGGCTAATGTGGCCGGTCGCCCACGCGATGGCATTGGGCCCGGTCCCGCTGGGCAGCATGAACCCCCAGCTCGCCGCCCAGGCCGCGGGCAGCGCGAGGAGGATCGGATCGATTCCCGTGGCCGCAATGATCCCCGCGACCACCGGGATGATCCCCGAAGCGGCGGCGACGTTGCTGGCGAATTCGGTGATGAACACGACCAACGCGACCAGCGCGAGCGCGATGAGCAAGGGGTGGACCGACTTGAGCGGCGCGAGCGCAACCCCGAGCCACTTGTCGAGCCCGCTGGCGCCGATCCCCGCGGCGAGCGCGAGGCCGCCGCCGAACAGCATGATCACGTCCCACGGCGCGCGATTGGCCTCGGTCCAGGTGAGGATCGGGCGGCCGCTTCCGTCGGGGATGACGAACAGCAGCAGCGCCGCGGCGACCGCGACCGTTCCGTCGACCAGCACGTCCTTGGGCAGGCGGTCGGCGACGAGCGGAAGCACGACCCAGGCCGCGACGGTGACAAGGATGATGGGAACGAGCCGTTTCTCGGCGCTCGACCAGGGCCCGGCCTCGCCGATCGCACTGATCGCCGCCGCCGCGTCGAAGTCGGTCGGCGCGACCCTCTGCACCCTCATCAGGATCAGCCAGCACAGGGGGATGGCGACCAGCACCAGCGGGACGCCGAAGCTCGCCCACATCAGGAAATCGATCCGAAGGCCGATCGCCCGCTCGATGATCCCGGCGGCGATGGCGTTGGTGGGCGAGCCGACGAGGGTGGCGAGGCCGCCGATCGAGGCGGCGAAGGCGATCCCCATCGCCAGCGCGCCGGCGAAGCCGTCGGTGTGGCCGGGCTCGATCCGGGCGGCCCGGATCACCGCGATGGCGATCGGCATCATGATGAGCGTGGTCGCGGTGTTGGAGACGATCATCGAGACGATGGCGGTGGCGGCCATGAAGGCGAGCAGCATCGCCCCGGGGGTCTTGCCGCCGCGATTGACGATGGCGAGCGCGAGCCGGCGGTGAAGCCCGGTCCGCTCGATCGCCAGCGCGATGATCGCGCCGCCGAGCACGAGGAACAGGATCGGGCTGTAATAAGCCGCCGCGGTGTCGGTCGCTGTCATCACCCCGAACAGCGGGAGAAGCAGGAAGGGCATCAGCGCGGTGGCGGTGAGCGGCAGCGCCTGCGTCATCCACCAGACCGCCATCAGGCCTGCGAGCGCGACCACCCGCCAGGCGCTGAGCGGCATGCCCGCGGGCGGCGGGAGCAGCAGCAGGACGACGAGCAGGACCAGCCCGCCCCACAGACCCCAGCGTTGTGCCATCACCCCTCCCCCTTGCCGCCTTCATGGCGGCTGGGCGGCGGTCGGCGCAATCCGATTATTGCAGGGTCAGGCGCGGCGACGGGTCGCGAGCAGGCCCGCGGCGAGCCCGACCGCGAGGCCCGCGACGCTCCCCGCCGTCAGCGCGGTCCGTTTCCAGAAGCGCTCGGACGCGCTCGGCGGGGGCGGAACGGGGGCGGGCCGCGGCGGGCGGAGCTGGCCGCCCTCCTCGACCGGAATGCTGTGCACGGTCCGGCTGATCGCCTTGATTCGTTCGCGCTTGGCGGCGGCAGGATCGGCTGGAACATCGCTCATGTCCCCCACCCTAGCCGCGACCGGTTGCGCCGTCGTTAAACTTCTCGCTCAGAAATCGAGCGAAAAGCGCACCGCGCCGCCGACATCGGCATCGGCCGCCGCGATGTGGCCGGGCTGGCGACGCGCGAACAAATTGCCGCCGAGCCAGCCGCTGCCGAGCAGGCGGCGCTGGTAGCTGAGTTCGGCGTCAACCTCGCGGCCGCGCGGCACGAGGCTGGAGCGGACGATGCTGTAGCCGGGTGTCATCGTGTCATAGTCGAACGAGGTCGGCAGGCTCATCGCGAAGCCGCCGCTGTCGATCCGGAGCGGCTGCGACAGGCGGAAGCCGAGGCGGTCGCCCGCGCTCAGCAGGCCGACCTTCGAGAGGTCGAAGCCATAGGCCCCGCTGGCAAAGCTGCCGCCCGCGAAGTTCGTCCAGCCGCGCCGGGCGGTCAGGCTGGCGTTCCAGCCATTGCCGAGGCTGCGCCGCGCCTCGAGATCGAGGAAGGTGGTCGCCGCGCCACCGCCGCCCAGCAGGTCGTTCATCCGCCCGCCGAGAACCGAGCGCTGCTCGTCCAGCCGGCCGACGCCGAGCGACAGCCAGGTGCTGCCGAAATTGCGGTCGAGCGCGATGTTGGTCCAGCGATAGGGCGCGCCGTCGGCGGTGGTGCGGCGCTCGGAATAGACCTCACCGGTCTCGCCCGACACGGTGACGGCAACCGGGCCGAGGTCGCGGCGCAGCGCGAGCGCGCCGCCGCGGCTGGCGTCGAAGCCCGGATTGCCGGCAATGTCCTTGGCGATGAGGAAGGAACCCGCATCGGCCCCCGACAGGCGCCGCTCCATCGCCTTGGCGCCTTCGGCGAAACCGAGCGCGATGGCGGTCCTGTTGTCGACCCGGGCGACCGCCGAGCCGGCGATAAGGCGCGCCTTGCGCAGGTCCTCGGGGCCGATCC
Source organism: Sphingomonas astaxanthinifaciens DSM 22298 (assembly GCF_000711715.1). Classification (NCBI taxonomy): domain Bacteria; kingdom Pseudomonadati; phylum Pseudomonadota; class Alphaproteobacteria; order Sphingomonadales; family Sphingomonadaceae; genus Sphingomonas; species Sphingomonas astaxanthinifaciens. Next base: position 1,543,088 of record NZ_JONN01000001.1, read on the forward strand.
CGGTCTGGCGGAGCATGTAGCCGACGGCATTCTTCTGCTCGGCGACGGTCATGGCGATGCTGAGCCCGCCCGCCTGCGCGCCGGCGACCCGGACCGAACCCTCGAGCGCGCGGTGGAGCGGCTCGGCCCGCGGCGCACTCTTGATGGTCTGGGCAAGGTCGACCGCGAAGGCGCGCGAATAGCCGTCGAGGATGATCGCGCCGAGGCCCTTGCCGCCGACCGGCGGGGCGTCGCCCGAGGCCGGCGGCGCGTCGGACGAGCCGTTCACCGGCGTCGCGCTGCCGGCGAGGCTGGTGGTGCCGATCGGCTGCATCGCGCGGGCGATGTTGAGGCGGCCACGGCCGAAGATGTTGTCGGTGCCCGCGGCGCCGAGGTCGTCGGCGCTCTTGAACAGGATGTCGACGATCTGCGCCCCGGTGAGGTTGGGGAAGGCGGTCGCGAGCAGCGCCACTGCGCCGCTGATGGTCGGCGCCGAAAAGCTGGTGCCGCTGTAGAGGTAATGGCCGCCATAGCCGTTGGCATCGGCGACCTGGTTGACCGTCCGCACCCCGGCGCCGAGCGCGGCGAGATAATTGCTGGCCGAGGTGCCGGCGCGATTGCTGAAGTCGGACAGCTGGTCGAGGTTGGTGACCGACTGGTCCGCGTTGAGCGTCCCGACTGAGCCGGCGATGATGACGTTGGTCGGGAAGTAGCTGGCCGGGACCGCCGCGAAAGGATCGGCGGTCGCGCCGAGCGTGGGATCCTTGCCGTCGTTGCCGGCCGAGATGACCACCACCACGCCGGCATTCACCGCGCGCTGGATGGCGTTGAGCAGGGTCGAGCCCGGGGCCGAACCGCCAAGCGACATGTTGATGACTCGCGCGCCGGCCGCGACAGCGGCATCGACCCCGCGGGCGATGTTGGTGTCGGCGAAGGAGCAGCCGTCGCCGGTGGTGTCGGTGCAACTGCCCGGGGTGTCGGCGCGGAGCGCGACGATGGTCGCGTCGAAGGCGACGCCGTGCATCCACTTGCCGTCGCGGTTGGCGGCGATGGTCCCGGCGACGGCGGTGCCGTGCCCTTCCTCGTCGGCAAGGGCGCGACCGGCGGTGGTGACATCGCGGCTGGCGGGATCGAGCCGGCCCGCGAAGTCGAGCAGCGCGGGATTGATGCCGCTGTCGATCACCGCGACCTTGATGTTCCGCCCGGTGGCACCGGCATTGTAGGCGGCGATCGCGCCCGAGCTCACCGCGGCGTTCGAGTTGCGATATTCGGATGTGTCGTAGTTGATCCCCGGGGTCGGCGTGGGCGTCGGGGTCGGGGTCGGGGTCGGCGTGGGGGTCGGAGTCGGGGTGGGCGTCGGAGTTGGCGTCGGAGTCGCGCTCGGCGGGGTCGGGGTCGAACCCACACCGCCGCCGCCGCCCCCGCCGCCGCATGCGGAAAGGGCCAGCATGGCTGCGCAGCCGGTGGTTGCGAGGAGCGCCTTCTTCATCCGTTCAACCTTCCGCAAACCGCTATAAATGAATGACTTTCCCGGCATGGCTATGCCTTCCGATTCCTTTCGTTTTGCTGAAAGGTGGAACCAAGGCTAGTGCCAATCATTATGACAGGTTCGACTGTATCCCGGGCGCATCAGGCGACATTCGGTCATGTGACCGCCTGGATCTTCGACCTCGACAATTGCCTCTACCCCGCCTCCACCGGGCTGTTCGCGCTGATCGACGAGCGGATGGGGGCCTATATCCAGCGCCTGCTGGGGGTCGAAGCGGCCGAGGCCAAGCGGATCCAGAAGCATCATTTCCACACCCACGGCACCACGCTCGCCGGGCTGATGAAGGAGCATGGGGTCGATCCCCACGATTTCCTCGAGGACGTGCACGCGATCCCGCTCGACCGGGTCGGCGCCAATCCGCGGCTGGCCCAGGGGCTCGGCCGCTTGCCGGGGCGCAAGTTCGTCTTCACCAATGGCGATGCGCCTTATGCCCGCCGCGTGCTCGAGCGGATCGGGATCCACGACCAGTTCGAGCATCTCCACGACATCCATGCCGCCGAGCTGAGGCCCAAGCCTGAGCCCCATGGTTACGAGCTCCTCTGCGCGCGGATGGGGATCGATCCGAGCCGCGCCTGCATGGTCGAGGACATGGCGCAGAACCTCAGGCCGGCGAAGGCGCTCGGAATGACCACCGTGTGGGTGGACAATGGCTCCGAGCGCGGCAATCACGACGCCGACCCGGGCCATATCGACTGCCGCATCAGCGACGTCGGCGACTGGCTGCACGACCTGCTTGGAGAAGAGGCTTGAACCAGAACAACGAACTCGAGCCGATCATCGATCAGCTGTGGGAGAAGCGCGACAGCCTCGGCCCCGACGCACTCAAGGAAGTCCGCCAGCCGGTCGAATGGGCGCTCGGCATGCTTGACGCCGGCGTCGTCCGCGTCGCCGAGCCGGGTCCCGATGGCTGGACGGTCAATCAGTGGCTCAAGAAGGCGGTGCTCTTGAGCTTTCGCCTGAACGCGATGGAGACCATCCCCGGCGGCCCAGGCGGCGCGCCCTGGTGGGACAAGGTGCCAAGCAAGTTCGAGGGTTGGGACGCGGCGAAGTTCGGCGAGGCCGGCTTCCGCGCGGTGCCGGGCGCGATCGTCCGCCGCGGCGCCTATGTCGCGCCGGGCGCGGTGCTAATGCCGAGCTTCGTCAACCTCGGCGCCTATGTCGGCGAAGGCACGATGGTCGACACCTGGGCGACCGTCGGCAGCTGCGCGCAGATTGGCAGGAACGTCCATATCTCGGGCGGCGCGGGGATCGGCGGGGTGCTCGAGCCGCTGCAGGCCGGCCCGGTGATCATCGAGGACGGCTGCTTCATCGGTGCCCGAAGCGAGGTCGCCGAGGGCGTGGTAGTCGAAAAGGGCGCGGTCCTCTCGATGGGCGTGTTCCTCGGCGCCTCGACCAAGATCGTCAACCGCGCGACGGGCGAAGTCATGTACGGCCGCGTGCCGGCCTATTCGGTGGTCGTCCCGGGCTCGCTGCCGGGCAAGGACGGGGGCCCGAGCCTGGCCTGCGCGGTGATCGTCAAGACGGTCGACGAGCGGACCCGTTCGAAGACCGGGATCAACGAGCTGCTGCGCGACTGACCGGGCGGGGGCACCGCTTGGGCCGATCGTGCGTTCGCCCGCCGATCATTTGCTCAAAGGTGCCGCCATGCGCTCGTCGCTCGTCCTTCTTGCCCTCGTGACCCTCGGCGCCTGTTCGCGCACCCCGCAGGAGGAGCAGGTCCATCAATTGCGGGCGACGGCCGAGACCCAGGCCGACGCGCTCGAGAAAGACGCCGACGCCCGCGCCGATCCGCTCGACGAGCAGGCGAAGGCGCTCGAGGCGCAGGCCAAGCAGGTCGGCGGCTATGACGGCAAGCGGCTCGAAATCCAGGCCGATGCGCTGGAGAAGCAGGCCGACCTCATCCGCGAGCAGGGCAATGCCAAGGCCGATGCGGTGCGCGCCGAGGCCAACGCCAAGGCGAAAGCGCTCGAAAGCCGCTAGGACTGGCCGGCCTCGAGTTCGCGCAGGCTCCGGCCGCGCGTCTCGCGCCCGGCCCAGCCGATCATCACCGCCGAGATGGCGGTCGGGATGAGCAACGCGGCGGCGGCCCCGACGAGCGTCGGCACGAACCCCGCCAGCACCGCAACCTGGGCCGGCAGGCCACCGATCTTGCTCGAGCCCGCGACCAGCCCCGTCGCCCGCCCGCGCGAGCCGAGCGGATAGTTTTCGGCCGTATAGGGCAGCAGCACCGCGATGGTCCCGTTGGTGCCGACGATCAGCAACGCGATCACGCCGATCAGCACGGGCTGGAGCGTGAGCAGGCTGGCGGGAAGCAAGGCCCCGACGAGACCGGCGAGCGTGACCGCGATGGTGGCGACCAGCGTCCACTTGCTGCTCAGCCGGGCATAGCAGAGCGCGCACAGGAGGATGGTCGGAAGCGCGAGGAGCGAGGACTTGGCAAGGATGCCGCTCGCGAGTTCGGCGCTGAAGCCCCGGGTCTGAAGGTCGGTCGGAAGCCACAGCAGCAGGCCGAAATTGACGAAGCTCCAGGTGAGCGCGGCGACGACGAGGGCGGCGGTCAGCTTGCGGTGCGCGGCGGAGGCGCTGGCGGCGTCGGCGGGGGGCACGGCGCGGGGCCTGGGGACGAGCCCGAAGCGCTGCTCCATCAGCTTCAATTCCTCGGTCCGGCCCTGCTCGGCGAGGAAGCGCGGGGTCTCGGGAATGAAGCGGGCGAGCGCGAGAAGGAGGAGGCCGCTCGGGAAGCCCTGCAGCCACAGGGCGCGCCAGCCGTAAACCGGCTCGAGCAGGTGCGCGGCTCCGCTCGCGGCGAGATAGCCGCCGACGAGGCCAGTACCGCCGACCAGCACCAGCACCCAGCTGCGGTGCTTGGGCGGCATCACCTCGGCGAGGAGGGCATAGACCACCGGGAGCATCCCGCCCGCCGAGCACCCCATCAGGAAGCACATGACGAGGTTCCACTCGAACGCCGGCATCGCCCCGCAGATGGCGGTGGAAGCGAACAGGATCGAGGAGAGGAGGATCGAGACCCGCCGCCCGTAGATGTCGGCAAGCCATCCCCAGACGAACGAGCCGACGGTCGTCCCGGTCAGCGCGACCAGCGGCAGCAGCGCCGCCATCTTGCCGATCCCATATTCCTCGCGGACCCCGGGGAGGACGAACCCGAGGGTCGCGGGCTTCATCACGTCGATGATGAGGCCGAGGGTCAGGACGGCAAGGACGGCGGCATGCCAGCGATTGAGCGGCGTTGAATCGGGAGCTTCGTAATTGGTGCCGGCATGGTCGCCGTGGGGCGAGCGGCGCGGCGGCAGCGCCCCCCAGCAGGAAAGCGGCACGCCGATCGCGATCAGCGCCATGCCGACATACATTTCCGGGTCCATCGGCATGCCAGACAGGTGATTGCCCATGCGGTGGGCCATGGCGAGCATCGGCAGGTGGAGCAGGACGCCGACGCTGATCGCCGCCGCGCCCGCCCAGAACCAGCCGGCGCGCTCACCGATGATCGATTTTGATTGCCCCCCCATGGTCCCCTATTTCGCCTGCTCGAGGAGTTCGGCCGCCTTGGCCGAGGTCCAGTCGAGGTCGCCCGACCAGCGCCAGATTTCCTTGCCGTCGGAGCCGTAGAGAATCGTCGTCGGCAGGATCTGCACCCCGAGCGCGCCCGACACCGCCATTTCCTTGTCCTGATAGCTCTCGAGCCCGATCTTCTTCTCGTCGAGGAAGGCCGAGACGGTCGGCTGCGGCTGCATGTCCTGGCTCAAGGCCATCACCTGCGGCGCGCCGGGCTGCGCAGACAGCTTGTCGAGGGTCGGCAGTTCCTTGACGCAGGGCGCGCACCAGGTCGCCCAGAGATTGACCAGCAGCGGCTTGCCCCCCGCGACCGCCGCGAGGCTGGTCTCCTCGCCATCGCCGTCGAGAATGGTGACGGTGGGCATGGGCTTGCCCGCCTGGCTGCGATCGAGGCCGGGTTCGCCGGGACGGGCGGCAACGGCGGCGGCGGCATTGGCTTGGCTTTGGTCTGGGCTTTGCCTATCGCAGCCCGCAGTCAGCAGGGCAGCCACGACGGCGCCGATGAGGGTGACACGCATGATGACGCGCTACCCGCCCAAGGGCGTGCCGCACAAGCTTGGGCTTTGGCCCATCGCACTCAGCCTCGCGCTCGCGGCCTGCGGCTCGGTCGGGGACCTGAAGCCGCCGCCCGGCGAGCCGCTCCCGGTCAAGCCCAAGCTCGCCACCACCACGCCGACTCCCGAGGAACTGATGACCCCGCCGGCGATCGCCCGGCCGGTGCGGGTCGACGAGATCCTGACCCGCTCCGAACCGCGCAAGCCCGACCGCTTCGACTTGCCGCCGCCGAGCGGAGCCGAGGCCGCGCCGGAACCCGAAGTCGATATCGGCGCTCCTGCCACCAACACCCAGACCCCCGTGCAGGAGCCCCGATGAATTCCTCGTTCAAGCCCGTTCGCAAGGCCGTCTTCCCGGTCGCCGGCCTCGGCACCCGTCTGCTGCCGGCGACCAAGACCATGCCCAAGGAAATGCTGACGGTGATCGACCGTCCGCTGATCCAATATGCGGTGGACGAGGCGCGCGAGGCGGGGATCGAGCAGCTGATCTTCGTCACCGGCCGGGGTAAGTCGAGCCTGGTCGATTATTTCGACATGAGCTTCGAGCTCGAGACGACGATGAAGAGCAAGGGCAAGAGCCTTGCCCCGCTCGAGCTCAGCCGGACGGCTTTCGGCGAACTCATCACCGTGCGCCAGCAGCAGCCGCTCGGGCTCGGCCACGCCGTCTGGTGCGCGCGGCACGTGGTCGGCGACGAGCCGTTCGCGGTGCTCCTGCCCGACGACCTCATGGCCGGCGCCCCGGGCGCGCTTGCGCAGATGGTCGAGGCCTATAACCTGGTCGGCGGCAACATCGTCTGCGCCGAGGAGGTCGCGCCCGAAAAGACCGCCAGCTACGGCATCGTCACGCCGGGCACGACCGACGGCAAGCTGACCGAGGTGAAGGGCCTCGTCGAAAAGCCCAGGCCCGAGGTGGCGCCGTCGCGGCTGGGGGTGATCGGCCGCTACATCCTTCAGCCCGAAGTCATGCAGGTCCTCGACGCGCAGGAGCCGGGCGCGGGCGGCGAAATCCAGCTGACCGACGCCATGGCAAAGCTGATCGGCCGCCAGCCATTCCACGCGGTCGAGGTCGATGCCGAACGCCACGATTGCGGCGACCGGGCGGGCTATGTGCTGGCGACGCTCAAGCTGGCGATGGCGCGGGACGATCTCGCCCCGCTGGTCCGCGAGGCGATGGCCGGCCTCTAGGCCGAGATGCGGCGGCGCTCGGCCTCGAGCGCGTACATCCGGTCCTTGAGTTCCCCGAGCTCGATCGCCTTCAGGGCGGCGCGGGCGTCCATCGCATTCATGTCGGCGCGCAGCGCGGCGAACCGGCGGGCGGCGGCTAGACGGCGCTCGATCCGCGCGACCAGCACTTCGAAATGGAAGGGCTTGAGGATTACGTCCTCGGCGCCCGCCGCGAAGGCGCGGACCGCGGGATCGGGTTCGGCGCGGCTGGCGATCAGCATCACCGGGACTTCGGCGAAGGCCGTCTGCTCGCGAATGGCGCGGGTCAGTTCGGGACCGTTCATCGGAGTCATCACGAGTTCGGCGATGACGAGGTCGATCGGCGAGCGGTGCAGTTCCCCCAGCGCGGCGCGGCCGTCGCTTGCCGTGATGATCGCATAGCCCTCGGCTCCGAGCCGCCTTGCCAGCAGCGCGAGGTGCGATCGATTGGGCGACACGACGAGGACGCGCGGACGCTTGGAGGGTGCTGGCACTGCCATGCCCGTAACGGTGAAGCGAAATGGTAAACGAAGTCTTAAGTTTCGGGCCAGGCGGGACCGAGCCGCGGCTCAGGCGTCGAGCTCGACGTCCCAGTAGAGATAGTCGCGCCAGCTTTCGTGGAGGTAGTTGGGCGGGAAGGCCCGGCCATGGTCCTGCAATTGCCAGCTGGTCGGCCGCTCGGGCCAGCGGGCAATGCTCATGCCGGCCTGCCGCGGCGTGCGCCCGCCCTTCCTGAGGTTGCAGGGCGCGCAGGCGGTGGCGACATTTTCCCAGGTCGTCCGCCCGCCCTGCGCGCGCGGGATGACATGGTCGAAGGTCAGTTCGCGGTGGCTGCCGCAATAGACGCAGCGGAAGCGGTCGCGGAGGAAGAGGTTGAAGCGGGTAAAGGCGGGGTGCTCGCTCGGCCGCACGAACTGCCGGAGCGCGATCACGCTCGGCAGCTTGAGCGTATGATTGGGCGAATGCACCTCGCGCTCATAGTGGGCGATGACGTCGACCCGCTCGAGGAACATCGCCTTGACCGCGGTCTGCCACGGCCACAGGCTCAGCGGATAATAGGAGAGCGGGGTATAATCGGCATTGAGGACCAGCGCCGGACAGCTGTCGGGATGGCGGATCAGTTCGGGATGATACACGAGCGCGGGTTCTCCGTTCGGTCTCGCCGAACGCGCCCCTCCGGCCTCGTCGCACGCAAGGAGGAGAGACCGTTTTCGGCCGCTTCCCTTGTGCCCACCGGATGCCAAGCCGATGTGACGCCGTCATGAATCGCAAGTTGCGGAATCGCGGTCAAGGGTCTTTGCGCGTGCAATGATCACGCGCTTCGCCCCCTCGCCCACCGGGCGGTTGCATCTCGGCCACGCCTACAGTGCGGTGTTGGGGCGGCGGCACGGGGAGCGCTGGCTGCTGCGGATCGAGGATCTCGACCCCGGGCGGGCGCGGCCCGAGTTCGTCGGAGGGATAATCGAGGACCTCGCCTGGCTCGGCCTCGAACCTGACGGCGAGCCCCTCGTCCAGTCGCGGCGAACGCACCTCTATGCCGAGGCGCTCGAGACGCTGAAGAAGCGCGGACTAGTCTATCCCTGTTTCTGCACCCGCGCCGACATCGCCGCCTCGCTGAGCGCGCCGCACGGCGATGCCGGAAGCGCCTATCCCGGCACCTGCCGCGGCCGCCCCGACGATCCCGCGCGCCGCGCCTCGACCCCGCACAGCTGGCGCCTGCATTCGGCGAAGGCGCTGGACGAGGTCGGCGGCGTTCCGGGCTGGCGCGAACTTGGCGGGGAGGCGTTCGAGGGCTCGGCCACCATGATCGGCGATGCCATCCTGGCGCGGAAGGACGCGCCCTCCTCCTATCATTTGTCGTGCGTCGTCGACGACTGGGAAAGCGGCGTGACCCTCGTCGTGCGCGGCGCCGACCTCAGGCCTTCGACCCCCGTCCAGCGGCTGCTCCAGATCCTGCTCGGCGCGCCCGAGCCCGTCTATCTGCACCATGCGCTCGTCACCCACGAGGACGGCCGCCGCCTCGCCAAGCGCGATGCCGCGCCGACGCTCGCCGCCATGCGCGCGGCCGGGGTGGACGGCCCGGCCCTCGCATGGGAGCTTGCTACGGGCCAGCTCCCTACTGGTTATCGGCTGGCAGGAGACTAAGTAGGAGAGGTTATGAACACGCTCCTCATCATCCTGCTCGTCGGCTTCATGGCCGCTACCGCCTACGTCCTCGTGCGCGGGGTCATGGCCATGGCCTCGGGCAAGGTCGGCAACCAGGAACAGCAGCAGCAGTGGATGCGCAAGCGCGTCCTCTACCAGGGCATTGCGATCTTCATCGCCGCCGCGATCCTGCTCCTCGCGGGCGGCGGCAAATAGTCCCTTGGTCAAGCTGACGAAGATCTACACCCGCACGGGCGACGGCGGGGACAGCGGGCTGGTTGACGGGAGCCGGGTCAGCAAGGCGAGCCCGCGCATGCACGCGATCGGTGAGGTCGACGAGGCCAATAGCGCCATCGGCCTCGCCCTGGTCGCGCTCGACGGCGCGGCGAAGGAGATGCTGTCGCGGATCCAGAACGAGCTGTTCGACCTCGGCGCCGACCTCGCCACCCCGGGCGAGATCGAAGGCGCGCTGCGGATCGTCCCCGAGCAGGTCGCCCGGCTGGAGGCCGAGATCGACGCGATGAACGCCGAGCTCGCGCCGCTGACCAGCTTCATCCTCCCCGCCGGGCCCGCGGGCGTGTCCGCGCTCCACCTCGCCCGCGCGACCGTCCGCCGGGCCGAGCGCTGGACCGTCGCCCTGGGTGCGGAAGAGCCGATCAACGCCCACGCGCTCGCCTATCTCAACCGCCTGTCGGACCATCTGTTCGTGACCGCGCGGCATGTCGCCAGCCGCTCGGGTGGCGACGTCCTGTGGAAGCCGGGCGCCACCCGCACCTGACAAGAGGTCTAGGTACGGCACTGAAACCATTCCCGCGGGTTTGATATCGAGCCTGTTCCCGGGAGTGCTCGTGACCCTCAAAGCCATTGCCATTAACGCCACGCTCAAGCCGACCGGCAAGGAGCCTTCGTCCACCGACAAGATGATCGACCTCGTCCGCGACCAGCTCAAGGAGCACGAGGTCGAATGGGCGGGCACGATCCGCCTCGCCGACCATCGCATCAAATGGGGCGTCAGCTCGGACGAGGGCGACGGCGACGAATGGCCCGAGCTTCGCCGCCGGATCCTCGCCGCCGACATTCTCGTCTTCGGGACGCCGATCTGGATGGGGCAGCTGTCGAGCCCCGCCAAGCTGGTGCTCGAGCGGATGGACGCCTTCCTGTCCGAGACCGACGACCGGGGCCGCACCCCCGCCAGCGGCAAGCTCGCGGTCGCCGCGATCGTCGGCAACGAGGATGGCGCGCATCGCTGCACCGCCGACCTCTTCCAGGCGCTCAACGATGTGGGCTGGACCATTCCCGCGGGCGGCGCGACCTATTGGGTCGGCGAGGCGATGAACAAGAAGGACTTCAAGGACCTGCCCGAGGTGCCCGAGCAAGTCACCGCGACGGTCGCCGCGCTGGCGAGCAATGCCGCGCATCTCGCCAAGCTTCTTGGAAATGACACGTATAAAGGGGTAGAGCAGAAGGCATGAACGCCGCTGCTCCCGTTCGCCAGCCCGGACTGGCCGAGCGCGTGGCAGAAGTCCGTGCGCTGACGCTGGCGCTCGCCGCGCCGCTGGGCGATGCCGATGCGACCGTCCAGCCGATGCCCGACGCCTCGCCCGCCAAGTGGCATCTCGCGCATACCAGCTGGTTCTTCGAGACCTTCGTCCTGCGCGACTTCGTGCCCGGCTATCGTCCCTATGACGAGCGCTGGGGCTTCCTCTTCAACAGCTATTACAACGGCGAGGGGAAAAGGCTCGCGCGCGACCGGCGGGGCATGCTGGCGCGGCCGCATCTCGACGAGATCCGCGCCTATCGCGCCCATGTCGACGCGGCGCTGGCGCGGGCCATTCCCGATCTGCCCGCCGAAGCGCTGTCGCTGGTCGAGCTTGGCATCCACCACGAGCAACAGCACCAGGAGCTGTTCCTGACCGACATCCTCGCAAGCTTCGCGGCCAATCCGCTCGAGCCCGCTTATGGCGCAGACAAGGATGCGGTGAGCGCGGGCATGCCGCTGACCTGGCACGAGGGCCGCGCGGGCGAGCAGGAAATCGGCGCCGGGGACGACGGCTTCTCCTTCGACAGCGAGCGGCCCCGTCACCGGGTCTGGCTGCAGCCCCACGCCATCGCCAGCCGCACCGTCACCAATGGCGAATGGGCCGAGTTCATCGCCGCGGGCGGTTATTCGAACCCCGCGCTGTGGCTGAGCGACGGCTGGGACTGGGTCCAGCGCGAGGGCATCACCGGCCCGCTCTACCGCGACGAGGACGGCACCGCCTTCACTCTCGCCGGGCGCCGGCCGCTCGATCCGCAGGCCCCGGTCACCCATGTCAGCTATTACGAGGCCGATGCCTTTGCCCGCTGGGCCGGGGCGCGGCTTCCGACCGAGGCCGAGTGGGAAGCCTGGGCGGCGGGGGCGGACCCCTGCGCCGGCCACCAGCTCGATCGCGCCGGCCCGGTCCGGCCGCAAGGCAGCGACGGGCCGTTCGGCGACGTCTGGTGCTGGACCGGCTCGGCCTTCCTGCCCCACCCCGGCTTCCGCCAGCCCGAGGGCACGGTCGGCGAATATAATGGCAAGTTCATGAGCGGGCAGATGGTGCTCAAGGGGGCCAGCTGCGCCACCCCGCGCGGCCATTCGCGCGCCAGCTATCGCAATTTCTTCCCCCCGGCCGCGCGCTGGCAATTCACAGGAGTACGTCTTGCTCGCGATCTCTGAGCAGGTGGATGAGGCCTTCGCCCGCGACGTCCTCGACGGGCTGGCGCAGAAGCAGCCGGCGGTCCCGGCGCGCTGGTTCTACGACGAGCGCGGCTCGGCGCTGTTCGACGACATCACCCGGCTGCCCGAATATTACCCGACCCGGACCGAGCTTGCGATCCTCAGCCGCTCGATGGGCGAGATCGCCGCGGCGGTCGGCACCGGCCGTGCGGTGGTCGACTATGGCGCGGGGTCGCAGATCAAGACCCCCCTGCTGCTCGAGGGGATCGATCCCGCGCTCTACGTCCCGGTCGACATTAGTGGGGTCCACCTGCGCGCCAGTGCCGAGGCGCTGCAGCAGCGCTTTCCTGATCTTGCGATCGAGCCGGTCGAGGCCGATTTCGCCAAGCCCTTTCGCTTGCCGCCAGCGGTCGATCGCCATCCGGTGCTGGGTTTCTTCCCGGGCTCGACCATCGGCAATTTCGTGCCCGCTAGCGCAATCGACCTCCTGCGCTCCTTCCGCGCGACCCTCGGCGTCGACGCGCTGCTGCTGATCGGGGTCGACCGGATCAAGGACCGGTCGCGACTGATCGAGGCCTATGACGATGCCCAAGGGGTGACCGCGGCCTTCAATCGCAATCTCCTCGAGCGGATCAACCGCGAGCTTGGCGGGACCGTGCCGATCGAGGCCTTCCGCCACGAGGCGCGGTGGAACGCGATGCTGTCGCGGGTCGAGATGCACCTCGTCGCCGCCCGCGATGTGACCTTCGAGGTGGTCGGCCGCACCTTCCGCATCGCGCAAGGGGGCAGCATCCACACCGAGAACAGCCACAAATATACTTCCGAGAGCGCCCGGCTGCTGCTGGCGGCCGGAGGCTGGACCCCGCTTCAGGAATGGACCGACGGGCCGGGCGACTTCTCGCTGCTGCTGGCCCGCGCCGAAGCCGACCGCATGGCCCCCTAGGGCCCGTGTTGCCGGGGGCCGCCCCCCTCGGCTACAGCCCCGGCATGGTTCTTCGCACGCTCCTCGAGATCGCCGCCATCCTCCTCAACCTGCTGTGGTGGCTGATCATCATCCAGGTGATCCTGAGCTGGCTGATCGCCTTCAACGTGCTCAACACCTCGAGCCAGGGGGTCCGCCGCTTCCTTACCGGCCTCGACCGCCTGCTCGAGCCGCTCTACCGGCCGTTCCGCAAGATCCTGCCTGATTTCGGCGGGCTCGACCTGTCGCCGGTGGTGGTGCTGCTGCTGATCGGGATCCTGATCAATCCGGTCATTTCCAACGCTTTGGCGTCGCTGCCCCAACCGGGGATGTGAGGCGATGAGCGCGCGTCGAATCGACGGCAAGGCCGCCGCCGCGGCGCTGCGCGCGCGGGTCGCCGGGCTCGCGCAATCCTTCGCCGCCGCGACCGGACGGCCCGCGGGACTCGCAACCGTGCTGGTCGGCGAGGACCCCGCGAGCCAGGTCTATATCCGCTCCAAGCGCGCCGCGACCGCCGAGGCGGGGATGCGGAGTGACCATCATCCCCTCGACGCCGGCACCAGCGAAACCGAGCTGCTGGCGCTGATCGAGCGGCTCAATGCCGACCCCGCGGTCGACGGGATCCTCGTCCAGCTGCCGCTGCCGGCGCACATGGACGCCGCGCGGGTGATCGCGACCATCGATCCCGACAAGGACGTCGACGGCTTCCACGTCGTCAACGCGGGACGGCTGGCAGTGGGCGACCCGGCGGCGCTCGTCCCCTGCACGCCGCTTGGCTGCCTGCACCTTCTCAAGGCGGAACTCGGCGACCTGTCGGGCCTCCATGCGGTCGTCATCGGCCGCTCCAACATCGTCGGCAAGCCGATGGCGATGCTGCTGCTGGGCGAAAGCTGCACGGTGACCATCGCCCACAGTCGCACCCGCGACCTTCCCGCGATCTGCCGCGAGGCCGACATCCTGGTCGCCGCGGTCGGCCGGCCCGAAATGGTCAAGGCCGACTGGATCAAGCCGGGTGCGACGGTGATCGACGTCGGCATCAACCGCCTCCCGGGGGCCGAGCCGGGCAAGAGCCGGCTGGTCGGCGACGTCGCCTTCGCCGAGGCGGCCGAGGTGGCGGGCGCGATCACCCCGGTTCCGGGCGGGGTCGGGCCGATGACCATCGCCATGCTCCTGCGCAACACCCTCGTCGCCGCGCATCGCCGCGCCGGCCTCCCCGCTCCGGAAGGACTGTAAATGCTTGGCCTCGGCCTTCTCCTTGCCGCCGCCACCGTGCCCGCAACCGCGATCGAGGCCGAGCGTGCCTTTGCCGCCGACGCGCGGCGCGAGGGGCAATGGACCGCCTTTCGCAAATGGGCGGACCCGACCGCGGTGATGTTCACGCCCCAGGCGGTGTGGGCGCAGGATTATCTCAAGGACCGGAAGGATCCGGCGACCTCGGTGCGCTGGCAGGCGTCGGACAGCTGGGTCAGCTGCGACCGCCGGACCGCCGTCAACACCGGCCCCTGGCAACTGCCGGACGCGAACGGCTATTTCGTCACCCTCTGGATGCGCCAGCCGAGCGGCGACTGGCGCTGGACGGTCGATGGCGGCGACACGCTGAGGAAGCCGCTGGCGGCCCCCGCGCGCCCCCGCCTGCGGGTGGCCGCCTGCACCAATCGCGCCGCGCGGCTGCGCGCGGTTTCGCGCGACTATGCCAATCCGACCAACCGCACCGCTCCGCCGGGGGACAGCGGCTTCGCCCGCTCGGCCGACGGGACCCTGCTGTTCCACTGGACGGTGACGGCCGCCGGCGCGCGCCGGACCCAGGTCCGGCTGTGGAACGGGCGGCGGTTCGAAACCGTGCTCGACCGTCAGGTGGCGGCATCCCCGGCGCGCTCGTGATCGAGCTCTTCACCTCGGCCTTCATCACGCTCGCGGTCATCGTCGACCCGCCGGGCTGCGCGCCGATCTTCGCCGGCCTGACCAAGGGTACCGACGCGGTGCACCGGCGGCGCATGGCGTTCCGCTCGGCGCTGGTCGCCTGGTGCATCCTGACCTTCTTCGCCTTTCTCGGCGAGCCCCTGTTGCGCACGCTCGGGGTCAGCCTCTCGGCCTTCCGGCTGGCGGGCGGGATCATGCTGTTCATGATCGCCCTAGACATGGTGTTCGAGAAGCGGACCGAGCGCCGCGAGGAGCGCGCCCGCGAGATCGAGGGTTCGCCCGAGGCCGAAGACATTTCGGTCTTCCCGATGGCGATCCCGATGATCGCGGGGCCGGGCTCGATCGCCTCGATCATGCTGCTGTCGGCCCGCGCCGAGGGCGTCGCCGAGCAGGCTATTGTCCTCGGTGCGATGACCGCGGTGATCGTGCTGACCCTCGCAGCCCTCCTCGCCGCGGGCCCGCTGATGCGGCTGATCGGGGCCAAGCTCGAGGCGATGATCACCCGCATCCTCGGCGTGATCCTCGCCGCGCTGGCGGTGCAGTTCGTGCTCGACGGGCTCGAGCGGAGCCTTCCCGGCCTCGCCGGCTAGACGCAATCGACGCCTGGCCGGCTAGGCTAGCGGATCACCCGCCACATCTTGAACGGGCTGTCCTTGCCGAGGTCGATCGGCTGAAGCCACGGGAAGGACGCCCCCTTCTCGAGCTGGGCGTAGAAGCCCTTGGGTGTGCGGGCGACGAAAATGGTCGCCTGGTTCATGTGCGGACAGACCAGCAGATAGTCCGAGCGGTGCTTGGTGATCAGCGCGCGCGCCAGCTCTGGCGAGCCGCGGAAGGCGTTCATGCTGTCGGCGATCGCCTGCCCATTGCGATGATAGGGTCCACCCAGCGCATCATGGTGGGTGACCGCGATCAGCCGCGGTCCGAGGTCGATGAAGGTGAAGACCATGCCCTTTGGCTGCCGGGCCACGGGGCGCATCGCCCACATGGTCGGGCAGAGCCGGTTGGCGCGATTGTTGAGCCGGCTGGCTTCGGTCTGCTTGCTCGCCTTCTCGGGGAAGAAGGACAGGGCCGCGGGGGCCGCCGCGCCGCTCCCGACGAGGACGAGGGCGCTGCTGCCGAGCACTACCACGAGACTGTTCTTCGCGTTCCACAGCCGCGGCAGCAGGGTCGCGATGAGCCCGGCGCAGCCGACCACGCCGAGCAGTTGCGCGGCGGGTCCGGCGCGGGTCTGCCAGAACAGGAGGCCGAAGGCAGCGGCGGCGATGACCGCCAGCGCGAGGATCTTGGGCAGGCGCTCGTCGCAGCGGCGGAGCCAGAGGAGCCAGGCCCAGCCCAGCAGCCCCGCCACGGGAAGCGAGAGAATGGTGACCTGCGTGCGCCAGGCATGCTGGGTGATCGGGCGCGCCTCGCGGACATTGTTGAGCCATAGCCGCTCGACCTCGGGGCTCACCCCTTCGAGCCGCGACAGGCAGTGCGGCCAGGCGAGGGCATGGAAGCCGGCGATGACGAGGCCGGCGGCGGCGGCGATGGCGAGTCGAACCGTCCAGCGCTGCGGGGTTCGCCAGGCGAGCAGCCACAGCAAGGCACCGCCAAGCAAAGCGTCGGACAGCCAGACCGGCGACAAGGCGTCGCAGACGGGCGCGCGATTGGCGTAGCTGGCGAAGAGCAGGAAGCCGGCCGCGCAGCCGCCCGCGACGCTCACCGCATAGGCGCCCAGCCGCTCGCGCTCGCGTGGGTCCGCGACCCACATCAGCACCTGCGCGACCCCGGCCAGCGCCAGATAGATGAGCATCTCGAGCCCGATCGACAGGCTGATCGCAGTCGCGACCCCGACGGTCAGCCCGCCGCGCCGCCGGTCGGGATCGGCGATCCCGCTCATCGCCATCGCCAGCAGCGCCAGCTGCCAGCCGTGGTGATCGATCCGGGTCGGCATGAACATGCCGTTGGTCGCGCCCGCCAGGTAGAGCGCGAGGAAGGCGGGGACGAAGGCGGCCGGGCTGATCAGCCGGCGCGCGGTCATCGCGATCCCCGCGAGCAGCACGACGTAAGGCAGCATCGGCGCGACCGCGACCGCCATCTTCTCGGCGTCGGCACCGCTCATGAACAGGCGGCCGAGGAGGATCAGCCCGGCGATGGGCAGGTCGACGATCCGGCTCCAGTGGATATTGGCGCCGCCGAAGGCGGGGTCGAAGCGATATTGGCGAAGGTCGTACCAGCCCTGCCCGTTCATCCAGGCGCGGACCTGCGCGATCCGGAGATTGTCGTCGGTGTCGCCGAGCCCGAAGCTCTGGATGCTGCCCCAGCGCTGCCAGGTGAAGACCGCGCAGGCCGCCAGCCAGGTGATGAGGACCACCCACCGCCAGTTCCGCTCCACCCAAGCCAACAGCCGTTCCGGCACGCGCACTTCCTTCCCGCCCGACAACAGGACTCGTTGCCGCTGTAGAAGCTCGCCGCTAGAGGGCAAGCCAATGGTCATCGCCACCCTTTTCCCCGATCCCCGGCAGCGCGAGATGTTCGGGCAGCTGATCCGCTTCGGCCTCGTCGGGGTCGGGCTCACCTTGCTCTATGCCGCCATCTACTGGCCGCTGGCGACCTACGTCATGTGGCCGGTGCTGGCGGTGATCATCGCCTTCGCCATCGCGGTCACGGTCGGCTTCTTCCTCCACAGCCGTTGGAGCTTCAAGGATCATGGCAAGGTCGAGGACGCGAAGACCAAGGCGCAATTCCTGGTGGTCCAGACCAGCGGCATGGTCCTGAACGCGCTCTTCACCTGGATCGCGGTCGACCGGCTCCACGGGCCAACTTGGTGGCCACTGGTCCCGGCGGTGCTGGTCACCCCCTTCCTGACCTTCGCGCTCAACCGCTTCTGGGTGTTCCGCTGATGGAACGGCAGGTCTACGACCGGATGGCGGAGCTCGACCAGCTCCACTGGTGGTACCGGGCGCGGCGCAAGGTGCTGTCGGCGCTGATCGCGCGGGTGGTCAAGCCGCCGCGCAATGCCCGGATCCTCGAAGTGGGCTGCGGCACCGGGCACAATCTCGCGATGCTCGACCTGTTCGGGACGGTGGACGCGATCGAGGTCGATCCAGCGGCACGGGCAATGGCCGAGCAGCGGCTCGGGCGGCCGGTCGGCTCGGCCCCGCTCCCCGACCTCAAGGGCGTGCCGAGCGGCGGCTTCGACCTCATCGGCTCGTTCGACGTGATCGAGCATATCGACGACGACCGCGCCGCGCTGGCGGGGATCGCGCGCTGCCTCAAGCCCGGCGGCAAGTTCGTGATGACCGTGCCCGCCCACCAGTGGATGTGGTCGGCGCATGACGAGGTGAACCACCATCGCCGCCGCTACTCGAAAAGCGGGCTCGAAGCGCTGTTCAAGGGCTCGCCGCTCAAGCTCGAGCGGATCGGCTATCTCAACAGCCTGCTCTTCCCGGTCGCCATGGCTGCGCGCGCGGCCGGACGGTTGACGGGCAAGGACGATGGCGACGACACGCTTCCCCCCGCACCGCTCAACGCGGCGCTGGAAGCGGTCTTCGCTCAGGAAGCGCGGCTGATCGGCCGGGTGGCGCTGCCGCCGGGACTGTCGCTCTGGGCGGTGGCGTCGGGCACCTGACCCAGACCCTTGCGCGGCGCCCGGGCGGTGCCGGCAATATCCTGGACAATATAGAGCGGGCGCTGCTTGGCCTGGCTGTAGAGCCGGCCGATATATTCGCCCATCATCGCCAGCACGAACATCTGCACCGCGCCCAGCACCACCACGACCAGCATCAGCGAGGTCCAGCCCGGGATGCTGCGCCCGGCGATGAAGGCGTAGAGGATGTAGAGCACGATCAGCAGCGAGCCGAGGCTCAGCAGCAGCCCGAAATGGCTGGCGAGCTTCAGGGGCGCCGAGCTGAAGCCGGTCAGCGCGTCGAGGGCGAAGCGGATCATCTTCGACAGCGGATATTTGGTCTCGCCCGCCGCGCGCTCGGCGCGGTCGTAGGCGAAGGGCACCTGGCGGAAGCCGATCCAGGCGACCATTCCGCGGACGAAGCGGGCCTGCTCGGGCATGGCCAGCAGCACGTCGAGCGCGCGCCGGCTCATCAGCCGGAAATCGCCGGCGTCGAGCGGGATGTCGATCTCGGTGGCGCTCGACAGCAGGCGATAGAAGGCATGGGCGGTGGCGCGCTTGAAGCGGGTCTCGCCGGCCCGGCTTCGGCGGACGCCATAGACGACGTCGGCACCCTCGCGCTCCATCGTCTCGAGCATCGGGGCGAGGAGCTCGGGCGGGTCTTGGAGGTCGGCATCGACGATCAGGATCTTGTCGCCGCGGGCAAGGTCCAGCCCGGCGGTCAGCGCCAGCTGGTGGCCGTGGTTGCGCGACAGGTTGACGCAGGTCAGGCGCGGATCGCGCGCGGCGAGCTCCTGCATGATGTCCCAGGTCCGGTCGCGCGAGCCGTCATTGACGAGGACGATCTCGTAATCCTCGCCGAAGCTGGTCCGCCCCGCCTCGCTCAGCCGCCGGTGCAGCAGCGGGAGGCATTCCTCCTCGTTGAAGCAGGGAACGACGATCGAGAGCGCGGTCATGGCGCCGGATTAGCGCCTTCGGGATGGATACGGTAGAGGGCCGAGCCGTCGGGCAGCGCCCACAGCTTCTGCATCCCCGCGACCTGCGCCGGGTCATAGGGCGGCGGGTTGATCAGCCACAGATAATCGAAGGCGTCGCGCGGGAAGGCAGCGAGCATATAGCCGATCGGCTTGGCCCAGCGCGCCGGGCAGCGATTGGCGACCACCAGGTTCGACGGATCGTAGCGCCACGCACCGGCCTTGGCATAGGTGACGGTGAGGAGTTTGGCGCCCTCGACATCCCAATGGTCGTTGGAGAAGCCGAGCTTTCTCACCACGACCATCCCGCCCAGGTGGGCGTTGCGCCACATCGGCCAGCTCGATTCCTTGGTGCAGCCGAGCCCGACCATGGTCACGACCTTGGCGCCCACCGGCATGTGGTCGAGCGCGGTCAGCTGCTGCTGCTGCTCGTCGCTGGCGAGCTTGAGGCTCCAGGTGACGCTGGCGGTGCGGGCAAGGAGAAAGGCGAGCGCGACGCTGGCCAGCACCCAGCCGATGCGCAGGTCGGTGTCGCGGCGGAAGCGGATCGCGAGCAGTGCCATCGCCAGGACGAAGGGCATCAGCCGCATGTCGGCATAGGCCGAGCCGAAGATGATCCGCGGAAGGCAGACGAAGGTCACCGCGAGCACCAGCGCGGTGAAGCTCAGCATGCGCGACAGGGTGAGGCGCGGGTAGATGACCGCAAAGCCGAACACCACCACCACGAAGAAGAAGGACAGCCGGTCCCAGCCGATCCAGCGGTCGCGCAGTACGGTGCGCAGCGAGAACATCTTGTTGGTCCAGTTGAACCAGTCGGCGGTCTGCCCGCCCGATCCCTCGCGCCAGGCCAGCATCAGCACCACCGGGACCGCGAGGCTCAGCGCCTGCCCGACCGCGCGGAGGATCGCCCGCCACCAGCTCCGCCCATCGTCATGCGCGCGGACCACTTCGGCCGAGAAGGCAAGCAGACCGAGCATTCCCCAGCCAAAGGCATGGCACAGCCAGATGACGATGCTGATCGGGACGAACAACGCCGCCCGCAGGCGATAGCGATGCAGCCGACCGAGCCGCAGCCACAGGCCGAAGGCGATCATCGCCAGCGCGACGCTCAGCGAATAATTGACGAAACCGAACAGGAAATGGTGGCCGTAGACGAACGGCAGCGCGAACATCACCGTCGGCGGAAGGCGGTGGTGTACCTCGCGGGCGACCCACAGCATCCCCGCCACGGTCATCATGGGAATGGCGATGACGACCAGCTTCACCGCCGGCTCGAGACCGATCAGCTTGGCCAGCGGGTAGACCGCGAGGTCGACCCCGAGATTGCCCATCAGCGCCCACTGGAAATGATAGAGCGGGGCGAGGCTCGGCGCGTCGCCGTCTAGCATCACCCGGTAGCGGCCCATGTGGCCGAGCAGGTCGACCAGCGGCGGAACCGGCGGATAGAGCAAGGGCACCGCCGCCAGCAGCACCATCAGCACCACGAAGGTGCGCGTCTCCCACCAGGGACGCGGGCTTCCTTTGGGGGTGGGGGGCGCGGCGGGCGGAATCATGGGCTGGCCGTCGCCCCTTGCACCTTGCGCACGCCCTGTCACCCCCGGTTCAGCCGCGGCCGCTTACGTGGCCTTCATCACGACAGGGTCTTTGGAGGGTTACCGATGAAGAAGTTCTTGATTGGAGCGGGCGCCTTGCTCGCCGCCACCGCCGCCGTCGCCCAGGTCGCGCCGCAGCCGCCGATGGCGCCGCGTGACGGCATCCGGACCCGGGCCGAGGTCGTCCAGCAGGTCCGCACCATGTTTGCGCGGATGGACGCCAATCGTGACGGCGTCCTCACGCAGGACGAGCAGAAGATGGGCAAGGGCCGCGAGAGGATGGCCGAGCGCGGTGCCGATCCGGCCCGCCGCCAGCAGATGTTCGACCGGCTCGACACCAACCGCGACAACATGATCAGCCGCGACGAATTCGCCCGTGCCGATGCCATGCGCGGCGAGCGTGGGCCGCGTGGTCAGGGTCGCGAGCACCGAATGGGCATGAAGGGCATGCACGGCGGGATGATGCGGCGGGCGGACGCCAACAACGACCAGCGCCTCACGCTGGCCGAGGCCGAGGCGGCGGCGCTCCAGCGCTTCGACCGTGCCGACGTCAACCGCGACGGCCGGATCACGCAGGACGAGCGCCAGCAGATGCGCCAGCAGTGGCAGCAGCGTCGCCCGCAGGCGGCCCCGGCGCCGGCGCCGGTTCGCTAAGCGCCTGTCAGATAGGAGAAGGGCTCGCCGCCTCGCGCGCCGGGCCCTTTTTCATGTCCGGGTTCAACCGTCGAGCCTGGCGCGATACTCGCTCTCGACCTCGACCATGTAGTCGCGGGTGATCGGCAGCGCGCGGCGGTCGCGGACATATTGCACCTGGAAATTGTTCATCGCGCCATAGTCGAAGGCGACCGAGCCGGCGGCGAGATAGAATTCCCACATCCGGAAGAAGCGCTCGTCATAGAGCGCGACGATCTCGTCCCGCCGCGCATGGCAGTTCGCCAGCCACGCCCGCAGCGTATAGGCATAATGCATTCGCAGCGTCTCGACGTCGGCGGCGATCAGCCGGACCTCCTCGCTCGCCGCCATCATCTGGCTGAGGCTCGGCAGGTGGTAGCCGGGGAAGATCCACTTGTCGGTGAAGGGATCGGGCTTGCCCGCCTTGCCATATTTGCCGATCGTGTGGAGCAGCATGACCCCGTCGCGGGTCATGAGTTCGCGGCACTTGCCGAAGAATTCGCCATAGTGCGCGGCACCGACATGCTCGAACATGCCGACCGAGACGATCCGGTCGAACTGGCCCGTCACGGCGCGATAGTCGATCAGCTCGAACTTCACCTTGTCGGCGACGCCCGCTTCCTGGGCGCGCTGCCGGGCGACGCGAAGCTGCTCCTCGGACAAGGTGACGCCGAGCATCTCGGCCCCGCTCAGCCGGTGGATGGTCAGCGCCATGCCGCCCCAGCCGCAGCCGATGTCGAGCACGCGCTGCCCCGGCTGGAGGTGAAGCTTGGCGGCGATATGCGCCTTCTTGTCCGACTGCGCCTGTTCGAGGCTGTTCGCGGGATCGCGATAATAAGCGCAGCTGTACTGAAGGTCGGGATCGAGGAAGAGCCGGTAGAGCTTCTCATCGAGGTCATAGTGGTGCGCGACGTTGCGGCGCGAGGCCTTGGCGTCGTTGCGCCCGCGCGGAAGCAGCGCCTTGAGGATCGAGACCTGCTTCTTGAGCCGGCCGCCGTGGCCGCCGTCCTCGAACCGGCTCGAGCCCACGACCAGGGTCAACAGGTCGAGCAGACTGCCCTGCTCGATCGTCAGCCGCCCGTCCATGTAGAGTTCGCCGAAGGCCAGGCGCGGATGGCGGAGCAGGCGGACCAGCGCCGCCTTGTCGTGGATTCGGGCGACGACGTCGGGCTCGCCCTTGCCGAGCATGGTGCGGTCGCCGTCGGGCGTGATGACGGTGAGCGTACCGCCGGTAATGCGCTCGCCGAGCAGGCGTTGGAGAATCATGCCCGATTGTTGGAGGGTGCGAGCGCCCAGCGCAATGTTGTTGCCAATCCGAGCGTCATCGCCTGCGTCGTCGGGCGGGCGATCCCCCCGTCCTTGAGGCCATGCAGCCGGCGCACTTCGGGCGGAAGCAGGTCGATCGCCGAGCGGGTCAGCAGCCGCTGCAACGGCAGGACGCTGAGCCGCTCGGGCGGCGACTGGAGGATGATGTCGCGGATGGTGCGCGAGCGCTGGTCGGCGCGCAGCTCAAGCAGGAAATCGCGCGCGAGCAGCGCTGCCTCGGCCTCGCTGCGGGGGACGGGATCGGCACCGAGCATTTCGCCGATCACCGCGACCTCGCGCCAGTAGGTATCGCGGTCGGCCGGGCTCATCCCGGGCTCCTTGAAGCGGCGATAACCGGCGAGGAACATCGCCGAGCCCGCAACATGGACGAAAGCCAGAAGCCGGGGATCATTGGCGTCGTAGGGCGTGCCGTCGGGCAGGCTGCCGTGGACGAAGCCGTGGATCTTGCGGACTCGCTCGATCGCCTGCTCGGCATCGCTGCGCGCGCCATAGGTGGTGACCGCGATGAAGCGCGCAGTGTTGCGCAGCCGGCCGTGCATGTTGCGGCGAAAGTCGCTGTGGTCCCACACGCCCGCGAGCGCCTTGGGGTGGAGCATCTGCCAGAGGAGCGCCGCGACCCCGCCGACCATCATCCCGGTGACGTCGGCATGGACCCGCCAGGCGACGCCCTCGGGCGGACAGAGCGAATCCAGCGCGGGCACGATCGGCTGCTGTCCCTGCTCGGGATCGTTGAAGAAGCCCACCACGCCGCGGGCGATCGCCCGGCGCAGCTGCTCGGTGGGCGCGAGGCGGTTCATGCCCGGCCCAACGCCCGGATCAGGCCGCCTGCTCCCGGTCGAGCTCGGCGCGGCGCTTCTTCTCGGCGGCGGTCTTGAGCTGCCCGCAGGCGGCATCGATGTCGCGGCCGCGCGGGGTGCGGACCGGTGCCGAAATCCCGCCCTCGAAGACGATATTCGAGAAGCTGCGGATCCGCTCGGGCGTCGAGCATTCATATTCGGCGCCCGGCCAGGGATTGAACGGGATCAGGTTGACCTTGGCCGGCAGGCGATAGTGGCGGATCAGCCGGACCAGCTCGCGGGCATGGTCGTCGCTGTCGTTCTTGTCCTTGAGCATCACATATTCGAAGGTGATGCGGCGGGCGTTGTTGGCACCGGGATAGTCGGCGCAGGCCTGGAGCAGTTCCTCGATGCCGTACTTGCGGTTCAGCGGCACGATCTCGTCGCGGATCTCCTTGGTCACCGCGTGGAGCGAGACCGCGAGATTGACCCCGATCTCTTCCCCGCACTTCTCCATCATCGGAACCACCCCCGAGGTGGACAGGGTGATCCGGCGCTTGGACAGGCCGAGGCCGTCACCGTCCATCACGATCCGAAGCGCGTCGCGGACATTGTCGAAATTGTAGAGCGGCTCGCCCATGCCCATCATCACGATGTTGGTGAGCATCCGGCCCTCGGGCTGGCTCGGCCATTCGCCGAGCGAATCGCGCGCCAGCATGACTTGGCCGACGATCTCGTGGACGGCCAGGTTGCGGACCAGTCGCATCGTTCCGGTGTGGCAGAAACGGCAGTTGAGGGTGCAGCCGACCTGGCTCGACACGCATAGGGTCCCGCGATCGGCGTCGGGGATGAACACCATCTCGAAATCGTGGCCGTCATGGGTCTGGAGCAGCCACTTGCGGGTGCCGTCGGTCGAGACCTGCGCCTCGACCACCGCCGGGCGGGTGATGCGGAAGCGCTCGGCCAGCCAGGGCTGCTGGGCCTTGGCGATGTCGGTCATGAGCGAAAAGTCGGTGACGCCGCGGTTGTACATCCAGTGCCACAGCTGCTTGGCGCGCAGCTTGGCCTGGCGCGGCTCGAGCCCGGCCTCTTCGAGCGCGGCGCGGATGCCGTCGCGCGCAAGGCCGATCAGCTCGATCCGCGGATCATCGGAAACGGCCGCGTCGCGGGGGACGGGCACGGGGTCGACCGGTCCGGGGATCGGCATCAGGTTGGTATCGGCGCTCATGGGAGAGCGGCCATGTAGCGAGTTTTGCGGATTTTTCCAGTCGAGTCCTTTGTGGCGGGCGGGCGGCCGGCCAACCCCGCCCGCTTCAGGCGCAGCCCAACGCCGCCGCGTCGATCGCGGTTGGCGCTCCGGCAAGGAGGTAGCGGTCGCTGATCGCGCCCCCGACGCCGGCCGCCCGGACCCGCATCTCGCTCGCACCGCGCAGGGCCGCGAGGATGGCGCGCTCCTGCGCCGGGCCGCGGCTCCAGGCCGAATTGCCGCGCGTGACGAGGAGGAAGCTCGCCTGACCGACGCTCAGGACCGCCGACGCGCCGGGCCTGACGGGACGCGCGAACAGGAAGTGCAATTCGCCCCGGCGGCTCCGATCACGCGCGAAGGCGAAGGCAGCGCGAGGCTGGACCCGGCCGGAAAGCGCCTGGAGTTCGCTTCGTCCGACCGCCTCGCACACTCCGCCGGACCGCTCGAACGCCGCCCAGTTGGCACCGGCATGGAGGAGGCGCTGGGCCGCCGCGGGCGCCGGGACTGCCAGCAGGGCGGCGAGGATCAGCGGGCGCGCAAGGCGTTCCAATTGTTCACCGCGCTGACCGGCTCGCTCGGCTGGAGGAGCAAGGTCGTGATGATCGCGCCCGCCGCGATGGCGATGCCGTAGGGAATGCCCGCCTTGGGCTGAAGCACCCTGACACGCGAGCGCAAGGCATCGGGCCAGGGCACCACGCGCAGCGCGATAATCAGCACCGCGAGAAGACCGCCGCTCAGCGCGGTGTAGATGAGGAACCGGAGCGCGCCGCCGAACTCGAACCAGAGCACCGTCGCGGCGAACAGCTTGACGTCGCCCCCGCCCAGGATCCCTCGGCCGAAGAGGAAGGTCCCGATCACCAGCGCGAGCAGGAAGACGACGCCGTTTTCCCACAGTTCGAGCCTGGGGCCCACCATGACCGCCGCGACGATTCCAAGCAGCAGCACCGCGCCGACGATGTAGTTGCTGATCTTCAGCATGACCGAATCCTGCAGCGCGGCGAGGACCAGCAGGCCGATCAACGCCCAGACGATCCAGTCCGGAGCCAAGGTCACCAGATTCACGCGCTCATCCCCCCTCAGGTCGCCCTAGCGATGGCGCGGCGCGGGCCCTTTCGCAAGGGCGCTTGCGCAGCCCGGGTCCGCATGAGACACTCAGGCTGCTCGGATGACCAGCGCTGGGGGCGCGTGGACCGGGTGATTTCCTTTCTTTCCCGACGCTTGCCGCTGCCGCCCGCGAGTCGCGCCCAGTGACGCTGCAACTCGCGCTGGCGCAGGTGGCGGCGGAGCTGGCGCTGTTCGCGGCGCTCGGTTTCCTGTTCTTCTCGCTCGACGACCTCGCGGTCGATCTCATCTATTTCGGCCGCGCGCTGTGGCGCTCACTGACGGTCTACCGCCGCCATCCGCGGAGCAATGCGCGAAGCCTCGTCGGCCGCGCGTCCCCGGGCTGGATGGTGGTGATGATCCCGGCCTGGGACGAGGGGGCGGTGATCGGCGACATGCTGCGTTCGACGCTCGCCCGGTTCGACCATGGCGATTACAGCCTGCTGGTCGGCTATTATCGCAACGACCCCGCGACCCGGGTGGCGATCGAGGCGGTCACCGACCCGCGCGTGGTCGCGGTCGAAGTGCCGGTCGACGGTCCGACCACCAAGGCCGACTGCCTCAACCACCTCTACGCCTTCCTGCTCCGCCACGAGGCGGCGCGTGGGCGGCGCGCCCGGGGAATCGTCCTCCACGACGCGGAGGACCTCGTCCATCCGCTCGAGCTTCGCCTGTTCGACAGACTGGTGGGCCGCGCCGGGGTGGTGCAGTTGCCGGTGGTCCCGCTGCCCGACCGGACCAGTCCGTGGATTGGCGGGCATTATTGCGATGAATTCGCCGAGAGCCACGGCAAGGAGCTGGTGGTGCGCGAAGCGGTCGGCGCCGCCATTCCGCTGGCCGGGGTCGGCTGCGCCATCTCGCGCGAGGCCATGGCCCGGCTGCCGGTGGCGCATGACGGCAAGCCCTTCGCCGGCGGGTCGATGACCGAGGATTACGAAATGGGCCTGCGGCTCGGGGCGCTCGGCGAACGGACCATGTTCGTCCGCCTTCCGGCCGAGGCGGGCGAGCCGGGGGTGGTCGCGAGCCGCGGACATTTCCCGGCGACGCTCGGCGCGGCGGTCCGCCAGAAAGCGCGCTGGCTGGGGGGAATCGCCTTTGCAGGCTGGGACCGGCTGGGGTGGCGTGGCGGACTCGGCGAGCGCTGGTTCCGCCTGCGCGACCGGCGCGGGCCACTCGCCGCCTTGCTCCTCCTCGCGGGCTATGTCGCGGCCCTCCTGTGGGGGCAATTGTGGCTCGCGGCACAGCTTGGCGCGCCCAATCCGCCGCAGCCCTCGCCACTGCTGGCGACCCTGCTGCAGGTCAATTTCGTCCTCCTCCTGTGGAGAACCCTCATGCGTATCGGCTTCACCACCCAGCTCTACGGCCTGGGCGAAGGACTTGCCTCGGTGCCGCGGATCGTCGCCGGCAACCTCATCGCCATCCTTGCCGCCGGGCGTGCCTTCGGGCTTCACGCGAAGGGCGGCCCGACGCAATGGGACAAGACCGCGCACGTCTTCCCGACCGAACTAGTGCGGTCGTGAGCGCGCCGCTCCGCTTCCTCGGCCTCGCGATCGTGAGCTATGTCGGGCTGCGTACCGCGAGCAGCGCGCTGGCGCTGCAGCCGATCCCGACCGCGACGCCCCCAGCGTTTCCGGCCGGCGCAACCCAGCAGGCGCAGGCCGAAGTGCCGCTGCCGCCGCCCGGCGTCCCCGCAGACATGGGTCCGCCACCCGGGGCCTATCCGGCGCCTTACGGTTACCCCTATCCCTACGGCTACCCACAGCAGGCCGCGATGGCGGCGCCGATGATGCCGCCGATGCAATATCTGCCCTACCCGGTGCCCGCGATGATGGCGGCCCCGCGCATGCCCCGGGGGCTTTACTATCCCGCACCCTATCCCGTGGCTGCGAGCGAGGCCCCGGCGCGCGCGCCGCGCGACCAGGCGACCGAGCTTGCGAGCTACGAGACGGGCGAAGGCGGCGGCGGGGGCTACGAGCAACCCTCGGCCCCGCTCGACCAGTGGCCGGCGATCGGCACGGTCGGGTCGGTGGCCGCTGCGGGGCTCCAGCGCACGCCCGGTTGGCGAAAAGGGAATGACGACGCCGCGCCGCTCGACACGGTCGCGCCCAAGCGCTGGTCGGTCGATGCCTGGGCGCTGCTCCGGCCGCCGCGGCAGGGCGCGCTCAGCCTGACCGACCCCGGGCGCGGCCTCAATCCCGGGCTCGCCTCGGCGGGCGCGCTCGGCGGAAGCCAGGCCGGTTTGCGGATTACCTGGCGGCCGCTCAACTCGATCGGAGTCCATGTCCGCGCCTCCACCGCCCTGCTCCCGCAAGGACGCGGCGGGCAGACCATGGCCGGCGGCGAAGCGGCACTAGGGCTCAGCTGGCAGCCCTTCCGGCAGATCCCGGTCCGCCTGCTCGCCGAGCGCCGCCAGCGGCTTGGCTCGGCGCTGGGCGGCGGACGCAACGATTTCGCCTTTCTTGCCGAGGGCGGGATCAGCGACCAGCGCCTGCCCTACGGGATCCGGCTCGACGGCTATGGCCAGGCGGGCGTGGTCGGGCTGTCGAGTCGCGACCTGTTCGCCGACGGCGCCTTGACCGCGACCTATCCCTTCATGCCGCGGCTCGCGATCGGCGGCGGGGTCTGGGGCGGGATCCAGCCGGGGCTCTATCGCTTCGATGCGGGACCGCGCCTCAGCTACCAGCGCAGTCCGCGGCTGCGGGTGCATCTCGACTATCGCTTCCGCGCCTTCGGCAATGCCGATCCGGTGAGCGGACCCGCGCTGACGCTCGCGGCCGGTTTCTAGCGTCCCGGCCGGCCGCCCCGAGCCGCCGGCCCCGAGGCCCCCTCCGTCATACCCCAGGGAGGGGGCCTCCCTCGCCTTGCGAGCTCCGAAGATGCGCTTTTGCGCCGCGCCCGCTCTTGTCCTAAAGCCGCGACCGGGTTCGGGAGGAGGCAAAAGGACCGGCATGCGCAAGGGCAACAAGCTCGAAACATTTCCCAATCTCGTCGCGATGTTCCTGGACCGCGTCGAGCAACGGGGGAACACGCCCTTCCTGTGGGCCAAGCGCGGCGGGGCCTGGCAGTCGATCAGCTATGCCGAGGCCGCCCGCCAGGTCGCCGCGCTCTCCGCCAGCCTGCTGCGGATCGGGTGCAAGCCCGGCGACCGGATCATGCTGGTCTCCGAGAACCGCCCCGAATGGCTGATCGCCGACCTCGCGATCATGGCGGCGGGCTGCGTCACGGTGCCGACCTACACCACCAACACCACCCGCGATCACACCCATATCCTCTCCAATTCCGGCGCGCGGGCGGTGATCGTCTCGAGCCAGAAGCTGGCCAAGACGCTGATCCCGGCGGTGCTGTTCTCGTCCGACTGCCACGACGTGATCGGGATCGAGGACATCCGCACCGGACAGCCGGTCAACGGCGCAAAATTCCACCAGTGGGACGAGCTGATCGCCGGCGGCGGAGAGATCGCCGACGTCCGCGCGCGGATTGCCGGGATCGGCCGCGGCGACCTCGCCTGCCTCATCTACACCAGCGGCACCGGCGGCGCGCCGCGCGGGGTCCGCCAGCACCATGGCGCGATCCTCCACAATGTCGCCGCCTGCATCGACGTCATCGCCAACGACTTCGGCTGGGACGACGAGGTGTTCCTCTCCTTCCTCCCCGCCAGCCACGCCTATGAGCATAGCGGCGGGCAGATGTTTCCGATCGGACTCGGCGCGCAAATCTATTTCGCCGAGAGCCTCGAGAAGCTTGCCGCCAACATCGAGGAAGTGCGCCCGACCCTGATGGTGGTCGTGCCGCGGCTGTTCGAGATGCTCCGCCAGCGCATGCTCAAGACGATCGAGAAGCAGGGCGGACTTCCTCAGAAGCTGCTCGACCGGGCGCTCTCGATCGGCAAGCAGCGCTACGAGGAAGGCTCGATCGCGCTCAAGGACTGGCCGGCCGACATGGCGGTCAAGCTGCTCCTCAAGCGCAAGGTCAGCCAGAAGTTCGGCGGCCGGATCAAGGCAATGGTCTCGGGCGGAGCGCCGCTCAATCCCGACGTCGGCCTGTTCTTTCACTCGCTCGGGATCACCATGCTCCAGGGCTATGGCCAGACCGAGGCCGGGCCGGTGATCAGCTGCAACCGGCCCAAGGTCGGGATCCGGATCGAGACGGTCGGCCCGCCGCTGCTCGACACCGAGGTCCGCTTCGCCGAGGACGGCGAGCTGCTGGTCCGCGGCGAGCTAGTGATGCACGGCTACTGGAACAATGACGAGGAGACCGCGCGGGTGCTCAAGGACGGCTGGCTGCACACCGGCGACGTCGGTCATTTCGACGATAGCGGCCGGATCGTCATCACCGACCGCAAGAAGGACCTGATCGTCAACGACAAGGGCGACAACGTCTCGCCGCAGCGGGTCGAGGGGATGTTGACCCTCCAGCCCGAGATCGCCCAGGCGATGGTCTATGGCGACCGCCGTCCGCATCTCGTCGGGCTGCTGGTCCCAGAGCCCGAGCTCGTCACCGAGTGCAAGCGCGACGACGCCGCGATCCGCGCCCGGCTGCAGAAGGCGGTCGACCGGGTCAATGCCGAGCTGAGCGTGGTCGAGAAGGTCCGCCGCTTCATCCTCGCCGACGAGGCCTTCACGGTCGACAACGAGCAGATGACGCCGAGCATGAAGATCCGGCGTCACGTGCTCAAGACCGCCTATGGCGAGCGGCTGGACGCGCTTTACGGCAAGTAGCCCGTCCCGCGCCTAGCGGCGCATGGGTCCCGTATAGGGAACGAAGTCGCCGAGACTGCAGGTGCCGACCGTGAAGCCGTTCAGCGTGTCGACCACCTGCGCGATCTCGCCGCGACAGAGACCCGTTCCGAACTGCTTGGTGAGCAGGGCATAGCCCGGCCGGCCAAGCCCCGAGCAGGGACCGTTCACGTCATTGCGCCAGACCCGGTTCGCGCCGTCACGAAACAGGATGGTGCGCTCGTCGATCACGATCATGTCCTGGCTGCGGAAGCTCGGCAGGCAGGTCTGCGGCTTGCCCGCGACCCGCCCATCGAGCCAGCGCGCCAGCTCCTTCTCGGCATCGGGCGAACGGACATAGGCCTCGCGCGGGGTCGCGCAGGCGACGAGGGCGGCGCTGGCGGCGAGGACGAGGGTGGAGGCGAGGGTCAGGCTGCGCATCTGGGACTTCCCGGCTGGAGGGACTTGGACGAAACGCGCGACGAGGCTGCTCTTTCCTCCCTTAACTAAAGCTGTCCTTCACCGCCCGCAGCCGGGCGAATTCGGCGGCGTCGTGCGCCATCAGGAACGGATTCGTGACGCGCTCCTCGCCGATGGTGACCGGCAGCGTATTCATGTCGCGCGCGCGGGCTTCCTCGACCACCGCCAGCCGCTGCTTCAGCAACTGGTCGCCCGGTCGCTGCGCGACGCAGAAGCGCGCATTGGCAAGCGTATATTCGTGCGCGGGGTAGACGACGACGTCCTCGGGCAGCGCGCGTAGCCGGACCATGTTGCCGTACATCTGCTCGGCCGTGCCCTCGAACAATCGGCCGCAGCCCATGGCGAACAAGGTGTCGCCGATGAACAGCATGCCATTGTCTTCGAAATAATAAGCGATGTGGCCGAGGGTGTGGCCGGGGACTTCCCACACCACCGCCTCGAGCTTGCCCACTCGCACCCGGTCGCCTTCCCGGACCTGGACGTCGATCCCGGGGATCCGGTCGGCCTCGGCGGCGGGACCGGTGATCGTGCAACCGGTCGCTTCCTTGATCCCGGCATTGCCGCCGACATGATCGGGATGCCAGTGGGTGTTGAGGATCTGCCCGACCTCCCAGCCGACGTTGCGGAAGGCATTCAGCACCGGCCCGTCGACCGAAGGATCGATCACCGCCGCCTCGCCGGTCTCGCTGCAGCGCAGGAGCCAGATGTAATTGTCGGTGAGCGCGGGGATGCAGCCGATGTCGAACCGGGGCGCCGCCATTACCAGACGCCCGTGTTCGGCATCGACGCCCAAGGCTCGGCCGGCGCCTGTGCGCCGCCCTTGTTGAGCAGCTCGATCGAGATGTTGTCGGGGGTGCGGACGAACGCCATGCGCCCGTCGCGCGGCGGGCGGTTGATCGTCACCCCAGCGTCCATCAGCCGCTGGCAGGTCTCGTAGATGTCATCGACCTGATAGGCGAGGTGCCCGAAGTTGCGGCCGCCGTCATAGTCCTCGGGGTCCCAATTGTAGGTCAGCTCGACTTCGCCGCCCTCGTCCCCGGGAACGCCGAGGAAGATCAAGGTGAAGCGGCCGCCCTCATTCTCGATCCGGCGGCGCTCCTCGAGTCCGAGCAGCCGGAAGAATTCGATCGTGCGGTCGGGATCGGCGACGCGCAGCATGGTGTGGAGGAATTTCACTGGTCAGTTTCTCCGTCTTGGTCTCCGGCCCCGCCGTCCCCGCTAGCGCGTCGGCTCGCGGCGACAAAGCGCCATCGTCACCTGCTCGAGCAGCGCCAGCTCGCGCGGGGCCGAGAGGCGGTGGGTCCCGCCCTTGACGACCGTCAGCTGGACGTCGTCCGAGACCAGCGCGTCCTTCAGCCGGACCGCGATCTCGAGCGGGACCTCCGCGTCTTGGTCGCCGTGCAGCAGGCGGACGGGGCCGGGGAAGGAAATGCGCCTGTCGAGCCGCCGGTTCCGCTCGCCCGACTGCCAGAAGCCAAGGGTCGTCAGCTCGGCCTCGCCGCCATAGGGATTGGGCCGACGGAGCTCGCCATCGCGAGCGAGCGCCTTCTTGTCTTCGTCCGAATAGCCCCAGTCGGTGAAGTCGGGCGCGGCGGCGATCCCGACCAGCGCCTCGACGCGGGTGCCGAGCGCCTCGGCGAGCAGCAGCATCAGCCACCCGCCCATCGACGAGCCGATCAGGACCAGCGGCCCCTCGGCGAGCGCGGCCACCGCCTCGGCCTCGGCGCGCCAGCGATCGAGCGTGCCGTCCGCGAAGCGCCCCTCGCTCTCGCCGGTGCCGCTATAGTCGAAGCGCAGCAGGCCAAGTCCCTCGCGCTCGGCGAGCGCGTCGAGCGCCTGCGCCTTCGACCCCAGCATGTCCGACGCATAACCGGGCAGGAACAGGATGGTCGGCCCGGTGCCGCGGCGGTGCCGGACGGCGATCCGCCGCCCGTCGTCGAGGGTCAGCCAGGAGGGATCCATCGCCCTCCCTTAGCGCGCTTGTCAGCGGGCGGCGAGACGCTCGAGCGAGGGCGTGAGGGCGAGTTGCTGGCGCGCGCGGACGAGCGCCTCATGGCGGCAGGCGCGGACCGCGCGGCGGCCGGCAGGATCGCTCGCGCTCGCCTCGCCGCACAGTTCGGCGGCGGCCAACCGGACCCGCCGGTCGAGCGCGGCGCGGCCCGCCGCGGTGGCGAGGTCGAGATCGTGGGTGGTGACGGTCATTGCGGCGGGCGCGGCGCTTGCCAGGCCGGACGCGCCGCCCGCGAGGACGGCCAGAACGGCAAAGACGATGGCACTACTCTTCATGGTCCGGCTCCCTGGCGCTGGCATGGCAGCGCTATGCGCCGCCGGTCGGCCTCGCGGGAGCAGCGATGTTGCGTTGCCGTTCTGCGAATTTGCAGAACGAGGCGCCTATTGCTTCGGCATCCAGCCCTTGGGCGCGGTCCCAACCTCGGCCGGCGGGGCGGCGGTCGCGGCGGGCGGTGCGGAGACTCGTCCCGGCCAGGCGACCACGATCACCGCCGCGGCCAGTACCGCAAGGCCGATCATCAGCAGGAAATAGGGAACGACCCCGAGCAGCGGCCGGGCCGGTTCGCCCGGTTGGCCGCGCGGCGAGGTCGGCGTGACCGCACCCTTCACTGCATGGCTGCGTCGGCGGAAACGGCGCGGCGGCCAATAATCTTCGGGGCGGGTCCAGGCCCGCGCTTTCTCGTCGGGAATCGGCATGGTCGTTGGGGGCAACGCACCATATCCGGCTTGGCTTCGCATCCCGGCGCAAAGTCCGGGGTGCCCGTCGCGCTTTGCGGCGGACCGTGTCGTCAGTGCAGCAGCCGCGCCGGCGGGGCCCAGGGCTGGACCGCCGGCCCGGCAGGGTCGTGCATGTGGCGGGCATGGGCTGCGACCAGCAGCAATTCACCGTAGAGCCGGTCCCAGAAGACGTCGCGCACGGCCAGGACGCGTTCCTGCTGGTAAAGGAGGACGCTGGCGCGGCCCTGCTCGTCGACCAGCCGCAGCCGCAACGGCCAGTCACTCTGGCTTTCCTCGTCCGCCAGCCGACCGTGATCGGCCAGCCAGGCGTTGAGCAGGAAGCCGGCGATGAGGTCGAGCCCCAGGCCGTCGAGCAGGATCACGGGGTGCTCGGGTCGGCCGGGGTCGCTCAGCCGGCCGATCGGCGCCGCCGTGCCCGGCTCGCGGTCGAGCACGATCCGCAGGCGGCCGCCCACGGGATGGATGATGTCACGCACGCGCATGGGTCGGGTCCCTGTGCAGCAAGGATGGAGCGGGGAAACAGGAAGGGCCGGAGTGATCCGAAAACCGCCCCGGCCCACCCGTCACCAGCTCGGGGCTGGCGAAGCTTTCGAGAAAGCCTAGCGGAACAGGGACATGATCGCCTGCGGCGCCTGGTTGGCGATCGACAGCGCCTGGATGCCCAGCTGCTGCTTGACCTGGAGGGCCTGCAGCTTGGCGCTTTCCTTGGCGAGGTCGGCGTCGACTAGATTGCCCACCGAGGCCTCGACGACGTCGCTAAGCTTGCTCGAGCCCAGCAGCTCGCGCAATATTCGCAGGTCGAGCAGTCGCTCCAGCAGACCTCGGTGCTGAAGGACATTCTCGCCCGGCTGGGCGGGGACGACCTCACCCGCGCGGGCACGCTGATCGGGCGCACTGCGGAGTTTGACAGCTCGGTCTCGGGCCTCTCCACCGACCGGCCGGCCGAATGGCGCTGGAGCTTCGCCCGCGCGCCGCAGTCGCTGACGGCCGAAATTCTCGACAGCAGCGGCACGGTCGTCGCCCGGCCCGCCGTTGCGCTCGACGCCAGCGGGACGCTGCAGTGGGACGGCCGGCTCGCCGACGGCAGCCGCGCGCCCGACGGCGCCTATGTGCTGCGCTTGAGCGCCAGGGACAGCGCCGGGACGGCCTTGGCGGCCGACATGACCAGCCTCGGCCGGATCCAGGAAGTGATGAGCCGGGAGGGCGAATTGTGGGCCGGCTTCGGCAGCGTCGCACTGCCGCTCGCCAAGCTGGTCTGGATTGCCGCCTGAGCGGGACACGAAAAAGGGGCCGGCCGGATCGTCACCGGCCGGCCCCCTTCCTGATGCCTGCGATCAGAAGCCGATGCGGACGCCGACCTGGCCGCTGACTTCGTTGCCTTGGTCCTTGCCGGCGGTGGTGCTGGCGACGACGTCGAGCTGGACCGCATTGGTGATGCGGGCCGAGGCACCGCCGGTGAAGCGGGTGTAGATGCCCTGGTCGCGCTTGCCCGCGTCGAAGTGGTTGACGATCGTCGGCGAGGCCGTCTGCGCGAAATCGAGCGTGCGGCTGTCGCCCTTCAGGTCCTTCTCGACCATCGCCGAAGCGAACGGACGGAGCGCGGTGCCAGCAGCGTTGAAGTCGCCGCGAAGCTCGAGCCCGGCGCCGCCGACCAGCGCTTCGTAGCGCTGCTTGCCGACATTGAGGCTGAGCGCCCCGTCGCCATTCTCGGTGTAGCCGTCGACCTTGGCGCGGGCATAGTCGAGCGCGACCACCGGGCCGACCCGGACCGGGCCGAGCGGGGCGAGGAAGCCGGCCTTGGCACCCGCCACGATGTGGCTGCCGTTGGGGCTGGCGTCGAGATTGCCGACGACTCCCGAGCGACGGATGTCATAGTCGGTGCGGCCGCCGCCGGCGTGGCCCTGGATGAACACCGGGCCGAGCGAATAAGCGGCGTAGACGCCGGCCTGCCAGGTCTTGGCCTCCACCCGCGCGCTGTCGACGCCGAACTTGGCGCGCCCCTTGCTGTAACTGCCGGCGATGCCGACGAGGCCGTTGCCGCCGAAGCCCGCCTCGGCGCCGACCGTGCCGCCGACGCTGTCGATGTCGAACTGGTCGGTGACGTCGCTCATGCCGACGTCACGGCTGAAGCTGTCGCCGACCGCGAACAGGCGGACGCCCTCGAGCACCTCGCCGTCGCGCGGACTGCCGACGTCCATGCGGCTGTTGAGCGTGCGGCCGAACTGGCGCGCGGTGTCGAGCCCGAGGTCGCTGGTGGCACCGATGTTGAGCGGGGCCTGGAGCTGGCGCTGGACATACTGGCCGACGATCTTGAAGCCATCCGAGCTGAGGTGGAGGTTGTCGACGTAGAACAGGTAGCCCGCGCAGCCCGAGCCGATGTTGGCGGTCGTCGGCGCGCAGGTGACGCCGTTGGGAACGCCGTAAGCCGCCGGATTGGCCTGGATCGACTGCAGCACCTTGGTGAGGTCGAGGTAATGGACGATCACGCCATTGTTGGCATAGCCCGCCAGCATCGACTGGAGCGCGCTGTTGTAGGTCGTCGAGAAGGTGTTGCGGACCGCCTGCGCGGCCGGGTTGGCCGCGACCTCGGGCAGCAGCGCGGTGTTCCCGGCGAGAAAGCTGATGGTCGGCGCGCCAGCCGCGACCAGTCGGTCGAGCTGGGTGCGCGCGGCCGAAATCGCGTCGTTGACCGTCAGGCTGCCGTAGAAGCCCTGCTGGAAGTAGCGCGCGTCGTTGCCGCCGATCGAGACGGTGACGAGGTCGCCCTTGCCGAAGGTCGGAGCGCCGTTCGGAAAGGCCGGGAGCTGGGTCCCGACGTTGAGGAAATTGTCGACCTGGAGCTGGAGGTCGAAGGTCGTCGCCGGGGCGCCGCGCACCGCGGTCGCGCCGCCGATGGCGAAATTCTCGACCGGCGCGCCGAGCAGGAAGGACAGGGTATCGACATAGTTGGTGCCGCCCGAGAAGCGGCCCGTCTTGTAGATGCCGCTCTGGAAGGTCGCCGGGTTGAGCCCGGTCAGCTCGAACAGGTTGCCGTCGTCGGCATAGCTGTCGCCGAAGGTGACGATGCGGTCGATCCGCTGGGCCGACGCCGGCGTGGCGGCGGCAACGGCGACAAGCGCAGTGGCCCCAAGCAGGGCGCGAGCGCCAAGACGCTGAATCATGTGAATTTTCCTCCCCGGCTCGAGAGCGTGAGCCACGACCGTGGCTATGCCCCGCGTGACCCAAAAATGACAAGTGGCCGCACGGCCACAGTCGGGCGCTCAGATGCCGAGCGCGCGGGCCGAGTCGGCGTCTAGGAGATCGTGGGTCTCGGGGTGCCGCGCCATGTACTTGGCGTAGAAGGAACAGCGCGGCGCCACCTTCAGCCCCTGCTCCCGCGCCCAGTCGAGCGAGGCCCGGGCGATCGCCGAGGCGAGGCCCTGCCCTTCGTGCGCCGGCGGGACGACCGTATGCGGGAAAGCGACCAGGCCCGGCAACAGGCGATATTCGGCGAAGGCCACCTGGCCATCGTCGAGCGCGATCTCGAAGCGGTGCGCGGCCTCGTTGTTGACGACCTTCATCGGCGCTCCTTGCCCAGCCGGCTCATGAGGATCGCGGCGCGCGTCGCCTGCCGGGTGATCGACGGGATGTCGAGCCACTCGTCGTCACTGTGAGTGCCGCCTCCGCCCGGCCCGAAGCCGACCAGCCCGGCGGCGACATCGGCGGCGACGAAGCTGATGTCCCCGGCACCGCGACGAATGGGGTCGAGCGGCTCCTGGCTGTCGAGCCCCAGGTCGCGATTGACCAGGTTGAGGCGGGCGAGCAGCGCGCGATTGGCGTCGGTCGCGGCCATCGGCGGATAGCCCGGCTCGAATTCTAGATTGGCCTCGCTGACCCCGCCGAGGCGCGCGGCGACGATTGCCCGCATGCGTGCCTGCGCCCGCTCCAGCTGCGCCGGGTCGAGGACCCGCAAGTCGCCCTTGGCGACAGCCTCGCTGGCAATGATGTTGGTCTTGCCCTCGACCGCGGCGCGGATCCCGCCGGGTTCGAGCTTTGCGGAGGTGCCGCCCGCGATCATTCCGACGTTGAGGGTCAGTCCCGGCTCGGTGACGTCCTTCCGGAAGGCGTCGACGATTCGCGCCAGTTCATAATTGGCGCCAAATCCGCTTCCCGCGGTTCCGACCGCACTCGAATGCCCGCCTCTGGCTTTCACGACGAGCTGCCAGTCGGTGATCGAGCGGCGTGAGATTCCGCCCATGTCGCGTTCGCCGTCACGCGCCATCGGCTCGAAATCGAGCGCCACATCACTGGCCTTGCCGGCGGCGATGAGGTCGCCGCGCGCCATGGCCAGCGGCATGCCGGGATCCTCCTCGTCGCCGGTCAGGAAGACCGTGACGTTGGTCTGCTGGAGCGTTCCCGCCGCCTTCATCGCGCGCAGGGCGGCGACGATGACGGCAATCCCGCCCTTGTTGTCGGTCGCCCCCGGTCCACGAACCTCGTCGCCGTCACGAACCCAGCGCTGGAACGGCGAAGCGGGTTCGAACACCGTGTCGAGATGGCTGATGAGCAGCAGCCGCTTGGTCCCGCGCTTGCCGGTGTGGCTCGCGACCAGGTGTCCGGCGCGCCCGGTCTGGCGGAGCGGGATCCAGCGGACCGCGAAACCCAAGGGCTCGAGCTCGGCGCGGACCATCGCCGCGACCTTTTCCACCCCGTCGGGATTCTGGCTGCCGCTGTTCTGGTTCACCATCCGCTCGAGGAGCGACAGCGTCCGGTCCTGTTCGGCGGCGACGGTCGCCTGCATGGTGCGCTCCGCGGGCGTCAACTGCGCCAACGCGGGCGCGGCCAGCATCAGCGCGAAGCTCGCGAGAAGCGCCCTCACCCGACCACCACGCCGCGGCACTCGCCGAGGCCGATCGACACATATCCCGGCGCCTCGGCGCGCCCCCGCAGGATCAGCTCGTCGCCATCCTCGAGGAAGGCGCGCTGTTCGCCCGACGGCAGGGTCAGCGGTGCCTTCCCGCCTTGGCTGATCTCGAGCAGCGAGCCCAGCCCGTCGGCCGAAGCGGTCGACAGCGTCCCCGTCCCGATGAGGTCGCCGGGCTGGAGGTTGCAGCCGTTGGCGCTGTGGTGGGTGACGATCTGCTCGACCGTCCAGTACATCGCCTCGGCGGCGACGCCCCGGCTCAGGCGGTGTGGCTTGGTCCCCGCTTCGCGCATGGTCGCGGTGGACAGATAGGCTTCCACAGTCAGCCCTAGCCCCGGGGCGTCGCTTCCCCCGGCGAGATAATCGAGCGGGGCGGGGTCGCCATCGGGCCGGGCGAAGGGCGCGGTCATGAACGGTGCCATGGCCTCGGGGGTCACCACGAACGGCGAGACGCTGGTCAGGAAGTTCTTGGCGAGGAACGGTCCGAGCGGCTGATATTCCCATGCTTGGAGGTCACGCGCCGACCAGTCGTTGAGCAGGCAATAGCCCGCAACATGAGATGCCGCCTCGTCGATCGGGATCGGCTGGCCCAGCGCATTGCCCGGCCCGATCCAGACCCCGAGCTCGAGCTCGTAATCGAGGCGCCGCGAGGGCCCGAACACGGGTGTTTCGGCTTCGGGCGGCTTGCGCTGGCCCGACGGGCGGATCACGGGTTCGCCGGACACGCGCACGCTCGACGCGCGGCCGTGATAGCCGATCGGCACATATTTGTAGTTGGGCAGGAGCGGATTGTCGGGACGGAACTGCCTGCCGACATTGGTCGCGTGATGGATGCCGACGTAGAAATCGGTGTAGTCGCCGACCAGCGTCGGCAGGTGCATCGTCGCTTCCGACTGGCCGATCAGCGCCGCCTCGATGACGTCGCGATGCGAAACGTCACCAAGCAGCTCCGACAGACGGTGCCGAAGCGCAACGCGCGCATCCCGGCCGAGCGCGAGAAAACCGTTCAGGACCGGACTTGCGAGTTCCTCCACCCACGCCTCGCCGAGCGCTTCGGCGATCGCGGGCAGGTCGAGCAGGAAGTCGCCGATCGCGACGCCCGCGCGGCGCTCAAGCCCTTCGCTCGAGAAGATGCACAAGGGCAGGTTCTGGATCGGGAAATCGGGATGCCCATCGGCACCCTCGACCCACGAGCGGAGGGCGGGGTCATGCGTATGGTCGATGGTCATGGGAGTCGCGCTTTCGGGAAATCGGCCCAGGCGAGGTCATAGTCGGGCTGGGCCCGGCCGAGCGCCTCGGCGGTGACCTCGAACGGCCAGCAGCTCTCGACCATGAAGGCCATGGTGCCGTCGATCTTGGCGGGTTTGAGTTCGGCCTCGCTCGCCTTCTTCCAGCTTTCGACGTCGGGGCCGTGGCCGCTCATCATGTTGTGGAGCGACAGCCCGCCCGGGCGGAACCCGTCGGCCTTGGCATCATATTCGCCGGTCAGCAGGCCCATGCATTCGCTCATCACGTTGCGGTGGAACCACGGCGGGCGGAAGGTGTCCTCCGCGACCATCCAGCGTGGCGGGAAGATGACGAAGTCGGCATTGGCCCGGCCGATCATCCCCGAGGGCGAGGTCAGGACGGTGAAGATCGACGGATCGGGATGGTCGAAGCTGACCGTTCCGATCGTGTTGAAGTGCGACAAATCGTAGCGATAGGGCGCGAGATTGCCGTGCCATGCGACGACGTCGAGCGGCGAGTGGTCGAGCGTCGTCACCCACAATTTGCCGCCATATTTCTGGATGACCTGGGTCGGCTCGTCGCGGTCCTCGAACCATGCCACCGGCGTTTCGAAGTCGCGCGGATTGGCAAGGCCGTTGGCGCCGATCGGCCCGAGATCGGGCAGCCGGAAGGGCGCGCCGTAATTCTCCGTCAGATAACCCCGCGCCGCACCCTCGGGCAGCAGCACCTTGAAGCGCACCCCGCGCGGCACCACCGCGATCTGGCCCGGCGCGATGTCGATCCGGCCCAGTTCGGTGAGAAGCTCGAGCCGGCCCTGCTGCGGCAGGAACAAGAGCTCGCCGTCGGCCGAGAAGAACACGCGGTCCGCGCGCTCGGCATTGGCGGCGTAGAGGTGGAGCGCGACGCCATCGAGCTCGTTCGGGGCGCGGTTGAAGACCGCGGTCGTCAGCGAATCGATGAAATCGGTCCCTGCCGCCGCGTCGGGGATGGGATCCCAGCGCAGCCGGTTCGGCGCCAGCGCCCCATCTTTCTCGCAGCGCAGCCGGGGGGCGCCGTCATAAGCGACGAACGGCCGATGGTCGGCGGTCGGCCGGAGCCGGTAGAGCCAGCTCCGCCGGTTCTCGTGCCGGGGCATGGTGAAGGCGGTGCCCGACAATTGCTCGGTATAGAGGCCGAAGGCCGGCCGCTGCGGGCTGTTGCGCCCCTTGGGGAGCGCGCCCGGTACGGCTTCGGTCGCGACATGCCCGCCGAAGCCCGGCAGGTAGGCGGGGGAGGAGGTCGTCAGCATTCCCCTGCTCTAGGACTGCCAGGCTGGCCTGAAAAGCATTGTCCCGGCATGAAGCCGGGACGCCGCCACCTCAGTTGACGTTGACGTTGATCTTGTCGGGAACCTTGATCTCGGTCTTGCTGCCGCCGAAGCCGAGGTTGTCGCGGAACACGTAAGCAAGCACCAGCAGCGCCAGGATGAGCACGATCGCCACGATCGCCCCGCTGCCGCCGCCGCTGTCGGTGTTCACGACCGTGGTTCGTTCGACCACCCGTTCGTTGCCGTCGTCGATATCCGCCATCTCGAAATCCTCCTGTTGTATCGCCGTAACGAACGCCCTTCCGGCCCCAAGCGTTCCAGAGGATTCACAGCGGACTCCAAGGGGTATACTTAACTCGTTGGTAACTGCAGCTGCGGCATTGGCTCCATAACGGGAGTGATCTTGACGGCATGGACGGTAGCTTTCCTTCAGGCATGAGCGCGGAGCCCGAGGCGCCGGGCGACGTCATGGTGATCGGCGGGGACGAGCGCCGGATGCACGTGCGCGCCTACAATTACTGGGCCTCGCTGCTGCGCGGCCGCGACTTTCCCTCGATAGAGGACCTCGACAGCCGCGACGTGCAGGATTTCTCCGACCACAGCCTGCTGCTCGACTTCACCGCCTCGCCCGACAATCCGACCACCAGCTTCATCGGCAGCGCCATCCGCGCCGAATGTGAGATCGGCGACGAGGTCCGCAGCATCGCCGACGTGCCCCCGCGCTCGCTGCTCAGCCGGCTGACCGACCATTACATGCAGATCATCGCCAATCGCGCGCCGATCGGCTTCGAGGCCGAGTTCACCAATCAGCGCGGCCACGACATCTGCTATCGCGGCATCCTGATGCCCTTCTCGTCCGACGGCGAGGGCATCGACTTCATCTACGGCGTCATCAACTGGAAGGACGGGGTCGGCATGCCGGCGCCCGCCCAGCCGACGGTCGCCGACGAGGCTGAAGAGATCCTCGATCTCGTCGATCCGCTCGCCGAGTCCGAAGACGAGGGCCAGGAAGTCGAGGACGCCCCGGTCGCGCTCGAGGCCGACGCCGGCCTTGCCGACCGATTGTCCGCCGCGCGCGAGACCGTCGAGGTGCTCAAGGCCGCCGACGGCCGCAGCCGCGCCGCGCTCTACCGCGCGCTGTCGCTCGCTTATGATTTCGCGGTCGCCGCGCGGCGCGTGCCGCAGGATTATGCCGAGCTGCTCGAAGACGCCGGGGTCAAGGCCCAGGCGCGCGCGCCGATGACCCCGATCGTCAAGCTCGTCTTCGGAGTCGATTACGACAAGGCGCGGCTGACCGAATTCGCCGCCGCGCTCGCTTATGCCGAGCGCCGCGACATTCCCTTCGAGGGCTTCCTCGCCTTCATCGAGCAGCACCCTGGCGGCCTCAAGGGACTGGTCGCCGCCGAGCGCGATGCCCGCCGGCCCGAGCCGCGCACCGACAACCGTGCCGACCAGGCCCGGACCCGGCTTCGCTCGGCGCTCGCCCAGCCGCTCAGCACGCTGGCCGGGAATGACGAATTCACTCTCGTTCTCGTCCGCCGCGACGCCCAGGGCCGGGTCGAACCGGTCTCGGCGGTGACCGATCTCACCCTCCTCGAGAAGGCGCTGCGCAAGCTCGCCTGACCCGCCCGGGGTTGTGGCTCCGGACCGCGAGGTCTAGACGCCCGGCCAGTTTCAAGGGCGGAGTATCATTCAATCATGGCGGCTGAGCCCCGCGTGTCCGGATCTCTGACGGACGCTCTTTCCCAAGCCTTGCTGGACGGCGCATTGCCCGGCGAAACCGAGGGCTTCAGCCCGTCCGAGCAGGCCGAAGCCGCCGCCTTCATCGCCGAAGCCGCCGCCACCCGCCCGCCCGGCCAGATCGTCCTCAAGCTCCAGTCGGTCGGCGGCGAAGCGGCCAAGCGCGTGATGCGCATGGTGATCGTCAACGACGACATGCCCTTCCTCGTCGACAGCGTCGCCGCGGTGATCGCGGGCCATGGGCTGACCGTGCACCGCCTGCTCCACCCGATCGTCCGCGCGACCCGCGAGGGCGGCAAGCTCGTCCGGCTCGGTGAAGGCGCGCCCGAATCGATCATCTACGTCGAGCTCGACCGCGCCGACGCGCGTGGCCGGCAGGACCTCGTCCAGGGGATCGAGGGTGCGCTCGCCTGCGTCCGCGCCGCGGTCGGCGACTGGCGCGCGATGCTCGACCTCATGCACGGCGACGCCGCGGCCGTCGGCACCACCGACCCTGAGAATGCCGCGCTGCTGACCTGGCTCGCCGACAACCATTTCACCCTGCTCGGCCACAAGGTTGTCGGCGCCGACGGGCGCTGCGGCGCCGGGCTCGGCATCCTGTCGGGCGAGGGCATCGACCTGTGGAGCGCCGAGGATACGCGCGGCCTGCTGGACGCCCTGGCCTCCGACCCACGACCGGTGCTCGCGCTCAAGGCCGACCGCCTGTCGCCGGTGCATCGCCGGGTCCCGCTCGACGTGGTCATCGTCCGCCGCGACGACGGGACGCTGTCGGTCCATGCCGGCCTGTGGACCAGCGCCGCGCTGCGGTCGCCCCCGACCGAGATCCCGGTCATCCGCCAGCGTCTCCAGATGCTCGACCGCGAGCTCGGCTTCGCGCCCGCCAGCCATGGCGCCAAGGCGCTCGCCCACGCCATCTCGACCCTGCCGCACGACCTCCTCATCTCGTTCGAGGAGGCCGAGGTCCGCCAGGCCGCGCTGACCGCGATGAGCCTCGCCGACCGCCCCCGTCCGGCGCTGCTGCTGCTCCCGGGCGCGCTCAAGCGGCACCTGTTCGCATTCGTCTGGCTGCCCCGCGACGAGCTCACCACCGCGCGCCGCCAGTCGATCATGAAGATGATCGAGGAGGCCGTTCTCTCCTCGGTCAGCAACTGGGCGGTCGAGCTTGGCGACGGCGACCTCGCGCTGATCCGCCTGACGCTCGGCTTCTCGGGCTCGCGCCCGCTGCCCGACGTCGACAAGCTCGATCGCCAGCTGGTCGACCGGGTCCGCGGCTGGGCCCCCGCCGTCGAGGCCGAGCTCACCGACCGCGTCGGCAGCGGCCGCGCGACTCGTCTCGCCCTCACCTATCTGTCGGGGATGCCCGAGGACTATCGCAGCCGGGCCCAGGCCGCCGAGGCCGCGGCCGACATCCTCCGGATCAGCGCGCTCGAGGACAAGGACGACCGCGACGTCCGCCTGTTCCGCGGCGAGGGCGACCGCCCTGGCCAGCTGCGCCTCAAGCTCTACCGCGCCGGCGACCTCATCCCGCTGTCCGAAGCCGTTCCGGTGCTCGAGAATTTCGGTTTCC
Source organism: Sphingomonas astaxanthinifaciens DSM 22298 (assembly GCF_000711715.1). Lineage (NCBI taxonomy): Bacteria > Pseudomonadati > Pseudomonadota > Alphaproteobacteria > Sphingomonadales > Sphingomonadaceae > Sphingomonas > Sphingomonas astaxanthinifaciens. The sequence continues at coordinate 1,587,644 of NZ_JONN01000001.1, forward strand.
GGGTAATCGAGGAGCGGCCCGTGTCGCTCGGCGACGACAGCCGGCTCGGCCACATCCACGACTTCCGGCTCGAGCTTCCGGGCGCCGAGTTCGAGAGCGTGCTCGCCCGAACCGACGTGATCGAGGGCGCGATCGCCGCGGTGCTCCAGCGCCATGCCGAGGACGACGAGTTCAACCAGCTGGTCCTCCTCGCCGGGCTCGAACCGCAGAGCGTGGTCTGGCTGCGCGCCTGGTTCCGCTACCTGCGCCAGACCGGCGTCTCCTATGGCCTCAGCACCGTGGTCGACGCCCTGAAGCGCACGCCGGCGGCCGCCCGCGCGCTGATCGCCTGGTTCGCTGCCGCGCACGATCCCGCCCGCGCCGATCGCACCGACAACGTCGCCGCCCGCCGCCAGGAGTTCGAGACCGCGCTCCAGGGCGTCAAGTCGATCGACGACGACCGCATCCTGCGCCTGATCCGCAGCGTGATCGAGGCGACGCTTCGCACCAACGCCTTCAATCCGCAGCCGGGCGAGGCCCTCGCCTTCAAGCTCGATCCGACCCGGGTCCCGGGCCTCCCCGCGCCCATCCCCTATCGCGAAATCTGGGTCTACAGCCCGCGCGTCGAGGGCATCCACCTCCGCGGCGGCCCGGTCGCCCGCGGCGGGCTTCGCTGGTCCGACCGGCGCGACGACTTCCGCACCGAGATCCTCGGCCTGATGAAGGCCCAGCTGGTGAAGAATGCGGTGATCGTGCCGACCGGCGCCAAGGGCGGCTTCTATCCCAAGCAGCTGCCTTCGCCCGCGACCGACCGCGAAGCCTGGCTCGCCGAGGGCACCGAGAGCTACCGCATCTTCATCCGCTCGCTGCTCTCGATCACCGACAACATCGTCGACGGCAAGGTCGTCCATCCCGACGGCGTCGTCGTGCATGACGGCGAGGACCCCTATTTCGTGGTCGCCGCCGACAAGGGCACCGCGACCTTCTCCGACATCGCCAATGCGATCGCGCTCGAGCGCGGCTTCTGGCTGGGCGACGCCTTCGCCAGCGGCGGCTCGAACGGCTACGACCACAAGGCGATGGGGATCACCGCCAAGGGCGGCTGGATCTCGGTCCAGCGCCACTTCCTCGAGATGGGCGTCGACATCCAGAAGGAACCGGTCACCGTGGTCGGCTGCGGCGACATGTCGGGCGACGTGTTCGGCAACGGCATGCTTCTGTCCAAGGCGATCAAGCTGGTCGCCGCCTTCGACCACCGCCACATCTTCATCGATCCCGATCCCGATCCGCACACCAGCTGGGTCGAGCGCGAGTGCCTGTTCACCATGCCGCGCTCGAGCTGGGACGATTACGACCGCAAGCGGCTGAGCAAGGGCGGCATGATCGTGCCGCGCAGCCAGAAGGAAATCACGCTGACTCCCGAGGCGCGCCGAGCGCTCGGGATCGAGGTCGAGACGATCGACCCGACCAGCCTCATCACCGCGATCCTCAAGGCCCCGGTCGGGCTGATCTGGTTCGGCGGCATCGGCACCTATGTGAAGGCCTCGCACCAGGCCAACAGCAGTGTCGGCGATCCTGCCAACGACCCCGTCCGGGTCGATGCCAACGAGCTTCGCGCCAAGGTCATCGGCGAAGGCGCCAACCTCGCCATCACCCAGGCCGCGCGGATCGAGTTCAGCGAGGAAGGCGGGCGCTGCAACACCGACTTCATCGACAACAGCGCGGGCGTCGACTGCTCCGACAATGAAGTGAACATCAAGATTCCCTTGAACCAGGAGATGCTCGAGGGAAGTCTCACGCTCGAGGCCCGCAACGAGCTACTCGCACGGATGACCGACGAGGTCTCCGAACTGGTGCTCGAGGACAATCGCCGTCAGACGCTCGCCCTGTCGGTGGCCGAGAGCGGCGGCGTCGCCGCGCTTCCCGCGCAGGTCCGCACGCTCGAACTGCTCGAGGCCTCGGGCCGGCTCGACCGCGCGGTCGAGGGGCTGGAGACGAGTGAGGAGCTGCTTCGCCGCGGCGCCGACAATCGCGGCCTGACCCGGCCCGAACTCGCGGTCCTGCTCAGCCTGTCCAAGCTGTCGCTGCAGGATGCCGCCGAGGAACTCCGCCTCGCCGACGATCCCCTGATGGAAGAGCAGTTGCTTGAGGCCTTCCCGGCCCCGATGCGGCGCAAGCATCGTCAGTCGATCCTCGCCCACCGCCTGCGCCACGAAATCGTCGCCACCAAGGTCGCCAACCGCTTCGTCAACCGCCTCGGGCCGAGCATCGCGCTCGACCTCACGGAAGAGGAAGGCTGCTCGCAGGGCCAGGTGGTCGCCGCCTTCCTCACCGCCGAGCGGCTGCTCCAGCTCGACCGGCTGTGGGATCGCCTCGACGCCGCGCCGGTCAGCGAGGCCGCGCGCCTCAGCCTGTTCGCGATCGCCGCGCAGAGCGTCCGCAATCACATCGCCGACATCCTCCGCGCCGGCGGCGGCGAGACCCGCGTCTCGGCGCTGGTCGAGATGCTCGAACCGGGCCTGACCAAGGTCAATGCCGAGGCCCGCTCAATCATCCGCCACGAGGTGAAGACGCAGGCCAGCGCGCGCCAGGAGGTCCTCGAGGCGATGGGCGCCCCGGCCGAGATCACCCGCGGCCTCGTCAAGCTCTATGAGCTCGATGGCGTGTTCGGGATCGCCGGGCTCGCCGCGCGCAAGGAGATGGACGTCCTCGCCCTGACCCAGGCCTATGTCCGAATCGGTGAGGTGCTTGGCATCGACTGGGCGCAGAGCCAGGCCGTCCGCCTCAGCCCCGCCGACCAGTGGGAGCGCCTGCTCGTCGCCGGCCTCGCCAACGAGTTCGAGCAGCTTCGCCTCGAGTGGCTCGCCCGGGTCCGCGGCGACGATCCCGAGGCGTCGGTCGAACGCTGGACCGAGCGCCAGGCGCAGCGGATCGGCCAGTTCCGCCAGCTCGTCTCGCGCGCCCGCAGCAGCGGCCACGTGACCGTGCCGATGCTCGCGCAGATCGCCGGCCAGGCCCGGATCCTGCTCGCACGCTGAGGACCGACCCCATGCGCTTCGCCGTCCTGACCCCGGCCCCAGATTACGAGGGCGAATGGGACTGGGCCTTCGCCGTCGAGGCCGAGGCGCTACGGGCGGCGGGCGGCGAGGTCGTGGCGGTGCCATGGACCGAATTCGACGACGCGGCCGACTTCGACCTCGTCTTGCCGCTCGTCACCTGGGGCTATCACCTCCGCCATACCGAGTGGCTGGCGTTGCTGGACCGCGCCGAGGCCGAGGGCTGGCCGATGGTCAATCCGCCGGCATTGCTCCGCTGGAACAGCGACAAGGGCTATCTCGCCGAACTCGGCGCCAAGGGCATCGCCAGCGTGCCGACGCTGGAGGTCGATCACCTGAACGAAGCCGCACTGGCCGCCGCCCACGGCGTGCTCGGCTCGGACGAACTGGTGGTGAAGCCGCCGGTCTCGGCGGGCGCGCATGGCACCTATCGGCTTGGGCCGGGCCAGCCGGTGCCGAACGACGTCCACGGTCAGCGGATGCTGATCCAGCCCTGGCTCGGCTCGGTTGTCGACGAGGGCGAGTATAGCCTGATCCTGTTCGGCGGGCGCTTCTCGCATTGTGTGGTGAAGCGGCCGCAGGCGGGCGACTTCCGGGTCCAGCCCGACCATGGCGGCTCGACCGACGCGGTCGAGATGCCCGACGGCGCGCTCGACCTCGCGCAGGCCGCGCTGGCGGCGGCGCCGGCGAAAGCGACCTACGCCCGGGTCGATCTCATCCGCGGCGATGACGGCGCGCTGCAGCTGATGGAGCTCGAAATGGTCGAGCCCGCGCTGTTCCTCCACTGCGCGCCCGACGCCTCGGCGCGCTTCGCCGACGCGATCCTCGCCGCGGCCTCAGCCGCCCAGCGCGCGCCCGAACAGCCACTGCCGTAGCGCGCTGGTGAGGTTGGGCGGGCTCGCCACCCGCAGCCGCGCCTCGTCGACTTCCGCGACCAGCGCGTTGATCGGCATGACCGCATCGCGCGCAGCGATCTCGAGGGCATGCCAGAAGATCGGCTCGAGGCTGATGCTGGTCTGGTGACCGCGAATGAGGACGCTACGCTTGACCGGTGGCGAGTAGGTGACGGTTTCCACCGTCAGTACATGTGCTGCCCGCCATTGATGGACAAGGTCGAGCCCGTCACGAACCCGGCATTCTCGTCGACCAGGAAGGCGACGCCGCGGGCGATCTCGTCGGCCCGGCCGAGCCGCCCCACCGGAATGCGCGCGACGATCTTTCCGAGCACGTCCTCGGGGACCGCCGCGACCATGTCGGTGTCGATATAGCCCGGCGCGATGGCGTTGACGGTGATCCCAGCGCGCGCGCCTTCCTGCGCCAGCGCCTTGGTGAAGCCGTGGATGCCCGACTTGGCGGCAGCGTAATTGACCTGTCCATATTGACCGGCCTGGCCGTTGATCGAGCCGATGTTGACGATCCGGCCGTAACCGCGCGCGACCATCCCGTCCCACGCCGCTTTCGCCATGTTAAAGCAGCCGCCGAGATTGGTGTCGATGACCTCCTGCCACTTGGCGTGGTCCATCCGCTTCATCGTCGTGTCGCGGGTGATGCCGGCATTATTGACGAGGACCTCGACCGGGCCCAGCTCCGCCTCGACCGCACGCACCCCGGCGATGCAGGCTTCATGGTCGCTGACGTCCCACTTGAACGCCTTGATCCCGGTTCGCTCGGTAAAGGCGCGGGCGCGCTCGTCATTGCCGGCGTAATTGGCCGCGACCGTCATTCCGGCATCGCGAAGCGCGACACTGATCGCCTCGCCGATTCCGCGTGTGCCCCCGGTAACGATCGCCACTCGTGCCATAACCCATCCTCCTGTCGACGGAGGCGAGCCTAGGCAGGCGAAATCCACCCCGCAAGTTCGCGCCGGACGATTGCCTCGAGCATCACCATGCCCTCGTCGCCGTCGTTGAGGCAGTCGAGCCGCGCGAAATGCGTGCCCCCGGCTTCCTCGAAATCCTCCTTGCCGCGAATGCCGAGCTCCTCGACCGTCTCGATGCAGTCGGCCGAGAAGCCGGGCGCGGCGATCGCGACCCTGGTGATCCCGCGCGCCGGATAGGCCTTGAGCACGTCGTCGGTTGCAGGCTCGAGCCACTTGTCGCGGCCGAAGCGCGACTGGAAGCTCGTGTCGGTCGGGATGCTCATCCGCTCGGACAGCAAGCGCGCGGTCTTGCGGCAGTGGCAATGATAGGGATCGCCCTTGCGGAGCGTCCGCTCGGGCATGCCGTGATAGGACAGGAGCAGCCGCTCGGGCACGAAGTCGAGCGCGGCGATCTGCCGCTCGAGATCGCGGTGCAGCGCGGCGATATAATCCTCGCTGTCGTGATAGGGCGGGAGGGTCCGGAGCGCCGGCTGCCAGCGCATTCCCGCGAGCGCGGCAAAGGCGACGTCGTTGGCCGTGGCCGTCGTCGCGGCGCAATATTGCGGGTAGAGCGGCGCGACGAGGATCCGTTCGCAGCCTGCCTCCTTGAGCTTCTCGACCCCTTCCGCAATCGGGCGCGTGCCGTAGCGCATCGCCCAGTCGACCATCACTTCGTCGCCCAGCCGCTCCTGCAGCTTCTGCGCCTGCTTGCGGGTGATGGCCGCGAGCGGCGAACCTTCCTCGGTCCACACCTGCGAATAGGCATGCGCCGACTTGGCCGGGCGGGTCCGCAGGATGATCCCGTGAAGGATCGGCTTCCACACCAGTCGCGGGACCTCGATCACGCGCGGATCGGACAGGAACTCCGCGAGGTAGCGGCGGACCGAGCCGACGTCGGGCGCATCGGGCGTGCCGAGGTTGATCAACAGCACGCCGACCTTGCGCGGCTTGATCGGGGGATGGTCGGGGGGAGGCTGCATGGATCAGGACATCGGGTTCAAGGGGAGGCTGCGCAAGCGTCGGCCGCTGGCCGCAGCGAGCGCATTGCCGACCGCGGCCGGAGCGGCAACCCAGCCGAGCCCGTTGACCCCGCCGGGGGCTGCGCCGCTAGGCAGTATTTCGACCAGTGTCTCGGGGCCCTTGCGAAGCCCGGGCGCGCTCGCCTCGAGGGGGCCCGCGACCCGGCCATAACGGAAGGAAGGCGCCGCCACCGTCGCCTGGTGGAGGGATGCGATCATCCCGCCCTCGACCTGCTGGCGCACGAGGCCCGGATTCACCACCCGGCCGCAATCGACCACCGCCACCAGCCGGCTCACCTCCACTTGTCCCCCCGTTCCGACCGATGCGCTCGCGACCACCGCGATGAAGCTGCCATAGGCGCTAATCGCGCAAAGTCCCATCTGGCTGCCCGGGCCGCCGCCGTCCCACCCGCCGAGCGCGGTCGCACGCACGAGGCAGCGCGCCAGTCGGGGATTGCCGCCGAGGAGCGCGATGCGCTGGCTGAGCGGATCGCGCCCGCCGATCCGCGCCAGCTCGTCAACGAAACTCTCGGTGAAGAAGGCAAGGGCGCCGTACAGCTCGCCGCGATGATAGCCGGCTTGCACCGGCAGCGTCGCACTTGCCGCTTCGAGCGCGACGTTGGGAATGGCGTAGGGGAGCGGCGAGAAAGCAGCGGCGCGAAACCCGCCCGGATCGCCGCCGACCAGCCGCCGCATCGCCGCATCGGTCCCGTCCACCCCGGCCACCCGCATCCGCCAGCCGCCGATCCGCCCGTCGGGCAGCGGCCGGGCATAGAGCCTTGCCTTGAGCGGCGCGCGCACCGCATCGCCGCGCACCTGCTCGGCGCGGCTCAAGGTCAGCTGCACCGGCCGGCCGGCCTCACGCGCCAGCGCGACCGCGATCGGAATAAGTCCCACATCGAGCGCGGCGCCGCCCTGCCCGCCGACCGGAAGCGGATAGAGGATCGTCCGGTCGAGCTTGTGGCCCGCCGCCTCCGCCGCTGCCCGCCGCGCCAGTTCGGGCGCCTGGGTCGCCGCCCAGATTTCGAGCAATCCGTCGGCAAGCCGCGCAGTCACGCTCGGCGGTTCGAGATCGTGGTGCAGCGCTGCCGCCGCCGAATAGGTCGCGGCCAGCGGGCGGGCGCCCTCGAAGGCCGTCTCCACATCGCCGATCCCGATCAGCGTCGCGAAATCGTCGCTGGCCAGCGCCCGGTCGAGGGCGTCGGCCACCGCCGCATCGTTGCCTGCGGCAAGCCCGAAGCTTGTCACCTTGGCCTTGGCCAGCGCCGCCTCGGCTCCCCACCAGTCCTCGGCCAGCGCTGCCACCCAGTCCTCGCCGCTTGCAAAGCGAATTCCCGCCGGGGCCGCGCTCTCGATCCTGACCTGCCCCGCGCCCGACCGCCGCAGCGAGGCGTGAAGCATCCCCGGCAGCCGCACATCGCCGGCAAAACGCAGCCGCCCATCAGCCTTGGGCGCGGCCTCCAGCCGGGGCAGCGGCTTGCCGACGAGCGCCCCACGTCCGGCCCGCAGCGGCGCTTCGCCCGGCAGCGTCCGTCCTGCCGCGCCTTCGGCCAGCGCCGCAAAGGGCAGCGATCGGCCTTCGTGGGTGACGAAGCCATTGGCGCTGTCGCACTCGCCCGCCCGCACCTTCCACCGCGCGGCGGCCTCCGCGACCAGCAGCGCCCGCGCCCCCGCGCCGAGCCGCCGCATCGGCGCTTCCATCGCCCGTATCGAGGTCGAGCCCGCGGTGATCCGCGCCGCCCCCTCGCCCAGCCGCCATTCGCGCCACGACGACAAGCCGTCGAGCCAGCCCTCACTTTTCGCGAGGGCATTCCCCCACTCGCCGCCGGGTCGCGCGGGCGTGACCCCGACGCTTTCCCACGCCGCGCCGAGCTCGTCGGCGGCGACCTGTGCCAGCCCCGTCCAGATCCCCTGGCCCGTCTCGACCTGCGGGATGGCGATGGTCACCCGGCCGTCCCTGGCGATCGCGATTCCCGGCCCGAGCAGCAGTTCGCCTTTGGCCGGGCGCAAGCTCGCCCGCTCGGCTCGCGGCCAGGCGGCATAGGCGATGACCAGCGCGCCCGCCGCGCCGCTGCCCACCAGCAGGGTCCGGCGGTCGAGCTTCAAGCGGCGTACTGGGCCTTGAGCGCCACCCGGTCGATCTTGCCGGTCCCGAGCCGCGGCAGATTCTCGTCGGCGAAGATGAAGCGCTCGGGCACCTTGAAGGCGGCCAGCCGCGGCGCGAGGAAAGCGCGAAGCTCGTCTTCGCTGAGGTCAGTGCCCTCGGCGGGAAGCACCACCGCGACCGGCACCTCGCCCAACCGCTCGTCGGGCGCGCCGAACACCGCCGCCTCGGCCACCGCCTCGCAGGCATAGACCGCGGCCTCGACCTCGGCCGAGCTGATATTCTCGCCGCCGCGGATGATGATGTCCTTCTTGCGGTCGACGATGAAGAGGTAGCCGTCCTCGTCGAGGTAGCCGATGTCGCCGGTGCGGAAGAAACCGTCGGCGGTGAAGGCCGCCGCGGTCGCCTGCGGATTGCGCCAATAGCCCTTGATGTTGGCGGCCGCCCTGATCCCCACTTCGCCGCGTTCGCCACGGGGCAGCTGCTGGCCGCCATCGTCCAGGATCGCGACTTCGGTGTAGGGCAGCGCCCGCCCGGTCGAGGCCGGCTTGGCGAGGTAATTGCCCCAGTAATTGCCGCAGCCGACCGCGTTGGTCTCGGTCAGGCCGTAACCCAGTGCGGGCTGGGCGGTCTCGAAGCTTTCCTTCAGCCGCTCGACATGCGCGACCGGGCGCGGCGCCCCGCCGGCGGCGATGTCGGTCAGGGTCGAAAGGTCGTAGCGGTCGCGATCCGGGTGGTTCATGAGCTCGAGGCTCATCGTCGGCACGCCCACGAAATAGGTGATCTTCTCCTGCGCGATCAGCCGCAGCGCCTCGCCCGCGTCCCATTTGGGCATCAGCACCATGCCCCGCCCGATGACGAAGCTGTTGAGCAGCACCGGCACTTCGCCGGTGACGTGGAACAGCGGCACGTTGAGCAGGGTCTTGGGCGGATTCTTCGGCCCGTCGCCCAGGCTCTCGAGGACGCCCAGCAGGGTCATCAGGCTGGTGGCGTAGGTATAGACGCCCATGGTCACCGCCCGATGCGTCGACAGCGCGCCCTTGGCGTCGCCGGTCGAGCCCGAGGTGAACAGGATGGTCGCGTCGTCGTCCGGGCCGATCTCGGGCAGCGTTACGCCCTCGTCCTCCTCGCCGAGCAGCGGGGCGAGCGCCTCGCCGATCGGGCGCTCGATCGCGACCGACAGGAGGCCGATCTCGCCGCAGCCAGCCTCGATCCGCCGCGCGCGCGGCTCGTCGGCGATGATCAGCCGGGGCGCGGTGAGCTCAAGCGCATGCTGCGCCTCCGAGGCCTGCCACCAGCCGTTGAGCAGGGTCGAGATGCCGCCCGCCTTGAGGATCGCCATATGCGCGACGATCCAGGTCGGGCAATTGCGCATCGCGATGCCGACACGGTCGCCCTTGCGGACCCCGTGCCGGGAGACCAGCGCCTTCGCCAGCCGCTCGGACCAGCGGTCGAGGTCGGCGAAGGTCAGCCGCTCCTCACCCGCGATCACCGCTTCGACCGCAGCATTCAGCGCGCAGAACGTGCGGAAAAAGGCCGGCAGCGTCGCCGGTAAGTTGGTGACGACCTTGCACCCCTTCGCGTCGGTGCCGACGACAATGCGACCGCCCGGCCCCGTGACGGCCGCGAGCACGGCGTCATAACGTTGGTCGAGCTCACTCGGCATCGTCGCAGGTCTCCTTGGACTTTGATCGCGTCCCTCTTATGAGACCCGCGGGCCCAAGGGAAAGACCGTAATGAGTAATGCGAGCAATACCGGCATCGACTTCACCTCGCTCGGTCTCGATCCGGTCGCGCTCAGCATCCCGCTCGGCAGCTTCCACTTCGACCTGCGCTGGTACAGCCTCGCCTACCTCGCCGGCATCTTCCTCGGTTACTGGTACCTGCTGCGGCTGATCCGCCAGCCCGGCGCGCCCCTTGCCCGGCGCCATGCCGACGACCTCGTCTTCTACGCCTCGCTGGGCGTGATCCTCGGCGGCCGCTTGGGCTATGTCCTCTTCTACAATCTGGAATTCTACGCCCAGCACCCGATTGCGATTCTGAAGCTGTGGGACGGCGGTATGAGTTTCCACGGCGGCGTCATCGGCACCAGCCTCGGGATCATCTATCTCAGCTGGAAGGAGAAGCTGAACTGGCTGCGGGTGCACGACTATGTCGCCTGCGTGGTCCCGATCGGCCTCTTCACCGGCCGCCTCGCCAACTTCGTCAACGGCGAATTGTGGGGCGCGCCGACCACCGTCCCCTGGGCGGTGCGCTTCCCCGAAGTGATCGCGGGCGTCACCGTGCTCGGCCCGCCGCGCCATCCGAGCCAGCTCTACGAAGCCGCGCTGGAAGGTCTTGCCCTGTTCGCGATCCTCGCCGTCATGTTCTGGAAGACCCGCGCGCGCTATCAGCCGGGTCTGCTCGTCGGCACCTTCCTCTTCTTCTACGGCCTGTTCCGCTTCGGGGTGGAGTTCATCCGCGAGCCCGATCCCCAGCGAATGGGCATCGTCGAGGCCACCGGGCTCCACCTCGGCCAGTGGCTATGCGTGCCGATGATCCTCGGCGGCCTGTTCCTGATGCTGACCGCCAAGGGCCGACGCCAGCGGATCGAGCCGACCGCCGGGGTGGAGAGCGTCGCCTGACTCCGTTCGAGCGGGCCCTGCGTGAACGCCTGCGATCCGACGGGCCGATCACCGTCGAGGCCTATATGGCCGCCTGCAACGATTATTATTACGCGACCCGCGATCCGCTCGGCAGCGCGGGCGACTTCACCACCGCGCCCGAAATCAGCCAGATGTTCGGCGAGGTGGTCGGCGCGGCGCTGACCGACGTCTGGCGCCGCGCCGGAAGCCCGGCCCACGCCGCTTATGTCGAGCTCGGTCCGGGCCGCGGAACGCTCGCCGCCGATGCGCTTCGGGTGATGCGCTCGGCCGGGCTCGACCCCGACATCTTCCTGGTCGAGACCAGTCCGACCCTGCGCGAGGTCCAGGCCGCCGCGCTCAATGGCACCATTACCCATGTCGATATGATCGACGCCTTGCCGGGCGATCGGCCGCTGCTGGTGGTGGCGAACGAGTTCCTCGACGCGCTGCCGATCCGCCAGCATGTCGATGGCGCCGAGCGGCACGTCACGCTGACCCCGGCGGGCCTCGCCTTCGACCGCGACGGCACGATTCTCGAGACCTCACCCGCCCGCGACGAGGCGGTCGAGGCCTTGAGCGAAGGGCTGGTCGCGGTCGGCGGGGTCGCCCTCGTCATCGACTATGGCCATGCTAGGACCGCGCCGGGCGACACGCTGCAGGCGGTCCGCGAACATCGCTTCGCGCCGGTGCTCGCCGATCCCGGCGAAGCCGATCTCACCAGCCATGTCGACTTCGAGCGGGTGGCCGACATCGCGCGCGAGGCCGGGGCCTTCGTCGCCGGCCCGGTCGAGCAAGGCCCCTGGCTCGAGCGGCTCGGGATCCAGGCCCGCGCCCGGGTGCTCGCCAATGCCTCGCCCGAGCGCGCCGGCGACATCGAGGCCGCCCGCGCGCGGCTGTGCCGGCCCGACGCCATGGGCAGCCTGTTCAAGGTGCTTGCCATCCACTCGCCCGAATGGCCAAGCCCGGCGGGCCTATGATCATCCGCCCCGCCACCGCCGCCGACCTTCCCGCGATCGACCACGTCTTCCGGACGAGCTTCTGCGCCACCTTCGCGCATCTCTACGATCCGGCCGATCTCGACAGCTTCCTCGCCGGCCTGACCCCCGAGGCCTGGGCCGCCGAATTTGCCGACCCGGCTTACGCCTTCGAGGTCGGTGAGGTGGAGGGTGAGGTTGTCGGCTACGCCAAGCTCGGTCCCAACAAGCTTCCCCATGTCGCGGGCGGGGACGTGATCGAACTGAAGCAATTCTACCTTCTCAAATCGGCCCACGGCAGCGGTCTCGCGGGGCGGCTGATGGAGTGGGTGATGGCTGAGGCGCGGCAGCGCGGCGCGGGCCGCATCGCGCTCTCGGTCTTTTCCGAAAACTGGCGGGCTCAGGCCTTCTACAAGCGTTACGGCTTCGTCGACCGCGGGCCGGTGACCTTCATGGTCGGCAATCATCCCGACGAGGACCAGGTGTGGGAGTTGGTGCTGTGAGCGCGTCCGCCTGGACCAGCGCCGTCCTTCCCGTCCCCCACGGCTTCCTCGGTCGCCGCGGCGGGGTCAGCGAGGGCGCGATGGCGAGCCTCAATTGCGGCTGGGGCAGCGGCGACGACCTCGCCCTGATCGTCGAGAACCGCCGCCGCGCAGCCGACGCGGTGCTCCCCGGCGCGCGGATCGTCTCGCCCTACCAGGTCCATGGGGCGGTCGTGCTCGAGGCGGGGGACTGGGCCGACGACGCGCGGCCCGAGGCCGACGCCCTCGTCACCGACCGGCCGGGCATCCTGCTCGGAATCCTCACCGCCGACTGCGCCCCGGTCCTCTTCGCCGATCGGGAAGCCGGGATCGTCGGCGCGGCCCATGCCGGGTGGCGCGGGGCGCTCGCCGGCGTGACCGACGCCACGATCGACGCGATGGAGCGCCTCGGCGCCGAGCGGAGCCGGATCGCCGCCGCGATCGGTCCGACCATCGCGCGGGCGAGCTACGAGGTCGATCCCGCCTTCCCCGAGCCCTTCCTCGCCGCCGATCCCGCGGCCGAGCGCTTCTTCGCCGAGGGACCGGCGGGCCGCCCTCATTTCGACCTTCCCGCCTATCTACTCGACCGACTGGCGAGGGCCGGGCTGCGGCGGGTGGAGGCGCTGGGGCTCGACACCTATGCGCGCGAGGAGGACTTCTATTCCTTCCGCCGATCGACGCACCGGAACGAGCCGAGCTACGGGCGGCAGCTGAGCCTGATCGGCCTGCCCCCGCGCTAACCCTCCGGTAAGGCTCGGCCCCTATCCTCAGGGCATGGCGCGCCCACTACCCTCGGCCAAGAAGGCGGTCGACCTCGCTGGAGGCTCGCGGCCGGTCGGCTCGCGGATCCGCCGCGATCCCCCGCCGCCGCCACCCAAGAAGGTCTCCCCGAGCGAGCTTCGCGAGAAGGAAGCCTGGCTGATCGGGACCGGAATCACGGTCGTCGGGCTCGCCATTGCGGTCATCATCGTGGCCCTCTCGCAATGGGCCGGATGGAGCCCGAGCCAGTACCGGATCGAGATCGTCGACCACCGCTGACCGCCATGGACCCGGACCCGGCAATGAGCGTTGAGGGGCCGGAACAACCAGCGGAAGGAAGCGACCCCATGGCCGACCTCAGCCAGATCAACGAACATATGGAAGTCATCGGCGCCGACGGCGTGCACCTCGGCACCGTCGACAAGGTCGAGGGCGAGCGGATCAAGCTCACCAAGGCCGACAGCGGCATGACCCACGGCGACCACCACCACTATATCCCGGGCGGCCTGGTCGCCGGCATCGAGGGCGACAAGGTCCGCCTCAGCGCCAATGCCGATGTCGCCGCCGGCCTGTTCGAGCAGGAAGAATCGGGCGAGCCGATCGGCTGAGTCTGTCGACCAGACATGGTCTGAGACCTTCGGTCTCTTGGGGCGGGGCATCGGCGACGGTGCTCCGCCCTTCTTTTTGCTGGCAAGGGTCGACGGCGCCCCCGCCCGGCCGGGACCACCAGCCCTGTGACGTCGTCTTGGGGCGGCGGCCGCATCCATGCTATGGCGGCCGGGCAACGGACAGGGGGAGCGTCCCGATGCCTTATCCTCGCGCGGCTTATGCCGTCCTCGCCTGCATCGCGGTGATCGTGGTGGGGTTCTGGGCAAGCTACCTGTCGGTCTATGCCAGCGTGCCCTGGCAATTCCACGCGCACGGAGTGGCGGCGAGCCTGTGGGTGCTGATGGTGCTGGCGCAGAGCATCACGCCCCACGCTCGGATGATGGGCCTCCACCGCGCGACCGGCAAGGCAAGCCTCCTCCTCTTCCCCTTCCTGATCGGCGGACTGTTCGCGATCATCGATTATACGGGCAAGAATTTCGTCGCCGGGGACGGTCCGGTGCGACAGATGTTCGGCGGGGAATTTCTCATCGGCCTCGCCATCGCCGCGCTCGCCTATCTCGTCCTCTATCACGAGGCGCTGCGCCACCGGGCACGCGTCTGGGACCATGCCGGCTACATGCTGGCGACGCCGCTCATCCTGTTCGAAAGCCCGCTCAGCCGGATCTTCGCGGCGTGGGTGCCGGGGCTGGTGGTGACCGGGCCCGACAGCTTCGACCGGATCATCTCGTCGATCGTCTGGGCGATGGCGGTCGAGCTCGCGATCGTCGCCTATTTGTGGTGGCGGGTCAGCACGCGGCGGGCGCGACCGTTCTTGGTCGCGGGCCTGTTCATCGTCGCGCAGATGCTGGCCATGGGGCTGATGCACCATGTCGGCTGGCTCGAGCGGACACTCGTCTGGATCGGCGGCGTGCCGAGCGCGGCGGTGGTGCTGAGCGGCATGGCGCTGGGCGCGGGCGCGGCGTGGAGCGGCTGGGTCGCGGGACGGCGGCCGGCGCGGCGGACCGCCTTCGCCGCCTAGGTCGCGGGGGGCTCGGGCAGCCTGATCTGGATCGGCCGATCCTCGAGCGGCCGGTCCTCGAGCGCCGCGCGGCGTGCGTCAAAATCGTCGGCCAGTTCCTGCAGCGCCGCGGCGGCGCGCCCGTCCGAATTGTCGCGCGCGAGGCGGCGGCACTTGTCGGCTTGACGCTTCAGGAAGTCGGCATCCTCGCTCATCGTGGGCCCTTAGAGCGAGCCAATGTCGAGAAGGCAACATAGGTTAATGGTGGACTTAAGGCCCGATTGTGCCGCCTTGGATCAGCGGCGGACCGGCTCGCAGGCGAGGCCGTCGTTGTCGCCGTCCATCCACGGACGATAGCCGGGCTCCCCGCGGCGCAAGGGCGCGCGGCCGAGGCGGCGGACCTCGTTGCAGCCCGAATAGGTGACGCTCTTCTCGCGCTGGGAGAGCGAACGGGCCTGCTCGGCGCGGGACGGCTCGTCCCACGGCCGGCTGTCCTGCGCGGCATGGGCGATGCCGGCGAGCGTCGGCAGGAAGACGAGCGCGGGAATGACGAGGTTGCGCATGGGGGCGAGCCTAGGCCCGCCCTGGTTACCAATGTCTTTCCCTGCGCCCTCCCCTAGCGCGTGCCCGAATAGGCCGGGCGGAACGGCAGCCGCCGCGCGGTGTCGGCGATCAGGCTGGACTTCAGCTTGCGCATCATCAGCACGGCGCCGGCGCTGCTCATGGTGACGAGGCGGGTGCCGCCCTCGGGCAGTTTCTCGAGCGCGGAGATGCCGACGTCGGCGGCGGCGCATTTGGCGATGACGTCCTGCTCGGGCAGGCTGGTGAAGACGACCCGGCTCATGCGGCCACCGCCAGACGCGCGGCGGCGATGCGCGCGGCATAGGCGCGGGCAAGGCCGAGATGGGCGTCGCGCGAGGGCGTGCAGGTCGCCTGGTGGGCGAGGGTCAGCGAGACGCCGCGACGATGGTAGAGGTAATTGAGGTCCATAGACTGGCTCCCGTGTGATCAAGCGGGAGCGCGTTCGGTCTCTCAGCCGCACGGGCTTGGATAGCCGTTCCGTACGATGGCCATGGCTTAGCACGGGTGGGCCTGAACGCCTAATGACGGCGGGTCGAGTTAGGCCCCCGCCATGGTCCCGGGGCGGAGATAGGCGAACATGTGGGGGACGTAGTCGGGCTTGCCGAGCGGCACGCCGGCGCTGCGCAGGAGCGCGTAAGCCATGTCGGTGTGGAAGGAGACCTGCGGCAGCGCCCAGTCGCGGGCGAAGGTGAAGCCGGTCATGTCGAACACCATGCCCATCGGCAGCGCGTGGGCGAGCGGGCGGTCGGCGGCGGCGTCGAGCGCGGCGTCACCGAGGTCATCGAGAGAGGCGAGCGCGGAATCGATGATCGCGCGGAGGTCGGCGAGGCTGCCCGTCTCCTCCTGCCGGATGGCGGCGTGGGTGCGCAGGTCGACGGTCGCGGCGGGAGTGTCCTCCCCGCGCAGACGGTGGACGGTCTCCTGCACCAGGAAAGCGGCGATGCGGACCTGGCTGTGCAGCGGAAACATGTCGACCGCGAGCCGGACGCCGAGCAGCTCGGCTTCGCTCATCCCCTGCGCGGCGGCATGGGCTTCGCCCTTGTCGAGCCAGGCGCGAAGCGCGGTGAGCTGGTGGCGGAAGGTGGGGATAAGGAGGGTGGTGAGGGTCATGGGGGCGACTTCTGCGCGTGCAGGACTTCGAAAGGAAGGGGCTTCACACAAAGGGGCGAAGGCACGAACATGTGAGTCCATGAGGTCAACGCCTGATCCGACACCCTTGAAGGGCCGCCGCCTGAAAGGCCTCGACGAGTTCAGGACGCCGGACTTCGTTGGAAGAATGGATCGCATGGCGCGGCGAAAGCGGTGGCGTTGGCGGTTCGCCCTCGTGCTCGCTGCGTGCCTCGGTGCGGCGCTGGGTTGGCTCATTATCTGAGGGGTCCAGGATGCCACGCAGCTGGAGCGTTTCGGCTCTCACCGACCTAGGCCGGGTCCGGCTGAGCAAGTCCTTCTTCATGCGCGACATGCTGCATAGCGAGATCGCGCAGGTGCATGGCCTGTTGAACGCGCCCGACGATCCCGATCTGGCCATCGCAGCCGGCACGAAGCTTTGCGAGGAGTTGCTTGAGCCTTTGCAGGAACGATGGGGACGGCTGGCCATCCGTTCAGCCTATCGCAGCCGCGCCGTGAACGAGCTTGGCTGGCGCCTGCAGAAGGAAGGCAAGAAGGGGTACAATTGCGCGTCAAACGAGCAGAACGCCGCCCATCACATCTGGGACATGCGCGACGAGGATGAATGCATGGGCGCGACGGCCTGCGTGGTGGTTCCGGCCTTCTGGGACGCGCATCATGCGCAGGGCGACTGGCAGATTTTGGCCCGGTGGATCGACGACAACCTACCGTATTCGAGCCTGTATTTCTTTCCGACCCTTTGGGCGGTTAACGTCAGCTGGCACGAGCGCCCCCTACGCCGTGTGGACAGCTATGCGGAGCCTAGAGGGCGATGGTCGCCGGAAAAGCAATCATGATACGCTCGTGGTAGGCACTTCATTTCCACCCTGCCTTGCTACACTCACATCAATTCGCGTGTGAATGTAACCGTCCTCCTTTCTGAAGGCCAAGAAGAAGACAGCCATGCCCATTAACACAAGGACTGTCGCCAGAAGGTCATGATTAAGTTGGCTGAGCGTGGAGCGAAAAAGAAGGGCAGACAGGAATACTACACCAGCTGTTAGGAAAGTGTGGTAGAGACCTGCATTCGCGACTATTGTCTCAAGCTTCTTGTCCTCCCTCTCGCTTGTGACAAAAGATCGATAATCCTTCGGCTTGAGAAGTCGAAGTTTTCTCATCAGTGGGTCCAGCACGATTGAGCCGAGCCTGTTGACGGTCACTCCAATCACAAAAGCAACGAGGACGAACGCACCGATGTCTTCGGGCTTCGGTGAGGGGATGCCTGTTGCATGGAATGCGTACGTAAGGGCGGCCCCCGGTACGAGGTTCGCCACAAGATTGTACGCATCCAGCTTGTCAAACAAGTGACCTACTCCGCCGCCACCGTCGCCGCGTCGAACAACCCGCCTTCAGCCTCGGCCTCCGGCGCATCGTTCGCGACCTTGGCCTTCTGCCGGCGGTCGAAATTGTCCCACACCTCGTTCCAGTTCCCGCGGGTGGCCGCCTTGGAATATTCCGTCGCGCGCTGCTCGAAGAAGTTGGCGTGTTCCACCCCGTTCAGGAGCGGGGCGAGCCAGGGGAGCGGGTGCTCGTCGACCATGTAGATGGGCGCGAAGCCCAGCTGCCCGAGGCGCCAGTCGGCGATGTAGCGGACATACTTCTTGATCGACTTGGCGGTCATGCCCTCGACCGGGCCCTGCTCGAAGGCGAGGTCGATGAAGGCGTCCTCGAGCCGCACCGTCTTCTGGCACTGGTCGATGATCGCGTCCTTGACGTCGGCGGTGAGGCAGTCGCGCTCCTTCACGAAGGTGTGGAAGAGCTTGATGATGCCCTCGCAGTGCAGCGATTCGTCGCGGACCGACCAGCTGACGATCTGCCCCATGCCCTTCATCTTGTTGAAGCGCGGGAAGTTCATCAGCATCGCGAAGCTGGCGAACAGCTGCAGCCCCTCGGTGAAGGCGCCGAACATGGCGAGCGTCTTGGCGATGTCGGCGTCGGTCTCGACCCCGAAGGTCGAGAGATAGTCGTGCTTGTCCTTCATCTCCTTGTACTGGAGGAAGGCGCTATACTCACTCTCGGGCATGCCGATCGTGTCCAAGAGGTGCGAGTAAGCGGCGATGTGCACCGTCTCCATGTTGGAGAAGGCGGTCAGCATCATCTTGATCTCGGTCGGCTTGAACACCGAGCCGTATTTGTCGTGGTAGCAGTCCTGCACCTCGACATCGGCCTGGGTGAAGAAGCGGAAGATCTGGGTGAGGAGGTTGCGCTCGTGCGGGGAGAGCTTCTGCGCCCAGTCGCGGCAATCCTCGCCCAGCGGCACTTCCTCGGGCATCCAGTGGATCTGCTGCTGGCGCTTCCAGAACTCGAACGCCCAGGGATATTCGAAGGGCTTGTAGGCCTTGTTGGCTTGGAGAAGGGGCATGGGCTCAGTCCTTGGGCGTTGAAGCGGTGGTGGAGGCGGCGTCGCGGCGGCGGCGGGTGAAGACGACGAGGGTGTAGAGGCCCGCGAAGAGCGCGATCAGCGCCGACAATGTGACGATCGTTGCTTGGGTCACCAGAACATCCTCCGACTGGGGTTGGACTGCTTGGACGCGCGGGCCCGGAACATCTGGATATACATCCAAAGCCCTGAAAAGGCGAAGAAAAGCAGCGCGAAGCCGCTGAGAATCGAGAGCGCGACACCGACCGGCCCGAACTCCTCGCCCGAGTGGAGGTGGTGGAGGAGGCCGACGTTCCAGCCGCCCGGCTGGGGCTTGGGCCGGCAGTTCATCGTCTCGGGACAGACGAAGCCGGCGGGAATGGCGGGCGGCGGCGCCGCGGCCTGGCGGCTCTCGTTCACGAGGGAACCGACCTGGCTGAGAATGCCGGTGGTCGCGATGAACAGGATCAGGATCCCGAAGAAAACCGAGAGCCAGCGGTGCCACTTACGCATGCGAACATCCTTTGTTGCGAATCGTTCGCAGGTCGTGGCGTTGTTGCGAAGCATTCGCAAGAGGTGAGTGGCGGCGGGTCATGCGACGAGGTCCACGCCGACGGCCACGAGCGCGAGAAGCCCGAGGAAGACGAGGGTCGCCGTAAGAAAGCTCCGATTGCGCTTCTTCTGGAGATCGTCCTCGACTTCCGGGACGTCTTCCTTGCGGCTGTTGATGAGCGTCATGCCGACGAGCGCGGCAAGTGTCCCATATTGCACGGGGATGTCGCGGGCATGGAGGGCCTCGAGCCGGACGAGCAGATGCCAGAGGAGGATCCCGACCGCCGCGATCTCGCCGCCGACGCCGATCCACTGCACCCAATTGAAGGGGCGCTTCGGCCGGGTCTTCGCGGTGACGAATAGCGGGTCGTAGTTGGTGGTCTGGCGATAGCCCATTACGCGGCCTCGTTCCGGAACTCAGGATAGGGTTTGGTGGTGGCGTAGGCGATGGCGAAGCCCGCGAGGACCAGGCCGAAGGCGAGGATCATCATGCCGGCGATGAGCTGGGCGGTCGACTTGCGGCTTTCCCCGACGCGGCCGCGCAGCGCGGCGACGAGCAGGATGAGGCCGATCAGCGCCGCGAGGCCGCCGACGATCAGGAACAGGAGGTTCGCGCCGCTCACGGCCGCCCCCCAAAGGCGCCAGTCACGAACAAGAATAAGCCTCCGAACAGCAGCGGAAACAGGAGGCCGAGCGTCCACAGGGCGCCCGACCCCAGCCAGTAGAGCCGCTCTCCGCCCTCGGCCGAGCGCCCCTCAAGAAAGGCGAAGACGACGAAGATCGTGGCGGGAACTAGGGTCAGGATGCCGAGCGGCGCGGCCTTGAGCGCGCTCCGGCTTCCCTGGCCGAGCGTGCGCCACAAGACCCCGACCGCCCCGAGGCAGAGGATCAGGCACAGGCCCGCGAACGCGAGGAGCGGAGCACCGGCGCCCTCGGACGCCTGCCAGGCGAGCAGCGGCGCGGGCAGCGCGAGCGCCAGGCCCGCCAGGAGAACGAGGGAAACGATCGCGCTGAAGGCGCGCTGCCCCAACGTCGCCGGCCTGACCACGGCGCCGCTCACTGGCCGCTCCCGCGCTGCTTGCGCCCAACCCACGCGCCGAAGGCGATGACGCCGACGGCGAGGAGGAAGAAGAGGACGGGGTTGGCAAGCATGGGTTTCGTCGATTTCCTCAGCGTCGTCCCTGCGAAGGCAGGGACCTCAGGCGATCGCGCGCGGGCCGCCCGGGATCCCCGCCTGCGCGGGGACGACCGCTTTTACTGGCAGGCGAGGCACTCGTCGTAATTGGTGACCTCGACTTGGATTTCGCGCAGCTCGGGGGTGTTGTCGGCCTCGACCCCGCCGGCGAAGCCCGCGCGCTGCACGGACTTGGAGCGGAGATAGTAGAGCGACTTGATGCCGAGCTCCCAGGCGCGGAAGTGGAGCATCATCAGGTCCCACTTGTCGACGTCGGCCGGGATGAACAGGTTCAGCGAGGTGGCCTGGTCGATATAGGGCGTGCGATCGGCGGCGAGCTCGATCAGCCAGCGCTGGTCGATCTCGAAGCTGGTCTTGAAGGTGTCCTTTTCCTCCTGGGTGAGGAAGTCGAGGTGCTGGACGCTGCCGCCCTGCTCGAGGATCGAGTTCCACACCTGCTCGGAGTTCTTGCTCTTCTCGATCAGCAGCTTCTCGAGATACGGATTGCGGATCGAGAAGCTGCCCGACAGCGTCTTGTGGGTGTAGACGTTGGCCGGGATCGGCTCGATGCAGGCCGAGGTGCCGCCGCAGATGATCGAGATCGACGCGGTCGGCGCGATCGCCATCTTGCAGGAGAAGCGCTCCATCACGCCCATGTCGGCGGCGTCGGGGCAAGGCCCGCGCTCGTGCGCGAGCATCATCGAGGCCTCGTCGACTTGCCCCTTGATGTGCTTGAAGATGCGCAGGTTCCAGCTCTTGGCCATGGCCCCCTCGAAGGGGAGGCCGCGGGCCTGGAGGAAGCTGTGGAAGCCCATCACGCCAAGGCCGACCGACCGCTCGCGCTCGGCGCTGTACTTGGCGCGCGCCATCTCGTCGGGCGCGCGTTCGATATAGTCGGTGAGCACATTGTCGAGGAAGCGCATGACGTCCTCGATGAAGCGCTTGTCGCCGTTCCACTCGTCCCAGGTTTCGAGGTTGAGCGAGGAGAGGCAGCAGACCGCGGTCCGGTCGGCGCCGAGGTGGTCCTTGCCGGTCGGCAGGGTGATCTCGGAGCAGAGGTTCGAGGTCGAAACCTTCAAACCAAGGTCGCGGTGGTGCTTGGGCATCGACCGGTTCACCTGGTCGATGAAGATGATGTAGGGTTCGCCCGTCGCGAGGCGGGTCTCGACCAGCTTCTGGAACAGCGAGCGGGCGTCGACCTTGCCGCGCTCGGACTGGTCCTTGGGGCTGCGGAGGGTGAATTCGGCACCCTCGCGGACGGCCTCCATGAACTCGTCGGTGACGAGCACGCCGTGGTGGAGATTGAGCGCCTTGCGGTTGAAGTCGCCGCTGGGCTTCCGGATTTCGAGGAACTCCTCGATCTCGGGATGCGAGATGTCGAGATAGCAGGCGGCCGAACCACGGCGGAGCGAACCCTGCGAAATGGCGAGGGTCAGGCTGTCCATCACCCGGACGAAGGGGATGATGCCGCTGGTCTTGCCGTTGAGGCCGACCGGCTCACCGATGCCGCGGACATTGCCCCAGTAGGTGCCGATGCCGCCGCCCTTGGAGGCGAGCCAGACATTCTCGTTCCAGGTGTTGACGATGCCGTCGAGGCTGTCGCTGACCGAATTCAAGTAGCAGCTGATCGGCAGGCCGCGGCCGGTACCGCCGTTCGACAGGACCGGAGTCGCGGGCATGAACCACAGGCGGCTGATATAGTCGTAGACGCGCTGCGCATGCTCGGCATCGTCGGCGTAAGCGGCGGCGACGCGGGCGAACAAATCCTGATAGCTTTCGCCGGGCAGGAGGTAGCGGTCGTTCAGCGTTTCCTTGCCGAAATCGGTGAGGAGCGCGTCGCGGCTCGAATCAGTGACCACCGCGAAACGGCGTTCATCGACCGTCTTGCTGTCCTTCTTCGCGCGTCCGCCGGTTGCGGTGACGTCGGCCGTGCCGACCTCGCTGCCACTCGAGAAGTCCATGCCTGCTTCCTCCTGGCGACCCTCGAGTCGCACCTTTGTTCCCGATCCGTTCACGGTGCCGGAGTACGCCCAACGCCCGCGATTCGCTAGGGCCAAGAAGCCGGGAAATGCGCTGTCCCCGCTATCCACAGGGACGCGTCTCTCCCTCGCTGGAGATATAGTTATCCCCAGCGCCAACCACAAGCTTGTGCGTTGGTGCCCCTGAGCCGCTACAACATCTTGTGCTTTCAGACCGGTTCGGGCGCAAGCGGGAAAATGATGGTTAACGCAATATTGCGGTGGATAATGTGTTTTCCGCGCCGCACTTCGAGGGGCCCGCCCCTCTGCCGCACAAGCGCCATTCTCGGGATGCAAGCGCCGTTCACATTGCGCGGCCCAGGGGCGCGCCGGGCAGCGGCTCGAAGACGGGAAGGACGGACGGGGTTGAGCGAAGCGGCGATCGGCCGGAAGCGGGGCGCCGACGCGCTGCGGGTGACCCCGCGGCGGCGGCTGACGGGGCTTGTCGCGGCGCTGCTGTTCGAGGCGCTGGTGGTGCTCGCGCTGCTGACGCTCGGCACCCGCCGGACGGTGCCGATGGCCGAGGACCGGCCGCTCTCCACCTTCGACGTGACCGAGCCGGAAGCCGAGCCGACCGATGTCCAGAAGCCCGAGCCGGCCAGGCAGGCGAAGAAGGAGACCAGCACCACGCCGCCGCTGCCGACCCCGGTGGCGGTGACCCCGCCCCCGCCGGCCACGGTCAAGGTGCCCGAGCCGGTGGTGAAGCTCCCCTCGCCGGTGGTCACCCTTCCCGCCGACCAGATGGCGAGCGCCGACCTGCGCAACTTCCCGCCGGCCAAGCCGCGCGGACCGGCCGGGCCTCCGGCACCCCGGGGCGAAGCCGACAGCGAAGTGGTCGGGCGCGCCCCCAATGGCGAGCGCCTGTACGCCGCCGCCTGGCTTCGCGAGCCCTATGACAGCGAGCTGCGCGGCTATCTTTCGACCGCGGACCCGGGCTGGGCGCTGATCGCCTGCAAGACCGTGCCCGACTACAAGGTCGACGATTGCGTCGCGCTCGACGAATGGCCCAACGGGTCGCGGCTGGCGCGGGCGGTGCTGGCCGCCGCCTGGCAGTTCAAGGTCAAGCCGCCGCGGGTGGGCGGGAGCTACAAGGTCGGCGAGTGGGTGCGGATCCGGATCGACTACGGGATCAAGGGGCGCGGCTGAGCAAGGCGGCGGTTTCGCGGAAGGCGGCTTCCTCGGCGGCCTTGAATTCGGAGCGGCCGCCCGGCGGATCGGCGTCGAGGCCGGTCACGACATAAGCGATCCCGACCTTGGCGACAGGGTCGATCCACAGCCCCGAGCGCAGGCCATAGGCTTCGCCAGCATGGCCGATCCAGCGGCCGCGGTCGCCGACGGGATCGTCGCGGCAGCCGGGGTGCGGGGTGGCGAGCGATTGGGTGGCAAGGCCGAAGGCGCAGTAGAAGCCCCGTTCGGTCTCGCCGTTGGTCCCGTCATATTGCCAGCGATTGGCGAGCAGGGTGCGGACGCTGGCGGGCGAAAGCAGGCGGACGCCGTCGAGCTCGCCCTCGTTCAGGAGCAGGCGGCCGATCCGGGCGAGGCCGCGGACCGAGATGCGCAGGCCCCCCTGCGGCGCGAACAAGGCGCCATTGTCGCCCGGCTTCCATGTGGTGAGGTTGCACGGGTCGCCGTCGCGGGTGAAGACCGGACAGGCGGGGCGGACGCCGTGGAGGTCGTCGCGGACGGACTTGCCGCCCTGGGTGAGGACGATGGCGCGGGCGATCGCGGGGTCCGAGCAGGTCGCCCAATTGTAGCAGGCGTCGATCGAAAGGGGCTCGAGCACTTCGCGGCGCATCCAGCGGTCGAACCGCTCCCCCGTCGCGCGCTCGATCGCCGAGGCGATGACGGGAAAATTCATATTGGCATAAGTGAAATAGGTGCCGGGGGCATGGGCCGGATCCCAGCTTCCCGGGCGGTCGAGCGCGGCGCGAACCGTGGCTCCGAGCGGAACGATATACTGGTCGTCATGGTCGCGCACCGAGCCGGTGTGGCTGAGCAGCATGGCGAGGGTGACCGGGCGGTCGGGGAAGGCCGGGTTGCGAAGCGGCCAGCCGAGCAGCGGCGAGAGATCGCTGTCGAGGCCGAGCCTGCCCTGGTCGACCAGCTTCATCACCCCGATGGCGACGACGAGCTTGCTGACCGAGGCGACGCGGACCGGATCGTCGAGCGTGGCGGCGCGGCCCATCGCGGGATCGGCGGGCCCACGCGCAAATCCCTGCCCTTCGGCCGCGGCGGTGAAGGCGAGGCCCGCGACCACGCCCGGCCGGGGCGCGGTGGCGCAGGCGGCGAGCGCCAGGAACAGCGGGAGCAGGAGGAAGCGCATGGTGCGAACCTGCGCTCAATGTCCGTTTCGGGGCAAGCGAGTTGAACTTTTCGGCGCGTCATGAGATATGGTCTCCGCGGACCGGGCCCCTCTGGCGCGTCCTCCAGGCCTTTGGCCGAGGCGCGTGATGTCGGACCGCATCGGAATTTCCGATGTGAGCAGGCCCGGCATCCCGGCACCCTTCCCCATGCGGAAATTCCGATCGGCATCATAGGCTGACGGGAGCAGTATCATGGAATTTCTCTTCGCCGACTGGCTCGGGACCCCTTTGTGGTTCTGGCTGTCCTTCGTCGGCATCGTCGCGGGCCTCACCGCCTTCGACCTCGGCTTCCTCCACAAGGAGGACAAGGAAATGGGGATCGGCGAGAGCCTCAAGCTCTCCGCCTTCTACATCTCGATCGCGCTGGCGTTCGGCGTGTGGGTCTATTTCCAGAAGACCGCGGCCTTCGGCGAGACCGAGGGCATGGCGCTGACGGTCAGCTACTACACCGCCTTCTTCATCGAAAAGGCGCTGTCGATCGACAACGTCTTCGTGATCAGCCTGATCTTCACCTATTTCGCGATTCCCGCGAAATACCAGTATCGCGCTTTGCTGTGGGGGATCATCGCGGTGATCCTGCTGCGCGGGCTGATGATCGGCCTCGGCGCGGCGGTGGTCCAGCAGTACGAATGGGTGCTCTACATCTTCGCGGCGTTCCTGGTCTTCACCGGCATCAAGATGCTGTTCGCCGGCGACAAGCCGATGGACATCGAGCACAATCCGGTGGTGCGGTTCATCTCGCGCCACATGCGGGTGACCAAGGACCTGCACGACCAGCATTTCTTCGTGAAGATCGCCGACAGTAAGACCGGCAAGCTGGTGTGGGCGGCGACGCCCTTGTTCCTGGCGCTGGTGGTGATCAACCTCGCCGACCTCGTGTTCGCGGTCGACAGCGTGCCGGCGGTGTTCGCGATCACCACCGACACCTTCATCGTCTACACCTCGAACATCATGGCGATCCTCGGCCTGCGCGCGCTCTACTTCGCGCTGGCCGCGATGGTGCACCGCTTCCACTATCTGAAGTATGCGCTGGCGCTGGTGCTGGTGTTCATCGGCGCGAAGATCTTCATCGCCGACTTCGTGCTGGGGACGAAGTTCCCGCCGCTGCTCAGCCTCGGGGTCACCGCGGGCCTGATCGCGGGCGGGGTCTTCTACTCGCTGTGGAAGACCAAGGGCGCGGAAGAGCCGCAGTGGCCCATGCCCGAGGCGCCGGGCGCGGCCGCTCGCCATGTCGACGAACTGACCGGCGGCAAGACCCTTTAAGGCCTCGCAGGCCTGACGAAGGAGGCCCGGCCGGCGCAATCCGGCCGGGCCTTTCTTTCTCGGGTCAGGCCTTGGGCACCGCCGCGGCGGTGCACTGGTCGGCGGTCTTCTTCGCGACGATGTCCTGGACCATCTTGTAGTCACCCGAGCCGGTGAAGACGCTATTGGCGGTGACCGTCCCGGTGAAGCCCTCGGCGGTATAGGCGCCGTCGAGCATGGCGAGGACCTGTCCCTGCCCCTTGCGACGGCAATCGAGCGTGACGTTCATCCGCCCGTTGCGGGTGTAGGGATCCTTGACCTGGCAGACGTCGCCCTTGGCGGCGAGCAGCTCGGGCGCGGGTGCGCCGTCGCTCCCGACGCAGCCGACCGTCTTGGTCACCTCGCCGACCTTGGCGAAGGTCGGCAGCGGGCTCTTGTCGGTCGAGACCAGCGACTTGACCGTCGCGGTCACCTCATAGGTGCCAGCGACCGGCTTGGCCGGGACCGCGGCCTCCTGCTTGGCCGCGGGCGCCTCGCCGCACCCGGCAAGCGCAATTGTCCCGAGCGCCACAATGAAACTCTTGTGCATGTCTTCCCCCTCACGAAACGCGTGTCGGCGGAACTTAGCCGGACCGAAAGCACTTGCAATCCATTGAGCGGGAACCTTTTTGCATCGCGACGCTTTTGACGCGCGTATACGGGGCTCGTGCACCCGGCGCACGCTGTCGCCTTGGAGTTTGTTTCGACCGTGGATGAAGAGATCAGGAAATCGCCGTCCGACCCCGATCAGGCGACGGACCTCGAGGGCGGCGGCCAGAGTCGCGGGCGTCCGGCCGACGGCGTGCTCGACGGCGACAATGGCAGCAGCACCTTCGGCTCCAGCCCCGGGATGAATCACTGGCGCGAAAGCGTCATCAGCCGGCCCGGCCTCGAGGATCGCGGCAACGTCTTCTTCGCCGCGATCGAGATGACGCGGATGCCGATGATCCTCACCGATCCCAATTTGCCCGACAATCCGATCGCCTTCGCCAACAAGGCTTTTCTCGACCTCACCGGCTACGAGGAAAGCGAGGTCCTGGGACGCAACTGCCGCTTCCTGCAGGGCGCCAATACCGACCGCGAAACCGTCGCCGCGCTGCGCGACGCGGTGAACAGCGGCGGCTCGATCGCCTGCGAGATCCTCAACTACAAGCGCGACGGCACGCCCTTCTGGAACGCGGTCTTCATCGGCCCGGTGTTCGACGAGAGCGGCAAGCTCGCCTATCAGTTCGCCAGCCAGCTCGACGTCACCCGTCGCCGCAACAGCGAGCAGTCGTTCCGCCAGGCGCAGAAGATGGAGTCGATCGGCCAGCTCACCGCCGGCCTCGCGCACGACTTCAACAACCTGCTGCAGGTGGTGAACGGCAATCTCGAGCTGCTCGAGAATTGCGTCGATGGCGACCGCGCCCAGCGTTACATCGGCAATGCCCGCTCGGCGGCCGAGCGCGGGGCCAAGCTGACCCGCCAGCTGCTGGCCTTCGCGCGCAAGACCCGGCTCAGCCCCAAGCCGACCGACCTCAGCGCGCTGGTCACCAACTTCATCGACGTGATCGAGAGTTCGCTCGGAAGCCAGGTCCATCTCCAGCTCAACCTTCGCCGGCGGTTGCCGCGGGTGATGGTCGATCCCGAGCAGCTCGAGATGGCGCTGCTCAACATCCTGATGAACGCGCGCGACGCGATGCCGAGCGGCGGGGTGGTGACGATCGCCACCCGCGCGATCCACCTCAATGGCGATGCGCCGATGCGCCAGCTACCCGAGGGCGATTATGTCGCGATCGAGGTGTCGGACGAAGGCACCGGCATGAGCGACGACGTGATCGAGCGCGCGACCGAGCCCTTCTTCACGACCAAGAGCCAGGGCAAGGGCACCGGGCTCGGCCTCGCCATGGCCTCGGGCTTCGTCCAGCAGTCGCGCGGCCGGCTCGAGATCGAGAGCGAGATCGGGAAGGGCGCGATGCTGCGGATGCTGTTCCCGGTCGCGCACGACCAGGAGGACGAGGTCAGCGCGCGGCCGCCCGAACGGCAGTTCGCGATCGTCGAGAATCGCGGCCACCCGATCGAGCATCTGCTGGTGGTCGAGGATAGTATCGAGGTGCTCGAACTGGCGATCGAGATCCTCGAGGCAGCGGGCTACCGGGTGACGACCGCCGACAGCGGCGAGGCGGCGCTGCGCCTGTTCGAGAAGACCGAACCCGGGACCTTCGACCTCCTCTTCACCGACCTCGTCATGCCCGGCGGGATCAACGGGCTGATGCTGGCCGACGAAGTGCGCAAGCGCGATCCCAAGATCGGCATCCTGCTGACCACCGGCTACAACGAAGAACTGGTGATCGCCGGCCCCGATCGGCCGCACAAGGACGTGCTGGGCAAGCCCTATCGCCGGTCCGAACTGCTCGACCGCGTACGCCAGGCCTTGAACCAGCGCGCGGACATCGGCGAGACGCGGCGGACCCCGTCCGATTACGGGGCCGTCGAGGCCTAGGGCCGGCGCCGCCGGGTCGGCGCATGGAAATCGGGGTCCTTGGTCCGGACCCAGTCGAGGAATCGGGCGAGTTCGGGATGGGCGGCAAGCTTTGGCCGGTCGTCGCCGATCCGCGCGAGCTCCTTGTTGCCGAAGGTCGCATGAAGCGCGCGGTGGCAGATGGGGTGGACCGGCCGCGTGTCGCGCCCGCCGCGACTTCTCGGCACCGGATGGTGGCGTTCGGCCCGGGCTCCGAGCGGGCGGTCGCACAGCCAGCAGCGATCTTCGTCCATCAGGCCCACAACGTCAATTGGGGCGAAGCGGTGCCCCCGCGAGCTGCCCCTTGCAATTGGCGGTCGAAAGCGGTGGCGGCGCGTCGGCGCGCAGCCGCACCCGATCGTTCAGCGTGACCAGCCGGCGGACATAGGCGTCGGTGAAGACCGTTGCGCAGGTCCGGCTGAGATGGCTGTATTCGGGAATGTCGAGGCCTTGCGCGGCCGGGAGGTCGTCGGCGTGGATGCCCTTGGCGGGGACCTGCGCGAGCAGCGCCTCCCACGCTTTCGCCTTGGGCAGGCGCTTTTCCTCGTTGACCCGGAGCGGCGGGGCCGAGGGCGGGCGGATGAAGATCACTTCGCCGCCGCGGGCGCGGATGCCGGTGACCGCGGTGCGGCTTCGCGCGATCACCTCGGCAATGCCTTGGGGCGTTCCCGGATCGCCCTTGAAATAACCCCAGGCGAGCCGCGCCTGGGTCTGGAGATAGCCGGGCTTCTCGATCTCGCCCCACATGAAGCGCTGGCGGCCAGGGAAGCTCTCGTCGACCTTCCAGACGTCGTCATAGGGGCTGTCGACGCCCTTCCTCCAGCCATGGTCGACGCGCGACAGCAGGCGGCTGAGGCGCATATCCTCGTCGAGGAAGGCGAAGAGCTGCTGGAGCCAGCGATCGAGGGTGAGGCCGGTGACCTGGCTCGGTTCGCGGTTGCGTTCATAGCCGTCGATCCACGGCGCGCCGACCCCGGCCCCCGCCTTGACCGGGCGAAAGTAGCTGGTGTCGGCCATGCCGACAAGGAGCAGGCCGCGGTAGGCGGGGTCGGCGGCGATGTTCTCGAGAAGGTTGCGGCCGTTGGTGCCGTGGATCGCGAGCTGCTTGGGGTAGACGCCCGTGAGGCGCTGGAAGTGCGCGAGGTCGGTGTCGAACAGGATCCGGCTGTCGCCGACGATGACGAGGTCGTCGGGTTTGACGCTGGCGCGCATTTCCGCCCATTTCTGCGGGCTGTCGCCGATGTCGGCGGTGCGCAGACCTGCCGATCGCGCCCAGATTTCCCAGCCGGCGACGCAGGCAACCATGACGATCAAGGCGGCGAGCGCGATTGCGCGCCACGGCCGGGTCGGGATGTCGCGGGTGGGGACGGGCTGGGCCTGGCCCGGGCGATCGCTGGCGGTGAGGCGAAGTCCCTTGGGCAGCGCGCCCTCGTGGATGGTGCCGACCGGCGGCAAGCCCTCAGAAGGCGAAATAGATGAAGGCATTGCCGCGCCCCTGTTCGATGATGACGAGGAAGGCCATGAGGCCGAGCAGCGGCGCCAGGACCCAGGCGGAGGTGCGCTGGATCACCGCTTCGAGCGTCGTGTCGCGCATCGCCCAGTGGCTAAGGAAGATGGCGGCGATGACGGTGAAGGCGGCGAGGAGGTCGAAGCCCGGCAGCAGCGGGACGCCGCCCGGGGCATGGCCGGCCATGCTGGCAAGAATCGTGCCCGCGCCCGCAAAGGTCTTGGCGCGGAAGAAGACCCAGGTGACGTTGATCGCCATGAAGGTGAGGATCGCGAGGCCGAACAGTTGCGCCTTAGTGGGGCGCCACCCGCCGAAGCGGCCCTTCAGCCAGCGCTCGACCGAGAGGTAGAGGCCGTGGAGGCCGCCCCAGACCACGAAGGTCCAGGCCGCGCCGTGCCATAGTCCGCCCAGCAGCATGGTCCCCATCAAGGCCATGTAGGTCCGCGCTGGGCCGTGCCGGTTGCCGCCCAGCGGAATGTAAAGATAGTCGCGCAGCCATGACGACAAGGTGATGTGCCATCGTCGCCAGAAGTCGGAGAAGCCGACCGCCGCATAGGGAAAGCGGAAATTGTCGGGCATGGCGAAACCCAACGCCAGCGCGATGCCGATCGCCGAGGTCGAATAGCCCGCGAAATCGCAGAAGATCTGCCCGGCGAAGGCGAGCACGCCCGCCCAGGCGTCGAGCGTCAGCGGGACCTTGGGACTGTCGAACACGCTTTCGGCGATGGGCGAGAGCAGGCCGTCGGCGATCACCACCTTCTGGAACAGGCCGATAGTGAGGAGGGTCAGCCCGAACAGGATCATGTTGGCGCTGGCGCGGCGCGGCTGCTCGAACTGCGGGACGAGCTCGGTCGGGCGCATGATCGGTCCCGCGACGAGATGCGGGAAGAAGGTCACGAACAGGGCGTAGTCGAGGAAGTGCTTCGCCGGCTGGGCGCGGCGGAGATAGACGTCGAGCGTGTAGGACAGGGTCGCGAAGGTGTAGAAGCTGATCCCGACGGGAAGGATGATGTCCCACTTGTGCGGCTGGTAGGCGATCCCCGCGGCGTTCACGGCGAGCGTGAAATTTTCGAGCAGGAAATTGCCGTATTTGAAGTAGCCGAGCATGCCGAGGTTCACGACCACCGAAATGATCATCCACGCGCGGCGGGTGGACTGGCGCTCGGACCGGACCATCCACTGCGCCGCCCACCAGTCCACAACGGTCGAGACCCACAGGAGGATGACAAAGGGCGGGTTCCAGGCGGCGTAGAAGAGGTAGCTCGCGACCAGCAGGTTGAGCTTCTTCTGGCGCCAGCTGAAGGGCAGGTTGTGGAGCGCCAAGACGATGGCGAAGAAGACGACGAACGTAAGCGAGTTGAAGATCATGCGGCGCCGGCCCCCCAGCCTAACGGTGCACGCAGACACGGGACGGCGTTCGTCCCGCCCGCAGCCGTATCAGAGTCGGGCCTTCGGGCAAATGGCGATGGCTTGCGGATAGCGGCACCGCTTGGGACAAGGGCCGATGATCCGAGCCCTTCTCCTTGCCGCGGCGCTGCTGTGCAGTGCCCCTGCCCTCGCCGCTCCCGCAAAATTCCCGCCCGCGGGGACGGCCATCCGCCTCGGCACTTCCTATCAGTTGCGATCGGCGGCGCTGGGTGAGATGCGGACGATCAACATCGTCCTGCCGGCGAGCTACGCCAAGGCGCCGGCCAAGCGCTATCCGGTGCTCTACCTGATTGACGGCGGGGTCGACCAGGACCTGCTGCACGTCGCGGGCGTGGTGCAACTGGGCGGGATCTGGGGCCGCTCGGCCGAGGCGATCGTGGTCGGGATCGAGACCAGGGACCGGCGCCGCGAGCTGGTCGGCCCGACCCGCGATCCCGCGCTGGTGAAGCGCTATCCGACCGCGGGCGACAGCGCCAAGTTCCGGGCGTTCCTGCGCGATACGGTCAAGCCGTTCGTCGAGCGGCGGTACCGCACGAATGGTCGCTCGGCGCTGCTGGGCGAGTCGCTGGCGGGGCTTTTCGCGGTCGAGACCTATCTCGCCGAGCCTGCCTTGTTCGACGCTTATGGCGCGATCGATCCGAGCCTGTGGTGGGACAAAGAGGCCCTGTCGCTGACGGCGGCGGCCAGGCTTGGGGAAGGCCAGCAGGGGCGCCCCTTGTTCCTCGCCTTCGCCAAGGAGCAGAGCGAGGAACCCGCGGCGATGGCGCGGCTGGTCGCGGGGCTGACGGCGAAGGCCCTGCCCTTCTGCCTCGCGCCCCGGCCGCAGCTGACCCACGCCACCATCTACCAGCAGGAGACGCCCGAGGCGCTCCAGTATCTCCTGCCGCCAGCCGAGCCCGCCCCGCCCGAGTTCGGCTTCACCCTGGCCTGCGCGGCGGGGATGTAGCGGACCGACAAACGTGATACGCCTGCGGGTGACAGGGGGAGGTCACCATGCGGCAGCTGGCTGTGTTGGGGTGCGTCGCGGCAATGCTCGGGGGAGCGGCCAGCGCCGCGCCGACCCGGATCGGCACGCCCGAGGCGCCGATCGCCGGCTCGGTCTCCGTCCCGCCGGGCTCGCGCATCGTCTATGTCAGCGGGACCGTTCCCGACATCCTCGATGAGAAGGCGCCGGTAGGCGCGCCCGGGCGCTACGGCGATACCGAGGCGCAGACCCGCTCGATCCTCGCCAAGATCGACAAGGCACTCGCTGCGCAAGGTCTGGGAATGGGCGATGTCGTCATGATGCGCGTCTTCCTGGTCGCGCCGCCGGGCCAGCCGAAGATGGATTTCGCAGGCATGATGAAGGCCTATCGCGAACGCTTCGGGACCGCCGCGCAGCCCAACAAGCCCGCGCGCACCACCGTCCAGATCGCGGGGCTCTACGACCCCGATTTCCTCGTCGAGATCGAGGTCACCGCCGCCAGATAGGAGCTTGGGGCCGATGAGCGTTTCGCGTCGCGAGATCCTGCTGCGGATCGGCAGCACGGCCGGGCTTGGTGCCACTTACGGGGCGATGCAGCTTCTCGGGCTGGCGGTCGGGACCCCGGCCAAGGCGGCCGACTTCGCGCTCCCCAGGGCGCCCGGCAAGGGACCCAGTGTGGTCGTGCTCGGCGCCGGGATCGCCGGCCTGGTCTCGGCCTACGAGCTCGAGCAGGCGGGCTACCGGGTGACCTTGCTCGAGGCGCGCGACCGGATTGCGGGACGCAGCTGGACGATGCGCGGGCAGGAGCGGATCGTCATGGACGGCCGCGCCGATCAGCGCGCCAGTTTCTCGCCCGGGCTCTATTTCAACGCGGGGCCGGCGCGGCTGCCGTCGCACCACCATGTGATCCTCGGCTATGCGCGCAAGTTCGGGGTCGCGCTCGAGCCCTTCGTCAACGCCAATCGCTCGGCGAGCTGGGACTTCAATGGCAAGGTCGTGAAGGGCGGCCGGATGCTGTTCGACTTCCAGAGCCGGCTCGGCGAGCTCATTGCCAAGGCGATCGACCGCAAGGCGCTCGATGACGTCATGCCGGCGGAGGAGCTCAAGGAATTCCGCCAGTTTCTCGATTTCTACGCCGGGCTGGGCAAGGACGGCAGGGTCGTCCCCAATCCCCGCGACGGCTATCGCACGCTGCCCGGCGGTTATGACCACCCGGCCGAATTCTACGATCCGCTGACCCTGCGCGAGGCGCTGCCGTCGCGCGCGGCGGTGCTGCCGCACATCTTCGAGCAGATCACCGACATGCAGGCGACGATGATGCAGCCGGTGGGGGGCATGGACCGGATCGCGCACGCCATTCACGACGCGCTGCGGAGCAAGGCGCGGCTGGGCGAACCGGTCAGCGCGATCCGCCGCGAGGGCGATGGGGTAAGGATCGAGCACAAGAGCGGCGTGACCCGCGCGGATTATTGCGTCTGCGCGCTGCCGACCACGACGCTGTCGAAGATCCCGAGCGACTTCGCGCCCGCCAAGGCGGCCGCGCTCAAGGACGTGCCCTATCTCGGCAGCTGCAAGGTCGCGTTCGAAGCCCCGCGCTTCTGGGAGCGGGACGACCATGTCTATGGCGGGCTGGCCTGGACCGACCGGCCGAACGAGAATGTCATCTATCCGAGCCATGGCCTGGGCAGCGCCCGCGGGGTGCTCGTCGGCGCCTATGTCGCGGGGTGGACCCGGCAGGACAATCCCGATGCGTTCGCCAAGCTGCCGGTGGCGGAGCAGATCCGCCTCAGCCGGGAGTCGGTCGAGGCCCTTCATCCGGGCCGGGGCCAGCTGCTCGCCAGCCCGGTCGCGGTCGACTGGGGGCTGGTGCCCTGGTCCTACGGCGTGGGGGCGGTCGGTCCGGACTTCGACGACACGGCGCCGGGAGTCCGCCGCGGCCCACGTTATACCGAGCTGACGCGGCCCGAAGGCCCGATCGTCTTCGCCGGCGAGCACCTCTCCTACGTCGGCCTGTGGCAGGAGAGCGCGGCGACGAGCGCGCACGAGGCGGTAGCGCTGATCGCGACGATGGCCGCGGAGAAGCGGGTCACGGCGGGCTGAGCCGCACCGTTCGTCGCTTTCTCCATACGTTGGTCGCGCAACTGCTTGACCAATGCGGCCGGGGCTTTCAGTCGCCCCTCGTTCGGTAGAGGAACCCCCTCCTCTCCCAAATCGCTCGAAAGACTTGGAAAACATGTCGCTTATCCTCGCTGCTGCCGCGCTTGCGGCGGCGTCGCCCGCCGCTTCGGACGGGGTCCTCGGCCTGTGGAAGACCGAGACCCGCAACGGGATCGTCGAGATCAGCCGCTGCGGCGCCTCGGTCTGTGGCCGCCTGGTGACCTCGGACGGGCTCAAGGCCGATCCCAACCTCAAAGACGTCAACAACAGCAATGCGGCCCTGCGCGGTCGGCCCCTGAAGGGCCTGCTGATCCTCAGCGGCTTCAAGCCCGAGGGCGCGGTCTGGAACGGCGGCAAGATCTACAATGCCGAGGACGGCAAGACCTACAGCGCGCGACTGACCCCGGCCGGCAACCGGCTCCAGGTCCGCGGCTGCATCTTCGTCCCGCTCTGCAAGACGCAGAGCTGGACCCGAATTCGCTGATCACAACGAAAGACCGACCAATGATTTCGCGTAAATTTGCGGCGCTCGCCGCCACGACCACCCTTGCCCTCGCCTTCGGCGCGACCCCGGCCTTCGGCCAGGCCTTCTATCTCCAGGAACAGTCGGTGCGCGGCGCGGGCCGGGCCTTTTCGGGCGAGGCGGCCGACACCGGCTCGCAGAGCCTGTGGTGGAACCCCGCCGCGATCGGCGGCGAGACCAGGGCCAGCGGCGCGCTCGGCGTCTCGCTGATCCTGCCCCATGGCAAGGTGGTCGACACCGGCACCCGCATCGTCCGTCCGGGCCAGCTTGCCGCATCGGTCGGCGGCGATCCCGTCGCCAGCAACCCGATCAACAAGGGCGCGCTGCCCTCGGGTTCAATCGCGGTGCCGCTCAACGACCGCGTCGCGCTCGGCCTCGCGATCAGCTCGCCGTTCAGCTTCACCACCGATTACGATGCCGACAGCTGGACCCGCTACAGCGCGGACAAGACCAGCCTGCGCACCATCGACGTCCAGCCCTCGATCGGGGTCGCGGTGACCGACAATCTGCGGATCGGCGGCGCGCTCAACATCGAATATGCCAAGGCGACGCTGAGCAACGCGCTGCCCAACCTCTCGCCCTTGCTGGCCGACGGCAGCCAGCGGCTGAAGGGCGACGGCTGGGACTTCGGCTGGAGCGCGGGCCTGCAACTCCACAACGAGCGCGCGACGCTCGGCCTCGCCTACAAGTCCTCGGTCCGCCACAAGCTGACCGGCGACCTTCGCGTCAGCGGACTGGTCGGCCCGCTGGCGGGTTCGAACGTCAGCCTCAGCGACATTTCGGCGACCTTCCGCACCCCCGACCAGATCATCGTCGCGGGCCGGTACAAGGCGACCGACCAGCTGACGCTGAACGCGCAGTTCGTCCGCTTCGGGTGGAAGAAGTTCGACGACATCGCGCTCGGCGCGCCGGTCAACCAGGCGCTGCCGCAGAACTATCGCAATAGCTGGAGCCTCGCGGGCGGCGTCGATTATGCCGTTTCGCCCGAACTGACGCTGCGCGCCGGCGTGCAGCGGGCGCTTACCCCGACCCGCGACGGCCAGCGTGACGCGCGCGTGCCCGACAGCAACCGCTGGAACTTCGGGCTGGGCGGCAGCTATGCGGTGACCAAGGCGATCACGCTCGACGCCGCCGCCAATTACGTCGACTTCGCCAAGGCGAGCATCGACCGCCCGACCGCGGCCTATGTCGGCACCCCGGCGCAGACCGTGATCCTGACCTCGGGCCAGCTCGAGAAGGCGCGGGCGGTGGTGCTGTCCTTCGGCGGCGCGGTCCACTTCTAGTCACGCGAGAGGCCCCGGGCGATTGCCGCTCGGGGCCTCCATCCCCATATTCGGGGGATGGAAATCAAGATCCGCACGTCGCTCGCCGAACCGGACACGAGCGAGGAGTTCGTGCCGCACCGGCCGGCGCGGCCCGACAAGGCGGAAGGCGGCCGGCCGTTCGTCCTCAAGAGCGATTACGAACCCGCGGGCGACCAGCCGACCGCGATCCGCGAGCTGGTCGAAGGCATCATGGCAGGCGGCGAGAAGAGCCAGGTGCTGCTCGGCGTCACCGGCTCGGGCAAGACCTTCACAATGGCGCAGATCATCCAGGCGACGCAGCGCCCGGCGCTGATCCTCGCGCCAAACAAGATCCTCGCGGCGCAGCTCTACGGCGAGTTCCGCAGCTTCTTTCCCGACAATGCAGTCGAATATTTCGTCAGCTACTACGATTATTACCAGCCCGAGGCCTACGTCCCCCGCACCGACACCTATGTCGAGAAGGAGTCGAGCGTGAACGAGGCGATCGACCGGATGCGCCACTCGGCCACCCGGTCGCTGCTCGAGCGCGACGACGTGATCATCGTCGCCTCGGTCAGCTGCCTCTACGGCATCGGATCGGTCGAGACCTATTCGGCTATGACCTTCAGCCTCAAGAAGGGCGAGAGCGCCGACCAGCGCGAGATCGTCCGCAAGCTCGTCGCGCTGCAGTACAAGCGAAACGACGCGGCCTTCGCGCGCGGCAACTTCCGGGTCCGCGGCGACAGCCTCGAGGTGTTTCCGTCGCACTATGAGGACAGCGCCTGGCGGATCAGCTTCTTCGGCGACGAGATCGAGGACATCGTCGAGTTCGATCCGCTGACCGGCAAGAAGACCGCGAGCCTCGGCAGCGTCAAGCTGTACGCCAACTCGCACTATGTGACCCCGGGACCGACGCTCAAGCAGGCGAGCCACGCGATCCGCCACGAGCTGGAGGAGCGGCTGAAGGAGCTCAACGCCGAAGGACGCTTCCTCGAGGCGCAGCGGCTGGAGCAGCGGACCAATTTCGACCTCGAGATGATCGCCGCTACGGGCTCGTGCGCGGGAATCGAGAATTACAGCCGGTTCCTGACGGGCCGCCTGCCGGGCGAGCCGCCGCCGACGCTGTTCGAATATCTCCCCGACAATGCTTTGCTGTTCGTCGACGAAAGCCACCAGACCGTGCCGCAGATCGGCGCGATGGCCAGGGGCGACCACCGGCGGAAGATCACGCTCGCGGAATATGGCTTTCGGCTTCCGAGCTGCATCGACAATCGCCCGCTGCGCTTCAACGAGTGGGACGCGATGCGCCCGCAGTCGGTGTTCGTCTCGGCCACCCCGGGGCCGTGGGAGATCAACGAGACCGGCGGCGTCTTCTCCGAGCAGGTCATCCGCCCGACGGGCCTCATCGACCCGCCGGTCGAGATCAAGCCGGTCGAGGACCAGGTCGACGATCTCGTCGCCGAGGCCAAGGCGACCGCGAAGAAGGGCTATCGCACGCTCGTCACCACGCTCACCAAGCGGATGGCCGAGGACCTCACCGAATATCTCCACGAGGCGGGGCTCAGGGTCCGCTACATGCACTCGGACGTCGAGACGCTGGAGCGTATCGAGCTGATCCGCGACCTCCGGCTTGGGGTCTATGACGTGCTGGTCGGCATCAACCTCCTGCGCGAGGGCCTCGACATTCCCGAGTGCGGGCTGGTCGCGATCCTCGACGCGGACAAGGAAGGCTTCCTGCGCTCGGAAACGAGCCTCATCCAGACCATCGGCCGCGCGGCGCGCAACGTCGAAGGCAAGGTCATCCTCTACGCCGACCGGATCACCGGCTCGATGGAGCGCGCGCTCAACGAGACCAACCGGCGCCGCGAGAAGCAGGAGGAATATAACCGCCTCCACGGAATCACCCCGGCGACGATCAAGCGCGACATCAGCGACATCATCGCCCATGTCTCGACCCGCGACGGGGTGGTGGTCGATACCGGCGATCCCGAGACACCGCACCTCGTCGGCCACAATCTGCGCGCCTACATCAAGGATCTGGAAGAGCGGATGCGCAAGGCAGCGGCCGATCTCGAGTTCGAGGAAGCCGGCCGGCTGCGCGACGAGATCCGCAAGCTGGAGGAAGACGAGCTCGGGATTCCGGACCACGAGCGAGCGGCGCCGCGGGTCGGCCATTCGACCGAGGGCAAGCCCGGCACCCGCAAGACACGCTTCGGCAAGCAGCAGCAGATGCGGATGAACAAGCGCGCGCGGCGCTAGCGGCCGCCTGCAACTCCCGCTGGCGCGTTGGTCGAAGCGCGACTAGCCTCGCCCCCGCGGGCGCGCTCCGCTGCGTGCCGTCGACAGGGGAAACAGGATGAAAGCCTTCGCTCTTCTCGCCGCCGCGTCGCTCGTGCTCACGGCCTGCGCCACCACTGGTCCGACCAGCGTCGACCTCGCGCCCGTCTATGCCGCCGCGGTCGCCAATCCCGCGCGCGCCGACGAAGAGCGCAAGCTCGACGCGAGCCGCAAGCCGGCGGAGACCCTCGCCTTTCTCGGGCTGCGCCCGGGCATGCGTGCTGCCGACCTCATCACCGGTTCGGGCTACTGGGCCCGGCTCATGGCCTCCGTGGTCGGCCCGGGCGGCAGCGTCACCGCCTTCCAGCCCGAACAATTCTACAAGGCGGGCGAGGAGAAGGCCAAACTCGATGCCCTGATCGCCGCCTCGCCCGGGGTCACCCTCGCGCGCTATCCGTTCGAGAATTTCGCGCCGCCCGCGAACGCCTACGACTTCGCCCTCATCAACCTCAGCTATCACGACCTCTACTGGGAATCGGCCAAGTACGGCATCCCGCGCACCGACCCCGCCGGCTTCGCTCGCGGGCTTTATGCGGCGATGCGGCCGGGCGCGGTGGTCGGGGTGATCGACCATGTCGGGCCGGCCGGGGACACCCGCGCGATCGTCGACAAGCTGCACCGGATCGATCCGGCGGTGGTGCGCGCCGATTTCGAGCGCGCCGGCTTCCGGCTGGAAGCGGAAAGCCCGCTCCTGGCCAATCCGGCCGACGATCACAGCAAGCTGGTGTTCGATCCCGCCATCCGCGGCCAGACCGACCGCTTCTTCTACAAATTCCGCAAGCCGCGCCGCTAGGGAGCGGACGGGGCCGACAACAACAGGGGTGCGTGCATGAAGTTTGTGACGGGGGCACTGGCGCTCGCTTTGGCGGCGGTGCCGGCGGCGGCGCAGGCGCAGGACAAGGACAAGGCCGAGGCCGAGGCGCGCGCCTATGTCCCGCAGGTGGTCACCACGCGCCACCAGGGCAGCTTCGGCGGGCAGAGGGTCAATTATTCCGCGACGATCGGCGAGACCGTGCTCAAGTCCAAGGAGGGCGTGCCCGAGGCGGCGATCGTCACCACGGCCTATGTCCGTGAGCCGCGCGATCCTTCGCGGCCGGTCACCTTCCTGTTCAATGGCGGGCCGGGCTCGGGCTCGGTATGGCTGCAGATGGGCGCCTTCGGGCCCAAGCGGGTCGCGATTCCTTCCGACGCGCGTGACGACGGCGCGCCGCCCTATCCGCTGCTCGACAATCCCGACAGCCTGCTAGACGTCACCGACCTCGTCTTCATCGACCCGCCGGGCACGGGTTTCTCGGTGCTGCTGCCGGGGGCCGATCCGAAGAATTATTATGGCGTGAGCCAGGACGCCAAGGCGGTCGCACAGGTGATCCGGCGCTGGCTCAACGACAATGGCCGCTGGAACAGCCCCAAGTTCCTCGGCGGCGAAAGCTACGGGACGACGCGCTCGGCGGCGGTGGTGAACGAGCTCGAGGGGCAGACCTACAACGACGTCGCGCTGAACGGCATCATCCTCATCTCAACCATTCTCGACTTCGGCGCCGAATCCGAGGTGGCCGGGAACGAAATGGGGTTCGTCACCACCCTGCCCTCGATGGCGACCACCGCCGCTTATCACGGCAAGGGGCTCGCCGGGACACCCGCCGCCGAGGTGGCCGAACAGGCGCGCCAGTTCGCGATCGGGCCTTACGCCGCCTTCCTCCTCAAGGGGCAGAAAGCGAGCTCGGAAGAGCGGGCCGCGGTCCGTGCGCGCCTGTCGCAATTGATCGGGCTCAGCGAGAGCTTCCTCGACCGGGCGGAGCTGCGGGTCTCCCCCGACCGCTTCTACAAGGAATTGCTGCGCGACCGGGGCCTGACCATCGGCCGGCTCGACACTCGCTATACCGGCAAGGATTATGACTCGGCCGGGGAAAGCCCGGACAATGATCCCAGCTTCTACGGCATCGACGCGGGCTATACCGCCGCGGTCAACAGCTGGCAGCGCGGCGCGCTCGGGTTCCGGACCGACCGCGAATATCAGGCGATCGGGAGCGTCGGCCCGTGGGACTGGTCACTCGGCGGGGGCGGGCGTTCGGCCTATCTCAGTGTCGCGCCCTACATCGGCACCGCGCTGCGCGAGAACAGCGGACTGCGGGTGTTCGTCGGCCAGGGCTGGTACGATTTCGCGACGCCCTTCTTCGGCGCCGAATACAGCCTGTCGCGCACCGGAATCCCGCAGGACCGCATCGCCTGGCATTATTACGATGCCGGCCACATGATGTACGTCCGCGACGAAGACCGCGCCAAGCTCGCCCGCGACATCCGCGCCTTCATCCGGGCGCGCTAGGGCGACAGAAAAGTGGTCGGGGAGAGAGGATTCGAACCTCCGGCCCCTGCCTCCCGAAGACAGTGCTCTACCAGGCTGAGCTACTCCCCGACCGGCCCTCGCGCTTTCACGCGGGGGCCAAGGCGGGGCGGTCTTTAGGCGGCGGTTCGGCGGGATGCAACCTCTTGTCGCATCCTGCGCTGATAGCGGCACGGCGCGTCCCAAGTGAGCCGTCCCATCTCCACCGACAGAGGCCTCGACCAATGAATATCCTGATGATCCTCACCAGCCACGACCAGCTTGGCGATACCGGCAAGAAGACCGGCTTCTGGCTCGAGGAATTTGCCGCCCCTTATTATGTGCTCAAGGACGCCGGGCACACGATCACGCTCGCCTCGCCCAAGGGCGGGCAGCCGCCGCTCGACCCCAAGAGCGACGAGCCCGAGGCCCAGACCGAGGCGACCGAGCGCTTCAAGAAGGACGAGGCTGCCAAGGCCCAGCTCGCCGCGACCGAGGTGCTTTCCACCATCGATCCGTCGCGTTTCGACGCCGTCTTCTATCCGGGCGGCCACGGCCCGATGTGGGATCTCGCCAACGACACCGACTCCAAGCGCGTAATCGAGACCACGCTGGCCGACGGCAAGCCCGTCGCGCTGGTCTGCCACGCCCCCGCCGCGCTCAAGAACGTCACCGCCCCCGACGGCAGCCCGCTGGTCAAGGGCCGCAAGGTCACCGGCTTCACCAACGAGGAAGAGGAATCGGTCAAGCTCACCGACGTCGTCCCCTTCCTTCTCGAGGATGAGCTGAAGCGGCTCGGCGGCGACTATTCGAAGGGCGAGACGTTCAAGCCCTATGTCGTGACCGACGGCCTTCTCATCACCGGGCAGAACCCGCCGTCGAGCGAGCCCGCGGCCGAGGCCTTGCTCCACGCGCTCGAGAAGCAGCGCGAGGCCGAGCCCGCCGCCTAGCGGCCGGTCGCCTTCAGGAGATCGGGGACGCGCACGAGCTTTTCGCGCGCGAACCCGAGCCTGGCGGCGGCGACCTCGGCGGCCTCGATCTTCTGCCAGTCGGCGAACAGGATCGGGTCGCAGCCGCGCGACTGCAGCAGCCGGTCGAGGCCGGCGGCACCCGAGCGCCCGCTCGGCGCGCCTGCGGCCGGGAAGGCCGCGTCGATCGCCTCGGCGACCTCGAAGCCGTCGGGGCGGTTGGTGCCGATCGTTCCGGTCGGCCCGCGCCGGGCCCAGCCCACGGCATAGAGCCGCTCGCCGATCAGCCCGCCCGCATTGGGATAGCGGCCGAGCTTGTCGTCATAGGGGATGCCGGGAATGGGCGGCGAGGCGTAGCCGATGCAGCTGACGACGAGGCCGGCGGGAATGGCATAGGTCTCGCCGGTGCCGCGCGCCTGGCCGTGCGGATCGAGCGCGGTCCGCTCGACGATCACGCGTTCAGCTTTGCCCTCCCCCTCGATCGCGACGGGCTTGGCGAAGAAGTCGAAGGCGATGGTCTTGGGCTTGGCGCCATCAGGCGGCGAGGCGGCGAAGGCGCGCAGATGCTCGACCGACTTGCGCTGGCCGGGCTCGAGCGCGGCATCGGTGCCCTGTGGCGGGAAATCCCCGGGATCGACCGCGGGCGCGGCGGCCGCGAGGTGGCCGAGTTCGCCCAGTTCCTTGGGCGTCATCGCAATCTGGTGCGGCCCGCGCCGGCCAAGGATGGTGATCCGGCGAATGTGGCTGTTGCCGAGGGCCTCGAAGGCATGGGCAACGATGTCCGAGCCGGTGAATTCGCCCGGCGTCTTGGACAGGATCCGGGCAACGTCGAGCGCGACATTGCCATTGCCGACCACCACCGCATCCTCGGTCTGGAGATTGGGCGCGAGGTCGGCGAAGTCGGGATGGCCGTTGTACCAGCCGACGAAGGCCGCCGAACCGATCACCCCGGGGAGCTCGTCGCCGGGGATCCCGAGCCGGCGGTCATGCGGGGCACCGGTCGCCAGCACCACCGCGTCGTAGAAATGGAGCAGTTCCTCGATCGAGACGTCGGCACCGAGGTGGACGTTGCCGAGGAAGCGGACGCCCGGGGTCAAAGCGACCTTTTCGTAGCGGCGGGCGACCGCCTTGATCGACTGGTGGTCGGGGGCGACCCCGAAGCGGATCAGGCCGTAGGGGACGGGCAGCCGGTCGAGGATGTCGATCGTGACGTCGCCCGCTTTGGTCAGCGCCTCGGCGGTGTAGAAGCCGGCCGGGCCCGATCCGACGATGGCGACGTGGCGCATGGGTGCAGTCTCCCTTGGCCCGCGATGATAGCCGCCGCGGCGGCGGGGTCCAGCGCGTCAGTCCTTCGAGCGATCCTCGAGCAGCAGCTCGCTGCCCTTGGAGCGGAGCGCGGCCTCGATCGGCTTGGCCATCAGCGACAGCAACCCCGGAAGCTGGATATGGCAGCGGACCAGCGCGTCCTCGACCTCGATCCTGGCCTCGACCGACTGGCCCATGGCCGCGATGCCGAGGTCGAGCCGGTCGCCCTGCCACTGGTGGGTGACGTTGGCGCCGCCCGGGAAGAAGCTGGTCAGCTTGTGCATATTGGCTTCGATCCGGCGGCGGGCCTCGGCGCGACCGAGCTTGTGCGGCAGGTCGACATGGATGGGCTGGGTGCTCATGGAGGCGAAGTGAGCCCCGTTCAGTGTCTTTTCAACCTCCCATGCATTATGCTGCAGTGATGCGGCACGTTGCGGCCTCGATTGTCCTTGTCCTGCTGGCGGCCCCGTCCGCCGGCCAGCCCGTCGCGACCGGGCCGGCGGCGACGGTCACCCAAAGCGTCTCGATCCCGCCGATGCGGGCGGTGTGGAACCCTGCCGCCGACTATGTCGAATCCGGGCAGGACGAGCCGGGCTATCGTTTCTGGATCCAGCGCGATCCGTGGCGCGCGGGCGCCGTCAGCCAGTTCCACCGTTACCTCGAGGCGAGCGGGGTCGCGTTCATCGCCCCGACCTGGCAGCTCTTGCGCACCGCGAGCGACTGGCGCCGCTGCGGGGCCGAGCCGTTCGAGATTCCGCCGTCCGACGAATGGCCCAACATCGTCAACACGCTCCGCTATGTGCGCGACCATGTCGTGCCGCGGGTCGGGCCGGTCGAACCGGTCAGCGTGTTCCGCAATGCCGGGCTCAACCGCTGCGCCGGGGGTGCGCCCGAGAGCGTCCACCGCTCGATGAGCGCGATCGACTTCGTGCCGCTGACCCCGATCGACCGCGACACGATGATCCGCCGGCTGTGCGCCGAGCACCAGGTCGTGGGTCCGCGCTACAATGCGGGGCT
Source organism: Sphingomonas astaxanthinifaciens DSM 22298 (assembly GCF_000711715.1). Classification (NCBI taxonomy): domain Bacteria; kingdom Pseudomonadati; phylum Pseudomonadota; class Alphaproteobacteria; order Sphingomonadales; family Sphingomonadaceae; genus Sphingomonas; species Sphingomonas astaxanthinifaciens. The sequence continues at coordinate 1,631,949 of NZ_JONN01000001.1, forward strand.
GGGCTTCTACACCAAGATGCGGTTCCACGTGGACAGCTGGAAGTATCGCACCTGGGGCCGCGACGACGAAGGGCATCTTGCCTGTCCGAAGGTCGAAATTGCTCCCGCACCGGTGCTGGCGAAGGCGCCGGAGACGCAGCCCGCCGCCGCCTCGTCCGGGATGGTGTTCCGCACCGTCCCTGCAGCGAGCCCGAGCGCCGCGGCGCCCGCGACCACCGCTTTACCAAAGGCCGAACCGGCAGGCGACCCGCTCGCGCCGCTCCCGCCCGCGACCAGCGCGGGGCGCTGATCCGCAGGGCTTGTGTGGCGTAAAAGCAACACTATCTTCCCCGGACAAGAGAGGGGAAGCTGGCACTTATGGATTTCGAGAAGTTCACCGACCGCTCCAAGGGCTTCGTTCAGGCGGCGCAGACGATCGCCGTTCGTGAGCATCACCAGCGGATCGCGCCCGCCCACCTGCTGAAGGCGCTGCTCGATGACGAGCAGGGCATGGCCGCGGGCCTGATCCAGGCCGCCGGGGGCGATCCCCGCGCCGCCAAGCGCGAGGCCGATGCGCTGGTCGCGAAGATTCCGGCCGTGACCGGTTCGGGCGCGACCTCGGCGCCGGCGCTCGACGGCGATACCATCCGCCTGCTCGACCAGGCCGAACAGGTCGCGAGCAAGGCCGGCGACAGCTATGTCACGGTCGAGCGGATGCTGCTGGCGATGGCGCTCGCCAAGGGGACCGAGGTCGGCGACGCGCTCGGCCGTGCGGGCGTCCATCCGCAGGGTCTCAATGCCGCGATCGAGCAGCTGCGCAAGGGCCGCACCGCCGACACGCAGGGCGCCGAGGACCGTTATGACGCGCTGAAGAAGTTCGCCCGCGACCTCACCGCCGCCGCGCGCGAGGGCAAGCTCGATCCGGTGATCGGCCGCGACGAGGAAATCCGCCGCACGATCCAGGTGCTGGCGCGGCGGACCAAGAACAATCCGGTGCTGATCGGTGAGCCGGGCGTCGGCAAGACCGCCATCGCGGAAGGTCTGGCGCTGCGCATCGCCAATGGCGACGTTCCCGACGGGATCAAGGACCGCAAACTGCTGAGCCTCGACATGGGTTCGCTGATCGCGGGCGCCAAATATCGCGGCGAGTTCGAGGAGCGCCTCAAGGGCGTGCTCGACGAGGTCAAGCAGGCCGCGGGCGAGATCATCCTGTTCATCGACGAGATGCACACTCTGGTGGGCGCCGGGAAGAGCGAGGGGGCGATGGACGCGTCCAACCTCCTCAAGCCCGCGCTGGCGCGCGGCGAGCTTCACTGCATCGGCGCGACCACGCTCGATGAGTATCGCAAGCATGTCGAAAAGGACCCCGCGCTCCAGCGGCGCTTCCAGCCGGTGTTCGTGGGCGAGCCGACGGTCGAGGACACGATCTCGATCCTGCGCGGGCTGAAGGACAAATATGCCCTTCACCACGGGATCAACATCACCGACGGCGCGCTGGTCGCGGCGGCGACGCTCAGCAACCGCTACATCACCGACCGCTTCCTCCCCGACAAGGCAATCGACCTGATGGACGAGGCCGCGTCGCGGCTCCGGATGGAAGTCGAGAGCAAGCCCGAGGAGATCGAGAATCTCGACCGGCGGATCATCCAGCTCAAGATCGAGCGCGAGGCGCTGAAGAAGGAGACCGACAAGGGCTCCAAGGACCGGCTCGTCGTCCTCGAGAAGGAACTGGCGAACCTCGAGCAGCAGTCGGCCGAGCTGACCACCCGCTGGCAGGGCGACAAGGAGAAGATCGCCGCCGAGGGCAAGTTGAAGGAACAGCTGGACGCGCTCCGGATCGAGCTCGAGCAGGCGCAGCGCGGGGGCGACCTCGCGCGGGCGGGCGAGCTTCAGTACGGCCTCATCCCCGAACTCGAGAAGAAGCTGGCCGAAGCCAATGACAGCCAGGCCAATGCCATGCTGCGCGAGGAGGTGACCGCCGACGACATTGCCGGCGTGGTCTCACGCTGGACCGGGATCCCGGTCGAGCGGATGCTCGAGGGCGAGCGCGAGAAGCTCCTCAAGATGGAGGAGATCATCGGCAAGCGCGTGATCGGCCAGGAACAGGCGGTGAAGGCCGTCTCGACCGCGGTCCGCCGCGCCCGCGCCGGGCTGCAGGACCCCAACCGGCCGCTGGGCTCGTTCCTGTTCCTCGGGCCGACCGGCGTCGGCAAGACCGAGCTCACCAAGGCGCTCGCCGAATTCCTGTTCGACGATTCCAGCGCGATGGTCCGCATCGACATGAGCGAGTTCATGGAGAAGCACAGCGTCGCCCGGCTGATCGGCGCGCCGCCGGGCTATGTCGGCTATGAGGAAGGCGGGGTGCTGACCGAGGCGGTGCGGCGCCGGCCCTACCAGGTCGTGCTGTTCGACGAAGTCGAGAAGGCGCATGGCGATGTCTTCAACATCCTGCTGCAGGTGCTCGACGACGGGCGGCTGACCGACGGCCAGGGGCGGACGGTGGACTTCACCAACACGCTGATCATCCTGACTTCGAACCTCGGTTCGCAATATCTGGCGAACCTCGGCGAGGACGAGCCCGCGGACAAGGTCGAGGCGCAGGTGATGGACGTGGTTCGTGGCCACTTCCGGCCCGAGTTCCTCAACCGCCTCGACGACATCATCCTGTTCCACCGCCTGTCGGCGAGCCACATGGCGCCGATCGTCGACATCCAGGTGCGCCGCCTCGGCAAGCTGCTGGAAGAGCGCGGGATCGTCCTCGACCTGACCGACGCGGCCAAGTCGTGGCTCGGGCGGGTCGGCTATGATCCGGTCTATGGCGCACGGCCACTGAAGCGCGCGGTCCAGCGCTACCTGCAGGACCCGCTGGCCGACGCCATCTTGGCGGGCCGGGTCCGCGACGGCCAGGTGGTGCGTGTCGACGAGGGCGACGGTGCCCTCGTCCTCACGCCGGCGGAAGATGTGGCGGCGGCGGCCTGAGCCGCCGTCAGTTGCCCTTGGTCACGCGCAGCGTCTGCTGCTGGTCGGTTTCCTTGCGCGCCTCGCGGCGACGCTCGGCCCATTCGGCGCGGGTAGCGCAGACCTTGTGACCCTTGAGGCGCGAGCCGAGTTCGCCCTGGAACTCGCAGATCACCTCGTTCTGATCACGGCCGGTGGTCTTGTCGACCGAGTCCTTGGTCGCCGAGACGGTCGGCCCGAGCTTGGCCGGATCGACGGCCTGGGCGGACATGAGCGCGAGCGCGGTCAGCAGCAGCATGATACTAATCTCCCGGTAGACGGCTGCGGGCAGTGTGACGTGAGTCGGCCCGCCCCCGCAACCGGCTTTTCGACGAAAGGCGGCTAGAGGCCGCCCCCGGCCCCGCCTTCACAAGAAATTAGTGCCGCCACCGCGTCGCGCTCGGCGGCGCTGAGGCCGGGGTGCCAGACGTCGAAGATGAAGACGATCCGCAGCTGGTCGGTCGGGTTCATCGCCTCATGCTCGATCGTGTCGTCGAACACGAAGGCTTCCCCGCGTCGCCAGTGGCGGGTCTCGGCCCCGACCCGGAACCAGCAACCCTCGGGCACGACCAGCGGCAGGTGGCAGACCAGCCGCGCATTGTTGTAGCCGACGTGGGGCGGGATGTGCGTGCCGGGCGCCAGCAGCGAGAACATGGCATTGGGCCCGGCGCCGGGAATCTGCGGCTGCGGCAATTGCTCGAGCAGCGCCAGCGTCTGCGGGCAGTGCCGGGCATTGGCCTCGACCCGCTCGCCGTTTCGCCACAGGTGGACCGCGGTCCAGTCCTTGTTGTGATTGAGCGGACGCCACTGGTCGAGCGGCTCGTGCGACTGGTACTGGATGTAGGGGACGAGCTCGGTCCGCTCGGCCGCGAGCACGTCCTGCAATTCGACCGAGATGGTCTCGGTGGCCGCTTCGAGCATCGCCAGCCAGGGGAAGGCCGAGCGCGGATGAAATTCGTGCTCGACCAGCCCGGGGAAGGCGAAGTGAGTCGGGTTGGAATGATAGGCGCGGGTCCGGCGAAGCGAATTGCTGCGGAAGCGAGCGATCCGCGCCTGCTCCTCCGCGCCGGCCCTGGCCTCGGCCGGCGCCATCGCCTGCGCGAGCGCCTGCTCGCGCCGGGCGAGCCAAGCGTCGTGGACCGCCCGCCCCTGCGCGAGCACCCCCTCGATGGCGGGCGCGACCGGCCCTTCGGGCCGCTGGGCGAAGGCCGCGGCCCAGGCCTCGCCCGCATGCGCCTCGTCGAGGGTGGTGACGATGCTCGCCTTGAGCAGGAGCGCGGTGAAATCGAGCGGGTTTGCCTCGAGTGCGCGGTTGACCGCCGCCAGCGCAACGTGCGGCCGGCGCAGCGCGCGGCTGATCGCGGCATATTTGAGCCACAGGCCGGGGTCGCTTCCGGCGCGCTCGGCCGCCTCGCCGAGGAGGCGGTGCGCTTCGGGAAGATTGCCCGCCGCCGCCGCGGCATCGGCGGCGGCCGCCGCCTGCGCAACCGCCTCGTCCATCAGAGGTCGTAGCCGAACTTGTCGATCCACGGACGGACCGTGGGAATGATTGGCTCGAGGTGTTTGGCGTAGCGCTGCCAGCGCCCCTTCGAGCGGGTGTAGATGGGTTCGACAACCTGCGCGTAACTGGCTGTGCTGATGTGCCCGCGGCTGCTCGCGGTCTTCTGGTGGTCGAGGAGCTCGTCACGCCAGTGGAGACCCATCCATTCGACCAGCGGCTTCAGCTGCCCGGCGGGATCCTCGACCATCCGCTCGTAGACGATGGTGTGGACGTCGAGCCCGAACAGCGCGCGCGCCTTTTCCCAGTAGGTGAAGGTGAGGTCGTAGAGGTTGGCGGCGTCGTCGAGCCGGAGGAAGTTGGCCATGCCCATGTTGGGCCGGAAATTGGTCACGTAGCAGCTGAGCAGCACGTCGAGCGGGTGGCGCAGCGCGAGGATGAACTTGGCGTCGGGGAAGAGCCGCTTGATCGTCGGGACGCGGTTGAGGTTGAGCGGCTGCTTGTCGACCACGAGGGGATCGCCGGCGAGATCGACGAGCGTCGCGACCTTGGCGAAATAGCTGGCCTGCGCCTCGGCCAACCGCTCGGTGGTGAGGGTCGGAAAGGCGTCGAAGCCGCCCAGTTCCTGCTCGACCTGCACCACGAACGGTTCTTCCTCGAGCACCCGCGCATCGGGATGGCCCATGAGCATGGTGTCGAGGAGCGTCGTCCCGCTGCGGGGGAAGCCGACGAGGAAGACGGGGGTGCGGCGCTCGGGACGCGGGGCGGGGTGCTGCCAGCTCGCGATCCATTCGGGGCTGAGCGCGTCCATGTGGCCGCGGACCTGCTCGACATAAGTCCGGGCGCGCTGGAGGGGATCGATCGGATCTTCCTCCCACAGCCGGTTCATCTCGCTGAACTCGTCCCACGCTTCGTCGGCCCGGCCGAGCCGGTCGAGGATCTGGCCGCGCACCTGCCGCCGGCGCGGGAGGACCACGGCGTCCATCGACTGGTCGACCTCGGCCAGCGCTTCCTCGAAGCGGGTTTCACGCTTGAGCTTGAGCGCGCGCAGGAAATGCAGGGACTCGGGCGAGGCGCCATGGCGCTCGGCCCGGTCGAGGAGTGCCGGCAGGTCCTTCTCGCGGTTGGTCCGCTCGAACAGGTTGCCGAGCCCGAGATAGGCGCCCGACAGCGAGGGCTCGAGCGCCAGCGCGCGTTCGAAGCATTGTTCGGCGAGCTCGAAGCGATTGCGGAAGGCCGCGGCCTGGCCGAAGTCGGTTAGGATGTTGGCGTCGTCGGGCGCGAGTTCGGCTGCCTTCGCCAGCGCGTCGAAGCTGTCGTCCTCGTGGCCGGCCCGCTTGTAGAGCGTGGAGAGGGTACCCCAGGCCTTGGCATCGTCGGGGTGACGGCGGGTCAGCTCAAGCAGCTCCTGCCGGGCAGGCTCACCCTCGCCGAGGTCGATCAGCACGTTGGCGAGGTTGAGGCGGATCGGCGCGGCGTCGGGCACCAGCGCCACCGCGCGGCGCAGCGCCTCGGCTGCCTCGGCGTCCTGCCCCAGCGCGTTGAGGCTGTTGCCGAGGTTGTTCCAGCTCGACCAGTCGTTGGGATCGCGGCGGACGATCTCGCGGTAGAGCGGGACGGCCTGGTCGAAGCGGCCGGTCTCCTGCGCGAGATAGGCGCGCCAGGCGAGGGCAGGGTCATCGGCGGCATTCGTGGCCGGCGGGAGCAGCGACCATGCGCGCTCCGCTTGGCCGAGGGCCGCCAGCGCCTCGACGAGATTCAACCGGATCGTCTGGTCGCCGGGCTTGGCCTGATGGGCCCGGTCCAGGTGGGCGACGGCGCGGTCGTGCTGTCCGATCTTGAGCGCGATCGTCCCGACCATCGCGTGGAGCACGGGGTCCGACCCGCCGCCGAGCGCCGCTTCGCCGAGTGCGGCCGCCTCGGCCAGCCGCCCCGCGCGGATCAGCTGCCCGGCCTGCTGCAGGGTGCTGCTGTGGTCGGTCGTGACGGACATGAAGCGGGCGGTTCCTCAACGAAAAAGGGCGGCGATCCGAAGACCGCCGCCCCTCTTCTAGCGCGTTCGCCGGGACTTAGAAGTCCAGGGTCACACCGGCATACATGTACCGGCCGAGCGCGTCGTAGGTGCCCGGATAGGTGTTGCCGTTGCAGGTCACGCTGGCGCAGGCGCTGGCGCCGAAGCGGCCCGAGCCCGAGGTGACCAGCGGCGGATCCTTGTCGAAGATGTTATTCACACCAAGACGGAAGGTGTAGCTGTTCCCGATCGAAGCCGTGGCGGCCAGATCGAAATAGTTCTGCGCCTTAATCGTCGAGTTGAAGTTGTAGTAGTTGCCCGCGAGCGTGTCGCTCGAGTTCGAATACTCAACGTCAACCTTGCCGAAGTGCCGCCACTGAGCCGAGAGGCCGATGCCGTTCTTCATGTTGAAGCTCAGGCGGGCCTTGTGGCGCCACTTGGGCAGCGGGCCGGTGCAGGTCGGGCCGTAGTAGCCGGCGCAGTCATACTGCTCGGTCAGGCCGTTATCGACCTTGTAGTCGATGACGCGGGTGCCGACGAGGCTGGCCGACAGGGTCGCCCAGCCGCCGATCGGCTGCGAGTAGCTGCCGTTGACTTCGATACCGCTGGTCTTGACGCCGCCGACGTTGGTCGGGGTGTCGATGACGTAGCCGTCCGGGGTCAGCCAGAGCGAACCGCTGACCGGGTTACGACGGATCAGCGAGCAGACCGCGGCCGGCGACGAGGCGACGGTGGTCTGGGTGATGCAGGCGTTCAGGATGGCGTCGGCGCCATAACCCTGGATCGCGTCCTTCACCTTGATGTTGTAGTAATCGACGGTGAGGGCGGCACGCGGCAGGAACCGCGGCTGGAGCACGACACCAAGGGTCTTGGTGGTCGCGGTCTCCGGCTTCAGGTTCGGGTTACCGCCGAGCAGGCCGTTGTACTGGGCCGCCGGGTTGGTCGAAACGCGCTGGCCGATCGACAGGCCCTGGGCGAGACAGCCGACGTCCGCCGCGGTGAGGACGCGACCCGCGCACGGATCGGTCACACCGTCGAGGCCGACGAACTGCGCCGCGAACAGCTCCTGCAGGTTCGGCGCACGGACCGCACGGTTGTACGCACCGCGGAAGCGGATGTCGCGAACCGGAGCGAATTCGAGGCCGATCTTGTAGGTGTCGGTGTCGAACTTACCGCCGTTGCCGAGCTTGTAGTAGGACTTGCGATAGCCGGCATTGAGCGAGAGGTCGTAGACCCAGCTCTTCTCGACGATCGGAACCTGGGCTTCGGCGAACCACTCGAGAACGCGGAAGTTGCCCTTGATCGGCAGGGTCGGCGCGCCCTGGCCGGTGAGGTCACCGGTCTGGAACGCATTGTCGGTGTCGAGGAACACCGATTCCTTGCGATATTCAGCGCCGACGTTGATGCCGAAGCCTTCCTCGGCCCACGGCGACTTGATGCCATATTCACCGAGCAGGCCGGTGAAGTTGACGTTGGCGACCTGCTCGGAGGTGGCGCCCTTCTGGAAGCCGGTCGCCGAGAGGTAGTTGATCGCCGCGGCGCTGATCGGGGCACCGGTGAACACGTCGTACGGGACGCAGTTCGGGTCGGCACCGGTCAGGACCGAGCGGCAGACCGGCTGGATCCCCGCAATGTTCGGGTTGTCGACCACGTCGAGCGCGTTGCGCAGACGGGCGGCCGAGAACTCGTTCTTGTAGACCTGGCTGTAGTTGGTCCGGCCGTACTGGAAGTAGGCGTCGTAGGACCAGGCCTTGCTGAGGTCGCCGCGGGTGCCGAGCACGCCGCGATAGGCGGTGTGCTGGAGGTCGTTGACGCGCGGGCCGCCTTCGACGTTACGACGCAGGAGCTGGAAGAAGCCCTGGTTGTAGGTCGGGTTGGCGGCACCGACGACCGGGTTGATGAAATCGATCGGAGCGGCGCCCGGGGTCACCGTGTTGGTCGCATTGACCAGCGGGTAGTTGCCGAGGAAGCCGGTCACGAGGTTGGTGTTCGAGCAGGCGACCGACAGCTGCTGGGCCGACAGGAGCGGGTTGTCGCAGTTGATGGTCAGCGTGTTGCCGAAGTCACCCGACGGCGCGATCTGCGCGAGCGTCCGGTCGTCCATGAACATGAACTCGAGATACGGCTTGAAGGTGTCGTTGATCTCGTAGTTCGCGAACACGCCCGCAGTGTAACGCTCGTCCGGACGCTGGAAGTAGTTGGTCGGGGCGAAGTTGTAGCGGGTGGCCGAGAACGGGGTCAGCGTGCCGGCACCCAGCGCCGCGACGGTCGAGGTCGTGGTGCTGCTGGTGGTGGCGTAGACGACCGCGTTCTGCGCGGTGGCCGAACCGCCGCACTGCAGCGGGGCGGCCGGGTTGAGGCGGGTCGGACCGCTCAGCGCGGCGCCGGTGTTCTGAATGGTGCAGGCCGAATAGTCACGGCGAGCCTGGAGAACCGGAAGCGCCTTGCGGTAGCCGAAATAGGCCAGCGCATGACCGCGGTTGTCGTCGAAGCCGGTACCGATCGAAACGGTGCCGTCGAAGGTCTGGCCGTCGATGACGCTGCTCTTCGGGAACGAGTAGCCGGCAAGGCCCTGGTTCTGGCGGGCCTTGAGGATCGACGGGGTGATCTTCGAACCGTTGTTGTGCTGGTAGAAGCTGTACTGGCCGTCGAAGCGGATACCGTTGAAGTTGGTATCCATGATGAAGTTGACGACGCCGGCGACCGCGTCGGCACCGTAGGTCGACGAGGCGCCGCCGGTCAGCACTTCGACGCGCTTCACGATGGCCGAGGGCACGAAGTTCAAGTCGGCGGTCGACGAGCCCGGGTCACCCGGGGTCAGGCGGCGGCCGTTGACCAGCACCAGGGTGCGGCGGGCGCCGAGACCACGAAGGTCGACGGTGGCGGTGCCGGTCGCGCCGTTCGACAGCGACGAGCTCTGCGCGGCGAAGACCGACGGCAGCGAGTTCAGCAGGTCCTCGACCTTGGTCACACCCTGGAGCTTGAGGTCCTGGTTGGTGACGACGGTAACCGGCGCGCTCGACTCGAGGTTGGGCTGCGGAATGCGGGTGCCGGTGACGATGATGTCCTGGTCCTGCTGGACGTTCTCGCCTTCCGCCGAGGTGGTCGGGGTCGGCTGAGCCTCCGCCGGGCCGGTCGGATTGCTGACGTTGGTGCCGCCAGTGTCCTGGGCGAGCGCCGGAGTGGCGAGCAGGCTCGCGCCGACCAGCAAGGTCGTGCCGAGCAGTCGCTGGCGATATTCGAACTTCATCATGTCTTCCCCTTCGCTACTGTCCGGAAGGGTCGATGTCGGCCCCCGGTCAGCCAAGCACGCAGCAAAACCAAGCATGCAGCAGCAATCGCGCTTGCTGAAACAGGCTTGCTAACCCTGCTGACTAAGCGAGAGAGTCACACTGGTGCAAACGTTGAGGAGGGGTCCCAATGTCGGACAGTCGCGCTATGTTGCGGAAGTGCAACATGGTGTTGGCTATGAAGTCGGGCCATTAATCACGGCTAATCAGGGGTTTGGGGAGGAGCGAGCAATGTCGAGCGGGAAGATGGTAATTGCGTCCGTAATGATTTTCGTAAGTGCCGGTTCGGCCCTTGCCGCCGCCCCCGCCGCCTCCGCGCCCGCTTCTGCGGCGCAGCTCGACCGCTTGCTCGCCTGCCGCGCCAACCCCGATCCCGCCCAGCGCCTCGCCTGCTTCGACCGCGAAAGCGCGGGCCTCGCCGAGGGCATCGCCAAACGCGACGTGGTGGTGATGGACCGCGAGGCGGTACGCTCGACCAAGCGCACCCTGTTCGGGCTGAGCCTGCCGCGGATCAACATCCTCGACGACGGCAAGGACGAGGTCACCCAGCTCGACGGCGTGATCGAGAGCGTCGGCCGCAACCGCGACGGCGGCCTGTTCCTGATCCTCCAGGGCGGGGCGCGCTGGACCCAGATCGACAGCAAGACCGTCGCCGTCGAGCCGCGGCCCGGGAACAAGGTCGTGATCCGCAAGGGCGCGCTTGGAAGCTATGTGATGAGCATCGACCGGATGCCCGGGATCAAGGTCCGCCGGGTCAACTAGGCCCACGCTTGCGGACCCGCTGCGATGCGGGTTTGATGCAGGCCATGACGGCGGATCGCGGCCTTGCCCTGATCGAAGCGGGCCGCGAGGAGGAAGCGATCCTCCTGCTTCGCGATGCGCTGACGCATGCGCCGGACGACGCGCGCTTGCGGCAGGTGCTCGGGTTGGCGTTGCGCGCTGCCGAGCGATGCGGCGAGGCGGCCGAGGCAATGGCCCGCGCGGCGCGGCTGGCCCCGACCGACCGGCGGATCGCGCAAGGGTTGGCACAATGCCGGCTCGAGGCGGGGCTGGAGGCGACACCGGCCTTTGCGGCGGCACTTCGGCTGGGGCCCGACGACCTCGCCATCGCGCAAGGCGCGATCGCCGCCATTGCCGCCGAACAGGGCCCGGGGCCGGCGCTCGAAGCGCTCGAACCCTGGCTCGCCCGTTTTCCCGACTGGCTGGCCGGCCACTGGCTCGCCAGCCGCCTCGGCGCCGCAGCGGGAAGCGACGCGCCGGTCGACCACAGCATTGCCGCCGAACTCGCGCGCCGACCGGAGGCGCGGCACCTGTGGCAGCACCGCCTGTTCACCCTGATGCACAGCCGCCACTGGAGCGAGGCCGCCGCCGTGGTCCGCGAGGCACGCGCCCGCTTCCCCGCCGACTTGGCCTTCGCCTGGGACGAAGCGGCCATCGCGACCGAGCTTGGCGAAGTGGCGCGCGCCGAAGCCCTCTATGCCGCGCTCGGCCCCCTGCCCGACCTCGGCCACGCCATCTTCCGCTGCCGGCACTGGCTGCGGCAGGGCCGGCCCGAACTGGTGGCGGCGCTCCACGGCCACCTCCCCTCGCCCGCCGGGACCGAAGCCCTCTATCCCTATTTCTCCATCGCCTGGCGGTTACTCGGAGATCCCCGGAGCGCCTGGCTCGAGGCCCCCGCTTTGGTCGGGATCTATGATCTCGAGGACGAGTTGCCGCCGCTCGGCGAGCTCGCCGAGACCCTGCGCGGGCTCCACAATCAGGTCCGCCAGCCGCTCGACCAGTCGGTCCGGCAGGGGACCCAGACCGACGGCCACCTGCTCCTGCGCGCCGACCCGCGGGTGCAGGCGCTGCGCTCGGTGCTGGCGGAGGCGGTGGCGCGGCACGTCGCCGCCTTGCCGCCGCGCGATCCCGCGCATCCGCTGCTTCGCCATCGCCGCGACGCGCCGGTCCGCTTCGCCGGAAGCTGGTCGGTGCGGCTCACCGCGGGCGGGCACCATGAAAATCACGTCCATCCGGAGGGGTGGTTCAGCTCGGCGCTCTACGTCGCCTTGCCCGAAGCCATGGGCGGGGACGGCAAGGCCGGCTGGCTGACGCTCGGCGCGCCGCAGGAGAGCCTGGGCCTCGACCTTGCGCCGCTCGACATGGTCGAGCCGATGCCAGGGCGGCTGGTGCTCTTCCCCTCGACCATGTGGCACGGGACGGTGCCCTTCACCGACGGCGAGCGGCTGACCGTCGCCTTCGACGTGAAGATGCCGCCGGCCTAGGCCCGGCTGGCGCGCTCCTCGCCGACCAGGCTGGCGGCGGCGTCGACATAGGGCTCCTGCCGGGCGACGCTCCAGTAGCGGAGCTGGTCGAGCGGGATGCGGACGTCGGTGACGGCGCAGCGAACATGGTCGCCTTCGCTCAGGAGCCGGAAGGTCCCCGCCATGTAATGGATCCGCGCCTCGCGCCCGCTGCCCTGCATCAACATCATTCGTCTCGCTTGCTGGCCGGCCTAGTCGAACAGGTTCGGCTGGGGGGCGACATAGGGACGCCGGCCGCTTCGCTCAACCTTGGCCGCGGGCGGCGGCGGGGGCGGTCCCTCGCCGGCCTGGGCCGCGACCTCGCCGTCGCCGAAGTGGAGCCGGAGGCTGCCGGCGGCGAGCGCGTCGGCGGATCTGGTCAGGGTCCGGCCGTCGGCGGCGGCGGTGACCCGGACGAAGCCCCGGCCAAGCGGGCGATCGGGATGGACGATCGGCAGCATCCGCGCGGCCGCGTCGAGCTTGTCGGACAATCGGTCGAGCTTCTGGCGGAGGAGGTCGGGACGAAGCCGGGCGGCAGTGAGGTTCATCACCGCCTCGGCCTTGTGGGCACGCGCGGCGAGGCCGCGGGGCAGCCGCTCGCCCACCTCGTCGAGCTTCTGGCGCTTGGGACCCAGCAGATGGTCGGCGGCGGGCCAGCGCGAGGTGGTGAGCGTGAGCCGTTCGCGGGCATCGCCGGCCCGCCGCGTCAGGCAGCGGCGCGAGCGCGCATTGAGCTCGTCGAGGAAGCCGAGCAGCTCGGCCCGGACGGGCACCGCAAGCTCGGCGGCCGCGGTCGGGGTCGGCGCGCGCAGGTCGGCGGCATGGTCGATCAGCGTGGTGTCGGTCTCGTGGCCGACCGCGCTGATCACCGGGATCGGGCTTTCGGCGACCGCGCGGACGACCTCTTCCTCGTTGAAGGCCCAGAGGTCCTCGATCGATCCGCCGCCGCGCGCGACGATCAGCAGGTCGGGGACCTCGGCGAGCCCGGCCATCCCGCGGATCGCGGCGGCGACCTTGGCCGCCGCCCCCTCGCCCTGGACGGGGACGGGCCAGACGATGACCCGGGTCGGACAGCGATCCTCGAGCCGGTGAAGGATGTCGCGGATGACCGCGCCGGTGGGCGAGGTCACGACCCCGATCAGCGGGGGGAGGAACGGCAGCGGCCGCTTGCGCTGCGCGTCGAACAGCCCCTCGGCGGCGAGCGCCTTCCGCCGCCGCTCGAGCAGCGCCATCAGCGCTCCTTCGCCGGCCAGCTCCATCCGCTCGACCACGACCTGATATTTGGAGCGGCCCGGATAGGTGGTCATCTTGCCGGTCGCGATGACCTCGGCGCCGTCCTCGGGGCGGAAGGCGAGATTGCCCGCCTGCCCGCGCCAGATGACCGCGTCGATGCAGGCGCTGTCGTCCTTCAGGGTGAAATAGCAATGGCCCGAGCTGTGCCGCTTCCAGCCCGAGATCTCGCCGCGCACGCGGATCCGCCCGAACCGGTCCTCGACCGTCCGCTTGACCGCCTGCGCAAGCTCGCCGACCGACAGCGGCGGCGAATTGTCGCCTTGCCTTCCCTCCGCTAGGAGACCGGCGGGCATGTCATACTCTTCCATCAATATCCTGCTGCTGGGCTCGGGCGGACGCGAGGATGCGCTGGCCTGGGGGCTGAGGCAATCGCCAAGCTGCGCCGAGCTCTTCGCCGCGCCGGGCAATCCGGGGATCGCACGCTGGGCCGAGTGCCTTGCGATCGATCCTTCCGACCCCGCCCAAGTGGTGGCGAGTGCGGTCGCGCGCAACATCGGACTGGTCGTGGTCGGTCCCGAAGCGCCGCTGGTCGCCGGGGTCGCCGACGCCTGCCGCGCTGCGGGCATTGCGGTGTTCGGACCCGATGCCGCGGCGGCGATGCTCGAGGGCTCGAAAGGGTTCACCAAGGACCTCTGCCTCGCGGAAGGGATTCCCACCGCGCGCTTCGTGCGGATCGCCGACACCGACGCCGCCCTCGCCGCATTGGACGATTTCGGCCTGCCGGTGGTGGTCAAGGCCGACGGCCTGGCCGCGGGCAAGGGGGTCACGGTTGCGATGACCCGCGCCGAAGCCGAGGATGCGGTCCGCGAGGCCGGCGGCGCGCCGCTGGTGATCGAGGAATTCCTCGAAGGCGAGGAAGCGAGCCTGTTCGCGCTGGTCGATGGCGAGACCGCGATCCCGCTGGCGAGCGCGCAGGACCACAAGCGCGTCGGCGAGGGTGACACCGGCCCCAATACCGGGGGAATGGGGGCTTATTCCCCAGCCCCGGTCTTGACCCCCGAGCTCGAGGCGCGGGCGATGGAGGAAATCGTGCGCCCGACCGCGCGGGCGATGGCGCGCGCGGGAACGCCTTTCTCGGGTCTGCTTTATGCCGGGCTCATGCTGACCGCCGAAGGCCCCAAGCTGATCGAATATAACGTCCGGTTCGGCGATCCCGAATGCGAGGCGATCGTGCCGCGGCTGAAGGGCGACCTCGCCGCCTTGCTGCTGAGCGTCGCCGAGGGCCGGCTGGGCGAGGTCGTGCCAGAGCTCTCCGACCAGCACAGCATGACCGTGATCCTCGCCGCCGAGGGCTATCCGGGCACGCCGAAGAAGGGCGGGACCATCGACGCAATCGAGGCCGCCGAGCGGGTGCCGGGCGTCACCGTCTTCCATGCCGGGACCGCGCGCCATGCGTCGGGTGCCCTGCTGTCGGTCGGCGGACGGGTGCTGGCGGTGACGGCGCTCGGCGACACGCTCGCCGAAGCCCGGGCGCGGGCCTATCAGGCGGTCGACGCGATCGACTTCGCCGACGGCTTCCATCGCCGCGACATCGGCTGGCGCGAACTGGAGCGGCGGCCATGAACCGCAGGCTCGGGCTGCTGGCCGGCGCGCTTGCCTCGATCGGGGTGGCCGAACTCTATCATGGGCCGCTGGGCGCGTCGGACGACCTCAAGGCCAAGGTCGAGGCCCATGCCCGCAACCTGCTCGATTATTACGAGCTGCCGCAGGTGACGGCGCGGATGGACGAGAGCCCGCGCAGCCGCCGGCTGATCCTCAAGGGGCCGGCCGACGATTTCCAGCGCCGCGCGCTGGTCGAGAAGATCGGGCAATTGCCCGGCGTCAACGAGGTCCGCTGGGACCCGTCGAGCCCGGTGGTCGATTACTGGGCCGAGCGCCGCCGGAGCCAGCCGCAATGATCCCGACCATTCCCCTGTTCGTCGAGGCCGCCCTGCTGGCGCTGGCCGGCTATGGCCTCGGCCTCTTCATCGCCTTTCTCGCCGAGCTTCACCGCCGGCGCCAATCCCGAGCATGGAATGAGTGGGAATGACTGAATTGCTGAATGCCTATTGGCCGATGATCCTGGTCGCGGTCGCGATCGGCCTGATCACGGGGCTCATCGTCTTCCGCCGGCCCAAGCAGCGCGTGACGCTGAGCAAGAGCGACGCGCCGGTGCGCCCGCACATGGCGGCGGTGACCGAGGAGCGTGCGGTCCCCCAGCCCCGGCTCGCTGACCACGACGGCGGCGGCGAGGGCGAGGGTTTCGCCGACGGGCTGGCGGCGGCAGCGAGCGACGTCACCGGCCAGGTGATCGGTGCGCCCGTCCACTCGAACCTGCCGGGCAGCCATGGCGTGCCCGACGACCTCCAGCGGATGAAGGGCGTCGGCCCCAAGCTCGTCGCGCTGCTCAATGCGCGCGGGATCAGCCGCTTCGAGCAGATCGCCGCCATGAGCCCCTCGGACGTCGAAGCGCTCGACGCCGATCTTGGCGCCTTCAAGGGCCGCCTGACCCGCGACCGCGTGGTCGAGCAGGCTGCGTACCTCGCCCGCGGCGACCAGGCCGGCTACGAACGCGAGTTCGGCAAGCTGTAACCGGCGTGCCGCAATCGCCTGCGATGTGGAGGCGAGGCGACCGGGAGTGAGCGATGCAGCGGCGTGAATTGCTGGGATTGCTGGGGGCAAGCGGCCTCTGCGCATTGGTCGCGCCGCAAGTCCTCACGGCCCAGGGCACGGGCGTCCTCGTCAGCAGGATTGCGCTGGTGGGTTCGCGCGTCATCGTCGCCGTCACCATCGACGGGTCCGAGCCCTACCCCTTCCTCCTCGATACCGGCGGTTTTCTCAGCTTCATCGATGACGCGCTGGCCAAATCGCTGAAGCTGTCACAGCGGGGCATGGTCGACGGCAGCGGGGTCGGGGGCCGCGCGACCCTGCCGCTCTACCTTGCCCGCAACGTCGTCTTCGGCGGCGGGCTTCGCCAGGACACGGTCGCCTTCGCGGGAATGACCAGCGGCTTTTCGGCCGTTCGGGGGGCGCTGGCCGCCGGGGTGATGACCGCGCTCGACAGCGATCTCGATTTCGAGGCCGGCGAGTGGCGCCTTTATCCGGGCGGGCGGGCGACGCGCAGCGGCTTCATCCGCATGGCGAAGGGCATCGACGGCGGCGGCGGCGGCCGCAACGGGTCGCCGCGCCTGTTCGGCGACGCGGAGGTCAATGGCCGCACCCTGCGTTTCCTGCTCGACACCGGCGCGCCGAGCGGGCTCAGCCTGACGCGCAACGCCGCCCGAAGCCTCGGGCTGTGGACCGACGAGCGGCCCTATGCGCCGCTCAGGACCAGCGGCATCGGCGGTCAGGGCGGGATCGGGCGCCTCGTCCGGTCCGAACGTATTGCCTTCGCGGGCCGGACCTTCGAGCGGCCGGTGATCCTTCTTCGCGACGACAATAGCGGGGCGGGCGGCAGGATCGACGGGGTGATCGGGCTCGACCTGCTGCGCGGGTTCAACCTCTCGACCGACGTCAAGGCCGGCGACGTCTGGTTGCAGCCGCTTGCGGGCTTCGCGCTGGCCGACCGCTACGGCCTGTCCGGCCTGTGGCTCGACGAAAAGGGCGGCGAGGTCGTCGTTGCCGATGTCGGCACCGGCAGCCCCGCGAAACAGGCGGGGATCGCGGTGGGCGACCGGCTGGTCGGCGGCACGCTGCCGGAGATGGTGCGGCGGATCACCGGGCGGCCCGGCACGCCGGTCACCCTGTCGGTTCGGCGCGGCGGCGCGACGCGGGACGTGTCGTTCGTGCTGGCGGAATTTCTCTAGGGGGCGACGCACCTCAGCGCGCGGTTGTCGTCTTGTCCTGCCCGTTTCCGGGCTCATCCCCGCACGCCGGATCCCTTGCCCGCTCCGGTCCGGCGCATGCCGCCGCGCCCGCCTTGGCCATGGCCGCCTGCGCCGCCGCAATCTCCTCGGGGGTCATGGCGGGCGGGGTGGCCGAGGTCATGGCGAAGGTCGCGAGCGTGACCGCCAGGGCGGCGCCGAGGATCGCAACGCGGACCCGTGCGGGTGCGGGCTCGGGCTCGGGCATGACGACGAAGGTCGGGCGCGCGCTCGGGGTCGGTCGGTGGACCCGGGTGGTCCGCTGGCGGTAGGGGCTGTTCGAGCGGGGCCGTGGCGGACGCCGGCTGCGGTCGTAGTCGGCGCGGCGCTCGTCGCTCGACAGGCAGGCATAGGCCTGGTTGATCGCGATCGCCTTGGCCGCCGCCTCGTCGGTCGCGTTCACGTCGGGATGGTAACGGCGCATGAGGGTGCGGTAGGCCATGCGGATGGCGGCACCGTCCGCATCCTCGCCGACGCCGAGGATCGCATAATAGTCGGGAGCAGCCTCCACGCCCCTGTCATAGAGGGTGCGGCAAGTCCCGACAACGCCGCCCAAAAGGTAAGGCCCCGCCGGCGGGTGCCGACGGGGCCTTCCTGTGTTCGGACTGGCTCCGATCAGCCGGCGGCGAGCGCCGCCAGCAGGAGCAGGGCCACGATGTTGGTGATCTTGATCATCGGATTGACGGCCGGACCGGCGGTATCCTTGTAGGGATCACCGACGGTGTCGCCGGTGACCGCCGCCTTGTGGGCCTCGGACCCCTTGCCGCCGTAATTACCGTCTTCGATATACTTCTTGGCATTGTCCCACGCGCCGCCGCCCGAGGTCATCGAGATGGCGACGAACAGGCCCGAGACGATCACGCCCAGGAGCATCGCGCCCAGCGCCGCGAAGCCCTGGGCCTGCCCCGCGACCGCGGTCACGATAAAGTAGACCGCGACCGGCGAGAGCACCGGCAGCAGCGAGGGGATGATCATCTCCTTGATCGCCGCCTTGGTGACGATGTCGACGGTGCGGGCATAGTTGGGACGGCTGGTGCCGGCCATGATCCCGCTGTCGGCGCGGAACTGCTCGCGGACGTCCTCGACCACGCTGCCCGCCGCCCGGCCGACCGCGGTCATGCCGAAGGCGCCGAACAGATAGGGCAGGAGCGCGCCGAGCAGCAGGCCGACGATCACGTACGGATTGCTGAGCGTGAAATCGACCTGCAGGTTCGGGAAGTAACGCGCAAGGTCGGTGGTGTAGGCCCCGAACAGCACCAGCGCGGCGAGCGCGGCGGAGCCGATGGCATAGCCCTTGGTCACCGCCTTGGTGGTGTTGCCGACCGCGTCGAGGGCGTCGGTCTTGGTCCGGACGTCGTCGGGCAGGCCCGCCATTTCGGCGATGCCGCCGGCATTGTCGGTGACCGGACCGTAGGCGTCGAGGGCGACCACCATGCCGGCCAGCGCGAGCAGGCTGGTGGCGGCGAAGGCGACCCCGATGATGCCCGCGATCTGGAAGGTCGCGACCACCGCGATGACGATGACGAGCGTCGGCAGCGCGGTCGATTCAAGGCTGATCGCAAGGCCCTGGATGACGTTGGTGCCGTGACCCGTCTCCGAGGCCTTGGCGATCGACTTGACCGGGCGATAGTTGGTCCCGGTGTAATATTCGGTGATCCAGACCAAGAGGCCGGTGACGACGAGGCCGATCAGCATGCACCAGAAGAGGTCCATGCCGGTCACCCGATCGATGATCCCGGGCTCGGCGACCGGGCCGACGATGCCGCCGCCGATCGCCGCGCTCATGTCGCCGAGCGCATATTGCGTGGCGAGGTAGATGGCGGGGACCGACAGGATCGCGGTGGTCCAGAAGCCCTTGTAGAGCGCGCCCATGATCGAGCCCGAGCGGCCGAGGCGGACGAGGTAGGTGCCGATGATCGAGGTGATGATGCAGACCCCGCCGACCAGCAGCGGAAGCGCCATCAGCGCGCCGAGCATGGGCGAATTGGGGAGCAGCAGCGCGATCGAGACCATGGTCAGGCCGATCGTCACGACATAGGTCTCGAACAGGTCGGCGGCCATGCCCGCGCAGTCGCCGACATTGTCGCCGACGTTGTCGGCGATCACCGCCGGGTTGCGGGGATCGTCCTCGGGAATCCCGGCCTCGACCTTGCCGACGAGGTCGGCGCCGACGTCCGCGGCCTTGGTGAAAATGCCGCCGCCGAGGCGCGCGAAGATCGAGATGAGGCTGGCGCCGAAGGCGAGCGCGGTCAGCGCCTGGGTGATGGTGTGGAGGTCGGCTTCAACGGCAAGGTCCTTGCCGCCGGGGCCGATCAGATAGCCGTAGATGCCGGCGATCGAGAGGAGGCCGAGGCCGGCGACGAGCATGCCAGTGATGGCGCCCGAGCGGAACGCCATGGTGAGGCCGCCCTGCAGCGAAGTGCGCGCGGCTTCCGCGGTGCGGACGTTGGCGCGGACCGAGATGTTCATGCCGACATAGCCGGCGACGCCCGAGAGGATCGCGCCGAGGAGGAAGCCGGCGGTGCTGAGCCCGCCGAGGGTGAAGAAGATGATGATCGCGACGACGACGCCGACGATCCCGATGGTGGTGTACTGGCGGCCGAGATAGGCCTGCGCCCCTTCCTGGATGGCCGAGGCGATATCCTGCATCTTCTGGTTTCCGGCCGGTGCGCGAAGCACCTGGGCGCTGGTGACGATGCCGTAGAGCACCGCCAAAAGGCCGCAGCCGATGGCAATGAGCACAAGTGTCATTGGTGGATTTTCCCCCATCTGCGTTTGTCGCAGCGGAGGTTGTAAGGGGCGATTCGGGTCTGTCTAGGCCAGCAGAAGGGCGGTGATCCCGCCGCTCAGCAATCCCAGCAAGGCGATGCTGATCCGCCGCAGGTCAGGATAAGTTATGCTCATAACCGAGGCGTCCTGGAAGCGGCACGGAGCCGAGGTCGTCGACGAGCGCGAAGACCCCGTTCTTCGTCAGCTCGCCGACGGGGGCGATTGTCACCGAGGACGGTTGAAGAAGGGTTAAGGGCGAAATTCCGGGGTCGAGCGCGACCAGCAGCGCGTAATCGTCGCCCCCCGTGGCGGCGAACAGGCGCGCCGCGCGATCCTCGCCGCGGGCCGAGACGAAGGCGGGCGAGAGGGGAACACCGGACAGGTCCAGGCGAAGGCCGCAGCCGCTCGCCTCGGCCAGCCGGCGGGCGTCGAGCAGCAGGCCGTCCGAGACGTCCATCATCGCGCTGGCGTGGGGGGCGAGGATGCGGCCGGCCGCGAGCAGGGGCTGCGGGCGGCGATAGGCCTCGACCAGCGGTCCGCTCGCCCCCTCATCGTCCCTCAGTTGGGCGAGCCCGGCCACGGCGTCGCCGATGGTGCCGATCACCCACAGCCGGTCGCCGGGCGCTCCCCCGGCGCGGCTGGGCACGTTCGCGCCAGCCCGGCCGAGCGCCGTCAGCCCGAGAACCCGCGGCGCGCCCGCCGGAAGCGCGACCGTGTCGCCGCCGAGCAGGGGCAGGCCGAAGGCGCGGCAGGCCTCGTCGAAGCCGGTGAGGAAGCGCTCTTCCCAGCCGGGCGTGCCGCCGATGGCGAGCGAGAGCAAAGCCCCGGCCGGGGTCGCCCCTTTGGCCGCGAGGTCGGAGAGGTTCACCGCGGCGAGCTTCCAGCCGACGGTCTCGGGCGGGTCCTGGCTAAGATAATGGATGCCCTCGACGATGGTGTCGTGGGTCAGGACGAGGTCGCCGAGGAGGGCGACGTCGTCGGCAAGGCCGCGCGCGGCGGGGTCGCCGGCCAGCCCGCGCAGGCGGGCGAGAAGCGCGGCCTCGGCGCTCAGCCGCGCACGTCCTTGGCGACCTTGTCGAGGAGGCCGTTGACGAACTTGACCTCCTTCTCGTCGAAGAAGGCGTGGGCGACGTCGAGATATTCGTCGATCACCGTGCCGACGGTGACGTCGGGGCGGGCGATCAGCTCGTAGGTGCCGGCGCGCAGGATCGCGCGCATCGAGCGGTCGAGCCGCTCGAGCTTCCAGCCGTCGGCGAGCCGCTCGGTGACGGTGCGGTCGATCTCTTCGGCCCGGGCGGTGACGCCGCGGACGATGTCGTCGAAAAAGTCCATCTCGGCATCGACGAGGGTCGCCTCGTCGATCGTCGCGCCGAAGCGGTGGGCGTGGAATTCGTGAAGCAGGATCGGGGTGGGCGTGCCCTCCATCTCCTGCTGGTAGAGCGCCTGGACGGCGTTGAGGCGCGCGGCCGAGCGGGCGCGGGATTTCTTCGGAGCAGCCATGATGAGCGCGCCTATGCCCCCGTATGGCTGGCGAGGAAAGTCCGCAGCGGCCCGGCCACCGCTTCCGGCTTCTCCCACGGAAGGAAATGACCGGCATCCTCGACCCGGACGAGGGTCAGGTCGTCGACCAGCGCGTCGAGCCCCTCGAACTGGAGCGGGAGCAGCGCCTTGTCCCTCATTCCCCAGACGACGAGGGTCGGAACCTTCACGCTCGGAAAGGCGCGAAGCAGGAAGTCGGGAAGCGGCACTTCGATCCCAGGTTGCGGCACGATCACGCCCGCACCGCGATACCAGTTGAGCATCGCCGCGAAGGTGCCGGGCCGCGACCATTCCGCGATATAGTCGGCTTTTTCCTCGGGACTGATCGAGGCGAGGTCGACATGGCCTTCGAAGCTCTTGTCGAAAAAGGCCTCCCAGCCGATCCGCGCGGGGAAGTCCTCGAAGCCGGGCGCGCGGAAGGCGTTCATATATTGCGAGGCCGCGCGCTGGTCGGAATCCTCGATCAGGCTCTTCTGGAAGATGACCGGGTGGGGCGCGTTGACGATGACGAGCCGCTTGAGGCGCGGGTCGTTCCGGAGCGCCGCCGCCCAGCTGACCGCCCCGCCCCAGTCGTGGCCGACGAGGGTGAAGTCGTCGAGGCCGAGCCGGTCGACCAGCGCGAAGAGGTCCGCCACGATCCGGTCGGTCGCATAATCCGCCTTGTCCGGCGGCGCGTCCGACCCCGCGAAACCGCGCTGGTCGGGCATGATCAGGCGGTATTTGTCCGACAGCAGCGGGACGAGCTTCCGCCACGTGCGGTGCGATTCGGGGAAGCCGTGGAGGAAGACGATCGCTGGGCCGTCCTCGGGCCCGGCGGTGGCGACATTCAAGGTGACGCCGGTGGCGAGCGGATGGCGGGTGAAGGTGAGGTCGGTCATGCGCGTCCCATTGCACTGGCGCCCTTCGACTGCGCGCTAGCGCGCTCCGCTCAGGACGAACGGATCCCTACACGCTCGTTGGTGCTGAGCGAAGTCGAAGCGCGTCGCGACAGCCTCACGGATAGCTGACCGTCAGCGGAATCTCGGGAAGCGGGATCCACTCGTGGTCGTCCTGCGGGGGAAGCGCGAATTCGCCGGCCTTCCACGCCCGCTTGGCCTCGTTGATGCGGTCGCGGCGGCTGGAGACGAAATTCCACCAGACATGACGTTCGCCGTCCATCGGCGCGCCGCCGGCAAGCATCAGGCGCGCGCCGCGCTCCGAGCGCAGCACCGGGCGGGTGCCGGGTCGGAGCAGGACGAGGTGCATCGCCTCGAGGCTGAAGCCGTCGACCGCCGCGTCGCCATCGAGGAGATAGAGCGCGCGCTCGTCGGCCTCGCGGTCGAGCTCGATGGCAGCGCCGGGCGCAAGGTGGATGGCGGCATAGATGGTCGGGTGATGCTGGGTGACCGGCGAGCGGGCCCCGAAGGCCTCGCCCATGATGAGGTTGAGACGGACGCCATCGCCCTCGACCCAGGGCAACGCGTCGGCGGGGGTGTGCTCGAAGCCGGGATCGAGCTCTTCCTTGGCCTGCGGCAGGGCAAGCCAAGTTTGGAGGCCGTCGAGCTTCGGCCCGGCGGCGCGCTCGTCGGCGGGGGAGCGCTCGGAGTGCGAGATGCCCTTGCCGGCGGTCATCAGGTTGACCGCGCCGGGCTCGATCCGCTGGACCGAGCCGACGCTGTCGCGGTGGTCGATCGCGCCTTCGAACAGATAAGTGACCGTGGCGAGGTTGATGTGCGGGTGCGGCCGCACGTCGAGGCCCTCGTTCACGCCGAGGCGCGCCGGACCCATCTGGTCGAAGAAGATGAACGGCCCGACCATGGTGCGCTGCTTGTGCGGCAGCGTGCGGTGGACCTTGAAGCCGCCGAGGTCGTGGGTGACCGGAGCAAGGCTGAGCGACCGGGGATCGTCGTTGGTCATGCGAGGGCCTCCGCGGGGGTGGCTGGGGGTGCAGGCCGGAGCCGCCGCCAGCCGAGATAGCCGAGCAGCGGCAGGCCGAGGTGGATGAGGATCAGCCACCACAGGCTGTGGGTGAGCGCGTAGCCCGTGGCGAACAGCATCGCCGAGACGAGGCTGGCGGCGAAGCGCCTGCCCGAATGCCAGCCGTGGGCGAGGCCGTAAGCGAGGCCGGCGAGCGCCACCGCCGGCCACAGACCGGTGAGCGGGGGCAGGAACCACAGGAGGAAGCCGCGATAGAGCAGCTCCCAGCCGATGCCGGCGACGAGGATGGTCGCCGCGAAGAGTGGAACTTCGTCGGCGCTTTGCGGGAACATCGCGGTGGCGCGCTCGTCGGGTCTCTCCCGCGCCTTGCTCGAGCGCAGGCCGAGGGCGAGCAGGCCCAGCAGGGCGGCTGCGGCTGCGAGCGCCCAGGCGCCGGTGCGATCGAGCGGGTCGAGGCCGAGATCGGCGAGGCCGAGCCCCTCGCGCCACGCCACCAGCGCGAGCGCCACGAGCAGGCCGAGGCCGAGCGCGATGGTCGACCGGTAGCGCGCCTTGCGCTCTTGCTGGGGCCGGCCGGCGCGGCTCCGCCACAGGCCCCACAAGGGAACGGGAACGAGCAGCGCCAGGGCGAGGAGCGCCGCGGCGGTCATTCTCCGGGTGCCCTCGTTTCCATCGCCAGTGCGTGGACCTGATGGTGCATGAGTTCGCCCAGCGCCTTGTAGACGAGCCGCTGGCGCTGGACCCGGTTCAGCCCGGCGAAGGCCGCGCTCTCGACCCGCAGGGTGAAGTGCGATTCGCCCCCCTCCCCGCGATAGCCGCCGTGGCCGCGGTGCGATTCGCTGTCGTCGACGAGGTCGAGACGGGTCGGAGCGAGGGCATTTTCGAGGCGAGCCTCGATTTCGGTTGCGACCGGCCCCTTCGAAGACGCGTTCATGGCGCCTATATAGTCGGGCTCGGATACGACAGGATAGATGGCTTCCCGCAACCCCAAGTTCCACGGCCGGGTGGAAGGCGCCGCGGCGCATTGCGCCGTTCCCGGCTGCGCCATGCCCGGCGAGTTCAAGGCCCCGCTCACCGCCCCGACCTTCGACGGGCCGGGCGAATGGCAGTGGCTGTGCCTCGACCATGTGCGCGAGCATAATGCGCGCTACAATTTCTTCGCGGGCATGAGCACCGAGGAGATCGAGGCCGCGCAGTCGCCGATCGCCGGCTGGGACCGCTCGACCCGCGCCTTCGCCAGCGCGGCGGGGGCCGATCCCTCCCCGGCCTGGAGCGACTTCAGGGACCCGCTCGACGCGATCAGCGGCCGGTTCGCGGCGCGCGGGCGCGGGCCCGGTCCCGCGGTCAGCCGCTTCACCGAGGGCGAGCGGCGGGCGCTCGGCGTGCTCGGGCTCGGCGAGGACGCCGAGCTGTCGACGGTTCGCAAGGCCTATTCGACCCTGGTCCGGCGCTACCACCCCGATCGCAACGGCGGCGACCGGACGCAGGAGAGCAAGCTCTCGGCGGTGATCGAGGCCTGGGCCGTGCTGCGCTCGGCGCCCGCCTTCGCCTGATCAGTCGCGGTCGGGCGCCCCGAGGGGAAAATAGTGGCGGAAGGGCCGCGCCTGCTCGACCGCGCGTGACACCGCGGGATGGGCGAGCAGGCGAGCGCGATAGGCGGCGAGCTTCGGCCGGTTGGGACCGATCGGATCGACCCAGTCGGCATAGAAGAGCGCGGGCGCGGCGGCACAATCGGCCATGGTAAAGGTCTCGCCCGCCGCCCAGCCGTCCCCGGCGAGCTGGCCCTCGAGCCAGTCGTAGTTGCGGCGCAGGCGCTGCATGGCCTGTTCGAGGCCGTAGGGGTCCTTGTGCTCGGGCGGCCGCAGCGCGTTGGCGACGGCGGGCTGGGCGGTGTCCATGATCCGCTGGTCGAAGACCCGGTCGAGGAAGCGGACGCGCAGCCCCTCGTCGCCCTCAGGGATCCAGCGATTGGGGCCGGGATGATGGCGGTCGAGATGCTCGATGATGATCGAGCTTTCGGCTATCACCCGGCCGTCGTCGACCAGCAGCGGAAACTGGCCGAATGGGGCAAGCGCGGCGAATTCGGGTCCGTGGCGCTCGACCGAGCGGAATTCGAACGGCGTGTCGTTCGCCCAGAGCGGGATCAGCGCCTTCCAGGTGTAGCTGCTGAATTCGTGGCCGTAGAGGATGAGGCTCACCAGCGATCCTCCGCCATGGCCGCGCGGCGAGCGACCTCGCGCTCGCTGACGATCTCGGGACCGGCCCAGTTGGCCCCGATGTCGCCCGCCGGCTCGTAGGTCGCGACGATCGCTCCGGATCCGGTCGTCTTCTGGTCGAGGAGGCGCATCGACCGCGCCGCCGGTCCATCGCCGAGCAGGCGCTTGCCCTGGCCGAGGATCGCCGGGAAGATCATCAGCGTCAGGCGGTCGAGAAGGTCGGCGGCGATCAGCTGCGGATAGAGAGTGCTGCTGCCCTGGATCAGGAGGTCGGGGCCCTCGCCCGCCTTGATCGCGGCGAGCTCGCCGATGCTGCGCACGCGGACGCTGTTCGACCAGGGGAGGTCCTGCTCGCCGCCGGTCACGACATATTTGGTGGCGGCGGTGAAGTCCGCGCCCATCTGCATGGCGGCAGCTTCGCCCTCGTCCTTGCCCGTCAGTTCGAACAATTCGCCGTGCCCGGCCGGATCCTGGCCGACATAGGGCCAGTAGGCGGCGAAGATGTCATAGGTCCGCCGGCCGAGCAGCAGGTCGTAGGGCTTGGCGAAGAAGGCATCGATCGCCTCGCCCACCCCCTCGTCAAAGAATTGCGGCAGCCAGCCGCCATAAGCGAAGCCGCCGGTCGGATCCTCGGTCGGGCCGCCGGGGGCCTGCATCACCCCGTCGAGGCTGACGAAGGCGCAGCCGCGGATCTTACGCATTCACCTCTTCTCCGGCGATCGCGGCCTCGATCCGGGCGTGGTCGATCTTCTGCATGGTCATCATCGCCGCGAACACGCGCCTGGCGACGTCGGGGTCGGGATGGCTGTTCCCTTCCATCAGGACGCGCGGGGTGATCTGCCAGCTGTAACCCCAGCGATCCTGACACCAGCCGCAGTCGCTTGCGCTGCCGCCGTTGTCGACGATGGCATTCCAGTAGCGATCCGTCTCTTCCTGGGTCTCGGTCATCACCATGAAGCTGACGGCGAGATTGGGCTTGAACTGCGGGCCGCCGTTCAGGCCGATGAAGGAACGGCCAAGGACGGTGAAATCGACCGTCAGCTCGTCGCCCGCCGAGCCGCCGGGAAAATCGGTCGGGGCCGTCATGGCCGTCCCCGCGTCACTGTCGGGAAAGGTCGCGGCGTAGAATTCCGCCGCCTTCCTCGCCTCTCCCTTGTCGAACCACAGGCAGGTCCTGAGCTTGTCCATTTCTTCCTCCTACGCGTGACGCGGGCCGACCAGACCGAAGGTCGCACCTTGGGGATCGAGGCCGATCAGGCTGTATTCGCCGCCCGGGATCTGGTGCGGGCCCCACAGGACCTTGCCCCCGCCCTCGTTCACCGCCGCGATCGCCCGGTCGATGTCGTCGACGCCGATGTAGTAGGTCCAAGCGACCGGCGCCTCGAGCTGCATCCGGGGCGAGATCGCGCCGATCCCCACGCCGCCATGCTGGACGAAGAGATAGTCGCCGGCCGGGCCCATCGGCATCGAGCCTTGCTGGGTCCAGCCGAAGTGGCGCTTGTAGAACTCGGTGGCGCGCGCCGGGTCCGAACTGGTCAGCTCGTTCCAGCGAATGTGCTGGGGCCGGTCGACCGAGAAGACGTCACTGGTGGCGTCTTCCTGCCCTGCCGGTGGCTCGGGCTTCATCAGGTAGACGATGCCGCCGGTCGGATCGGCGATCATCGCCATCCGGCCGACCCCGGGAACCGACCAGGGCGGCATGATGACCTTGGCGCCGTCGACCTTGCCGGCCTCGACCGAAGCATCGACGTCGTCGACGTTGAGATAGCCGAGCCACATCGGACGCGCGCCATTGGCCTGCATCGCGGGATCGAGCCGGAGGACGCCGCCGGCATTGCCGCCAGGGGCGCGGCGGATCATGCGATAGTCGAGCTCGCCCGCGGGTTTCGGCTCGATGTCCCAGCCGACCACCGCGTCATAAAAGGCTTTCGAGCCGTCGGGATCGGGGCTCATCAGCTCATACCAGATGAAGCTGCCCGGGGGATTAGCCATGCTTCTTCTCCAGGACGACGACGGGCTCGAAGCCGCCGAAGATCATGCGCTTGCCGTCGAATGGCATCGGCGTGTTCATCATCTCCTCGTTCTCCATCATCCGCGCGAAGGCGGCGTCGCGGGTGGCCTTGTCGGGCCATTCGATCCACGAGAAGCAGACCGTCTCGCCCTCCTGTCGGTCGACCGAGCGGTAGAAGTCGGTCTGCTTGCCCTCGGAGACGTCATCGGCCCAGCATTCGACGATCCGGAGGGCCCCCTCCTCGATCATGACCGCGTCCATGTGGCGCGCATGGTCGATGAAGGCCTGGCGGTCGGTGAGCTTCACCGGAATGACGAAGCCGTCGACATAGCTCATGGCTCAGGCCTCCACCTTGTGCGCGGCGAGCAAGGCGTCGAGCGCGTCGTGTCCGACCAGGGGATTGAAGCCGCCCCAGAACATGCGCTTGCCGTCGAACGGCATTTCGCCCTGCGGCTGAAGCTCCGGCATGCCCATGATCTTCTCCCAGCCGGCATCGCGGGTCGCCTTGTCGGGCCAGATGACGAAGGAGAAGACGACATTCTCGCCTTCCTCGGCATGGACCGATTGGGGGAAGCTGGTGAGCTTGCCGGGTTCGAGGCCGTCACCGAGCGTCTCGATCGAGATCCCGCCGAGCCGGGCGGCCTCACGCGCGAAGGTTTCGGCCATCGCCTTGTAGGCGTCGTGCTTGTCGGGGTGCAGGGGCAGGACGAATCCATCGATGTAGCTCATGCGGCTTCTCCCTTGGGCTTGTCGGCATAGAGCGCGAGCTGGTCGGCCAGCGCGCGCTGGAAGGCCGGGCGCGCGATGCCGCGGGCACGATAGGCGTCGAGGGTCGGGTGCTCGGCGACCGGACCGCCTTCGTCGCCCGTGATCCGCAGCACGGCGACCATCATCAGGTCGCCGATGGTGAAGCGATCGCCTTCGAGCCACTGGCGGTCGCCGAGCCAGTCGGCCACCCGGTCGAGCCGCTTGGACAGTTCCGCGCGGGCGGAGGGCTTGCGGAGCTTCGCCCATTCCTCATCGGGGTAGAAGGCGCCCAGGGCCGCATAGCCCATGACATAGGGCTCGACGCTGTTGAGCGCGGCATAGGTCCACTGGATGGCGCGGGCGCGGGGCGCAGGGTCGCGCGGCAGCAGCCGCTCGTCCTTCTCGCCGACGTGCTGGACGATCGCCCCGCTCTCGAACAGCTGGAGGTCGCCCTCGCGATAGGCGGGGACCTGGCCGAACGGCTGCTCGCGGAAATATTCGGGCGGGACCGGGCCGACCGTTCTGACGCAATAGTCGGCTCCGATCTCCTCCAGCGCCCAGCGGACGCGGAGGTCGCGGACCTGGCCGCGGGCGAAGGGCGGGACCCATCCGAAGGTGGTGAGCTCGATCGGGGCGGTATCGACGAGGGCCATGGCTCAGGCCCCCGCCGCTTCTTCGACCGGATGCGCGCCCTGTTCGGCGAAGGCGGGGTCCATCCACATCGGCTCCCACTGGTGGCCGTCGGGGTCCTCGAAATCGCGGCCGTACATCGGCCCGCCCGGCTCGGCCTCGCTCTTGGGCGACTGGTCGATCTTGCCGCCATTGGCCGCGACGGTCTCGACGATCCGGTCCACCTCCTCGCGGCTGTCGCAGGAGAAGCAGAGGAGCACCCGGCTTTCCTTGTGCGTGTCGCCGATCGGACGGGTGTGGAAGCTCGAGTAGAAGTCGTGGGTCAGGAGCATGACCGAGATGGTGTCGCTCAGCACCATCATCGCCCCGGATTCGTTGCTGAACTTGGGCTCGTTGCGAAAACCGATGGCCTCGTAAAAGGCCTTGGACCGCTCGAGGTCCTTCACTGGCAGGTTGAT
The DNA here is from genome assembly GCF_000711715.1 of Sphingomonas astaxanthinifaciens DSM 22298. Taxonomy (NCBI): domain Bacteria; kingdom Pseudomonadati; phylum Pseudomonadota; class Alphaproteobacteria; order Sphingomonadales; family Sphingomonadaceae; genus Sphingomonas; species Sphingomonas astaxanthinifaciens. The sequence goes on from NZ_JONN01000001.1 coordinate 1,661,428, forward strand.
GAAGATCATTCGCGCCATGGGCTTCCCTCCTTCCGGCGACTCGGAACGCTTGAAGGCTGCGCCCTTCCGTCATATATTGCAACCGTGCAGTTAGAAAAAGTGACCAGCCGGGCAGGATCCGAGACCAAACGGGTCTATGACGATGCCTGCGGAACCGCCCACGGGCTCGAGCTCGTCGGCGATCGCTGGACGTTGCTGATCATGCGCGAGCTCATCTACGGGCCGCGCCGCTTCTCCGACCTGCGCCGCGATCTTGCCGGGATCAGCGCCAACGTGCTGAGCCAGCGGCTCGAGGAGCTCGAGCGGCGCGGGCTGCTGGCCAAGGTCCGCCTGCCCCCGCCCGCCGCGCGCGACGCCTACCAGGCGACCGACTGGGGCCTCGAGGTCAAGACGGTGATCATGGAGCTCGGCCGCTTCGCCGCGCGCTCGCCCGGTCACGACCCCACGCTGCCGCTCAGCCCGGCCTCGATCATGATGAGCTTCGAGACGATGATCGACGAGAAGAAGGCGCGCGGGTTCGAGGCGAGGGTCGGGTTCGTCCTCAACGGCGAGCCCTTCACCGCCCGCGTCCGCAAGGGGCGGGTCCGGGTTGTCCGCGGCCTGTCGGACGAGCGCGCGGCGCTGGTCACCGCCCCGCCCGAGTCGGTCGCCGCCGTCGTCTATGGCGGGGCACCGGCCGAAATGCTGGGTATCGCGGGAGACGAAGCGGTGGCACGGCGTTTCCTCACCCTGTTCACCTTGCCGCCCAAGGCTGACACGCGCGCCAGTTGAGGCCGCGGGCGGCGCCAGCTAGAGCGCGCGCATGGCCGACCTATCCAACGACACCCCGCTGCCCACCGGCGAAACGCTGCTGAGCACGCCCGACAAGATGGTGAAGGTGCGCGATGCCTTCGGGATCGACAGCGACATGGAGGTCCCGGCCTTCTCCGAGGCCGACGAGCGCGTCCCCGACCTCGACCCCGCTTATGTCTTCGATCCCGACACCACGCTGGCGATCTGCGCCGGCTTCGCCCGCAACCGCCGGGTGATGGTCCAGGGCTATCACGGGACCGGCAAGTCGACCCACATCGAGCAGGTCGCGGCGCGGCTGAAGTGGCCGTGCATCCGGATCAACCTTGACGCGCACATCAGCCGCATCGACCTCATCGGCCGCGACGCCATCGTGCTTCGCAACGGCCAGCAGGTGACCGAATTCCGCGAGGGCCTGCTGCCGTGGGCGCTGCAGCATCCGGTCGCCTTGGTGTTCGACGAATATGATGCCGGCCGTCCCGACGTCATGTTCGTGATCCAGCGCGTGCTCGAGGTCGAGGGCAAGCTGACCCTCCTCGACCAGAACCGCGTGATCCGGCCCAACCCATTCTTCCGGATGTTCGCCACCACCAACACCATTGGCCTCGGCGACACCACCGGGCTCTATCACGGCACGCAGGCGCTCAATCAGGGCCAGCTCGACCGCTGGAACATCGTCACGACGCTGAACTACCTGCCGGCCGCGACCGAGGCGCAGATCGTGCTCGCCAAGTCGGGCGAATATGACAAGCCCGACGGCCGCAAGACGGTCGAGCAGATGGTCAAGGTCGCCGATCTCTCGCGCCAGGCCTTCATCAACGGCGACATCTCGACCGTGATGAGCCCGCGTACGGTCATCAGCTGGGCGCAGAACGCGCTCATCTTCGGCGACGTCGGCTTCGCCTTCCGCGTGTCGTTCCTCAACAAGTGCGACGAAAGCGAACGCTCGCTGATCGCCGAAATGTACCAGCGGGTGTTCGGGAAGGATCTCCCCGAGAGCGTGGCCGGCAAGGCCTGATGGCCGAGACGACGCCGCTCGACCGCTTCCGCCAGGTGCTGGCCGGCACCGCGCGGGCGATCGCGCGCGACCCGGACGTCGAGGTCGCCTTCGCTTCGGAAAGCGGGGCGCAGGGCGGCAAGCTCGCGCGGGTGGTGTCGCCGGGCGCGGGGCTGGCGCCCAGGCTGGTGGCCGAAGCGCGCGGCGCGGCGGATGCGGTGGCGCTCCGGCTGCGTCATCACGATTCGAAGCTGCATCTCGGTCTCGCCCCGGCCGATGCCGAGGCGCGCGCCGTGTTCGACGCGCTCGAAGGCGCACGGGTCGAGGCGCTCGGTGCCCGGACCATGGCGGGCGTGCGCGACAATCTCGCCGAACTGGCCGAGGCGCGGGTGCGCAGCGATGCGATCACCCGGGCGCGCACCGCCGAGGAAGTGCCGCTGGCGACCGCGCTCGGGCTGCTGGCCCGCGAGCGGCTGACCGGCGCCCCGCCCCCCGACGCCGCGGCGCGCGGGCTCGACCTCGTCCGCGAGTGGATCGAAGAGAAGGGCGGCAGCGACCTCGACAGCCTCGCGCTCGCGCTCGACGACCAGCAGGCCTTCGCCGCGCTTGCCCGAAAGCTGCTCGAGGACCTCGACCTCGCCGCCGCCGAGGACCGTCCCGACGACGAGCCCGACGAGGGCGGCGACGACGAGGACGGCGAGGAGCTGGGCGAGGACGAGAGCGAGGACCAGGACCAGGACGCCGGCTCGAGCGGCGGCGACATGGAACAGCGCGCCCAGGAAGAAGAGCAGGACGAAGACGAGCAGGACTTCGACAGCGAGGAGCAGGAGGACGAGCCCGCCGAGGCCGGCGAGCAGGGCGAGACGAGCGCCGCCGCCCGGCCCAATCGCCGGCCCAACGAGCCCGAGCTCAGCGGCGACTATCGCGCCTTCACCACGCGATTCGACGAAGTGGTCGAGGCCTCCGACCTGACCGACGAGGAGGAGCTCAATCGCCTCCGCGCCTATCTCGACACCCAGATGGGCGCCTTGGGCGGGGTCGTGACCCGGCTCGCCAACCGGCTGCAGCGGCGATTGATGGCGCAGCAGGCGCGTTCATGGGACTTCGACCAGGAGGAAGGCCTGCTCGATGCCGCCCGGCTGGCCCGCGTGATCGTCTCGCCGGGCCATTCGCTCAGCTACAAGGTCGAGCGCGAGACCGAGTTCAAGGACACGGTCGTCAGCCTGCTGATCGATAATTCGGGCTCGATGCGCGGGCGACCGATCAGCATCGCCGCCATCTGCGCCGACATCCTTGCCCGCACGCTCGAGCGCTGCGGAGTCGCGACCGAGATTCTCGGTTTCACCACCCGTGCGTGGAAGGGCGGGCAGAGCCGTGAGGCGTGGCTGAGCGAGGGTCGTCCTCCCTCGCCCGGCCGCCTCAACGACCTGCGCCACATTATCTACAAGCGCGCGGACGAGCCTTATCGCCACGCGCGGCGCAACCTCGGGCTGATGATGCGCGAGGGGCTCTTGAAGGAGAATATCGACGGAGAGGCGCTGCTGTGGGCGCATAACCGGCTGGTCGCGCGGCCCGAGGAAAGGCGGATCCTGATGGTGATCAGCGACGGCGCGCCGGTCGACGATTCGACCGCCAGCGCCAATGGCGGCGCCTATCTCGAGAAGCATCTGCGGCAGGTGATCGGCTGGATCGAGAGCAAGTCGCCAGTCGAGCTCGCCGCCATCGGCATCGGCCACGACGTGACCCGCTATTACGAGCGGGCCGTGACGATCATGGATGCGGAGCAACTGGGCGGCGCGCTGGTGGAGCAGCTCGCGGGGCTGTTCGACGTCAACGCCTGATGCGCGAGGGATGGGCCCGGCGACACAACGCGACTGGTCGCCGGGCCCCCCTCAGTACGCGACTGGAGGGAACTGGGCGGACGGGCCGACAGGGGGAAAAAGCCCGTCCGTTGAAAGGCTTATGCGCGATTCGCGCTTGAACGAGGCTGAACGGGTCAAGCAGCCCCTGTTCATGTTCAAGCTATTGATCCTGTTTGTTTTTCTGCTCGGTTTCCTTGCGCTCCTGAGCGGCGACCGGTTCGAGCGCCGACCCGACCGGGAACCGGCGCCCCGACACCCTGCCAGCCTGCGTTTCGAGCCGCTCGCACTCGGCTCATGGCAGGAAGCCGGCTGGCGGCTCGACGGTGCTTGGGTCGTCCGCGCCGATGATTCGCTGATTGCCGGCCTGTCGGCTTTGGTCCTGCCCGGCCGCGACGACCTTCTCGCGCTGACCGATTCGGGGCGGCTCGTCACGCTGCCGCGGCCGGGCTCGGGCGGCCACGCAATGGTCGAGGACCTGCCGGACGGCCCGGGCGATCCGCACTACCGGCGCTATCGCGATTCGGAGGCGCTGCTCCTCCACGGTGGCGAGCGCTGGGTGACCTTCGAGAACCGGCACAGCCTGTGGCGCTACGGTGCCGGAGGTGCGCGGTGGACCGACCTTCCCGACCTTGGATGGAGCATCAACGCCGGGGTCGAGGCGATGGTGATGACGCCGGAAGGGCTGCTCATGCTGCCCGAAGAAAGCGGCATCGCGCTGCTGCTCGGCCCCGACGGCCGCTTCCGGACCGTCGCCGTCGAAGGCCGTTCGGGCGGCCTCGCCGATGCGACCCGGTTGCCCGACGGGCGCGTGCTGGTGGCCGAGCGCGTGCTTGGATGGCGCGGAATCCGCAACCGGCTGGCCTGGCTCGAGCCCGATGGCGCCGGCTATCGCCTGCGGGCCTTCGCCACCCTGCCGCTGGGGCCGTTCGACAATGTCGAGGGACTGGCCGCCGAGCCGCTGGCGGACGGGCGCACGCGCCTCTGGGCGATCACCGACAATGACGGCTGGCGACGGACGCTGCTGCTAGCCCTGACGCTGGACACAGCAAAGCGGCCCGGCGAGCGCCGAGCCGCTTCATCAAATCGCTAGAAGCCCCGGCGGACCGGGGCGCCCGATTCAGGCCGCGGCCTTCGCCTTCTTGGCGAGCTCGCGCTTCAGCTTGCGGGCTTCGGTGCCGAGCTTGTCCTCGCTGGTCTTCGCCAGCCAGTTGTCGAGACCGCCGACATGCTCGACCGAGCGCAGGCCGTGGGTCGAGACGCGCAGCTTGACGCTCTTGCCCAGCGAATCGCTGATCAGGGTCACGTTCTGCAGGTTCGGCAGAAACGTACGCTTGGTCTTGTTGTTCGCGTGGGAAACATTGTTACCCACCTGCCGGCCCTTGCCGGTCAGCTCGCAGACGCGCGCCATTGGTTCTATCCCGTGATTGATCGAGGGTGCACCCGCATTGAGCGCTCCCGGAAAGCGCCGCCCCCTAACCGCTTCGCCTTCAGCCGTCAACCGCAACCCTCCCCCGCGTGGCGCGTTACCGAGGCGAAACGAACAGGAGTATCACGTCGATGCGGGGCCTCATTCTGATCCTCATCCTGCTGGTTGTCGCGGCCATTGCCGCGGTCTCGACCGGTCTCATCAACGTCAACCAGACCCGCTCGGCGCAGCTGCCGGCAGTCGACGCCACGCACAATGGCGTGGTCGCCAAGGGCGGCCAGACGCCGGCCTTCGACGTCAGCACCGGCAAGGTCGAGATCGGCACCGGCGAGCGGACGGTGAAGGTTCCCGAGATCCGCATCGCGCCGAGCGGCAACGCCGCCGCCCCGGCGACTGCGCCGGCGCCGGCCCCGGCCCAGCCGCAGGGCCAGACCACCGACTCGACGCAGCGCTAGGCGACAGGGTAGCGGGGAGCATGGGCTTCCCGCTTCCCCCGCCGATGCGCCGCGCGCTCGACCTTGCCGCCGAGGCGGCCGAGGCGGGTGAAGTGCCGGTGGGCGCGGTGATCACGCGGGCCGGCGCAATCGTCGCCGAGGGCCGCAACGCGATGCGCGCGGGCCACGACCCCACCGCCCATGCCGAGATGGTCGCGCTGCGCGCGGCGGCGGCGGCACTCGGCACCAGCCGGCTCGACGATTGCACCTTGTGGGTCAGCCTCGAGCCCTGCGCCATGTGCGCGGGGGCGATCGCGCTCGCCCGGATCGAAGCGCTGCGCTTCGCAGCCGAAGATGTGAAGGGGGGCGCGGTGGTGAACGGGCCGCGCCTGTTCGGCCAGCCCACCTGTCACCACCGGCCCGATGTGCTCGGCGGAATCGGGGAGGAAGAAGCGGCCGAGCAGCTCCGCCGCTTCTTCCTCGATCGGCGTTAGTTCGCGCGGAACGGAACGACCTTGATCTCGACCCGGCGGTTGGCCGCACGGTCGGCTTCGGTCCGCTCGGGGTTCACCAGCAGCTGGGTCTCGCCGAAGCCGCGGGTGGCCATGCGGGCCCGCGCGACGCCGCGCGCCGAGAGATAGCCGGCGACCGATTCGGCCCGGCGCTCCGACAGCGTCTGGTTATAGGCGTCCGACCCGCTCGAATCGGTGTGCCCGTAGATGTCGATGTAGGTCTGGTTGTACTGCGACAGCGTGTTCGCGACCTCGTTCAGGGTCGACTGGAACTGCGGCTGGATGTCGTAGCGGTTGTACGCAAAGGTGATCCCGCTCGGCATGCGCAGGATGAGATCGTCACCCTGGCGGATGACGTCGACGCCAGTACCGGCCGTCTCGCGGCGAAGCTCGGCTTCCTGCTGGTCCATGTAGCGGCCGACCGCGGCGCCCGCGAGGCCGCCGATGCCGGCGCCGATGATCTGCTCGGTGCGGCTGTTGCGGCCACCGATGATGTCGCCGAGGATATAGCCCGCGCCGGTGCCGAGGATGGCGCCGAGCCCGGTGTTGCTGAGACGGCGGTTGCCGGTCTCGGGGTTGGTGGTGCAGGCCGCGGTGGCCAGCAGCGACGCGGCCATCGCGCCGACGGTCAGCTTCTTGGCAAAGTTCATCTTGTCACTCCATTCGTTGAAATCTTGCAGGCAGGAAACCGGCGGGCCTCATCGATGGTTCCGCGTGCATAACGATCGGCGACTTGCCGCTCCACTCCAATGAAGGCTAGAAGCTGACCCCTCGATGAGCGGCACCCTGCTCCCCTTTCCCTGGCTCGACCTGGTCCTCATTCTGGCGCTGATCGCGCTGAACGGGGTGCTGTCGATGAGCGAACTCGCGATCGTCTCGGCGCGCGAGGCGCGGCTGAAGGCGATGGCCAAGTCGGGCAGCAGCAGCGCCAAGGTCGCGCTGACCCTCGCCGCCGACCCCGGCCGCTTCCTCTCGACCGTGCAGACCGGGATCACGCTGATCGGGATCCTCGCCGGCGCCTTCTCGGGCTCGCGGCTGGGAACCCCGGTGTCGCAGCGGATCGAACTTCTCGGAGTCGACGCCGAGACCGCCACCACCGTCGGCTTCGGCCTCGTCATCGTGCTGACGACCTTCGCCAGCCTCGTCATCGGCGAGCTCGTCCCCAAGCAGTTCGCGCTGCGCAGCCCCGAACCCATTGCCGTGGTGATGGCCCGGCCGATGCTGTGGCTGAGCAAGGCGACCGCGCCCTTCGTCTGGCTGCTCGACAAGACTTCGGGGCTCATCTTCCGCCTGCTGGGCATGAGCCGCGAGAGCCAGAACCAGGTCACCGCCGAGGAACTGCACCTGGTGGTCGCGGAGGCCCAGACCGCGGGCGTCCTCGAGGAATCCGAGCGCGCGATCATCTCGGGCATCGTGCGACTGGCCGACCGGCCGGTGCGCGAGGTGATGACCCCGCGGACCGAGGTCGACTGGATCGACGTCTCCTCGACCACCGAGGAGATCAAGGCGGCGCTGGCCGAGACCCCGCACAGCCGGATCCCGGTCGCCGAGGGTTCGGTGGAGAAGATCGTCGGCGTGGTGAAGACCCGCGACATGCTCGACGCCCTGCTCGACGGGCGCGGGCTCGACCTGCGCGCGCTGGCCCGCAAGGCGCCGGTCATCCCCGACGTGATGGACGCGATGGACGCGCTGACCGTGCTCCGCTCGGCCGAGGTGCCGCTGGCGCTGGTCCATGACGAATATGGCCATCTCGACGGGATCGTGACCCCGGGCTCGATCCTCGCGGCACTGGCGGGGACCTTCGCCAATGACGCCGAGGACGACGATCCACCGCTGGTCGAGCGCGAGGACGGCAGCTGGCTCGTGTCAGGCTCGGCCAATGCCGACCTCCTCGAGGACAAGCTCGGGATCAACCTTGGCGCCGACCGCGACTATTCGACCGTCGCCGGCTTCGCGCTGTCGGTGCTCAAGCACCTGCCCGAGACCGGCGAATGCTTCGACTTCGACAACTGGCGGTTCGAGGTGGTCGACCTCGACGGCCGCAAGATCGACAAGCTGCTCGCCCGCCGCCGTTCGAAGCGCGAGAAAGTCGAAGCCTAGGCGCATCACTGTTGCGCCGCTGCACTTTCCTCCTGTTTCCGGGAAGTTATCGTCCGCTTCACTGATTCGTGGAGGGGACGAGATAATGCGCGTGAAGTCGGTGATGGCAGCGATGCTGCTGGGTGGAGCGGCGGTGTCGCTGGTGGGGACCGGGTCGGCGGCGCTGGCGCAGGCGGCGGCCAAGGCCCCGCTGCCGCAGCAGCCGCTGTCGGTCTTCGCCAAGCTGCCGCAGATCGAGCGGCCGCGCCTCAACCAGGATGCGACCGCGATCGCCGCCAAGATGCGCAAGGGCGACGAGCAGATCCTGACCATCATCCCGCTCGACCAGCCGGGCGCCAAGCCCGAGGTGATCGCCCGCGACGGCGAGTTCGACAAGCTCGACAACGTCCGGGTCAACAACTGGCAGTGGATCGACGCCGACAACCTGCTGATCTGGATCAGCGCGCCGACCGACCTCGACGGGCAGCGGGTCGAGAGCTCGCGCGTGCTCGCCTACAATCGCAAGACCAGGCAGCGGACCCTGCTCGGCTGGGACGGTACCTTCGTCCGCGGCAGCGAGGTCTTGTGGGTTTCGCGCGAGGGTCGCCCGCGGATCCTCCTCGCGCGCCTCGCTGCCGGTCGCGGAACCGAGCGCATCTCCAACCCCGAAGTGGTCGAGATCGACGTCCAGACGGGCGAGCAGAAGGTCATCCTGCGCCCGCAGCGCTCGGTCACCTCGTGGTTCGCCGACGGCGACGGCAATGTCCGCCTTGGCCTGTCGAACGACAATGAAACGGGCAAGATCACCGCGCTCTACCGCCCCGACGGCGAGGGCAATTTCAAGACCATCATCAAGCAGAAGCAGGAACGCTATTCGACCATGCCGATCCCCCGCATCTTCCTGCCGGGGGGCAAGGCGCTGGTGATGAGCCGGCACGAGGGCACCGACGCGGTCTACGAGATGGACCTCAACACGATGGAGTTCGGCCGCAAGGTCTATTCGGATCCCAAATATGACGTGTCGGGAATGGTCGCGAACCGCGAGGGCAACGGCATCGGCCGGATCACCATCACCCGCAATCGCGCCGAGAACATCTGGTTCGATCCAGAGATGAAGGAGATCCAGGCCGTCCTCGACGAGAGCTTCGGCAAGGGCACGGCGGATATCGTCTCGGCCGACAAGAGCCGCAAAAACATCCTGTTCCACGTCGCCCAGCCCAACCAGCAGGGCGGCTATTTCATGTTCAACACCGCGACCGGCGAGACGAAGATGGTCGGCTGGATGAACGAGACGCTCAAGGATGCGTCGATGAATCCGGTCAGGACCATCACCTACAAGGCGCGCGACGGGAAGAGCATCGACGCGGTGCTGACCCTGCCGCGCCTCAAGCCCGCCAAGGCCCTGCCGCTGATCGTGCTTCCCCACGGCGGCCCTTGGGCGCGCGACGAGGAGAGCTGGGACATCTGGGCGCAGCCGCTGGCCGAGCTCGGCTATGCGGTGGTCCAGCCCAACTACCGCGGCTCGTCGGGCTTCGGAAAGGCCTGGGAGGCGATGAGCGACGGCAACTGGGGCATGGCGATGCAGGACGACCTCGACGACAGCGTCGCCTATCTCGCCGCGCAGGGCATCGCCGACGCCAAGCGTGTCTGCGTCATGGGCTGGAGCTACGGCGGCTATGCCGCGGCCCGCGCCGCCCAGCGCAACCCCGAGCTCTACCGCTGCGCGATCGCCGGGGCGGGGGTCTACGACATTCCCAAGATGACCGCCTACGATCGCAACTACCTCGGCGAATATGGCTCGAAATATATCGGCTCGGCGGCCTCGCGGCTGGCCGACGTCTCGCCCGCCCGCAACACCGACAAGAAGTGGGCGCCGATCCTGATCGTCCACGGCGCCAAGGACCAGCGCGTGCCCATCGCGCAGGCCCGCTTCCTGGTCGAGCGGCTCAAGGCCTCGGGCAAGGTCGAGGGCGTCGACTATCGTTATGTCGAGCAGCCCCGCAACACCCACCAGCTTCCGTTCGAGTCCGATCGCCTGCAATGGCTGGAGGAAGCGGCCAAGTGGCTCGCCAAGTATAACCCCGCCTGAGGGGCCCGCCTTTCCTTTTGGTCGCGCTCCCGCTAAGGGCGCGCGACCAAAAGCACGCTTCACGAAGGATTTGCATGGCCAAGGAAGAACTTCTCGAGATGCGCGGGCGGGTGGTCGAACTGCTCCCCAACGCGATGTTTCGCGTCGAGCTCGAGAATGGCCACGAGATCCTGGGACACACGGCGGGCAAGATGCGCAAGAACCGCATCCGCGTGCTCACCGGCGACGAGGTGCTGGTCGAACTGACCCCCTACGACCTCACCAAGGGTCGCATCACCTACCGCTTCATGCCCGGCCGCGGGGGCCCGCCCGGCTACAACGGCTAGGCCGTCCCCATGCGCCTGGTCCTCGCCTCGGCGAGCCCGCGCCGTCTCGACCTGCTCGCCCGGATCGGCGTCACGCCCGACGCGGTGATCCCCGCCGACATCGACGAGGAACCGGCCAGGGGCGAGCTGCCGCGCCCGCACGCGCTTCGGCTGGCGGCGGAAAAGGCCGCCGCGGTCTCCGCCCGCGAGCCCAGCGCACTCGTCCTGTCGGCCGACACCGTGGTCGCGGTCGGACGCCGGATCTTGCCCAAGGTCGAGGACGAAGCGACGCTCCGCCAGTGCATGGCGCTGCTTTCGGGCCGCCGCCACAAGGTGCTGACCGGGGTCGCGCTGGCCGAGCCCGGTGGCCGCGTGCGAACCCGGATCGTCGAGACGGTGATCGCGATGAAGCGGCTCTCCGACGAGGAAATCGACTATTATGCCGGGCACGGCGAGTGGCGCGGCAAGGCCGGCGGCTATGCGCTCCAGGGTTATGGCGAGGTCTATGTCCGGTTCATGGCCGGGAGCTGGTCGAACGTGGTCGGCCTGCCGCTGGCCGAAACCCGCCACCTCCTGAAGAGCGCGGGCTACGCGCTTGCCTGAGTGGGTCCGCGAGCGCGGGATCGGCGAGACCCGGCTGGCCCTCCTCGACGACGAGACGATCCTCGCCGCCCGAATCCTCCCCGACGACATGCTCCTCGCCGGCACGCGGCTGTCCGCCCGTCTGGCCGCCGTGGCGCCGCGCCCGCTTGCCCGGCTCGACGACGGGAGCGAGGTGCTGCTTCGTTCGCGGCCCGCGGGCGTGACCGAGGGCGGCCGCTTCGACCTCGAGATCGTCCGGCCGAAATTTCCCGGGCTCGAACCGTGGAAGCGGGCGCTGGGCAGGCCGGCCACCGACACGAGCCCCACATCGGATGCGCCGGCGGCCCGCGACCTCGTCTTCCCCGGCGGCAGCGACGTGCTGGGCCGGGCGGGATGGGACGAGCTCCTCGAGCAAGCGGCAAGCGGGCGGGTCGCCTTCGACGGCGGTGAATTGCTGATCGCGCTCACCCCGGCGATGACCGTGATCGACGTCGATGGCTGGCTGCCCGGTGCCGAGCTTGCCGTGCGCGCCGCCGCCGCCGCGGGGGCGGCGATAAGGCGGCTCGACCTCCAGGGGAGCATCGGGATCGATTTCCCCTCGACCCCGGGCAAGGAGATCCGCCAGCGGGTCGCCGAGACCCTCGACCACGCGCTTGGGAACGAGGCGTTCGAGCGGACCGCGGTCAACGGCTTCGGCTTCCTCCAGCTGGTCCGACCGCGCCGCCGGGCCTCGCTGATCGAGCTTGCCCACGATCGCGCCGGCTTCGCCGCCCGCGCCGCCCTCCGCCGCGCCGCGCGCGAGGGCCACGGGCCTGCGACCCTCGTGGTCCATCCCCGGGTCGAGGCGCTGCTCGCCGCCCGGCCCGACTGGCTCGAGGCGCTCGCCCGGCAGCGCGGTGGCGCGATTGCCTTGCGGGCGAAGCCGGGCGTCGCCATCTCCGACCTCGATGTCGAACCAGCCTAAGCCCTGCCCCCTGTGCGGCAAACCGCCCGCACCCGACCACGCCCCCTTCTGCAGCCGCGGCTGCAAGGATCGCGACCTCCTTCAATGGCTGGGGGAAGGATATCGGATTCCGGGCCCGCCGGCCGATCCCGGGCTGGACAGCGCATCAGACGACCGTTAGGGGAGCCGCTCGCAAGGCCATTCGGCCTGCCCGCGGACCCGTGGGCCCAGATAGCTCAGTTGGTAGAGCATGCGACTGAAAATCGCAGTGTCGCTGGTTCGATCCCGGCTCTGGGCACCACTCCTTCCCTAGCCGCGCCAATGCTTGCGTAGTCCCGCAAGTTCGGTTGCAAGAAGGGTTTTCATGGACGCGTCACCCGAGCAGGCTTCCGATTACCGGCTGGCCGCATTGCGGTCCTTCAACATCCTCGACACCCCACGCGAACAGGACTTCGACGAAATCGTCGCCCTGGCGGCGCGGCTGTGCGACGTCCCCGTGGCCCTGGTCTCGCTGGTCGACGCAGACCGCCAGTGGTTCAAGGCCGAGGTCGGCCTGGCCTGCAGCGAAACCCCGATCGAGCAGTCGATCTGCGCGCACGTCATCCGCGAGAACAGCTTCGTCGAGATCCCCGACACCCATGCCGACGAGCGCACCCGCGACAATCCGCTCTGCCAGGGCGAGGATGGCCTGCGTTTCTATGCCGGTGCCCTCCTCCGCACCGCTGCCGGCGTCCCGCTCGGCACCTTGTGCGTCCTCGACCGCAGGCCGCGGACGCTCGAGCCGCACCAGCGCGAGGCGCTCGAGGTGCTCGCCCGGCAGGTGATGACCCAGATCGACCTGCGCCAGGCGATCGCGACCGAGCAGGTCATCCGCAACGAGATCGACCACCGGATCAAGAATTCGCTGAGCACCGTCGCGGCGTTCGTCCGGCTCGAGCGACGGACCGCTGCCGACAAGGCGGCGCTCCAGTTGCTCGACCGGGTGGCGCAGCAGATCGACACCGTCTCGCTGCTCCATCGTCATCTCAGCGACGGCGGGCGGCAGCGGCTCGACCTTGCCACCTACCTTGGCGAGGTGGTCGCGCTGATCGACCAGTCGCAGCCGCCCGCGATCCACGTCAGCGGCGAGTTCGCGCCGTTCGACGTCGAAGCGCGCGAGGCCGCCAACCTCGGCACCGTGGTCAACGAACTCGCCGCCAATGCGGTCAAGCATTCGGTCGGCGAGGCGGGCGGGGAAATCCGGTTCCGCGGCGAGGCGCTCACCGGCGGCCGCTACCGCCTGACCAGCGAAGCCACGGGCGCGCGCACCGGTGACGAGACCGAGACCGAAGCCGCGCCGGGGAGCCGCACCGGCCTCGGCCTGCGCCTGATCGCGCATTCGGTTCAGCAGCTCGGCGGGACGATGACGCGCGGGACCGAGAACGGCCGCTACCGTACCGAGATCGTGGTCACTCCCTCACCGGCCTAGGCCACGGCCGCCTCGGGCGCGGCCGGCTGCCCGCCCTCGTCGACATCGGGCTCGGCCTCGGCGCTGACGCCCTGTTCGAGCGCCTTGTCCTGCGCCGCCAGTTCCGCAGCATCCTCGGGATAGATGCCGAAGCGCGCGGCGACGTCGGGCGCGAAACGGAGAAGGTCGGGACGAAGCTTGAGGATCGAGACGTCCTTGGCCTTGCCCTCCATCATCACGTCGAACTCGAGCCCCTCGGCATCGCGCATGAAGGTCGCGAATTCGAACGGGTTGGTGAAGTCGCTGTGGCCAGTCCAGATCGGCGGCAGGAGCACGGTCTTGACCCGGGCGGTGGCCTTGACCGGGGCACGGGTCAGTTCGTTCGACTTCCTCCCCTTGCCGGCCTTCGCGGCCTCGCGCTGCTTCGGGGTCACCTTGCGCTTCACCTCGCGAAGCTCGGTCCGCGGCGAGGAGAAATGGATCTTGGGCCGCACGCCCGCGGGCCAGGTCGCGAGGAATTTCTCGAGCGTGTCGCGCAGGTCGAGCCGTTCGGGATTGAGGCACCAGAAATGCTGGTAGTCGAACACGCACCGCACGCCGCAGCGCTCGTGAATCCAGAGCACGTCGGCAGCCGAGAAGCGGATGTCGTCATTCTCGAGGACCAGGCGGCGGCGCACATGTTCGGGGCATAAAGCATAGCCCTCGAGCCAGCGGGCCCGCGCGGCCTCGCGATCGTCATAGACCCCGCCGACATGGGTCACGAGCACCGCCTCGGGTCCGCAACCCATCCGGTCGAGCATCTCGGCCTGGCTCGACAGGTCCCAGATCGACTTGGCGGTGAGCTCGGGATTGGGGCTGTTGAGGAGCACATATTGCGAGGGGTGGAAGGAAAGGCGGATGTCGAGTTCGCGCGCCTTCTTCCCGAACGCCGCCAGCTCGGCATCGCTCTCGGCGACCATGTTGTGGAACTGCGGCAGGTCGGGGTGGTTCGCATAGGGCGCGATGTCCGAACTCAGCCGGTACATGTCGATCTCGACTTTCTGGAGATAGTCGAGGACCTGGTCGAGCAGCTCGAGGCTGCATTTGAGGTGCGGGTTCTTCTGCCAGCGGCGGCTGTCCCCCGACTTGAGGCCGGGCACGCCCATCACCTTGACCGGAAATCCCAGGCGAAGCGGACGGGGGGCGGCATTGGTCATGCCGGGTGAACGGCCGCCCGCCTCATCCGTTGCAGCTGGGCCAGGACACCCTACCTGTCCCTTGGACCACCAGCGAAGGAGCCCCACCCATGATCACCCGCACCGCCACCGCCCGCTACGAGGGCCTCGGCAAAACCGGCAAGGGCTGGATCTCGACCCAGTCGAAGGTGCTCGACCAGAGCCGCTACGGCTTCAACACGCGCTTCGAGGGCGAGCCCGGGACCAATCCCGAGGAACTGATCGCCGCCGCGCACGCGGGCTGCTTCACCATGGCGCTGAGCTTCGGCCTCGCCAATGCCGGGGCGACCGAGGGCAGCCTCGAGACCGAGGCGCGGGTCAAGCTCGACCAGGATGGCGCGGGCTTCAAGATCAGCCGCTCGGACCTCCGCCTCGTCGCCAGCGTGCCGGGGATCGAGGAAAGCGAGCTTCGCCGGCTGGCCGAGGAGGCCAAGGCCAATTGCCCGATCAGCAAGGCGCTGAACGTCGAAATGACCCTCGAGGTCGAGGTGCGCGCGCCCGCCGACGCCTGACCCGCTTTCGGTTGCATGAGCCAAGGGTGGCGGGCATGTCGTCGGCATGTCCGCCGCCCCCGCCGCCAATCACGACCGGACCGCCGGCCTGCTGCTGATGGCGGCCGCCGCCGCCGCGCTGGTGGTCGCCAACAGCCCGCTTGAGCATGGCTATCATGCGCTGCTCGAGGCGAAGCTCGGGCCGCTGTCGGTCCATTACTGGATCGCCGATGCGCTGATGGCGCTGTTCTTCCTGCTCGTCGGGTTGGAAGTGAAGCGCGAATGGTATGACGGCCAGCTCGCCACGCCCGAGGCCCGGCGGCTGCCGATCGTCGCGGCGGCGGTGGGCATGGCGGTGCCGGCGCTGGTATTCCTCCTCGTCAGCGGCTTCGATCCGGCGCTGAAGCCCGGCTGGGCCATTCCCGCCGCGACCGACATCGCCTTCGCGCTCGGCCTGCTCGCCTTGCTCGGGACCCGGGCGCCGGCGGGGATCAAGCTCCTCCTCGTCACCATCGCGATCATCGACGACATCGGCGCGGTCGCGATCATCGCCTTCTTCTACACCGCCAAGATCAGCATGACCGCGCTCGCACTGGCGGCGCTGACCACCGGCGTTATGGCGCTGCTCAACCTGTTCGGCGTGCGGCGGCTGTGGCCTTACCTGCTGCTGTTCCCGGTGCTGTGGATCGCGGTGTTCCAGTCGGGGGTCCATGCCACCATCGCCGGGGTGGTCGCCGCGCTCACCATCCCGCTCGGCCGCGGCGAGGCGGTCTCGCCCCTGAAGCGGCTCGAGCATCGGCTGCATCCGCTGGTCATGTTCGGGATCGTGCCCCTGTTCGGCTTTGCCAGTGCGGGCGTGACCGTCGGCGGACTCGACGCCGTGCTGGCGCCCCTGCCGCTGGCGATCGCCGCCGGCCTGTTCATCGGCAAGCAGGCGGGCGTGTTCGGCGCGATCTGGCTCTCCGACCGCGTCGGCCTCGCGCGTAAGCCCGAGGGGCTGCGCTGGACCCACGTCTACGGCGCGGCGCTGCTGTGCGGGGTCGGCTTCACCATGAGCCTGTTCATCGGCGAACTGGCCTTCGCCGACCGAATGCTGGTCGACGAGGCGAAGATCGGCACCCTGCTCGGTTCGCTCCTCGCGGGCATCGCCGGCACCGCCCTGCTCCTGCTGACCAAGCCCACCCCCGACCTTCCGCGCGACCGCGAGGAATGCGACGAAATTTTCGGCGAGGATGCCGACGAGGACCCCACCGTATGCAACGATCCCTATTCATCGCCGCCGCTGCGCTGAGCCTCGCGGCCTGCGCCACCGTCTCCACCGGGACCTCCGGCTGGAACGACGTCGCGCGCGACTACGTCGTGCTTCAGCTCGCCATCGGCGAGAAGGAAGACGGCTTTATCGACGCTTATTACGGCGATCCGGCGCTCAAGGCCGAAGGACAGAAGCTGGCTGCCGCGAGCGACCTTCCCGCCCTCGCCGGCCGGGTCTCGGCGCTCAAGGCCCGGGTCGACCAGCTGTCCGCCAGCGAGCCGCGCCGCGCCGCCTTCCTCTCCGCGCAGCTCACTGCCGCCGCGACCCGGCTGCGGATGCTGCAGGGCGAGAAATTGCCGTTCGTCGAGGAAGCGCAGGGCCTGTTCGGCGTTCGCCCCGAGATCAAACCACTGGCGAGCTATGACCCGGTCCTGTCGCGGATCGAGGCCCTCGTCCCCGGGAGCGGCACGCTCGCCGACCGGGTCGAGGCCTATCAGAACCGCTTCACCATCCCGCGCGAGAAGCTCGAACCCGTCTTCCGTCAGGCGATCTCCGCCTGCCGCCAGGCCACGGTCGAGAATATCGCCTTGCCCTCGCGCGAGCGCTTCGACCTCGCCTTCGTCACCGGCAAGAGCTGGTCGGGCTACAATTACTATCTCGGCAACGACCACAGCCGGATCGAGATCAACACCGACTTGCCGATCCGTCTCAGTCGCGCGATCGATCTCGGCTGCCACGAGGGCTATCCCGGCCATCATGTCCTGAACACGCTGCTCGAGGAGGAGCTGGTCAAGGGCAAGGGCTGGACCGAGTTCACCGTCTATCCGCTCTTCTCGCCGCAGTCGCTGCTGGCCGAAGGCTCGGCGAACTACGGCATCGACCTCGCCTTCCCGGCGCCGCGCAAGGCCCAGTATGAAGCCGCGGTGCTGGCCCCGATCGCCGGCCTGCCTGGCAGCGAGGTGGCGCGCTACGATGCGTTGCTCGACGCGATCCGCGACCTCGGGCCGGCGCGCAACACGATCGCCCAGCAACTGCTCGACGGCCAGATCGACGAAGCGGAGGCGGTGCGGCTCACGCAGAAATATCAGCTGGTGGGCGAAGCGCGGGCGAAGCAGTCGATCGCCTTCACCAGGCAATATCGATCCTACGTCATCAACTACAACATCGGCCGCGACATGGTGGCGCAGGACGTCGAGCGCTTCGCCACGCCGAAAGAGCGCTGGGCCCGGATGAAGCAGCTACTGAGCGAGCCCACCCTGCCGAGCGACCTGCGGCGCTGATGCGCGGCTTCTGGCACGAGGGGCAGCGCGCCCACCGCCCCACGCAGGAATTCTTCAACGGCGCGCTCCACCCCGCCGCCGACGTGGTCGAGCGGGTCGACTCGGTGCTCGCGGCGATCGGCCCGTGGGAGGCGCCGGCCGACCGGCCCGAGGCCGCGCTGCTGGCCGCGGCGGCGCTGGCGCATGATGCGGACTATCTCGATCTCCTGCGCAGTGCCTATGCCGAATGGCGGGCCGCGGGACGGAGCGGGGACGTCCTGCCCTATGCCTTTCCGGTCGTGCGGCGGCCTCTCGCGCTGGAGCGGATCGACGCCCGCCTCGGCCAGCATTGCTACGACACCTGCGCGCCGATCGCCGACGGCACCTGGCCGGCGCTGATGGCGGGAATGAAGACGTTGCTCGCCGCGCTGGACGCGGTGCAGGCGGGCGAGCATGCCTTCGCGCTCACGCGGCCGCCGGGGCATCATGCCGGGCCCGGTTACATGGGCGGCTATTCCTATCTCAACTGGGCGGCGATCGCGGCGCTGGCCTCGGGACGGCGCACCGCCATCCTCGACATCGACTACCATCACGGCAACGGGACGCAGGACATCGTCACGGGGCGCGACGGGGTCCGCTTCGCCTCGCTCCACGCCGATCCCAGGACCGACTATCCCTTCTTCTGGGGTCATGCCGAGGAGAGCGGGAGCAACGTCCTCAACCTGCCGCTGCCGCGCGGGACCGCCTTCGCGGCCTATGACGCCGCGCTGGCGCAGGCCTGCGACTGGCTGGCCGAGGACTCGCCCGAGGTGCTGGTGGTGAGCTTCGGCGCCGATACCTTCGAGGGCGATCCCATCAGCCACTTCGCGATCCGCACCGCCGACTACGCCGCGCTCGGTGCGCGCGCGGCGGCGCTGGGGGTGCCGACACTCGTGGTGCTCGAGGGTGGTTATGCGGTCGAGGCGCTCGGCGCCAATGTTGCGGGCTTCCTTTCGGCCTTCTGAGCCGGACTCAGATCTCGTAGCGAATCGTCGTCGTGATGTAGCTCGGTACCTTGGTGCCGTCCTCGAGCTCGGCCGGTTCGAACTCGGCCTTCGACAGGCTTCGGCAAACGACATTGGCGAATTCGGGCGCGCGAAAGGCGGTCAGGCTGGTGCAATTGGTCACCTTGCCGTCCGCGCCGACGTTGAGGCGCGCTTGGAGGATCGCCTGCTTGCCCTGGCTCAGCGCATCGCGGGGATAGTCGGAGGACTTGAGGTAGGTGCCGAGGAACGTCTTCGAGCGCGCCGGGACCACGATCCTGTCCTCGAGGTCGGGATCGACACCCCAATCGGCCAGCTGCTCGCGCGCGCATTGGCGCATCATCGCGAGGCCCTTGTCGAGCGGGCCCGTCGCAAGGACGACGCTGTGCGCTCCGGGTTCGGTGACCTGGATGCCGGTCACCTTTGCGGCATTGGCCGATTCCAGCGCGAGGTCGGCAGCCTTGCGCGCGAGGTCCCGCCGATAACGCTCGCCTTTCTTTGGCGGCCGGGGCGGTTCGGCTCCGTCCATCAGATTGACGCTGGTCCACAAAAGCGCGGTCTTCTTCGTATCGATGGTCTCGGCGACGTCGCCTTCGCGAAAGCGAACCTTGGCGAACGGAAGGAAGACCGCCGTCGCGGACCCGCTTTCCATCTTGGCGCGAAGCGGATCGCCGAACACCATCATGGTGAGTGGCGACGACGGGGTGATCCGCTCGAAGACCAGGGTCGTGGGATTGGCGGGATCGCCGAAGTTGCGCTTCAGTTGGCAGCTGTTCTCGGCATAGTGGAGGTTCCACTTGCCCGCCGGTGCCAGCGGGACCGGGGCGGCCTGAGCGATACCGGACGCGAGGAGGGAGAGGATCAGGGCGACCGCCCGAACGCGCGACATAAGCTTACTCTTCGACCCAGACGATCCGGCCCGGAAGAGGCTAGACGATCGGCCCGACGACGCAAGCGCCGGGCCGATCGTCGGAAATTTACAGCTTTTCGGTCAGCTCGGGGACGAGCTTGAACAGGTCGCCGACCAGGCCGACGTCCGCGATCTGGAAGATCGGGGCTTCCTCGTCCTTGTTGATCGCGACGATGACCTTGGAGTCTTTCATGCCCGCGAGATGCTGGATCGCGCCCGAGATGCCGACCGCGACATAGAGCTCCGGCGCGACGATCTTGCCGGTCTGGCCGACCTGATAGTCGTTCGGCGCATAGCCCGCATCGACCGCCGCGCGGCTCGCACCCACCGCGGCGCCGAGCTTGTCGGCAAGCGGATCGATGAGCGCATGGAACTGCTCCGAGGAGCCGAGCGCACGGCCGCCCGAGACGATGATCTTGGCGCTGGTCAGCTCGGGCCGCTCGCTCTCGCTGGCCTCGGCCGAGACGAAGGAGGTCACGCCGTTGCTGACGCCCGCGTCGACGGTCTCGACCGCGGCCGAACCTGCGCCGCGCTCGGCCTTGGTGAAGGCGGTGCCGCGCACGGTGATGACCTTCTTGGCATCCTTCGAGCGGACGGTCGCAATGGCGTTGCCGGCGTAGATCGGGCGCTGGAAGGTGTCCGGACCCTCGACCGCGATGATGTCGCTGACCTGCGCGACGTCGAGCAAGGCGGCGACGCGCGGCGCGATGTTGCGACCGGTGGTGGTCGAGCTGGCGAGGAGGACGTCATAGCCCTCCATCAGACGGTGAAGCAGCGGGGCGACGCTCTCGGCCAATTCATGGTCGAGGCCGGCGTCGGCAGCGACCAGCACCTTGGCGACGCCGCCAATCGACTTGGCGTCGTCAGCGGCGCCCTGCGCTTCGCTGCCGATCAGCAGAAGGTCGGTGTCGCCGCCGAGCTTGGCCGCGGCACCAAGGGTGGCGAGGGTAGAATCCTTGACCTTGCCGTGGGCATGTTCGCCGAGAACCAGGATCTTCATGCGACAACTCCGAGAGACTTGAGCTTGGCGACCAGTTCGTCGACCGACCCGACCTTGGCGCCGCCCTGGCGCTTGGCGGGCTCGGCGACCTTGAGCGTCTCGAGCCGCGGCGCGGTGTCGACGCCGTAATCGGCCGGCGCCTTGGTGCTGAGCGGCTTCGACTTGGCCTTCATGATGTTGGGCAGCGAGGGATAGCGCGGGTCGTTGAGGCGAAGGTCGGTGGTGACGATCGCCGGCAGCTTGATCGCGACGGTCTCGAGCCCGCCATCGACCTCGCGGGTGACGTGCGCGCTGTCGCCATTGATCTCGACCTTCGAGGCGAAGGTGCCCTGGCCATAGCCGGTCAGCGCGCCGAGCATCTGCCCGACTTGGCTCGAATCGTCGTCGATCGCCTGCTTACCCAGCAGCACGACCTGCGGCTGCTCTTCCTCGACGATCTTCGCCAGGATCTTGGCGACGGCAAGCGGCTCGACCTCGTCGTCGGTCTGCACGAGAATGCCGCGGTCGGCGCCCATGGCAAGCGCGGTGCGGATCGTTTCCTGCGCCTTCTGCGGGCCGACCGACACGACCACGATTTCAGTCGCTCCGGCCTTCTCCTTGAGGCGGATGGCTTCCTCGACGGCGATCTCGTCGAAGGGGTTCATGCTCATCTTGACGTTGGCGAGATCGACGCCGGTGCCGTCCATCTTCACCCGGGGCTTCACGTTATAGTCGATCACGCGCTTGACCGCGACGAGTACCTTCATTTCTTCCCTCCGAACCTCAGCCACGCGGCTCTTGCGGCTAAGCCCGCCCACCCGCCCGTTGCAGCGACCGGAACGATGAAAGCGGCAGCGAGCCACAACGTAAACATCGTCAATGGTCCAACAAACAGGATCAGAATGAGCAACACACTCAACGATCTAAGGCCCCAGCGTTCACCTCCGTAAAGTGCCGGAAGGAAGCCGAAACCCACTCCACCCAACCACAACAGCCAAGGGTCTGGCAGGTAGTTGGTATCAAATAACAACTAAGCCGCCTTCTTCACTTCCGCGACGATCTTGGCCGCCGCATCGCCGAGGTCGTTGGCGGCGACGATCGGCAGGCCCGAATTGGCGAGGATGGCCTTGCCCTCGGCGACGTTGGTGCCCTCGAGGCGAACCACCAGCGGCACCTTGAGGTCGACCTCGCGCGCGGCGGCGACGATGCCCTCGGCGATGATGTCGCACTTCATGATGCCGCCGAAGATGTTGACCAGGATCCCCTTCACCGCCGGATCGGCGAGGATGATCTTGAACGCCGCGGTGACCTTCTCCTTGTTGGCGCCGCCGCCGACGTCGAGGAAGTTGGCCGGGAAGGCGCCGTTCAATTTGATGATGTCCATCGTCGCCATGGCGAGGCCGGCGCCGTTGACCATGCAGCCGATATCGCCATCGAGCTTGATGTAGGCGAGGTCGTACTTCGACGCCTCGACTTCCATCGGATCCTCTTCGGTGAGGTCGCGCAACTCGGCGATGTCCTTGTGGCGGAACATGGCGTTGCCGTCGAAGCCGACCTTGGCGTCGAGGACCATCAGCTGGCCGCCGTCGGTAACCGCGAGCGGGTTGATCTCGATCTGCTCGGCGTCGCTGCCGAGGAAGGCGGCGTAGAGGCCGGCGAGCACCTTGGCGGCCTGCTTGGCAAGGTCGCCGGTGAGGCCGAGCGCGGCGGCCACGGCGCGGCCGTGGTGCGGCATGAGCCCGGTCGCCGGATCGATGGTGATGGTGTGGATCTTCTCGGGCGTGTCATGCGCCACGGTCTCGATGTCCATGCCGCCCTCGGTCGAGGCGACCACCGCTATCCGGCCGGTCTCGCGGTCGACGAGGAGCGCGAGATAATATTCCTTCGCGATGTCGACGCCGTCGGTGATGTAGAGGCGCTGGACCTGCTTGCCATGCTCGCCGGTCTGGATGGTCACCAGGGTCTTGCCAAGCATCTCCTCGGCGTGGGCGCGGACTTCCTCGATCGACTTCGCCAGGCGGACACCGCCCTTGGCGTCGGGGCCGAGCTCCTTGAACTTGCCCTTGCCGCGGCCGCCGGCGTGGATCTGCGCCTTGACGACCCACAGCGGCCCGGGGAGCCGCTTGGCCGCCTCGACCGCTTCCTCGACGCTCATCGCGGCATGGCCGGCGGGCACCGCGACGCCGTACTTCGCGAGCAGTTCCTTGGCCTGATATTCGTGGATGTTCATGAATCTTCCCGGAAGATGAGGTTTGGCGGCCCTAAAGCATGACTCTCCGCCCAAGCCAAGGTAGGGAACGGGGCGTGAACGCGCCGGCCTCGTCTCCGCTCCCCGACCACGCCCCCGAAACGACGCTTGCCGTGCGCAAGATCATCCACGTCGACATGGACGCCTTCTTCGCCAGCGTCGAGCAGCGCGACAATCCCGCGCTGCGCGGGCTTCCGGTCGCGGTGGGCGGTGGCCATCGCGGGGTGGTTGCCGCGGCCAGCTACGAGGCGAGGCAGTTCGGGGTCCGCTCGGCCATGCCCTCGGTCACCGCCAAGCGCCGCTGCCCCGACCTCGTCTTCGTCAAGCCGCGCTTTGACGCCTACAAGGCCGTGTCGGCACAGATCCGGGCGATCTTCGCCGACTATACCGACCTCATCGAACCCTTGAGCCTCGACGAGGCCTATCTCGACGTCAGCGAGGACCGCCACGGCCTTGGCTCGGCAAGGGCGATCGCCGAGGCGATCCGGACCCGTATCCGGGCCGAGACCGGGCTGACCGCCTCGGCCGGGGTCTCCTACTGCAAGTTCGTCGCCAAGCTCGCCAGCGACCAGAACAAGCCCGACGGCCTGTGCGTCATCCGGCCCGAACAGGCGCAGCGCTACATCGCCTCGCTGCCGGTGGGGCGCTTCCACGGGATCGGCCCCAAGACCGCCGAGCGGCTCGAGCGGCTCGGCATTCACACCGGGGCTGACCTCCAGCAGCTCAGCCTCGACGAATTGAAGGGCCGGTTCGGGAGCAGCGGCGACTGGTACTGGCGGATCGCGCGCGGGCTCGACGACCGCCCGGTGCGGAGTAGCCGTCAGGCCAAGTCGGTCAGCGCCGAGCGGACCTTCAACGAGGATTATCACGCGCCCGAGGACCTGCACCGCGAACTCGAGCGAGTCGCCGGCCTCGCCTGGGAGCGGATCAGCCGGGCGCGCGCCGAGGGGCATACGGTGACCCTCAAGGTCAAATATTCGGACTTCCAGCTGATCAGCCGGGCGAAGAGCTTCGTCGATCCGGTCGCCGATCCGGCAACCTTCGCCGCGGCGGGCCACTTTCTCCTTAACCAGCTTCTTCCCGTGCCGCGCGGCGTCCGCCTGCTGGGGCTCGGCCTGTCCAACCTAATCGAGGTTAATGACCCGGTTCCGCGTCAACTGGGGCTGGCGATTTGAATAGGTTTGTGTTAAATACTGGTGACACAGGGGCCGACCTGCATGTTCATGCGGGCGGCCTCATTCGCAACTGGTAACGCAGGTCCGACGTTCTCGGAGGTCCTGGCCGCACAAAGAGAGGCACATGCCGCGGAGCGACTTGGGGGCACCGCAAAAGGGCATGACACGCATCTCGCATCTGGAAAGGTGAAGAATGGCAGCGAAGGCGCTTAGCTTCGACGTTGGCGATTACGTGGTTTACCCCAAGCATGGTGTCGGTCGGGTCGTTGAACTGCAGAGCACGGAGATCGCGGGCACCAGCCTGCAGCTCTACGTCCTGCGCTTCGAGAAGGAGAAGATGACTCTCCGCGTTCCGGTCAACAAGGCCGACTCGGTCGGCATGCGCAAGCTGTCGAGCGACAAGACCATGCTGGCCGCGCTCGAGATCCTGAAGGGCAAGCCCAAGGTCAAGCGCACCATGTGGTCGCGCCGCGCCCAGGAATATGAAGCGAAGATCAACTCGGGCGACCTGTCGTCGATCGCCGAGGTGACCCGCGACCTGTTCCGCCCGGACGATGCGCCCGAGCAGAGCTATTCGGAACGGCAGATCTTCGAGGCCGCCGCCTCGCGCCTCGCGCGCGAACTCGGCGCGATGGAGCAGACCGACGAGAAGTCGGCGCTGGCCAAGATCCACGAGATCCTGAACAAGGCCGCGCTCGTGCATCACAAGACCAAGGAAGTGGTCGAGGACTAAGCTCCCTTCCACCTCCGAACGAGAGAGGCGCTGCCCGCGAGGGTGGCGCCTTTTCATGTCCGCCGCCCGCTTGCCATCCCGCCTCGGTAACTGTATTAGGTATGCAATACAGCAGCAAGGGGAACAGGCATGCGAATTCTTCTGGCGGGCGCGATCGCGTCGATGGCGCTGGCGGGCTGCTCGGCGGGCCGCGCCGAATCCGCTGGTCCCACCGTCAGCCGCTCCTTCCCGGTCGGCGACTTCACCCGGCTCGAGGTCGCCGGGCCGTTCGACGTCCGGGTCGCGACCGGCAAGGCGGCATCGGTGACGGCCTCGGGCCCGCAGGAATTGATCGACCGGATGGAGGTCGCGGTCGAGGACGGCGAACTTCGCGTCCGCCCCCAGAACAAGGGCTGGCTTAACTGGGGCTGGAACAGCGGCAAGGCGGTGGTCACCGTCACCGTGCCCGCGCTCGAGGGGGTCCGGGTAGCGGGCTCGGGCGACATCGACGTCGACCGGGTCGCGGGCGAGCGCTTCAGCAGCGAGATCGCCGGCTCGGGCGACCTCCGGCTCGGCGCGGTGCAGGTGAAGGAGCTGAAGCTCGCGATCGCCGGCTCGGGCTCGGTCAAGGCGGCGGGGCAGGCCGAGCAGGCGAGCTACAAGATCGCCGGGTCGGGCGATCTCGACGCGGGCGGGGTGAAGACCCGGAGGGCCGACGCGTCGATCGCGGGCAGTGGCAGCATCCGCGCTTATGCCTCGGAGACCGCCAGCGCCAAGATCAACGGCTCGGGCGACATCGAGATCGGCGGCGGCGCCCGCTGCGAGACGGCCAAGCACGGAAGCGGCGACATCCGCTGCTCGTGAGGCCGGCTTGAAGGTCCGTTAACC
Source organism: Sphingomonas astaxanthinifaciens DSM 22298 (assembly GCF_000711715.1). Classification (NCBI taxonomy): domain Bacteria; kingdom Pseudomonadati; phylum Pseudomonadota; class Alphaproteobacteria; order Sphingomonadales; family Sphingomonadaceae; genus Sphingomonas; species Sphingomonas astaxanthinifaciens. Next base: position 1,687,043 of record NZ_JONN01000001.1, read on the forward strand.
AAGTTGGGCGACAAGTGGCGCCATGACCCGCCACCTCGCCCTCTTCCTGCTCGCCGCCTCGACCCCGCTGAGCGCGGCCGGGCTCCCGCGGACCTTCACCGTGACCAGCTTCGACCGGATCCGGATGGAAGCACCCTATGCGGTGACGCTTACCACCGGCCGCGCGCCCTCGGCCCGCGCCGAAGGCAGCCCGCAGGCGCTCGACGCGATCGACCTTAGGGTCGAGGGCACCACGCTCATCCTGCGCCAGCGCAGCGGGTTCGGGAGCGACGGCAGCGGGTCCCCGGTGCGGATCATGCTCTCGACTCCCAGCCTCCGGACCGCGCTGATGGTCGGTGCCGGAAGCCTTGCCATCGACCGGATGGACGGGCTCTCGGTCGATCTCGCGATGCAGGGGTCGGGGGTGCTGAGCGTCGGCCGGATCGCCGCCGACAAGGTCAATGCCGCCGCGCAGGGCAGCGGCAAGCTGTCGCTCGCGGGCACCGCCAAAATGGCGAGCTACCTCAATCGCGGAACGGCCTCGCTCGCCGCTGATGCGCTCGCGGCCGACGAAGTCGTCCTCTCGGCCGACGGCGCGGGCGATGCCGCCATCCAGGCGCGGCGCGAGGCCAAAATCACCGCCGCGGGGCCGGTCCAGGTCCGCGTCTCGGGCGAGCCGGCCTGCATCGTCAAGGCGATCGGCTCGGCGATGGTCAGCGGCTGCCGGGTGACCCGCTAGAGCAAGGCCAGCGCCGACAGCCGTCCGTAGAGCCCGGGCGGGAGCAGGCTGAGCCCCGTGTCATCATTGTCGCCGGGCTTCGGCGCATCCTCGTGGGCAAGGTAGCGCCAGCCCTGGTGCGCGCGCTTGGGCAGCGGCGGGACCGCCTGCAATTGCTCCGAACAGACGATGTCGAGCCGGCCGTCGGACCGGTCCTCGAAGCGCAGGATCGCCGCGCAGGCGATGATCCGGTGCTTGACGATCCAGTAGAGCGCGCCGCCCTCGAGCAGTTCGGCCATGCGCTTGGGCCGCATCCGGGTGACCACCCGCACCTCGCCCCCGTTCGCACGGGTCGCGAATCGCTTTTCGAGCGACTCGATCGTCCGGCAACCGACCGCGACCTTGGTGAGATGGAGTGGCACGGGACCGCTATGTGGCCATTAGGGCCACCCGATCAAGCGCTTAGCCGTGGAGGCCAACTGCGGCCGCAAGCCCGAGGAACGAGAAGAAGCCCATCACGTCGGTCGCGGTGGTGACGAAGACCGCCGAGGAGACGGCGGGATCGATCCGCAGCCGCTCGAGCGTCACCGGGACCATGATCCCGACGATCCCCGCGACGAGATTGTTGATGATCATCGCCGCCGCGATGACGAGGCCGAGCTGGGTGTTGCCGAACAGGAAGGCGACCCCGGTGCCGATCAGCAGCCCGAGCGAGAGCCCGTTGGCGAGCGCGATCTTGAATTCGCGGGCGAACATCCGGACGGTGTTCGAGCTGGTCAGCTGGTTGGTCGCGAGCGCGCGGACGGTCACCGCCAGCGTCTGGGTGCCGGCATTGCCGCCCATGCCGGAGACGATCGGCATCAGCACCGCGAGCAGCGCGAAGGCGGCGATCTCGGACTGGAAGAAGCCGACCACGCTCGCCGCGAGGATGGCGGTGCCGAGGTTGATCACCAGCCAGGTCAGCCGCCGGCGGATGGTCGGGGCGAGCGGCTCGTTGATGTCGCCCTCGCCCGCGCCGGCCAGCAGCAGCACGTCCTCGCCGGCTTCCTGCTGGATGATGTGGACGATGTCGTCGACCGTGATCATGCCGACCAGCCGGCCACTCGAATCGACTACCGCGGCCGAGACCAGCGCATATTTCTGGAAGCGCAGCGCGACGTCCTCTTGGTCCATGTCGACCGGGATCAGGGTCTGCTCCACCGCCATGATGTCGGCGACGAGGGTCGCGCGCGGCGAGCGCAGGATGGTCGAGAGCTTGCAGGTTCCGACCGGATGGTGCGCGGGCGAGACCACGAACACTTCCCAGAAATCGTCGGCAAGGTCGGGCTCGGAGCGGAGGTAATCGATCACCTGGCCGACATTCCAGTGCGTCGGGACCGCGATCAGGTCCCGCTGCATCAGGCGGCCGGCGGTCTCCTCGCCATAGGTAAGCGCTTCCTCGATCGCGGCCCGGTCGTCGGGCTCCATCGCGCGGAGCACGGCGCGCTGCTCGTCCTCCTCGAGGTCCTCGATGATCGCGACCGCGTCGTCGGTATCGAGCTCCCCGGCGATCTCGGCGACCCGCTCGGGCGCCATTTCGGAGACGAGGATCTCGCGGACGTGCTCGTTCAATTCGGCCAACACGTCGGCGTCGACCAGTTCGGCGAGCGTCGCGACCAGCCCCTCGCGCTCGTCGGCGCGGGCGAGCTCGATGAGATCGGCGACGTCGGCGGGGTGGAGCGGCGCGACCAGCTCGCGCGCGGTCTCGGCGTCGCCGTCGTGAACCGCATCGAGGACCCGTTCGACGAATTCGGGACGGAGCCGGTCCTCGGAGTCCATCACCTCGCGCTCGGGCTCGTCGAGCGCGATCGACGGCGCATCGGCAAGGCGCTCGTGGTCGAGGGTGTCGCGGTCGCTCAAGCTCTCCCCTCCTCCGCTCGCTTCGGGTCCGGGGCCTCCTGTCACGGCTCCCCACCTTTGTCACCCCTTGCGGGGTGGCGCTTGGGACCGGCAACGCCTAAGTCCCCGCCGATCATTTCAAGGAGCGTGACTTCATGGCCGACCAGCCGCAGACCCTGACCCTTACCCTTTCGAGCGGCGGCGACGTCGTGATCCGGCTCCGCCCGGACCTCGCCCCCGGCCATGTCGAGCGCATTGCCGGCCTTGCCGCGGAGGGTTTCTACGACGGGGTCAAGTTCCACCGCGTGATCCCGGGCTTCATGGCCCAGGGCGGCGATCCGACCGGGACCGGCATGGGCGGCAGCGAGCTCCCCGACCTCAAGGCCGAATTCAACGCCGAGCCGCACGTCCGCGGCACCTGCTCGATGGCGCGCACCAACCAGCCGAACAGCGCCAACAGCCAGTTCTTCATCTGCTTCGACGACGCCCGCTTCCTCGATCGCCAGTATACCGTCTGGGGCAATGTCGAGAGCGGCATGGAATATGTCGACGCGCTCCCGGTCGGCGAGCCCCCGCGTGAGCCCGGCACCATCGTCAAGGCGACCGTCGCCTAAGGAGCCGGGCCCATGACCGCACCAGTTGTCCTCATCACCGGCGCTTCGGCGGGCCTGGGCGTCGATTTCGCCCGGCAACTGTCGGCCCAGGGATCGCGGCTGGTGCTGGTCGCGCGGCGCCGCGACCGGCTCGACGCGCTCGCGGCCGAGCTCGGCAATGCCCGCGCGGTCGCGATCGACCTCTCCGAGGCTGGCGCGGCCGAGCGGCTGCTGGCCGACCTCGCCGCCCATGACGAGCACGTCGACTGCCTCGTCAACAATGCGGGCTTCGGGCTTCGCGGCCGGGTCGCCGAGCAGGACGGTCCGCGCCTGCGCCAGATGATCGACCTCAATTGCGGTGTGCTGACCGAGCTCACCCGCGCAGTCCTTCCCGGGATGATCGAGCGCGAGCGCGGCGGGATCCTCAACGTCGCCTCGACCGCCGCCTTCCAGCCGGGCCCCGGCATGGCAGTCTATTTCGCGACCAAGGCCTTTGTCATGAGCTTCACCGAGGCGCTGCACGAGGAGGTGCGCGGCACGGGCGTCCACGTCACCGCGCTCTGCCCGGGCCCGACCGCCACCGAATTCGGCGCGGTCGCCGGGTTCGAGACCAAGCCCGGCGACATGTTCGACAAGATGTCGGCCCAATCCGGGCCGGTGGTCGCCGCCGGCCTCGCCGCGCTGTCGGCCAACCGAGCGATCGAGATTCCCGGCGCGGCCAACAAGATTGGCGCGCAGGGCGCGCGTTTCCTGCCGCGGTCGGTCATCCGGCGCATCGCCGGCGTGCTCAAGTAGGTCCCTCTTTATTTACCCGTCTCCCCGCCCACATTGAACCGACGGGCGTCCCTCGTGTTGGGGCGCGCAAAGGAGCAATGAATGGCCGACGTCGAGACTGAAATCCGCCGCCTACAGGTGGCCAACCTGCCACCGGCGGACAGCGGGCGTGGAATCGCCCGGGTCCCGACGACGATCATGGACCAGCTCGGCCTCCAGGACGGCGACGTGATCGAGATCGTCGGCAAGCGCTCGACCCCGGCGCGCGCGATCCGGCCCTATGGCGACGACGAAGGACTCGACATCATCCGCCTCGACGGCCTCCAGCGCGCCAATGCGGGGGTCGGCTCGGGCGATTTCGTCGAAGTCCGCCGCGCCGCCTCCAAGGCCGCCACCCGCGTGGTCTTCGCCCCCGCCCAGAACAATGTCCGGCTGCAGGGCTCGGCCGAGGCGCTGAAGCGCAGCTTCGCCGGGCGGCCGCTGACCGCGGGCGACACCGTCGCCACCGCCGGTCATCAGCGGGTCAATGCCGACATGCCCGACCATGTCCGCCAGCTTCTGAACGCGCCCGCCTTCGCGCTTCAGGAAGTACGCCTGTCGGTGATCGCCACCACCCCGCGCGGGATCGTCCACATCGACCGCGACACGGTGGTCGAACTGCTACCCGAATATACCGAGCAGCATGGCGAGCGCCGCGCCGACGTTACCTATGACGATCTTGGCGGGATGCGCGACACGATCGACGCGCTGCGCGAGATGGTCGAGCTTCCGCTCCGTCATCCCGAGCTGTTCCAGCGCCTCGGCGTCGATCCGCCCAAGGGCGTGCTGCTGCACGGCCCGCCCGGCACCGGCAAGACCCGGCTGGCGCGCGCGGTCGCCAACGAGAGCGACGCGCAATTCTTCCATATCGCGGGCCCCGAGATCATGGGCTCGGCCTATGGCGAATCCGAAAAGCGCCTGCGCGAGATCTTCGAGGAAGCGAGCCAGGCCGCGCCGTCGATCATCTTCATCGACGAGATCGACTCGATCGCGCCCAAGCGCGACCAGGTCTCGGGCGAGGCCGAGAAGCGCCTCGTCGCGCAGCTGCTGACGCTGATGGACGGCCTCGAGCCGCGCCAGAATCTCGTCGTCATCGCCGCCACCAACCGCCCCGAGGCGATCGACGAGGCGCTTCGCCGACCGGGCCGCTTCGACCGCGAGATCGTGGTCGGCGTGCCCGACGAGACCGGCCGCCGCGAGATCCTCGGCATCCACACCCGCGGCATGCCGCTGGCCGACGGGGTCGACCTCGACGAGCTGGCCAAGCGCACCTACGGCTTCGTCGGTGCCGACCTCGCCGCGCTGACCCGCGAGGCCGCGCTCGAGGCGGTCCGGCGGATCATGCCCGAGATCAACCTCGCCGACGGGACCATCCCGACCGAGATTCTCGACCGCCTGAGCGTGCTCGCTAGCGACTTCGACAATGCGCTAAAGCGGGTCCAGCCCTCGGCGATGCGCGAGGTGATGGTGCAGGTCCCGACCATCGGCTGGGACGATGTCGGCGGGCTCGAACAGGCCGCCGCCAAGCTCAAGGAAGGGGTGGAGCTTCCCCTGAAGCATCCCGACGCCTTCCGCCGGCTCGGCATCCGCCCGGCCAAGGGCTTCCTGCTCTATGGCCCGCCGGGCACCGGCAAGACGCTGCTGGCCAAGGCCGCGGCGCGCGAAAGCCAGGCGAACTTCATCTCGACCAAGAGCTCGGACCTCCTCTCCAAATGGTATGGCGAGAGCGAGCAGCAGATCGCGCGGCTGTTCGCCCGCGCCCGCCAGGTCGCGCCGACCGTCATCTTCATCGACGAACTCGACAGCCTGGTCCCCGCGCGCGGCGGCGGCTTTGGCGAGCCGCAGGTGACCGAGCGGGTGGTGAACACCATCCTTGCCGAGATGGACGGATTGGAGGAACTGCAGGGCGTGGTGCTGATCGGCGCCACCAACCGGCCGAACCTCATCGACCCCGCGCTTCTCCGGCCGGGCCGGCTCGATGAACTCGTCTATGTCGGGCCGCCCGATGTCGCCGGGCGCCGGCGGATCCTCGCGATCCACACAAAGTCGATGCCGCTTGCCGCCGACGTCGATCTCGAGGCGCTGGCGCGGCGGACCGAGCGGTTCACCGGGGCCGACCTCGAGGACCTCACTCGCCGGGCCGGCCTGACCGCGCTTCGCCGCGATCTCGGCAATGCGGAGGTGGGCATGGCCGACTTCGAGGAGGCGCTGAAGGAAACCCGCGCTTCGGTCACGCCCGAGATGCTCGCCGAATATGAGCGGATCCAGGACACGCTGAAGAGCGATGCGGTGCGTCCGGATCGCGGCGGGATCGGCTTCGTCTCCCCGGGGATGCTGCAGCCCAAGGCGGGCGGCAAGTCCTAGGCGAGGCGCCGGCCCCACCAGGCCAGCGCCAGCACGACCGCCACGGCAATGCCGAACGGCAGGTGCGGGTCGAGCGCATAGAGCGCCATGCCGAGCCCCGGCGCGGCGACGTAGGAAATGCCGTTGGCCGAGGTGATCACCCCGGCCACCCCGCCCTGCTCGCCGAGCGGGACGGCGAGGCTGGCGCCGGCGGTGAAGCCCGGACGGGTGAAGCCGAAGCCGATCGAGGCGATTCCGAAGCCGAGCACCAGGCCATAAAGGTCGCTCGCCAGCGCGGTGATTCCGAGCCCGGCGGCGGCGATCACCGAGCCCCAGACGATCAGCGCGCGAGGGCTGAGGTTAAGCTTGGGGATGATCCCCCATTGCGCGGCGAGCGTGCCCCCGGCGCCGGCCATCATCACGATCGCGATCGGCTGCTCGGCGCCGAGCGGCGCAAGCTTCAGCGTATCGATGATGAAGAAACCGAGGCAGGTGAGCGTCGCGGCCTGGGCGTGGCCCGAGGTCACCCCGGCGACGATCCAGCCGCGGATCCGCGGATCGCGCCAGCTCAGCCTCTTCTGCCGTGACGGCGCGGTCGCGGCGCGGACGCTGGCGCCGGTGATCATCGAGGCGAGGCTCGGATAGCTCATTGCCGCGCCGCGCCCCCGGCCGAGGTGCCCGCGATCATCGGGCAGGCCGAGCTGGATCGCGGTGAAGACGACCAGCGCGATGATCGCGAAGGCGAACAGCGGGCCGGGCAATCCGACGAAGGGAAGCACGAACAAGGGCGCGAGCGCGGGCCCGACGATCGTCCCCAGCCCGAAGGACGAGGACAGCGCCGACAGCTGTGCCGTTCGCGCCGAGCGCCGGGTGCGCGAGGCGAGATAGGCCTGGGTCGCGCTCGGGGTCGCGCAGCCGAGCGCGCCGTAGATCGCCCGGAACAGCCCGAACAGGACGAAGGTGAGCAAAGGCCCGATCCAGCCGTGGAGGCCGAAGATCAGCACGATCCCGCACAAGGTCATCGAGACGATGAAGCCCCCGAGGCCAAGCAGGGTCAGCGCCTTGCGGCCGTGATGGTCGCTCCGCTCGGCCCAGTAGGGCGCGAGCCAGACCCACAGCACCGCGCTCCAGGTGTAGGCGATGGCGACCCAGAAATCGGCGACCCCGATCGCGCGCCCGATCGCCGGCATCACCGACTGGAGCGCGGTATTGCCCGCGGCGGCGACCAGCATCGCGGAAAAGAGCAAAAGGAAGTGGGTCGTGGTCAGCGCGGAACCGCCCACCTTGCGTCGCCGTGCCACTCCGTCTGCCATGCGGCACGCTCCTAGCGACCCACCGGAACTTGCCAAGGCGGCGGGCATTTGCTTTCGGTCCAGCGGCAAAAGATTTTTTCCACCACACCGGAGCCTTCATGCAAGCCACCACTGCCCGCGCGCTCAAGGAACGGCGTCGGCTCGCCCGCCGTCAGCGGACCGGGTCGGAACGGCTCGCCTTCCTTCGTGGCTTCATCCGCCATCCGGTGATGGTCGGCTCGATCATCCCTTCCTCGCAGCGGCTGATCGACAAGATGCTAGCCCCGGTGGACTGGGAATCGACTCAGCTGTTCGTCGAATATGGCCCCGGCGTCGGCACCTTCACCCGCGTCATCCTCGAGCGCTTGCCTGAGAACGCCAAGCTGCTGACGATCGACACGAACCCCGAATTTACGGCCTATCTCAAGGCAAGCATCGACGACCCGCGGCTGATCGCGGTCACCGGCAGCGCCGCCGACGTCGAAAAGATCCTGTCCGATCGCGGCCTGCCCGATGCCGACTATATCGTCTCCGGCCTGCCCTTCTCGACGCTCCCGCCGGGTGTCGGCGACACGATTGGCGCCGCGACCGCGCGCGCGATCCGTCCGGGCGGCGCGTTCCTCGTCTATCAGTTCAGCCCCAAGGTCCGCGACTTCATCGCGCCCTTCTTCGATCGGCTCGACCGCGGGTTCGAATGGTTCAACGTGCCGCCCGCGACCCTGTTCTGGGCCTGGCGCGATGAGGCCTAGCGCTCGGCCCCGAAATTGAGGCGGCGGGTGACGGTATAGTCCACTGCCGTCACCAGGAAATTGCTGAGCGCCCATTTGATCCTCTTCCACCAGGTCGCGCGGGCCCGGTGGAGCGCGGGAGTGATCTCCTGGCAGTCGGCCAACTGACGTTCGAAATAGCCGCGCATCGCCTGCGCGAAGCCGGCATCCTCGACCCGCAGCATGATCTCGAGATTGAGATAAAGGCTCCGGAAATCGAAATTGGCCGAGCCGATGTGGACGACGTCGTCGATGATCAGCAGCTTGGTGTGCAGTTTCTCCGGCTGATATTCGAACATCCTCACCCGGTGCCGCAGCAGGCGGCGATAGGTGAAGCGCGCCGCGGCGATGGTGGCGCTATTGTCCGACTTGGCGGCCGTGACGATCCGGACCTCCCCTCGGTCGCCGAGACGCCACAGCCGGCGCAGCATGGCGAAGGGCGGGGCGAAATAGGCCGAGATCATGTCCAGCCGCTGCGCCACGATCAGCTCGCGCGCGACCCCGACCGTCCAGGGATGGAAGCGGCGCACGGGGCCCGAATATTGCCACTGCAGCGGCCCCTTGTGCTGCGAGAAGCGATGGAGCAGCCGGCGCAGTTCGCGCAGCCGCGGCCTCGGCGAAATGGTCCATCGCTGCACGGCATCGAAATAACGCGCCGCCGGCCGGATCGCCGGCCCGTCGACATGGATCCACAGGTCGCGCCAGCGGCTCTCGCTGTGGTCGCTCATATAGTCGACCGTGAGGTTTGCCCCGCCGGTGAGGCCTTCGGAATCGTCGATGACCACCAGCTTCTGGTGATTGCGCAGGAGGTAGCGCGCGCCGATCCGTGGGTGGAACAGGCAGCTCTGGCCTCCGACCTCGTGGAGCGGGTCGAGGAAACCCGACGGAATGTCCGAGCCGAAGCCGTCGAGCAGCAGCCTGACGTCGCAGCCGCGCCGGGCCGCACGGACCAGGGCGTCGCGCACCGCCTCGCCGACCGCGTCGCCATCCATCATGTAGAAGAGGAGGCGGACGCTCCGCTCGGCCCGGTCGATCATGTTGAGCAGCAGCCGCAGCCGGTCGGAGCCATGCTCGATCAGGGTCAGGCGGGTGCCCGCAATCTCGGCCGTGATCGGCGGCGGGGCGTCGGAGGCGATCGCGGGGGTGGGCACCAGGGTTGACTAGCCCGTCTGGCGTCCCGTGCAAGCCGCGCTTTCCTTGACTTTGCGACCCGTCCTCCTTAGGTCGGCCACCTTCTCTTCCAGCGTCAGCTCAACCAAGAAGGCCAAGCCTGATGGCACGCGTCACCGTCGAAGATTGCGTCGACAAGATTCCCAACCGCTTCGATCTCGTCCTGATGGCCGCCCAGCGCGCCCGGCAGATCTCGGGCGGCGCCGACCTCACCATCGATCGCGACCGCGACAAGAACCCGGTCGTCGCCCTGCGCGAGATCGCCGAGGAGACCGTCCGTCCGCGCGACCTCCAGGAAGCCGTGGTCTCGGGCCTCCAGCGCGTCCAGATCGACGAGGAAGATGCGACCGACGAACTGGCGTCGCTGGCCGATTCGGCCGAGGCGCTGCGCCTCACCGCGGCCGCCCCGCCGCGCCCGACCCCGTCGGGCGGCGACTACGAATAAGCCCGGGGCCGCCTGAGCGTCAGGCGGCTTCGAGATCCTCTTCGGCGTGGGACAGGAGCCTGATCTCCTCCCCGTCGCGCCCGAGCCAGACCAGATCCTCGAGCGCCAGCGTGCGGCCGTCGTGTGACGTAACGGCGATCGGCGCAAGCGGACGGCGGTCGCGGCGATCCGCGACCTGGTGGTGGGTTGGCTCGCCCATGCCGTTGTTGCTCGCCCACTGGCGCAAGGCGATGATCACCGGCAGCAAGGTTTCGCCGCGCTCGGTCAGCGTATAGATCACCCGGCGGCGATCGTCCGGATCGGGATTGCGCGCGAGAATCTGCGCATCGACCAGCCGACCGAGCCGGTCGGACAGGATGTTGCGGGCAATCCCCAGGCAGCGCTGGAATTCCTCGAAGTGGCGCAGGCCGAGCATCGCCGCACGGATGATGAGGCAGGTCCAGCGCTCGCCGATCAGCGCCACCGCCTCGGGAATCGGGCACGCCTCCGAGGCGTCGCGAAACGCTTTCACCCACCCGGCATCACGCGCCATTCCCCTGCTCCCCCGCTGACAAGCTAAACCCGAGCAGGCCCAAGTTTAGCGGCCTTCGGGGCGGCGGCAATGACTAACCTCGATCAATGTTGCCGCTCGGCAACGCTACTTCGCACTTGCAACAACCCGCCCCTCGGGCCCACATAGAGCCGGTGCTTCGTCAATATGAGCTGGTCGAGCGGGTTCGCTCCTACGATCCCGATGCGGACGAGGGATTGATCAACCGCGCCTACGTCTTCTCGATGAAGGCCCACGGGTCGCAGACACGGGCTTCGGGCGACCCCTATTTCAGCCATCCGATCGAAGTCGCGGGGATCCTTACCGACCTCAAGCTCGACGACGAGACCATCGTCACCGGAATCCTCCACGACACGATCGAGGACACCGTCGCCACCCCCGAGGAAGTCGAGAAGCTGTTCGGGGCGAGCGTCGCGCGGCTGGTGGACGGCGTCACCAAGCTCAGCAAGATCGAGGCCCAGTCGGAGAACGAGCGGGCGGCCGAGAACCTGCGCAAGTTCCTGCTCGCCCTGTCGGGCGATATCCGCGTCCTGCTGGTGAAGCTGGCCGACCGGCTCCACAACATGCGCACGCTCCACCACATCAAGAATGAGGAGAAGCGCCGCCGGATCGCCCGCGAGACGATGGATATCTATGCCCCGCTCGCCGAGCGGATAGGTATGTACGAGATCATGAACGAGATGCAGACGCTGGCATTTCGGGAGATCGAGCCGGACGCCTACGCCTCGATCACGCGCCGCCTGTCGCAGCTTCATGCCGAGGGCGGCGACCTCGTCAGCCGGATCGGGCTCGGACTCAAGCTCCACCTCGCCGACAACGGACTCGAGGCCGAGGTCACGGGCCGCGAAAAGCATCCCTATTCGATCTGGCGCAAGATGGCCGAGCGCCACATCAGCTTCGAGCAACTGTCCGACGTCATGGCCTTTCGCGTGATCGTCGAGGACGTGGCGGACTGCTATCGCGCGCTCGGCCAGATTCATCGCCGCTGGCCGATGGTCCCGGGCCGCTTCAAGGACTTCATCTCGACGCCCAAGCGCAACGGCTACCGATCGCTGCACACCTCGGTCATCCACGACAGCAAGATGCGGATCGAGGTCCAGATCCGCACCCGCGAGATGCATCTCCAGGCCGAGAAGGGGCTCGCCTCGCACTGGGCCTACAAGGAAGGCAAGCCGGTCGCCGACATCCACATTCCGTGGATCGATGATCTGGTCGAGATCCTCGACCATGCCGAAAGCCCCGAGGAGCTGCTCGAGCACACCCGGATGGCGATGTACCAGGACCGGATCTTCGCCTTCACTCCCAAAGGCGAGCTGATCCAGCTGCCCAAGGGCGCGACCCCGGTCGACTTTGCTTATGCGGTCCATACCCGGCTGGGCGACAAGACCGTCGGGGCCAAGGTCAACGGCCGGGTGGTTCCCCTGCGCACCCTCCTCGACAATGGCGACCAGGTCGAGATCCTGATCAGCGACGCCCAGACCCCGCAGCCCTCGTGGCTGCGGTTCGTCGCGACGGGCAAGGCGCGCTCGGCGATCCGCCGCTTCGTCCGCCACAAGGAGCGCGACGAGACGGTCGAGCTCGGCCGCAAGATCTATGACGAGATCGTCGCCCGGCTGCCCGTTCCGCTGCCCAAGGAAGCGCTGCCGCGGGCGATGAAGAAATTGAAGCTCGACGATGAGGATGCGCTGATGATCGCCATCGCCCGCAAGCGGGTCGGCGACGAGGCGCTGATGGAAGCGCTGATGCCGGGCTCGACCGGTGGCGACGTCGCGCCGCGCCCGGCCGCACAGCGCCGCGCCATCTCGATCCGCGGGCTGACCCCCGGGGTCGCCTATCACCTCGGCCAGTGCTGTCACCCGATTCCCGGCGACCGGATCGTCGGGCTGCGGCGCGAGGACGAGGAGATCGAAGTCCATGCGATCGGCTGCGACCTGCTTGCCAGCGGGATCGATGCCGACTGGCTCGACCTCAGCTGGAGCGACGATTCGGACGGCGCGGCGGCGCGGCTGTGCATCATCCTGCGCGACGTCGCGGGCGCACTCGGCACCATGGCGACCACGCTCGGGCAGAAGGGCGCCAACATCGTCAACCTGGCGCAGGTCCACCGCGACGGCAGCTTCCACACCTTCCACGTCGACGTGGAGGTGCACGACCTCGCGCACCTCCACTCGATCATGGCCGCGCTGCGGGCGACCGACGCCGTGTCGAGCGTCGAGCGGGTCTAGCCCCGCCGCTTCCCGTCGACCGCGCCGGCGGCAAGAACCGCCAGCGTCACGAGATCGCTTGCCCCTGCGGTCATCGGCGCGATCTGCACCGGCAGCTTCATTCCCAGCAGGAACGGCCCGAGCATGTTCTCGCCGCTCAGCGCGCGCAGCAGTTTGGCCGACAGGCTGGCGGACTGGAGCCCCGGCATGATCAGGATGTTGGCGGGTCCGGTCAGCCGGCTGAACGGATAATAGCGCCGCTGCATGTCGTGGTTGAGCGCGACATCGGGCGCCATCTCGCCTTCATATTCGAAGTCGACCGTGCGCGAATCGAGCAGGGCCACCGCCTCGCGCAGCTCGCCGACATAGGCGCCCGGCGGGTTACCGAAGGTCGTGTAGCTGACGAAGGCGACGCGCGGCTCCTGCCCCATGCGGCGCGCGAAGGCGGCCGAGCGGATGGCGATGGTGGCGAGCTGTTCGGCGGTCGGGCGCTCGGTCACCGCGGTGTCGGCGACCAGCACCGTCTGATTCTGTCCGACGATGATGTTGACGCCGAAGGGGTCGCTCTGGTCCTCGTGGTCGATGACCATCTCGATCTGCTTCAGCGACTGGCTGAACGGGCGGGTCACGCCGGTGATCATCGCGTCGGCCTCGCCTAGGGCGAGCATGGCCGCGGCGAAATAATTGCGGTCCTGGTTGACCATCCGCTCGATCTCGCGGCGCAAATAGCCCTTGCGCTGGAGCCGCGCGTAGAGGTGGTCGACCGCGCGCCCGACCAGCGGCGAATTGCGGCTGTTGAGCACCTCGTAGCCCGAGGGATCGTCGATCCCGAGCTCGCGCAGCCGGTCGTGAACGTCGTCGCGCCCGACCAGCACCGGAGTCCCGTAACCGCCTTCCTTGAAGGCGATGGCGGCGCGCAGCACGACATGCTCCTCGCCCTCGGCGAACAGCACGCGCTTGGGGTTGGCCTTCGCCGCCTCGTAGGCGAGGCTGAGCACGCTGACGGTGGGATTGAGCCGCGCGCGCAGCGTCTGCCGGTAGGCGGCGAAATTCTCGATCGGGCGCTGGGCGACGCCCGAGCGCATCGCCGCTTCGGCGACCGCGGCGGGGACGACCTCGAGCAGGCGCGGATCGAAGGGCGCGGGGATGATATAGTCGGCGCCGAAGCGCTGGCTCTTGCCGCCATAGGCCGCGGCGACTTCCTCGGGCACCGCCTCGCGGGCGAGTTCGGCCAGCGCGTTGGCCGCGGCGATCTTCATCTCGTCGTTGATCGCGGTCGCCCGCACGTCGAGCGCGCCGCGGAAGATGAAGGGGAAGCCCAGCACGTTGTTGACCTGGTTGGGATAATCCGAGCGGCCGGTCGCGACGATCGCATCGGGCCGTGCCGCCTTGGCCTCGGGCGGGGTGATCTCGGGATCGGGATTGGCCATGGCGAAGATGATCGGCTGTGGCGCCATCTTCGTCACCCACTCGGGCTTCAAGGCCCTGGCCGCACTGAGACCGAGGAAGACGTCGGCTCCGTCGAGCGCTTCCTCGAGCGTGCGGCGGTCGGTGTCGACCGCATGCGCGCTCTTCCACTGGTCGAGGTCGTCGCGGCCCTTGTGGATGACTCCGCTGCGATCGCACATCATCACATGGTCGCTGCGCACGCCCATCGCCTTGATCAGCTCGGTGCAGGCGATGGCCGCGGCGCCGGCGCCGTTCACCACCACCTTGATGTCCTTGAGCGCACGCCCGGTCAGCAGGCAGGCGTTGATGAGCCCGGCGGCGGTGATGATCGCGGTGCCGTGCTGGTCGTCGTGAAAGACCGGGATGTTCATCCGCTCGCGCAGCGCCTGCTCGATCACGAAGCAGTCGGGCGCGGCAATGTCCTCGAGGTTGATGCCGCCGAAGCTCGGCTCGAGCAGCGCGACCGCGTTGATGAACGCCTCGGCATCGCGGGTGTCGACCTCGAGATCGATCGAATCGACGTCGGCGAAGCGCTTGAACAGCACCGCCTTGCCTTCCATCACCGGCTTCGACGCCAGCGCGCCGAGGTCGCCAAGGCCGAGGATCGCGGTACCGTTGGAGATGACCGCGACGAGATTGCCCTTGGCCGTGTAGTCGTAGGCGGTCGCCGGATCCTCGGCGATCGCGCGGACGGGGACCGCGACTCCGGGCGAATAAGCGAGGCTGAGGTCGCGCTGGGTCGCCATCGGCTTGGAGGCGATGATTTCGATCTTTCCGGGCCGGCCGCGCGAGTGGAAATGCAGCGCCTCGGCTTCGGAGAACTTCACATTGCTTTCGGACATGGGGGAGCCCCTAGCCGATTTGCCTTTGTTTCCCAACGATCGTTCGCCCTGAGCGAAGTCGAAGGGCGTTGGCGCAAGTGTGCTTCGACTTCGCTCAGCACGAACGAAGTAGTTACGTGAGGCGCGATGAGCAGCTAGGACGGTGGCATGGCCCGGGCCGACGCCGACACCCCGATGATGCAGCAATATCACCGCCTCAAGGCCGAGGCCGGTGACGCCTTGCTGTTCTACCGGATGGGCGACTTCTTCGAGCTCTTCTTCGAGGACGCGAGGATCGCCGCGGCCTGTCTCGACATCGCGCTGACCAAGCGCGGCGACGAGGTGCCGATGTGCGGCGTCCCGGTCCACGCGGCCGAATCCTATCTCGCCCGGCTGATCCGCGCCGGCCACCGGGTCGCCATCGCCGAGCAGACCGAGAGTCCAGCCGAAGCCCGCCGGCTGCGCGGCTCGAAGGCGCTGGTCGAACGGGCGATTGTCCGGCTGGTCACCCCCGGCACGCTGACCGAGGAGACCCTTCTCGAAAGCGGCGCCACCAACTGGCTCGCCGCGATCGGCTGCGCGGGCGAGGAATGGGCCATCGCCGCCTGCGACATCTCGACCGGCCGGTTCGAGCTCATCGCCTGCGCGCGGACTGAGATCGCCGCCGAGCTCGCCCGGCTGGGGCCCGCCGAGGTGATCGGCGCCCAGCCCCTCGACGGCATTACCGGGCGCTGGGGCCACGACGGGTTCGACAGCCTCCATGGCGAGCGCCTGCTCAAGCGCCGCTTCGGCCTCGCCGACCTCGACGGACTGGGCGGTCCCGGCCGGGCCGAGCTGGCGGCGGCAGGGGGTCTCCTCGATTATCTCGCCGCGACCCAGCGCGAGGCGACCGCCTTCCTCGCCTTGCCGCGCCGGATCCAGCGCTCGGCCCACATGGCGATCGACGCCGCGACCCGCGCCAGCCTCGAGATCTGCCGCACGCAGGACGGGGCGGTGGCCGGCTCGCTGCTCGGTGAAGTCGATCGCTGCGTCACCGCGGCCGGCCGGCGCCTGCTCGGCCAGGACCTCGCCGCCCCGCTGACCGACCGCGCAGCTATCGAGCAGCGGCTCGACCTCGTCGCCTGGTTCACCGAGGAGCCGATCCGCCGCGAGCGGGTCCGCGGCACCTTGCGCAGCCTGCCCGACCTCGGTCGCGCGCTCGGCCGCCTCGTCGCCGGCCGCGGCAGCCCTCGCGACCTCGCCGCCTTGCGCGACGGGCTCGGCGGCGCCGCGGATCTCGCCGCGAGCCTTGCCGGCCAGGCGCTCCGCCCGGCCCTGCTCGACGCGCTGTTGCCCGATCTTGGCGGCCATGACGCCCTGGTCGACGAGCTCGGCCGCGCGCTGGTCGCCTCGCCGCCGCTCGACGCGGCCAAGGGCGGGTTCATCGCCGAGGGCCATGACCCCGAGCTCGACCGCCTCCGCTCGGCCTCGAGCGACGGCCGCCGCGCCATCGCCGAGCTGGAGGGCCGCTACCGCGAGGCGACCGGGGTGGCGGCGCTCAAGATCCGGCACAATGCGGTGCTCGGCTATCACGTCGAGGTGCCGGCCAAGCACGCCGACAAGCTGCTCGCCCCCGACAGCGGCTTTACCCACCGCCAGACCATGGCCGGCGCGGTCCGCTTCAACAGCCCCGCGCTCCACGAGGAAGCGAGCCGCGTGCTCGAGGCCGGCGGCCACGCCCTCTCCCTCGAACAGGCGCATCTCGCCCGACTGACCGACGCGGCGGTCGCCCGGGCCGGGCCGATCGCCACCACCGCCGACGCGCTCGCCCGGATCGACGTCGCCGCGGGCCTCGCCGAGCGCGCGATCGAGGGCGGCTGGGTCCGACCCGCGCTCGACGAGACACCCTGCCTCGAGATCGAGGGTGGACGCCATCCGGTGGTCGAGCGGGCGCTGGGCCAGGCGGGCGAGCGCTTCGTCGCCAACGACTGCTGCCTCGGCACGGCCGACCGGCTGTGGCTGATCACCGGCCCCAACATGGGCGGCAAGTCGACCTTCCTGCGTCAGGTCGCGTTGATCGCATTGCTCGCCCAGGCCGGCAGCTTCGTCCCCGCCGCCCGCGCCAGGGTCGGCCTCGTCGACCGCCTGTTCAGCCGGGTCGGCGCGTCGGACAACCTCGCCCGTGGCCGCTCCACCTTCATGGTCGAGATGGTCGAGACCGCCGCCATCCTCGCCCAGGCGACGCCGCGCAGCCTCGTCATCCTCGACGAGATCGGGCGGGGCACCTCGACCTACGACGGGCTCGCCATCGCCTGGGCGGTGGTCGAGGCGATGCACGACGAAGCCAAGAGCCGCACCCTCTTCGCGACCCATTATCACGAGCTCACCCGGCTCGCGGGCCGGCTCCCCTGCCTGTCGCTCCACAACGTCCGCGCGCGCGAGTGGAAGGGCGACCTCGTCCTCCTCCACGAAGTCGCCGAGGGCGCCGCCGACCGCAGCTACGGCATCGCCGTCGCCCGCCTTGCCGGCCTTCCGCCGACGGTGGTGGCGCGCGCGAAGTCGGTGCTGGCCAAGCTCGAGGCCGGGCGCGACGCCACCGGGGGCATTGCCGCGGGGCTCGACGACCTGCCGCTCTTCGCCGCCGCTGCCGAGGCGCCGCCCGCGACCGATCCGCTGGCCGACGCGCTCGCCGCCATTGACCCCGATGCCCTCACCCCGCGCGAGGCGCTCGACGCGCTCTACCGGCTGAAGCGGCTGTCGGACGAGCAGGCCGGATGACCGCGCTCGCCGAGCGTCTCGATCAGGCCCGCTCGGCCATCTTCGCCGCGATGGACGACTGTCCATCCGAGGGCCGCCAGCATGCCGCCGCCTTCGCCCGCGCGATCGACGACCTCGTCCGCGCCGCCTTCGCCGACGCGCTTGCCGCTTATCCCAATGCCAATCCCTCGGCCGCTGAGAAGGTCAGCCTGGTCGCGCTCGGCGGCTATGGCCGGGCCGAGATGGCGCCGTTCAGCGACGTCGACCTCATGTTCCTCGTCCCCCAGCCGCGCACGCCCTGGTGCGAGCAGGTGATCGAGGCGACGCTCTACGCTTTGTGGGACGCACGGCTGAAGGTAGGGCAGGCGATCCGCACCCCGGCCGAACTCCTCAACCTGTCGCGCGCCGACCTCACCGTCCGGACCGCCATGCTCGAAAGCCGCTTCGTCGACGGCGACCGCGCGCTGTACGAGGAAACCGCCGAGCGCTTCCGGCGGGAGATTGTCGCGGGGACCGCCGCCGAATTCGTCACCGCCAAGCTCGCCGAGCGCGACGAGCGGCACGAGAAATTCGGCGACAGCCGCTATCTCGTCGAGCCCAACGTCAAGAACGGCAAGGGGGGCCTGCGCGACCTCCACACCCTGCTGTGGGTCGGCCGCTACGTCCACGGCGTCCGCTCGGCCGAGGAGCTGGTCGGGGCCGGCCTGCTGACCCAGGCCGAATATGCCCGTTTCGACCGGGCGATGCGCTTCTTCTGGTCGGTCCGCTGCCTCCTCCACCGCGCCGCCGGCCGCGCCGAGGAACGACTGAGCTTCACCCACCAGCGCGAGCTCGCCGCCGCGCTTCGTTACGCCGACCGGCCAGGCAAGAGCGCGGTCGAACGCTTCATGCACATGTATTTCCTCCAGGCGCGCACTGTCGGCGACCTGACCGGCCAGTTCCTCGCCCAGCTCGACGCGCAACTGGGCGCCAAGGGCCGCCGCTTCGCCCTCCCGACCTTCCTCCGTCGCCCGCGCCGACTGGGCGGCTTTGTGGTCGATCGCGGCCGGCTTGCGCTGCCCCACGACCGCTATCTGCGCGACGACCCCAAGCGCCTGCTCGCCCTCTTCGCCACCGCCGCGCGCGAGAAGATGGAGGTGCATCCGAGCGCGATGCGCGCCGCGACCCGCGACGCGCGGCTGGTCGACCAGGTCCGCGACGACCCCGAGGCCAATGCCCTGTTCCTCGAGGTCCTCACCAGCCGCGACCAGCCCGAGCTCGTCCTGCGCTGGATGAACGAGGCCAATGTCTTCGGCCGCTTCGTCCCCGACTTCCGCCGCGTCGTCGCGCAGATGCAGTTCGACATGTATCATCACTATACGGTCGACGAGCACACCATCCGCGCGGTCGGGCTGCTGGCGGCGATCGAGCGCGGCGAATATGCCGAGGACCATCCGCTGGCGACGGCGCTGTTCCGGCAGATCGGGTCGCGCCGCGTCCTCTATGTCGCGGTGCTGCTCCACGACATCGCCAAGGGGCGCAAGGGCGACCACAGCATTCTCGGCGAGGAAGTCGCGCGCGAGCTCTGCCCCCGGCTCGGGCTCGACGCGGGCGAGACCGATACCGTGGCCTGGCTCGTCCGCCACCACCTGCTGCTCAGCCGGACCGCGTTCAAGCGCGACCTCGCCGACCCCAAGACGATCGACGACTTCACCGCCGAGGTGCAGAGCCCCGAGCGCCTGCGCCTGCTCCTGCTGCTCACCGTGGTCGACATTCGCGCGGTCGGGCCCGGGGTCTGGACCGAGTGGAAGCGGCGCCTGATCCAGTCGCTCTACGACCTCGCCGAGGAGCGCCTGCGGCTTGGCCACAAGCAGCGCGGCCGGGCCGAGGAAGTCGCCGCCCGGCAGGCGACGCTCCGCGCGGCGCTGGGCTGGAGCGACAAGGCCGCCGCTGCCCACGCCCGGCGCTTGCCCGACAGCTACTGGCTGGCCGAGCCTGGCGACTGGATCCTCGACAATGCCCGGCAGATCGCCGAGGCCGAAGCCGCGGACGGCGAGCGTCGGCCCTCGATCCGGATCGAGGGCGAGGATTCGGGTGCGACCCGGGTCAGCATCTTCGCGCCCGACCGTCCCGGCCTCTTCTACCGGATCTGCGCCGGGCTCGCCGCCGCCGGCGCGGGAATCGTCGGCGCGCGGATCCACACCACCCGCGACGGCATGGCGCTCGACAATCTGCTGGTGCAGGACGGCCAAGGCCGACCCTATACCGACCGGCGCCGCCGGGCCCGCCTCGCCAGGGCGCTCACCGCTGCGGTCGGCAGCGAGGCGCTCGCACCGCTCGCCGCCGGTCAGGCGACCAATGTCTTCGGGCTCGCCCCGTCGGTCACCGTCGCCGACGGCGCTTCGCGCCGCTTCACCGTGGTCGAGGTGCGCGCGTCCGACCGGACCGGCCTGCTCGCCGCGCTGGCCCATGCGATCCACGGCATCGGCCAGGTCGTCCATTCGGCGCATATCGCCACCTACGGCGAGAAGGCGGTCGACGTCTTCTACCTGACCAATGCCGAGGGGCAGAAGCTCGATCCCACCGAGGTCGCGGCGCTGCGCGCGGCGCTGCTCGCCGCGGCCTCCGATCCCGACCCGCAGTCGGCCGCCGCCTGACTCTTAACGAGAAAGGGCCCCGCGGTCGCCCGCGAGGCCCCTCCCCCTGTAACGGAGCGCGCCGCTTAGAAGCGGGTGCGGACCGTCATGCCGTAGGTGCGCGGCTCGCCGAGGAAGGCGCCGAACAGCTGGCTCGAGGTCGGCGTGAAGCCGCTGCGAACCGCCCGGTAGGTGCCCGAGCCCTGCAGCGTCGCGTCGAACGCCACCTGCAGGAAGTCCTCGTTGAACAGGTTCTGGGCCCACAGCTCGACGCCCCAGATGCCCTTCGGACCGGTCAGGCCGACGCGGGCATTCACCACCGTGTAGGCGGGCTGCAGCTTCTCGAGGTCGAGGTCCGAACCGGTGTTGTACTGGCTCGAGTGA
Organism: Sphingomonas astaxanthinifaciens DSM 22298; assembly: GCF_000711715.1. Classification (NCBI taxonomy): domain Bacteria; kingdom Pseudomonadati; phylum Pseudomonadota; class Alphaproteobacteria; order Sphingomonadales; family Sphingomonadaceae; genus Sphingomonas; species Sphingomonas astaxanthinifaciens. The sequence goes on from NZ_JONN01000001.1 coordinate 1,707,800, forward strand.
CGGGCATCAACGTAGAACAGCGCGCGGATCCCGCTGTCGGTGATCTGCGGCGTGAACGAGGCCGAGCCGGTCAGCGCCAGCGCGGCGCTGTTCGAGAGGCGACGCTGCGCCAGCTGGAACAGGGCGTTGCTGAGCGCGCGGCCTTCGACGCCGACCAGGTTCTGGCGATACTTGGTCGAGGTCCAGGTGCCGCCGACGTTGATCGAGACGTCGGTGATCGGGCGGGTGAACACCTCGACTTCGACACCGCGGCTGCGGACGCCGGCCCGCAGGTCATCCTTGGCGCAGGTCCCGGTCGCCGAATTGTTGTCGCGGTCCTGGTTGAAGATGTACTTGCTGCAGCTGTTCACGTTCTCGACGAAGAAGTTCAGCCCGTTGAAGGTGTTGAGCTGGAAATCGCGGAACAGCTGGTTGAAGGCCGCCACGTTCACGTCGATCCCGCGGCCGTTGTACTTCATGCCGAGCTCGAGCGCGTCGTTGATCTCGGGCTTGAACTCGAGCTGCTTGAGGCTCGCCGCGGTGGTGACGCCGCCCGGGGCGGTGCCGACCAGCGTGCGCGAGAAGGCCGAACGGTCGAGGTTGTAGCCGCCCGCCTTGTAGCCGCGCGAATAGCTCACGTAGGTGAGGATGTCCGACGAGGGCTTCCAGCTGAGGACCACGGTGCCCGACAGCTTCGACTCGGTCTTCTTGCCGTTCTGGAGCGACAGGCTGCCGCCGGCGACGCTCGGGATAACGCACGGCAGCTGCTGCAGCGCCTGCAGGCCGGCCAGCGGGCTGGCGGTCCCGTTGAGCGAGGTCAGCGCGCGGCACAGCAGGTTGTTGTCGGTGAAGGTGGCGTCGAGGGTCTTGCGCTCGCGGGTGTAGCGGGCGCCGAGCGTCAGCTTCAGGCTGTCGGTGATGTTGAAGATGTTGTGCGTGAAGACCGCGAAATTGCGGCTGTTCTGGTCGTAGACGTCACGCAGGCCGACACCGTTGAAGCTGGTCGTCGGCGACAGGCCGAGGGTCGCGGCGAGCGAGCCGAAGCCCGGACGGCCCGGGACCGAGTTGAGCGCGCCGAGTGTGCCCACCGAGGTCTGGAGCTGCGTGATCGCGGCGACCTGCGCCGGGGTGCGGCTGGCGACCGGAATGGCGAGCAGCGCGCCGAGCTGCGAGCTCAGCGTCGAGATCGCGCCGTTCACGATCGTCTGGTTGACGCAGGTCGGCGAGCTGGTCTGGACCGCGCCCGGAAGCACGCTCGAGAAGAGCAGGCAGTTCGAGTAGCGCTCATAGTCCGCGCCGTAGCTGAGGTTGTCGGCGACGGTCAGCTTCTCGTTCGCGAAATAGCCGCCGACCAGCCAGTTCAGGCGGTCGTTGAGCGTCGTGCCCTGGAGGCGGAGCTCCTGGCTGAAGGTCTTGAACTTGTTGTAGGCGCTGCCGTCGTCACCGCGATAGATGATGTCGAGGTTGTTGAAGTCGGCATCCTGGCCGCGGATGTAGTTGTTGTAGCGATAGGCGGTGATGCTGGTCAGCTCGGCACCGCCGAAGTCGTACACGGCCTCGCCCGACACGCCATAATCCTTGACGTCCTGGCGGAAGCTGCGGCCCGGGGTGATCGAGATGTCGCGGGCAAAGGTGTCGTCATGGATCACGCCGCCCAGCGCCCGCTCGAGGCCGGCGATGGTCGAGGGTGTCTCGATCACGTTGCCGCCCGAGAGCGTGTAGTTGCGGGCGCGCAGGAAGGTCGCCGCGCAGCACTCCTCGTCGCGCTTCGAATAGTCGCCGATCAGGCGGAAGCTGAACTGGTCGTTGGGCTTGTAGAGGCCCTGCAGGCGAACGAGGTAACGGTCGCGATTGTTGACGTCGCGGCCCGAGATGGTGTCGGTCAGGAAGCCGTCGCGCTTCATGTAGATGGCGTCGGCGCGGACCGCGAACTGGTCGCTGAGGCCGCCGGTGGCACCCACTTCGACGCGGCGCAGGTCGTAGTTGCCGAGCGTCAGCTCGGCGTTGACCTGCTGCTTGAAGCTCGGCTTGGCGGTGATGATCGAGATGAGGCCGGCCGAGGCGTTGCGGCCGAACAGCGTGCCCTGCGGACCGCGCAGCACCTCGATGCGGTCGATCTGGCCGAGCTCGGTCAGGCCGACGCCAGTGCGCGAGCGATAGACGCCGTCGATGAACACCGCGACCGAACTTTCGAGGCCGGGGTTGTCGCCGACCGTGCCGATGCCGCGGATACGGGCGGCACCCGCGCCGGCCTCGGACGAGGTCGAGGAGACCAGCAGCGAGGGGCTGACCTGGGTCAGCTGGCGGATGTCGGCGACGCCGCTGTTCTCGAGGGTCTGCGCGGTGATCGCGCTGACCGCGAGCGGCACGTCGGACAGGGCCTCGTTACGGCGGGTCGCGGTGACGACGATGTCGCCCACGTCGGCGGTGTTGGTCTGTTCGGCGGTCTGCGCCTCGACCCCGGTCTTGCTGACCGCACCGGCCTCGGCGGTCGAACCCTCGGTCGGCTGCGCGCCCTGGCCGTCGGTGTCGGTCGACTGGGCGAAGGCCGGCGTCGAGATGGCGAACAGGCCGGCTGAAAGCAGCCAGATGGACTTGCGCATGGAAATTGACCCCTCCGAAAGTAAAACCTTACAGGCGGTGGGGCGTAGAGCAGCCACGCCTTCCTTGGGAAGCGCGGGCGTTCGTCACTTATGGGTAATGTTGCTGCGCTGTGTCAGTGTCGCAACATGCTGCACCGCAGCAACGCACTTGCACCTAACTTAGATAGCGGAAAGTCGCCGGGCCGCGGCGGATGATCGGCTTTTCGGCCACACCTCCGTGCCCGGCGCCAGTGGCGCCCCCTGCGGGCCGCGCTTACTTGGGCGCCAGCACCATCAGCATCTGACGGCCTTCCATGCGCGGGTGCGCCTCGACCTTGGCGATTTCGCCGGTCGCCTCGGCGACGCGCTGGAGCACCGCCATGCCGAGCTGGCCATGCGCCATCTCGCGACCGCGGAAGCGCATGGTGACCTTCACCTTGTCGCCGTCCTCGAGGAACTCGACCACCTTCTTCATCTTGGTCTCGTAGTCGTGGTCGTCGATGTTCGGACGCATCTTGATCTCCTTGATCTCCTGCGTCTTCTGGCGCTTGCGCTGCTCGTTGGCCTTCTTCTGGGCCTCGTACTTGAAGCGGCCGATATCGAGGAACTTCGCGACGGGCGGATCGGCATTGGGGCTGATCTCGACCAGGTCGAGCCCGACCTCGGCGGCCTGCTCGATCGCTTCACGCGTATACATCACGCCAAGGTTCTCGCCATTTTCGTCGATCACCCGAACCTTCTGGCTCTGGATGAACTCATTGTAGCGAGGGCCGGTCATCGGCGGCGGCGCCATCGGGCGGCGCATGCTGGGCGGACGTATAACGCATTCTCCTTGTGCAATTGGCTGAGGGTGCCAGCTAGGCGCTCACGGCCCTGCTGAAAAGGGGCGAACCCCCAATTAGGGGCATTTTCTTGCCGCCCTGTGGCGGACTGGCGTCATTTGCCCCCCTCGTCGCGGCGCAAGGGCGTTCCTACATGCGGGCAGGGAGTGAAACGTACGATGCTCGAAGTCCTTGGCGCGATCCTGCTGGTCTTCTTCCTCATGGCCCTAGCCATGGTCTGGCTGGGCGTCCGCATGGCGCGGCGGATGATGCGCAACCTGCGCTCCTTCGCCGGCGGCTTCACCGGCCAGGGGGCCTGGGGCGGACAATCCTGGGGGAGCGCCATCCCCGATCCGCGCTGGGCGCGGCTGGCCGGCCATCTCGATCGCCGCCAGCGAGAGCAGGCGCGGGTCGCGCGCGAACGGATCCGCGCACTGCTCGCCGAGCGCGGGTCGGCCGCGCTCACTCCCGAGGAAGCGCAGCTCATGATCAGCTGCGAGAAGCGCGTCCCCGAACTCATCGACACCTGCCTCGAGCGCTGCCGGTCGGCCCGCCCCGACGAGCGCTGCGACTATGCCGCACCGACGCTCGAGCGGCTGGTCCGGCTGGGCGAGGAGGCCGAGGCCGCGCGGGCCGCGATCCGGGCCCGCGACGACCAAAGGCTCACCACCATGCACCATTATTTCGACGCGGTCGCCGAGCGGCGCTGACGGCGGCGCCGGCGACTCGGATCAGAGCGCGAGCCAGGCCGCGCGGCCGCAATCCTGACCCCCGGCCGAGCGGCGGGCGCGGGCGGCGGCGACGAGCCGGGCAATGTCCCGGAACAGGGCCAGCTGGTCGCTGGTGAAGCTGCGGCGGGTTCGGCTGGCGAAGGAGAGGGTGCCGAGCAGCCGGTCGTCGGCCAACAGCGGCTGCGAGGCATAGGCATTGACCCCCGCGCTGCGCACCAGGTCCGCGCGCGGATCGAGCGAGCGCTGGATGTCGGTGACGTGCAGCGGCGCGCGCAGGCGGGCCACGAGGCCGCAGATCGCCTGTCCGAAGTCCAGGCGTGCACAGCGCAGGGCCATGGCCTCGTCGAACCCGCGGAGCGTGGCGAGGTGAAGGACCTCGTCGGCCGGGGAGGCGACGAACGCCACCATCCCGTCGATGATTCCGGCGGAATCGAGGTCGTCATAGACCGCTGGAAGCACCGCCCGGTCGGGATCGTCGCCCCGCACCAGGCGCAGGCTGACCTCGGCAAGGAGGGCCGCGCGCCCGCCTGGCAAGGCCGGCTCCACCCGACCGAAACGGGGCACTGCGAGTGTCGGTGCGGCAGTCATGAGTCGTCCCCCGGCTTGCCGCGGGATCTTAACTCAGATCAGCTTTGATCGAAGCGAAGACGTGTTCAATTCGGACGCAAATCGGGCGCCACCGCTTCGGCGCGGAGCAGGGCGACCGCCTCGTCGAGGGTGAGCACCTTCTGATGTTCGTCCGATCCCAGCCGGCGCACGGCGACGGTCCCTTCCTCGGCCTCGCGCTTGCCGACCACCAGCAGCAGCGGGACCTTGGCGAGACTGTGCTCGCGCACCTTGTAGTTGATCTTCTCGTTGCGGGTGTCGGCCTCGACCCGGAAGCCCGCCGCGCCGAGCTTGGCCGCCACCTCATTGGCATAGCCGTCGGCGTCCGAGACGATGGTCGCGACCACCGCCTGCGTCGGCGCGAGCCAGACCGGGAAGCGGCCGGCATAATGCTCGATCAGGATGCCGATGAAGCGCTCGTAGCTGCCGAAGATGGCGCGGTGCAGCATCACCGGGCGATGGCGCTCGCCATCCTCGCCGACGAAGGTCGCGTCGAGCCGCTCGGGAAGTACGCGGTCCGACTGGATGGTGCCGACCTGCCAGGTCCGCCCGATCGCGTCGGTCAGGTGCCATTCGAGCTTGGGCGCGTAGAAGGCCCCCTCGCCCGGAAGCTCTTCCCAGCCATATGCGGGGGTCGCGAGCCCGGCTTCGACCACCGCGTTGCGCAGCTCGCCCTCGGCCTTGTCCCAGTCGGCGTCCGAGCCGAACCTTTTGTCGGGGCGAAGCGCGAGCTTGATCGAATAGGTGAAGCCGAAGTCGCGGTAGATGCCGTCGGCCAGCGCACAGAAGGCCTTCACTTCCTCCACCACCTGGTCCTCGGTGCAGAAGATGTGCGCGTCGTCCTGCGTGAACTGGCGCACGCGCATCAGGCCGTGGAGCGCGCCATGCGGCTCGTTGCGATGGCAGCAGCCATGCTCGAACAGCCGCAGCGGCAGGTCGCGATAGCTCTTGATGCCCTGCCGGAAGACCAGCACGTGCGCCGGGCAGTTCATCGGCTTCAGGGCCATCCAGCGGGCGTCGTCGGAGACCAGCGGCCCGACGTCGTCGACATTGGGCACCTCGTCGGGAATGACGAACATGTTCTCGCGATACTTGCCCCAGTGGCCCGACTGCTCCCACTGGCGCGCGTCCATCACCTGCGGGGTCTTGATCTCGCGATATCCGGCCGCGTCGATCTTGCGGCGCATATAGGCTTCGAGCTCGCGCCAGATCTTGAAGCCGTTGGGATGCCAGAAGATCGACCCGTGCGCTTCTTCCTGGAGGTGGAACAGGTCCATCTCCTTGGCGAGGCGGCGATGGTCGCGCTTGGCCGCTTCCTCGAGCCGGGTCAGATGCTCGGCGAGCTGCTTCTTGTTGAGCCAGGCCGTCCCGTAGATGCGCGAGAGCATCGGGTTCTTGGGGTCGCCGCGCCAGTAAGCCCCCGACACGCGGGTCAGCTTGAAGGCCTGCGGATCGAGCTTGCCGGTCGAGGCGAGGTGCGGACCCCGGCAGAGGTCCATCCAGGCATCGTCGCCGCGCCCAGACCGATACATGGTGATCGTCTGGTCGGCGGGGAGCTCCATCACCCACTGCGCCTTGAAGGTCTCGCCGGTGCGCTCGAAGAAGGCGCGCACGTCCTCGCGGCTCCACACTTCGCGGATCAGCGGCTCGTCGGCCGCGATCACCTTGCGCATCGCCTCCTCGATCGCGGGCAAATCCTCCTCGGTGAAGGGACCGCGGCCGGGCGCCGGCGCGAAGTCATAGTAGAAGCCGTCGTCGGTCGCCGGGCCGAAGGTGATCTGCGTGCCGGGATAGAGCTTCTGCACCGCCTCGGCGAGGACGTGGGCGAAGTCGTGCCGGACCAGTTCGAGCGCGTCCTTCTCGTCGCGCGCGGTGATCAGCGCGAGCTCGGCATCCTCCTCGAAGGGCCGCATGATGTCGCGCACTTCGCCATTGACCCGGGCCGCGAGCGCGGCCTTGGCAAGGCCGGGACCGATCGCCGCGGCGACGTCGGCCGGGGTCGATCCTTCCGGCATCTCCCGAACGGAGCCATCGGGAAGCGAGATTCGGAACATCTTGGACATGGCTCGCCCCTTAGCGGGTGAGCCGCGCCCTGTGCACCCCCGTCGCTATTCGGCCGGCGCCAGCGGTTCGGGCCCCTTGCCGGCGCTGCGCCCGATGCCGGGCACGAGCATCCCCACGCGGGCGCGATAGGCCTCGTAGTCGTGGCCGAACAAGGCGATCAGATCCTTCTCCTCGGCCCGGATCGCCAGCAGCGTCCAGACCGACATGCCCGCCGCGAACAGGAGGTGGCCCGCGGTCATGTGCGGGGTCGCCCAGAAGGCGAGGAAGAAGCCGCTGTAGAGCGGATGGCGGACCAGCTTGTAGAACAATGGCTGGCGCAGTTGCGGCGCGGCGGCGGCCCGCTCGCGGAGCGCAAACCACGCCTGCTGGAGGCCGAACAGTTCGAAGTGGTTGATGAGGAAGGTGCTCAGCAGCACGATTCCCCAACCCGCCGCGAACAGCGCCCACAGGAGGCCGGCGAGCAGCGGATTGGTCACCTCCCAGATCGTCGCGGTCATCGGCCGCCAGCCCCAGAACAGGATCAAGAGCGCGATGCTCGAGGCGAGGACGTAGACGCTGCGCTCGGCGGCAGCCGGGACCAGCCGCGTCCAGGCCCGCTTGAAGCCCTGCCGCGCCATCGCGCTGTGCTGGAGGCCGAACAGGGCGATCAGCCCGAGATTGACGAGGAGCGCGGTCGCCAGCGAGGCGTCCGGGCCCCGGTCGATCGTGACTGGAACCACCGGCAGATTGCCGAGAAAGGCGATGAGATAGAGGAAGGTCGCGAAGAAGATCGCATAGGCGACGAGCGCGAACGCCATCTGGAGCATGCGTGGCATCGGTCAGTTCCCTTCGGTGAACGAGACACGCGCACTCGGGGCGGTTGCCCCGTCCTCACTTGATCAGCGCCGAGCCTCGCGCATCAGCATGGGCGCGGCGCAGCCGTCGACCCGGCGATCGACCGCCATGAAGGTTTGTGCCGGCGGAAGCTCACCGAGCCGCTGCGCCTCAGGCTTCGCGCCCCGCTTGCGGGCCAGGCTCATCGGCGTTTCGGGACAGCCGCGCGCCACGGCGAAAGGATCGTTCTGAGGCATGGGCGCGGCAAGCTGCACTGCGGGTGATGGAGCAGCTCCCGGCAACGCGAATGCGGCGAGAATGACGATGGGGTGCATCGACCTGTCCTCCTGCGCCGAGTGTATCACCCAGGTCCCAACCGCACCATCGAAGATGATGGAAAGCTTCCTTGACATACCCCGCCGTGAAGATGTAAAGCTGCCTTTACTTAATGCAAAGGAAGCTTGCTATGTCCGAAATCGCCGCCACCCCCTCCACGAGTAGCCGCAGGTGGGTCGCCGTTTTCCTCGGCGCGATCTTCGGCACCGGGGCGCTCAAGGTCTCGGGGCTGATCGAGGGCCCAGTCTTCTGGCTGCTACTTCTCGGCTCCTTCCTGCTCATCATTCCGATGGCCCGGGCCCAGCGCCGCTCGATGGCCGCGCGCGGCAACCTGTCGGCGGCGATGGACCGCTATTCGCGCCGCATCTTGGTCGCCAGCCTCGCCTATGTCGCCCTGTTCTTCGCCGCGATCTGGATCGCCCGAACCACCGCCCCGGGCGAGGTGATCCGGGTCATGCTCGCGTTCACCGCCGCGCTCCCGGTCATCTTCATGATCCGGGCGATGGCGCTGCTTCTGCGCGAGGAGGACGACGAGTATCTCCGCAGCCGCTTTGTCGAGCAGTCGCTGATCGCCACCGGCGTCCTGCTCACCGCCGCGACGCTCTACGGTTTCCTCAACGCCTTCGATGTCGCGCCGCGGGTCGACGCCTGGGTGGCCTTCCCGGTGTGGGCGGTCGGGCTTGGCATCGCTCGCCTCGTCCAGGGCGACGCGGCATGCTGAACCAGCTCAAGGTCCTGCGCGCCCAGCGCGACTGGAACCAGCAAGACCTCGCAGACCGGCTCGGCGTCTCGCGCCAGAGCGTCAACGCGATCGAGACCGGCCGCTACGACCCCTCGCTCCCGCTCGCCTTCCGGATCGCCGAAATCTTCGCGTTGCCGATCGAGGCCATCTTCTCGCCCTCGCCCAAGGAGTGATCCGATGAACCGCAACTTCCTCGCCGCCGCGCTGCTGGTCGCCTTGCCCGCCTGGACGAGCGCGGCGGTCATCGGCTTCGCCGGCCGCGGCAGCGCTTCAAGGGAGGCGGCAGTATCGGCGCCCGTCACGGTCTTCGGCACCTTCGGCGCGCCCGCGACGATCCTTGCCGACGGTCTCAGACCGTGAAGCTTTCCCCGCAGCCGCAGCTGCCCTTGGCGTTGGGATTCTCGAACACGAAGCCGGCGGTGAAGTCGTCCTCGCGCCAGTCCATCACCGAGCCGATCAGATAGAGGATCGAGCCGCCGTCGACATAGAAGGTCCCGCCGGGCGTTTCGATCTTCTCGTCGAACTTGTCCTCGCTCGTCACGTAATCGACCGAATAAGCGAGGCCCGAGCAGCCGCGGCGCGGAGTCGACAGCTTGACCCCGATCGCACCCTCGGGCGCCTTGGCCATGAGGTCGGCGACGCGTTGCTCGGCGGCCGGGGTGAGCGTGATCGCGGCGGGGCGCGGCCGAAGCGTCGTAGCCATTAGAGCATTCCCAGTTCGAGCCTGGCCTCGTCGCTCATCTTCGACGGGTCCCACGGCGGATCCCAGACGAGCTTGACCTCGGCGTCGCGGACGCCGGGCACCGACAGGACCCGGATCTCGACCTCGCCCGGCATCGATTCGGCGACCGGGCAATGCGGCGTGGTGAGCGTCATCAGCACCGTCGCATCGCCGTCGTCGGTGACGCTGACGTCGTAGATCAAGCCGAGCTCGTAGATGTCGACCGGGATTTCCGGGTCGTAGATGGTCTTCAGCGTCTCGACGATCGCCGCCTGGAGATCGCCGCCGGCACCGCCCTTGGGCGCCTCGGCCGGAGTCTCGGCGAGGAAGCCTGCGAGATAGTCGCGCTTGCGCTCGAACGTTTCGCCCGCGCTTTCGACACGCGCCTTGGGGGGCGGCGCGACGCTCGCCACTTCCTTGACCTCGATCTTGCGTTCCTCGTTCATCCGAAGATCCGTTTCACCTTGTGCAGGCCCTCGACGAGGGCATCCAGATCGCTTGCGTCGCTATGCGCGGCGAAGCTCGCCCGGCAGGTCGCGGGCACCCCGAGCAGGTCCATCAGCGTCTGGGCGCAATGGTGCCCGGCCCGGATCGCCACCCCGGCATCGTCCAATATGGTGCCGACATCGTGCGGATGCACCCCATCGACCGTGAAACTGACGATCCCGGCGCTTTCCTCGGGGCCGTAGAGCGTCACGAAACCAAGCTCGCGCAGCCGCGCGCGGGTTTCGGCGACCAGCGCCGCTTCATGAGCGTGGATCCGCTCGACCCCGATCTCCTCGACCCAGTCGATCGCGGCCGCGAGCCCGATCCCGCCGACGATGTGCGGCGTTCCCGCCTCGAAGCGCTGCGGCGGGGGCATGAATGTCGTGCGCGCGAACGTCACCCGGTCGATCATCGCCCCGCCGCCCTGGTAGGGCGGCATGGCCTCGAGCAGCGCCTTCCTGCCCCACAGCACGCCGATCCCGGTCGGGCCGTAGAGCTTGTGCCCCGAATAAGTGTAGAAATCGGCGCCGATGCCTTCGACATCGACCGCCAGCCGAGGCGCCGCCTGGCAACCGTCGAGCAGCAGCAGCGCGCCTCTGGAATGGGCGATCTCGGCCGCGCGCCTGGCGTCGAGCACCGAACCCAGCACGTTCGAGACATGGGCGAAGGCGACGACGCGATGGTCCTCGCTGATCATCCGCTCGGCGGCGTCGAGATCGATCCGTCCGTCCGCGGTCAGCGGGACGACGTCGATCTCATAGCCCGCGAGCTGCCATGGCACGATGTTCGAATGATGTTCGAGCGCCGACAGGAGAACGCGGCCCCGGCCCTCCTTGGGCAATACCTGCGCGACGAGATTGATCGCCTCGGTCGCGCCCCGGGTGAAGATCGTCTCCTCCGCCGAGCCGCCGATATATTCGGCCGCCCGCGCCCGCGCCGCCTCATAGGCCAGCGTCATGTCCGCCGAGCGCTGATAGACCCCGCGATGCACGCTCGCATAATCGCGCGCATAGGCATTGGTGATCGCGTCGATCACTTGCCTTGGCTTCTGCGCCGAGACCGCGCTGTCGAGATAATGCCAGCCGACGATCGCCGGGAACTGGTCACGCACGTCAGGCGCGGCGGTCAGGGGCGACTGGACGTTCACCCCGCCACGCTCCGCAGCAGCCGGCGCGTCTCGGCGACCAGTTCCTCGCGCCGGTCCGCGGGTGCCTCGTCCCACAATTGCATGACGAAGCCCTCGAGCAGCAGCGCCTTGGCGCTCGCCGGGTCGAGGCCGCGCGACAAGGCATAGAAGAGCTGATCGGCATCGAGCTCGCCGACGCTCGCGCCATGCGCGCACTTCACGTCATCGGCGTAGATTTCGAGCTCGGGCTTGCAATTGGCCGTCGCGCCGCGGTCGAGGAGCATGGCCTTCACCGACTGCTCGCCATCGACCTTCTGCGCGTGACGCGCGACCGCGACCTTGCCGAGGTAGGAGCCGGTCGCCTTGCCGCCCAGCACGCTGCGCACGGTCTGGTGCGACGTGCCCTCGGGCTCGACATGGCGGACGGTGGTGACGATCTCCTGCGTCGCCGACCCGCCCGCGATGTTCGCCGCATGGAGCGCGAAATGCCCGCCCTCGCGCACGGTCACGTCGACCTCGATCCGGCCGTAGTCGGTGCAGCCGTTGAGCGCGAACAGCGCGAGTGACGCACCGGCCTCGACGGTCACGGTCGCACGGTGGATCTCGACCGGTTCGGCGCCGGCGACCAGCACATGCGCGTGGCGTTCACCCGCCTTGATGACGATCTCGCGCGGCGGCGCGAGCGTCGGCCAGACGCGGTCGAGCGCGGCGAGGTCGGCGTAGCGATAGGCCTCGTCCTTGCGGGTCGGAAGGGTGGCGAGCGCGCTCATGCGACTTCCGCGTAGCCCTCGCGCTCGAGTTCGTGGGCGAGCTCTGGGCCGCCCGAGCGGATGATCCGGCCACCGGCGAGGACGTGGACCATGTCCGGCTGCACGACGTCGAGCAGGCGCTGATAGTGGGTGATCAGCAGCACGCCCTTGTCGGGGGCGCGCATGATCCGGTTGATGCCCGCGCCGACGATCCGGAGCGCATCGATGTCGAGACCGCTGTCGGTCTCGTCGAGGACGGCGAACTTCGGCCGCATGATGCCCATCTGGACCATCTCGGCGCGCTTCTTCTCGCCGCCCGAAAAACCGACGTTGACCGGCCGCTTGAGCATCTCGACGTCCATCCCGAGCTCGGCCGCTTCGGCCTTGGCCAGCCGGATGAACTCGGCGCCGCTGAGCTCCTGCTCGCCGCGCGCCCGGCGCTGGGCGTTCAGGCTCTCGCGGATGAACTGCATCGAGGAGACCCCGGGGATCTCGACCGGATACTGGAAGCCGAGGAACAGGCCCACGGCGGCGCGCTCGTGCGGCTCCATCGCCAGCAGATCCTGCCCATCGAGGCTGACCGACCCGCCGGTCACCTCATAGCCCGGTCGTCCGCCAAGCACATAGGCGAGCGTCGACTTGCCCGCGCCATTGGGACCCATGATCGCATGCACCTCGCCGGCGGGCACGGTGAGCGACAGGCCGTTCAGGATCAGCTTGTCGGCGACGGTCGCGTGAAGGTCGGTAATCTGCAGCATCAATTCTTTCCGGGTGCGCAATTCTGGAGGAAGAGGCGGCGGAGCTGGTCCATCGACTCCTGCCGAAGGTTCTCGAGGAGGCGCTGGTCGTTGAGCGCGCGCTGGCGGTCCTCGATGATCGCCCCCTCGTAATCGAGCACGGCAAGGCCGGGCGCCTGCGCGCCGCCATTGCTGCGCAGTGCGAGGCGGCGCTGGGCGAGGTCGCGGCGGGCGGCAACAATCGCCTCCTGCTCGCGGAAGGTCTGCCGCATGAAGTCGCTGCGGCGACCCACCTCGGCCGAGAAGGTCGCGTTCACCACCGGCCGATCGCACTTCGCCACCGCCGTGCCGAGCGTGTCGATGTCGTCCGAGATGGAGGCAAGGAACGCGAGCGCGATCACCCGACGCTCCCCTCGAGGCTGATCCCCAGCAGCTTCTGCGCCTCCACCGCAAATTCCATCGGCAGCTGCTTGAGCACCTCACGGGCGAAGCCGTTGACGATCAACGCCACCGCCGCTTCCTGGTCGAGCCCGCGCGCCATGGCGTAAAACAGCTGGTCCTCGCTGATCTTCGACGTGGTCGCCTCATGCTCGATGGTCGCGGTCGGGTTCTTGACCTCAATGTAGGGCACGGTGTGCGCGCCGCACTGGTCGCCCAGGAGCAGGCTGTCGCATTGGGTGAAATTGCGGACATTCTCGGCGCCCGGCAGCACCCGCACCAGCCCGCGATAGGTATTGTCGCTGCGGCCGGCGCTGATGCCCTTCGAGACGATGGTCGAGCGGGTGTTCTTGCCGATGTGCACCATCTTGGTGCCGGTGTCGGCCTGCTGGCGGTTGTTGGTCAGCGCTACCGAATAGAATTCGCCGACGCTGCCATCGCCCTTGAGGATGCAGCTCGGATATTTCCAGGTGATCGCCGAGCCCGTCTCGACCTGCGTCCACGAAACCTTCGAACGCGCACCCGAACACATCGCCCGCTTGGTCACGAAATTGTAGATCCCGCCGACACCTTCGGCGTTGCCCGGATACCAGTTCTGGACGGTGGAGTATTTCACCTCCGCATCCTCGTGCGCGAAGATCTCGACCACCGCGGCGTGAAGCTGGTTCTCGTCGCGCATCGGGGCGGTGCAGCCCTCTAGGTAGCTGACGTAACTGCCCTTGTCGGCGACGATGAGCGTCCGCTCGAACTGGCCGGTGTTCTCGGCATTGATGCGGAAATAGGTCGACAGCTCCATCGGGCAGCGCACGCCTTCGGGAATGTAGACGAAGGTCCCGTCGGAGAAGACCGCGCTGTTTAAACAGGCGAAGTAATTGTCGCGCTGCGGGACCACGCTCCCGAGATACTGGCGGACGAGATCGGGGAATTCCTTCACCGCCTCGCTGATCGAGCGGAAGATGACGCCCGCGCGGTCCAGCTCGTCGCGGAAGGTGGTCGCGACCGAGACGCTGTCGAACACCGCGTCAACCGCTACCTTGCGCGCGCCCTCGACGCCCGCGAGCACCTTCTGCTCCTCGATCGGGATGCCGAGCTTCTCGTAGGTGCGGCGGATTTCGGGATCGAGCTCGTCCAGCGACGCGATCGTCGGCCGCTGCTTGGGCTCGGCGTAATAATAGGCGTCCTGGTAGTCGATCGGCGGAATCGTCAGCTTGGCCCAGTCGACCTCCTCCATCTCGAGCCAGGCGCGATAGGCCTTGAGCCGCCACTCGAGCAGCCATTCGGGCTCGCCCTTTTTGGCCGAGATGAAGCGGACCGTGTCCTCGTTGAGGCCCTTGGGCGCCTTTTCCGATTGGATGTCGGTCGAGAAGCCCCACTCATAGGTGGCGAGCTTCTCGGCGGCCTCGTGCGCCTCGCGATTCTTGATGGTGGTTTCTTCGTTCATGCGACTTCCATGCGGTGCTCGCGCGCCAGCTGTTCGAGGGTCACGCCGGCGAGCGCGTCGCGCACGGTCCGGCTGACGATGTTCATGTGCGGCTTCAAGCGGCAGCGCGCATCGAGGGCGCAGTCGCTGGCTTCGTCCGAGCCGCTGCACTGGGTCATCGCGATCGGTCCCTCGACCGCCTCGATGATGTCGGCCAGCGTGATGGTCGGCGGCGCCTTGGCGAAGGCGACACCGCCACCGACCCCGCGACTGCTCTGGAGGAGACCGGCCGCGACGAGCTTGCCGAGCACCTTCTGCGCGGTCGGCAGCGGAACGCCCGTCTGCGCCGACAGCGCGGTCGCGGACCAGCGTTCCTCGCCAGGGCTACTGGCGGCAGCGGTCAGGATCACGACCGCATAGTCGGCAAGATGGGTCAGTCGCATAGTGGAGTGTTCCGGTCGCATTTAGGCGCTTGGCCCGCGTCTGGCAACCGACTAGGCGGAAGGGCCATGTCGCTCTTCCCGCTCGTCCGTCCCCTGGTCTTCCGCCTCGACGCCGAGCGCGCGCACCGGCTCAGCATCGCCGCGCTGAAGGCCCTGCCCGCGGCCAATCCCCCGCGCTTCGATCCCGTCCTGCGGAGGTCCCTCGCGGGGCTCGACTTTCCGACCCCGGTCGGGCTCGCGGCGGGCTACGACAAGGACGCCGAGGTGTTCCGCCAGCTCCTTGGGCTCGGCTGGGGGCACGTCGAGGTCGGCACGCTGACCCCGCGCCCGCAGCCCGGCAATCCGAAGCCGCGCTCGTTCCGGCTCGCCGAGGACCGCGCGGCGATCAATCGCTACGGCTTCAACAGTTGCGGGCAGGCGGCGGCGCTGCCGCGGCTGCGGGGCGCGCGCAAGGGGCTGCTCGGGGTCAATGTCGGGGCGAACAAGGAAAGCCCGGACCGCATCGCCGATTATGCGACCGGCGTGCGGGCGATGGCGGCGGTCGCCGACTATCTCACCATCAACATTAGCTCGCCCAACACCCCGGGCCTGCGCCAGCTGCAGGACGAAGGCGCGCTCCGCGACCTGCTCGCGGCGGTGCGCGAGGCACGCCAGCCCGGCGGCCCGCCTGTCTTCCTCAAGGTCGCCCCCGACCAAGGCGAGGAGGAACCCCGCCAGATCGTCAAAGCGGCGATCGACCACGGGATCGACGCGCTGATCGTCGGCAACACCACCGTCAGCCGCCCGCCCTTGCGCTCGGCCCATGCCGGCGAGACCGGCGGCCTGTCCGGCGCGCCCTTGAAGCCCCTCGCGCTGGCGACGATCAAGCGCTTCCGCGCCGAGACCGGCGGCGCGCTGCCGCTGGTCGGGGTCGGCGGGATCGGCTCGGCCGAGGACGCATGGGAGCGAATCCGCGCCGGGGCGAGCCTCGTCCAGGTCTATACCGCGATGGTCTACGAAGGACCGGGCCTCGGCCGACGCATCGCGCAAGGGCTCGCCGAACGCCTCCGCCGCGAAGGCATGACCAGCATCGCGGAGGCGGTGGGCTAGCGCCGGCGGGCGACCGCCGTCCTTTTGTCGTCGATCAGCACCACACCCTCGCGGCGCGGGTCGAAACCGGCATCGAACCGGCCATCGGGCCGGATCAGCACGGCGTGGATTCCGCTGTCCTCGCCCTGGCCCGGCTTCACCTCGACCCCGCGCGCCTTCAAACCGGCGAGCACCGCGGGCGGGAATTTCGACGCCTCGCCGCTGAAGTTCGCCCCGCGGGCGATGAGGTTCGGCAATTCGATCGCCTGCTGCACCGGCAGCTTCCACAAGACCGCGCCCATCATCGCCTTGCCGACATAGGCGAGGATCGCGCTTCCGCCCGGACTTCCGAAGGCGCCGGCGAAGCTGCGGTCGCCGTTCAGGAGAATGAGCGGGGTCATCGACGAACGCGGCCGCTTGCCCGGCGCGACGGCATTGGCGGTGACCCGGCCATTCTCGTCGGTCGGCGAGAAATTGAAGTCGGTCATCTGGTTGTTGAGGAAGAAGCCGTCGACCATCCTCCCCGAGCCGAAGATGCTCTCGACCGTGGTGGTCATGCTGACGACGTTGCCGTTCGAATCGCCGACGATGAAGTGCGAGGTGCCGGCGGGCTCGTTGGTCCGGTCGCGGCCGGCGGTGACGATCCCGGCGGGGGTGCCCGCGGCGGGCGGCGGACCGGCCGTCGGTGCGATCAACGCCGCGCGCCGCGCGAGATAATCAGGAGCGAGCAGCCCTTCGACCGGCACGTCGGCGAAGGCCGGATCGCCGACATAGCGGTCGCGGTCGGCGTACATCAGGCGCGAGGCCTCGGCGAACAGGTACCAGCCCTGCGGATCGTTCGGCCCGCGGCTGGCGATGTCGGTCCGGTCGAGCAGCCCCAGCAGCTCGAGCGTCCCCACCCCGCTCGACGGCGGCGGGGGCACGCAGGCCTCGTAACCCTGCCAGGCCTTGCACAAAGCCTCGCGCTTGAGCGGCCGGTAGCGGGCGAGGTCGGCGAGGCTCATCGCGCCCGGATTGGTCTCCTCGCGCACCTTGGCGACGATCCGCGCCGCGGTCTCGCCGCGATAGAGGACGTCCGCGCCGCCCCGCGCCAGCCGGCGCAGGAAGGCGGCGTAGGCCGGGTTCTGGAGGAGATCGCCCGCGGTAAGCCTGGTCCCGTCGCGCTTGCTGAAATATTTGACCACGTCGGGCGCGCTCAGCTCGGGATAATTGCCCGCCAGCAGCTTGCCGAGCCGCGGGCTGATCACGAACCCCTGCTCGGCCAGCCGCGCGCTCCCCTCGAACAGGCTGTTCCACGGCAGCGCGCCATGCTCGCGCTGGGCGAGCTCGAGCATCCGGACGGCACCCGGGACGCCGGTCGCGCGCCCGCTCAGCACCGCCACCGGAAAGGGCAGCGGCTTGCCGTCGGGGCCGATGAACATGGTCGGCGTGGCCCCGGCCGGGGCGGTCTCGCGGCCGTCATACACCCGCACCGTCCGGGTACGACCGTCATAATAGGTCATGAAGGCGCCGCCGCCGATCCCGCTCGACTGGGGTTCGACGAGACCCAGCGTCGCCTGCACCGCGACCGCCGCGTCGACCGCGCTCCCGCCGCGCTGGAGCACCTCCATCCCCGCCTTGGCGGCCAGCGGGTTGGCGGCGATGACGAAGCCGGGCCGGGCCGTCGCCGGGACCGCGACCGGCGCGGTTGGCCGCTCCAGCGTGGCGCAGCCCGAGGCGGCGAGGACAAGGAACGGGGCGAAGCGGAGGCGCGGGTTCATGGTCATGGGCTAGAGCCGGAACGCCGCTCCGCCAAGCTGGTGCCGTCGGCCTTTGCGCGGCGAGTCCCGAGCCGCTATCGCTGGGCCGACCCATGGATATCTACCTCCCCATCGCCAACATGAGCGTCAACGCGCTGCTCATCGTGGCGCTGGGCGGGCTGGTCGGCATCCTCTCGGGCCTGTTCGGAGTGGGCGGCGGGTTCCTGACCACCCCGCTGCTGATCTTCTACGGAATCCCGCCGAGCGTCGCGGTCGCCTCGGCCACCACCCAGATCATCGGCGCCAGCGTCTCGGGCGTCATGGCCCATACCAAGCGCGGCGGAGTCGATTTCCGCATGGGCGGGGTGATGATCGTCGGCGGCCTGTTCGGCAGCCTCGCCGGCGCCGGCCTGTTCCGCCTGGCCCAGGCAAGCGGGCAGATCGATGTCCTCATCGGCGTCCTCTACGTCCTCCTCCTCGGCAGCATCGGCGCGCTGATGCTCAAGGACGCGGTGGTGGCATTGGGCTGGATCAAGCCCAAGGCGGCGCCCGAGACCCGCCGCCGCCATTATCGCTTCATCGCCGCCCTGCCGATGCGCTGGCGCTTCTACGCGAGCGGCCTCTATGTCTCGCCGCTGGCGCCGATGCTGCTCGGCTTCGCGGCGGGCATCCTCACCGTCCTCCTCGGCGTCGGCGGCGGCTTCGTGCTGGTCCCGGCGATGATCTATATCCTCGGCATGGCCCCGCGCGTGGTGGTCGGGACCAGCCTCGTCATGATCATCGCGGTCAGCGCGGGCACGACCATGATCCACTCGCTCACCACCCGCTCGGTCGACATCGTGCTCGCCGCTTTGCTCCTCGTCGGCGGCGTGGTCGGCGCGCAATATGGCGCGCGGCTGACCACCCGGCTCAAGCCCGATCTCCTCCGTTTCAGCCTGTCCATCATCATCATCCTCGTCGCGCTGCGCATGGCGCTCGGCCTCACCTACCGGCCCGACGAAATCTTCTCGATCGAGTATTTCTGAGCCATGCGCCGGCGCCTCATCCTCCCCCTGCTGGCGATCACCCCGCTCCTCATGGGGCAGGCCGGCGCGCGGCTGGTGCCCGACATCTCCGCCCGCAATATCGAGATCCGCTACAGCTTCAGCGGCGCGCAGCTGCTGCTGTTCGGCGCGATCCTCTATCCCGGCGGCCGCACCCCCACCCGCCAGCTCGACGTCGCGGTGGTCCTGAAGGGCCCCGTCCAGCCGCTGATCGTGCGCGAGAAGCAGAAGATCGCCGGCATCTGGATGAATGCCGACAGCCACCGCTTCTCCTCCGCCCCCTCCTTCTACGCCGTCGCCTCCAACCGCCCGCTCCGGCAGATCGTCGACGAGCGCACCGCCGCGGTCTACGAGCTCGGGGTCCAGAATCTGCAGCTCTCGCCCGGCGGCGGCGCCCAGCCCGACAAGGAGCGCCGGTTCGAGGCCGGCCTCCTCGACCTGCGCACCCGCCAGGGCCTCTATGCCGAGAACGACCATGGCGTGGAGATCAGCGACGGGGTCCTCTATCGCGCCCGGATCCGCATCCCCAGCCAGGTCCCGGTCGGCACCTACGAGACCGAAACCTATCTCATCGACCGCGGCAAGGTGATCGCCGCCGCGACCAAGGAGGTCGAGGTCCGCAAGGCCGGATTCGAGCGGCTGGTCGCCACCACCGCGCGCCGCCACGGCTTCTTCTACGGGCTCGCCGCGGTCGCGCTCAGCCTGCTGCTGGGCTGGAGCGCCGCCGCCATCATGGGTCGCCGCGCCTAGAAGAAATCTTAACCACGGTCAGCCTATGGCCTTGTCCCGAAGCCAATAGGGACAAGTGCCGGAACCATGGACGAAAACGTCAACCTCAAGCAGCTGATCGACGAACTCTCGAGCGTTGCCGAGGAGGAGACCGGCGGCCGCGTCCCGACCGTCACCGAGAAGCTCGACCCGATCGGGCACGTGATGGACATCGCCGGTTCGGGCAGCCAGGTCCGCTTCGATCCCGCCCGCCTGCTGGCGCTCAGCACGCACCGCGATCCCTCGGTCGCCATGTCGGGTCAGGTCGGCAGCCAGGTGAAGATGGCGGTCGGCAATTCGTGGCTGATCGCCAACGTCCGCACCATGCGCCAGGGCGACGACGGCTCGGTCCTCGCCGCGATCGACTTCCTCGGCGAAGGCACCCGCGAGAAGAGCGGCGGCATGGCCGGCTTCCGCCGCGGCGTCACCCGCTATCCGATCCCGGGCGCCGAGGTGCATGCCGTCACCACCGCCGATCTCCGCCAGGTCTTCGCCGCCAGCGACAGCGCGCACGTCGAGATCGGCACCGTCTACCCGACCGACGACATCCGCGGCGCGCTCTACATCGACCCGATGCTCTCCAAGCATTTCGCGATCCTGGGGAGCACCGGTACCGGCAAGTCGACCTCGGTCGCCCTCATCCTGCACCGCATCTCGCAGTACAGCCCCGAGGGTCACATCGTGATGATCGATCCCCACGGCGAATATTCGGCCGCCTTCAAGGGCTGCGGCGAACTGTTCAACGTCGACAATCTCCAGCTGCCCTACTGGCTCCTCAACTTCGAGGAGCATTGCGAGGTGCTGCTGACCACCGACGGCGCCGAGCGCAACCGCGACGCCGACATCCTCGCCAAATGCCTGCTCGCCGCGCGGACCAAGAACAAATTCTCCGAGCAGTTCGGCAAGGTCACCGTCGACAGCCCGATTCCCTATCTCTTGACCGATCTCAATGCGATCATCGTCGCCGAGATGGGCAAGCTCGACCGCGCCGGCGACACCACGCCCTACCAGCGCCTCAAGACCAAGCTCGACGAATTGAAGGCCGACCCGCGCTACACCTTCATGTTCTCGGGCATGAACATCACCGACAGCATGGGCAGCTTCATCTCCCGCCTGTTCCGCCTGCCCGCCAACGGCAAGCCGATCAGCATCGTCGACGTCTCGGGCGTGCCGTCGGACGTCACCAGCGTCGTCGTCTCGGTGCTCGCCCGGATGGTCTTCGACTATGCCATCTGGAGCCGGACCGAGGCCCAGCGCCCGATCCTCCTCGTCTGCGAGGAGGCGCACCGCTACGTTCCGAAGGACGAGAACAACGGCATCCAGGCCGTCCGCAAGATCCTCGAGCGGATCGCCAAGGAAGGCCGTAAGTATGGCGTCTCCCTCGGCCTCATCACCCAGCGTCCGTCCGACCTCGCCGAAGGCGTGCTGTCGCAGTGCGGCACGATCATCTCGATGCGTTTGAACAACGACCGCGACCAGGCCTGCGTCCGCGCCGCCATGCCCGAAGGCGCGCGCGGCTTCCTCGACGCCATCCCGGCGCTTCGCAACCGCGAGTGCATCGTCTGCGGCGAAGGCGTCGCCATTCCGATCCGCGTCCGCTTCGACGATCTCGAGCCCGAGAAGCGCCCGGCCTCGAGCGACCCGAGCTTCGCCTCGTTGTGGCGCGAGACCGGCGGCGAAGCCGAGATCATCAGCCGCACCGTCAAGCGCTGGCGCGGCCACGGGCGCTAAGTCCGACCTTTCTTCGCGCCCGCCTCACTGGCGCGGGCCCGAATGCCGCGCGGCGTTCGTTGGGTTGTCATGGCCATTGCTTTTGAACGCCGCGGAAGCGGCAAGCCGCTCCTCCTCGTCCACGGTCTGGGCAGCTCGCGCGCGGCCTGGGACCCGGTCGTCGCGGCGCTGGCGAAGGAACGCGAGCTCATCCTCCTCGACCTGCCCGGGCACGGCGCCAGCCCGGCCGAGCAGGATTCGGGCACCTTCGAGGGTCTTGCGCGGAGCCTCGGGGAGTGGATCGCGGCCGAGAAGCTGACCGGCGTGGCGATGGTCGGCAGCTCGCTCGGCGCCCGACTCGTGCTGGAAATGGCGCGGCGCGGTGTTGCGGGGCCGGTCGTCGCGCTCGATCCCGGCGGTTTCTGGCAGGGCTGGGAGCGAACGCTCGTCCGTTCCACCCTCCTCGCCTCGGCCGCGCTGATGCGAACCTTGCGGGGCGCGATTCCCGCCTTGTCCCGCAACTCCGTCAGCCGCAGCCTGCTTTTAGCGCAGCTGTCCGCGCGGCCCTGGGCGCTCGACGGCGCGTTCGTCGCGCATGAGCTGACGAGCCTGGCGGATACGCCGACCGCAGCCAGCCTGGTGCGCGATCTCGCCTCCGGTCCCGTTCAGCAGGGCCCCTCCGCGTCCGGCCCCGTCACCATCGGCTGGGGTCGTCACGACCGCCTCTGCCTGCCCGTCCAGGCCGAGCGCGCGCAACGCGCCTTTCCCGGCTCGCGCCTGGTCTGGTTCGAGCACAGCAGCCATTTTCCGATGTGGGACGAGCCCGCGAAGGCCGCCGCGCTGATCCTCGAAGCGACCTGACGGCGTCAGGCCGCCATCAGCGCTCCGCGCAGCACCCGGTCCTCGAGCGTCCGCCCGGCACCCAGCGCGACGCAGCTCATCGGATCGTCGGCGATGTGCACCGGCAGGCCCGTCGCCTCCTGGAGCAGGGTCGAAATGCCCGCCAGCAGCGAGCCGCCGCCGGTCATGGTGATGCCATGGTCGATGACGTCGGCGGCGATTTCGGGCTGGGTATGCTCGAGCGCCATGCGGACCACCTCGACGATCTGGTTGACCGGCTCGGCCAGCGCCTCGGCGACATGGCCCTGGTTGAGTTCGATCTCGGCCGGAACGCCGCGGCTGACGTCGAGCCCGCGGACGATCGTCGTCCGCCCGATCCCGTCACCCGGGCGC
This sequence comes from Sphingomonas astaxanthinifaciens DSM 22298, assembly GCF_000711715.1. NCBI lineage: Bacteria > Pseudomonadati > Pseudomonadota > Alphaproteobacteria > Sphingomonadales > Sphingomonadaceae > Sphingomonas > Sphingomonas astaxanthinifaciens. The sequence continues at coordinate 1,730,155 of NZ_JONN01000001.1, forward strand.
AGCGAGGTGCCGATCTCGAGCTTGACCCGCTCGGCGGTGCCCTCGCCGATCAGCAGGTTGAACTTGCGGCGGACATGGCTGGCGATGGCATCGTCCATCCGGTCGCCCCCGACCCGCGCCGAGCGGCAATAGGCCAGCCCTTGGAGCGAGATGACGCCCACCTCGGTCGTCCCGCCGCCGATGTCGACCACCATCGAGCCGATCGGATCGGTCACCGGCAGCCCCGCCCCGATCGCGGCGGCCATCGGTTCCTCGATCAGCGACACGCTGTCCGCCCCGGCATTGCTGACCGCGTCGCGGATTGCGCGCCGCTCGACCCCGGTCGCGCCCGACGGGATGCAGATCACCACCTCGGGCCCGCGCGAGAAGCGGCTCGGCCCACCGCCGGCGCGGCGGATGAAATGCTTGATCATCTCCTCGGCGGTCTCGAGGTCGGCGATGACGCCGTTGCGAAGCGGGCGGACCGTCCGCACGCCCTGCGGCGTCTTGCCGAGCATCAGCTTGGCGTCATTGCCCACCGCGCGGACCTTCTGGATCCCGTCGACGACCTCGAGCGCGACGACGCTGGGCTCGCTGGTGACGATTCCGACGCCGGCGACATAGACGACGGTATTGGCCGTCCCGAGATCGATCGCGATGTCGCGCGACGACAGGCCGAACAGGCTACGCATGGATTACTGGTCCCCACCCCGGAGAAAAAACGAAGGCAAGTCAGGGTGATGACCGTGTCCCGCGCGCGCGGCTAGTGGTTAACGGCGGTTAGGCACGACGCGTTGGAATCGCGCGCCGAACCGAGGCCTTACGCGCCGCGCAGCGCCTTCACCCGCGCCCGGATCGCGGCGAGCAGGCCCTCGTTGACGATCGGCCGGCTGACGAAGGTCACGCCGAGCGGATTCACCGGCACCCCGTCCTTGAGCACCTCGTAGTGGAGGTGCGGCCCAGTCGACAGGCCGCTCGAGCCGACATAGCCGATCAGTTCGCCCCGCCGGACCACGCCGCCCTCGGGCGCGACGATCCGGCTCATGTGATTGTAGGTGGTGACCAGCCCGCCGATGTGCGCGATCCGGACCTGCCGGCCGTAGCCCCCGGCCCAGCCCGCGCGGATCACCTGCCCGTCGGCGGCGGCGACGATCGGCGCTCCCATCGGCGCGCCGAAGTCGATCCCGTTGTGCATCCGGAAGAAGTGCAGGATCGGGTGCATGCGCGAGCCGAAGCCCGAGGTGATCGGCCCGTCGACCGGGCGCAGCAGTCCGCTCCGCACCGGCTCGGGGCTGGTCGCCTCGTCGAGCCAGGCCAGCCGCCCCTGCACCGGCCAGCGGACCAGCGAGAGGGTCGGGCCGCCGCCGCGCTCGAGCCGGGCATAGAGGAGGGGACCGGGGACCACGTCGCCGCTGGCGCTCCTCGCTTGGGCGACCACCAGCTCGAAGCGGTCGGTCGCCGCGACCTCGCTGCCGACGTCGAGCCGGTCGCCGATCGCCTGGAGATAATCCGCCGCGGCCTGGGGCGAAGCGCCCGACGACCGCAACGCCCAGTAGAGCCCGCCTCCGGCGCTTCCGCGGATGCGCAGCGGGGTGCGGTCGACCGCGAGGGGCTTCTTTTCGGCCTGCAGCCCATTCGCGCCCCGAACGAGGGCGAAAATGAGGTCGAGCCGGGCCCGGTAGCGGAGCAATTCGATGGTTCGCCGGCCCGCCGCATCGGGCGCGCCGAGGCGAAGCGAGAGGGTGGTCCCGGCGGCCGGTACCGCCGCCTCGGCGCGGACGAGGCTCGCCGCCCGGACCGCATCGGCGGCGCTCGCCCCGTTGCGCTGGAGCAGGCTGACGAGGTCGTCGCCCGCCCCGAAGACAATCGCGAGGTCGCGCGACAGACGCGCCGGCGCCGACGCGATCGGCCGGGCGCGCGGGCCTTCGCTCATCACGAGCCCGGTCGCCGAGCCCGCCGACAGCGGCGCCACCGCCAGTGCCTCTTCCTGCCGTGCCTGGTCGGGCCCCTCGGCCTGCGGCATCCCGGCGGGCAGAGGCGCGGTCGAGGGCGCGAGCTGGAGCACGCCCGCGATCATCAGGGTCAGCGTCGCCGCCCCCCGCCACCAGCGCTTGCTGAGCGGGGCCTCGGCGAGATCGACGACGAGGCGGAACGGCGGCCTGGGCGGTGCCAGCACGGCCGCCCGGCCGAAAGCGGGCACGGCCGACGCGGCGACCAGCGGGCGGGGCGACTGGAACATGGCCGCCTTGTCCCCCAACAAGGTTAACGCCGCGCTAAGCGACGAACGGAGAATGAGCCGCCTTGCGCACTGCTGCGTTCCTGCCAACATGAGCATCATGGCCGCGCGTAACGACGGCATCATCCGGGCCGTCCTCGGGCCCACCAATACCGGCAAGACCCACTTGGCGATCGAGCGGATGTGTGCCCATTCGTCGGGCGTCATCGGCTTCCCGCTGCGGCTGCTCGCCCGCGAGGTCTACGACCGGGTGGTCAAGCTCAAGGGCGAAGCGTCGGTCGCGCTGCTGACCGGCGAGGAGCGGATCGTCCCCCCCAAGGCGCGCTACTGGCTCTCGACCGTGGAAAGCATGCCGGTGAGCCAGGAGCATGCCTTCTGTGCGATCGACGAGGCCCAACTCGGCACCGACCCCGAGCGCGGCCACGTCTTCACCGACCGCCTGCTCCGGGCCCGCGGCCGCGAGGAGACGCTGATCTTGGGCTCGGCGACGCTGAAGCCGATGGTCCGCCAGATCATCCCCGAGGCCGAGATCGTCAGCCGCCCGCGTTTCTCGACCTTGCGCTACGCCGGCTCGACCAAGCTGTCGCGGCTCCCTCCGCGCTCCGCCATCGTCGCCTTCTCGGCCGAGCAGGTCTATGCGCTCGCCGAGATGCTGCGCCGCTTCAAGGGCGGCGCAGCGGTGGTCATGGGCGCACTCTCGCCCGCGACCCGCAATGCCCAGGTCGCGATGTTCCAGCGCGGCGAGGTCGACTATCTCGTCGCCACCGACGCGGTCGGCATGGGCCTCAACATGGACGTCGCCCATGTCGCCTTCGCCGGCCTCGAGAAATTCGACGGCCGCCGCGACCGCCGCCTCACCATCCCCGAAATGGCCCAGATCGCGGGCCGCGCGGGGCGCCACCAGCGCGACGGCACCTTCGGAACGCTCGGCCTCGGCGGCGACAACGGCCCGGCCTTCACCGAGGAAGAGATCAATGCGATCGAGGAGCATCGCTTCCGCCCGCTCGACCATATCTACTGGCGCTCGTCGGATCTCGACTTCACCGACGTTACCGCGCTGATCCGCAGCCTCGAGGCGAAGAGCGACGATCCGCTGCTTCGTCCCGCCCCGCTGTCGATCGACCTCGCGGTGCTGAAGCTCATCGCCGAGGACCCCGCCATCGCCGCGCGGCAGGGCATTGTCGCGCGGCGGCTGTGGGCGGCGTGCGGCCTGCCCGACTTCCGCAAGGTCGGACCGATGCACCATGCCCGGATGGTCCGCCGCGTCTTCGGCTATATCGCCGAGGGCGGCCATCTCGCGCAGGACTGGTTCGCCGCCGAGGTTGCGCGCCTCGACAATGTCCAGGGCGACATCGAAGCGCTTGCCGACCGTCTCGCGGGGGTCCGCAGCTGGGCCTATATCGCCCACCGTTCCGACTGGCTCGCCGACCCCGCCAAATGGGCCGAGCGCACCCGGCTTGTCGAGGCGCGCCTGTCCGACGCGCTGCACGAGCGGCTGACCCAGCGTTTCGTCGACCGTCGCACCGCGGTCCTCGTCCGCGACATCGGCGCGCGCGGCGCCGACGCGCTCCCGGTCACCGTCGCCGCCGATGGCGAGGTCAGCGTCGGCCCCGAGCCGATCGGCCACCTCACCGGCTTCGACTTCAAGGTCGATCCCGCCGCCCGCCTCGCCGACAAGCGGCTCCTCCTCGCCGCGGCCGAGCGCCGCCTCGGCGACGAGCTCGACCGCCGCGCCCGTGCGCTCTGCGCCGACGAGGACAAGCGCTTCACCCTGCTCGCGCCGCCCGGCGGCGACATCGGAATCGCCGCCGACGGCCACCTCCTCGCCCGCCTCGCCCCCGGCCGCAGCCTGACCGAGCCCGCGCTACGAACCGCCCGCGCGCTAGACCGACTCTCGGCCCCCGCCCGCGCCGAGCTTCGCGCCCGGATGGAGGCGTGGATCGAGCGCCAGGTCGAACGCCATTGCGGCGACCTCGTCCGCCTGGGCGCGTCGTCGACCGACCGTCATTTCGGCGCGCCGGTCCGCGCGCTCACCGCGATGCTGTTCGACGCCGGCGGAATCCTGCCCCGCCGGGCGCTGGTGGAGCCGATCGGCCAGCTCGACCGCCCGATGCGCGCCGCGCTCCACAAGCTCCGCATCCGCCTCGGCGCGCTCGATGTCTTCGTCCCCTCGCTCCTGAAGCCCGAGAGCCAGCGCTGGCGGGCGGCGCTGCTCGCGGTCCGCACCGGCCGGCCGATGCCCGCGCTGCCCCGACCCGGTGCCGCGACCCTCGCCGCCGACGCCGACCGGATGGCCGCCAGCCTCGCCTATCGCCGCTTCGGCGACACTTGGCTGAGGGTCGACCTCGCCGATCGCCTCGCCGCCTTCGCCCACCGCGCCCGCGCCGCCGAGCGCCCCGCCGGCGAGCCGCTCGAGCCCATCGACCGCGACCTCGTCACCTCGCTCGGCCTGTCGGACATTGCGCTCGCCACGCTCATGGCGGAGGTCGGCTTCCGGCAGTCGGACAGCGCCTGGCACTGGCGCGGCACCCGGCCCCGCACCCGCGCCCGGCCGGCGCCGCCGCGCCCGGGCAATGCCTTCTCCGCGCTGGCCGGGCTCAAGCGCTAGGGGCCATGCGGCTCGACAAATATCTGTTCTGCATCCGCCTCCTTAAGTCGCGGACCCTGGCCCAGGCGCTGATCGAGGAAGGGCGGATCCGGATCGACGGCCGCCGGGTCGAGAAGGTCTCCGAGCCGGTTCGGGTCGGCAGCGTCGTCACCCTGCCGCTGCGCGGCGCGATCCGGGTGATCCGGGTGGTCGCTCTGCCCGTCCGGCGCGGCCCCGCCAGCGAAGCCCGGTGCCAATACGAAGAGCTCGGCGTTGACGGCGGCGACGGCCCGCAATAGCGCTTGCCCCAACAACAGGAGCGAGAAGACCCATGACCTACGTCGTCACCGACGCCTGCATCCGCTGCAAGTATATGGACTGCGTCGAGGTCTGCCCGGTCGACTGCTTCTACGAGGGCGAGAACATGCTCGTCATCAACCCCAACGAATGCATCGACTGCGGCGTCTGCGAGCCCGAGTGCCCGGCCGAGGCGATCCTGCCCGATACCGAGGGCGGGAACGAGAAGTGGCTGGAGCTCAACGCGACCTTCTCGGCGCAATGGCCTAACATCACCCGCAAGAAGGACAGCCCCGCCGACGCCGACGAGCACAAGGGCGAAGAGGGCAAGTACGACAAGTATTTCTCGGCCGAGCCCGGCGAAGGCGATTGAGCCCTAGCGCTTCACCCGGAAGGTGTAGCTGAGCCCCAGGCCCGCGGTCCACTGGTTGCGCGAGCCCAGTTCGCGCACCACCGGTGGCTTGGCGGCATCGCCGACCAGCCGCTCGTAGCGGGCGATTCCGAACAGGCCGAAGGGCCCCTTGCCGAACTGGGTGAGGCCGCCGCCCTGCAGCGCGACCGCGTGAATCCCGCTGCCCGGCCGATATTCGGGCAGCCCCGAGGCGAGCGCGGCCGCCGGGCTGATCCCGAAATAGGCGCGCTGGTAGTTGGAATCCGACCACAGGACGCGGGGCCCGAGCGAGACCAGCCAGCGGTCGCCGTCGCGCCACACCTTGTCGGCACCGACGCTGCCGACCAGCCCGTCATGGCCGTTGACGCCCTTGCGCAATTCGCCGCGGAGCCGGACCGAGCCCATGTCATATTGCGCGAAGCCGCCCAGCTCGATCGTCGTCTTCACCCGCCCGATCGGCCGGTCGAGATCCTTGTTCTTGCGGCCGCTGGCGATGTTGGCCGAGGGCCCGAAGGAGAAGCCCCCGCTCTTGACCACGGGGATGCTGATCCCGTCGTCGGGCGCGCCATAACCGAATTCATTGTCGCCCTTGGCGACATCGATGCTGGGCAGCGGGGCGATCTTGATCTCGTCCGAGCCGAGGAACTTGGGCTTGATCTGCGCGCCCAGCCCGACGCGGACCCGCAGGTCGGGCTTGGCCGTGTCCTCGGCGAAGGCGGCGGCGGGAATCGCGAGGAGCGCGGCGGCAAGGGCGAGATTCTTCATGGCCAGCCGAACCCCCGATGGTGGCGATGGTTGCAGGAGCGTATCGTCCGCGCATCGCGTGCGGCTTGCGCGCCACAAAAAAGCGCCCGCCCCACGAGGGGACGGGCGCTCTTGCCGAAGCAGCTGGACCGCGCGGAGCGGCCCTGCGGCTTATATGCCGTTGGCGAGATTGGTGTCGGGCGCGTTGGTGTTCATGTCCTGCGCCATCATGTTGGCCTCGGTCGCGCCGTTGGTCATCATGTTGGCGTCGGCGCCGCCCATCATGTTCGAGTCCATCGGGGCCGCCATGTTGGCGTCCATCGACATGTTGTCGGCCGTCATCAGGTTGGCGTCGGCATTGTCGACTTCGGTCTTGCTGCCGCAGGCGGCCAGCGAAAGGGCCGCACCGGCGACCAGGATCAGAGCACGCACGTCATTTCTCCCATTATTGCAGCGGCATGAACGCAAGGCCGCGGGGATGGGTCCCTTGCCCCAAGGTCCAGCTTATCCGCCGGCGGCAATCCGGCGCTCGACCTCGGCGATCAGCCCCTCGACGTTCGCAGGCGGCCCAGCCACGGCCGGATCGGCGTGGCGCGCGATCTGGGCCTTGGTGAATCGGGCTTTGGGCGCCCGGTCTCCGAAGCGGGGATTGGCGCGGAACAGCCGCTTCATCACTTCCTTGTAGACCTGGTCCTTGTCCCCGTCGCCGAGGATGCGCAGCCACGGCTGCGGGCGCACCCATGCACTGACTTCGCTTGCGATCTGGAGGCTGTCGGGCTGCTCTTCCGGGCTGAAGTCGGTCTCGAGATGCGCGGCGAGGTCGTTCCGACCGATCAGCTCCAGTCCCCTGCGTACCGAACCGACCTCCGCCGCGCTCGCTTCCTCGCGCCATTCGCTGTTCGACCGGCTGTCGAGTTCACCCGACCAGCGATAGGCCGAGAAGACCGCGACGGCGTCGGGAACCAGTTCGGCCGGCTCGAACAGCGCATCTTCGACGGCATGGTCGACGAACATCGCCAGCGCCTCCGCCAGCGACCAGTCCTGCTTGCTCTCAACCGCACCGCGCGGGACGAGCACCACCGCTAGGCCAGCCGGCAAGTCGGGCACCTCAGCGGCCTTCTTCCGCCCGAATATCGGCCTCAGCATCTTTTCCCCCTCCGTGTCGCCCCGTCACTCGCGCCGCAGGAGCAGCGCGACAATGGCTTCGGCCGCATCCTCGGCGCTCATGGTCGTGGTGTCGATCCTGAGGTCGGGGCTTTCGGGGGCTTCATAGGGGCTGTCGATCCCGGTGAAGTTCTTGAGCTCGCCCGCGCGCGCCTTGGCGTAGAGGCCCTTGACGTCGCGCGCCTCGGCCTCGGCCAAGGGAGCGTCGACGAACACCTCGAGGAACTCGCCCGGCGGGAGCATTCGCCGAACCATCGCCCGCTCGGCACGGAAGGGCGAGATGAAGGCGGTGATCACGATCAGCCCGGCATCGGCCATCAGCCGCGCGACCTCGCCCACCCGGCGGATATTCTCGATCCGGTCGGCCTCGGTGAAGCCGAGGTCGCGGCTCAGCCCGTGGCGCACATTGTCGCCGTCGAGGAGGAAGCTGTGCCGGCCGAGCGCATGCAGCTTCTTCTCGACCAGATTGGCGATGGTCGACTTGCCCGCGCCGCTAAGGCCGGTCAGCCAGACCACGCACGGCTTCTGCCCCTTCTGCCGGGCATGCGCCTCGCGGCTGACCTCGATCGCCTGCCAATGGATGTTGCTCGCGCGGCGAAGCGCGAAATGGATCATCCCGCAGGCGACGGTGGCGTTGGTGAGCTTGTCGATCAGGATGAAGCCGCCGAGCGTTCGGCTCGCCGCATAGGGCTCGAACACGAGCGGCCGGTCGGTCGCGAACTCGACCACCCCGATCGCGTTCAAACCCAGCGTCTTCGCCGCCAGATGCTCGCCGCTGTCGATGCCGAGCTCATATTTGGGCGGTTGCACGGTGGCGGTGACGCTCTGCGAGGCGAGCTGGAGCCAGTAGCCGCGACCCGGCAGCAATTCCTCTTCGGCTAGCCAGACGAGGCTCGCCTCGAACTGGTCGGCGACCTCGGGCGGGTGGGCAGCGCCGACGATCACCGAGCCGCGCCCGCACTCGACCTCGTCGGTCAGGGTGACCGTGACCGACGTCCCCGGCTCGGCGCGCTCGACCTCGCGCTCGCCGACCAGCACCCGGGCGACCCGGCTGGTCCGGCCCGAGGGCAGCACGCGCACGTCCTGCCCGCGCATCACCTCGCCTGCCGCGACTTGCCCGGAAAAGCCGCGAAAATCCTGGTTGGGCCGATTGACCCACTGCACCGGCAGGCGAAGCGGCCCGCCGTCCTCGACATCGGCCGGGGCCAGCGCGTCGAGCGCGGCCATCAGGGTCGGCCCTTCGAACCAGGCGAGGTCCGCCGAGGCTTCGAACACATTCGCCCCCGTCAGCCCCGAGACCGGCAGGGCCTGCTCGATCCCCAGTCCCTCGGCCTCCGCCGCAATTTCGAGGAACCGGCCTTCGTCGAACCCAATGAGGTCCATCTTGTTGACCGCGAGGAGGAGGTGGCGGACCCCCATCAGCTTGCAGATCGCGGCATGGCGCCGGGTCTGGGTCAGCACGCCCTTGCGCGCGTCGACCAGCAGCACCGCGGCGTCGGCGGTCGAGGCGCCGGTCGCCATGTTGCGCGTATATTGCTCGTGCCCCGGGCAGTCGGCGACGATGTAGCGCCGCGTCGCGCTCGAGAAGAAGCGATAGGCGACGTCGATGGTGATGCCCTGCTCGCGCTCGGCGGCGAGGCCGTCGACCAGCAGGGCGAAGTCGATTGCCTGCCCCTGCGTTCCCACCCTTTTGCTGTCGCTCTCGAGCGCTGCAAGCTGGTCCTCCATCAGCTGCGCGCTGTCGTGGAGCAGGCGGCCGATCAGGGTCGACTTGCCGTCGTCGACGCTGCCGCAGGTGATGAAGCGCAGGAGGTCCATCAGAAATAGCCCTCGCGCTTCTTCACTTCCATCGAGGCACTTTCGTCGCGGTCGATCACCCGGCCCTGCCGCTCGCTGGTGCGGAGCGCCGCCATCTCGGCCAGCACCTTGTCGAGGCTGTCCGCCTCGCTCTCCATCGCGCCGGTCAGCGGCCAGCAACCCATGGTCCGGAAGCGCACCCGCCGGGTCACCACTTCCTCGCGCTCGATTCCCGGGAAGCGCGCGGGATCGTCGACCATCAGCAGGGTCCCGTCGCGCATCACCGTCGGCCGCTCGGCCGCGAGATAGAGCGGCACGATCGGCACCGCCTCGCGGGCGATATAGTCCCAGATGTCGCGCTCGGTCCAATTGCTGAGCGGGAAGACGCGGATGCTCTCCCCGGCATGGACCCGCGCATTATAATTGTTCCACAATTCGGGCCGCTGGAGCTTGGGGTCCCAGCCGCCGCCCTGCCCGCGGAACGAGAAGATCCGCTCCTTCGCCCGCGCCTTCTCCTCGTCGCGCCGCCCGCCCCCGAACGCCGCGTCATAGCCGCCCGCCTTGAGCGCCTCGCGCAGCGCCTCGGTCAGCATCACCCGCGTATAGGTCGGCGTCGGCGTGTCGAACGGGCTCAGCCCCGCCGCCGCATTGTGCCAGACCTTGAGATCGAGGCCGTAGCGTGAGGCCATGGCGTCACGATGCGCGAGCATCGCCTGGAAGTCCCAGCCGCTCGCGATGTGCAGGAAGGGAAAGGGCGGCGGCGCCGGCGCGAAGGCCTTGAGCGCCAGGTGGAGCATGACGCTCGAATCCTTGCCGATCGAATAGAGGAACACCGGCCGCCGGCAGGTCGCCACCACCTCGCGCAGGATGTGGATGCTCTCGGCTTCGAGCCGGTCGAGATGGGTCAGCGCCATGGGCCTTGCCTGATGGCGCGACAGACACGCTGGCGCAATGGCACGGGCAGGCCTATGCGTGGCCGATCCCCGGGGAGCTCGCCTGAGCTGAGAGGGAGGCCTTGCAACCTCCGACCCGAGAACCTGATCCGGCTGACCCCGGCGGAGGAAGAGGAACACGACTATGGCCGACATCAACGCGCGCACCGAACTCAAGGTCACCACCGGGCCCATCCGCGGCTCGAAGAAGATTTACGTCGAGGGCCGCGACGGCATCCGCGTCGCGATGCGTGTCGTCGAGCTCGAGCCGACCAGTCTCGAGCCCCCCGTCACGCTCTACGACACTTCCGGCCCCTACACCGACGACGCGCACCGCGTGGACATCATGGCCGGCCTCCCTGAGCTCCGCCGCGACTGGATCCGCGCCCGCGGCGACGTCGAGGAAGTGACCCAGCGCGAGGTCCGCCCCGAGGACAATGGCCAATTGGGCCCCGACCGCTCGGGCGGCGTCCCGCCCTTCCCCAATGTCCGCAAGAAGGTGCTGCGCGCCAAGGCCGGCCACAACGTCACCCAGATGCACTATGCCCGCAAGGGCATCATCACCCCCGAGATGGAATATGTCGCGATCCGCGAGAATCTCGGCCGGCGCCAGGCCAAGGAAGCCCTGACCCGCGACGGCGAATCGTTCGGCGCCGCCATCCCCGACTATGTCACCCCCGAATTCGTCCGCGACGAGGTCGCCCGCGGCCGCGCGATCATCCCGAACAACATCAACCACCCCGAAACCGAGCCGATGGCGATCGGCCGCAACTTCCTGGTCAAGATCAACGCCAACATCGGCAATTCGGCCGTCGCCTCCGACGTCGCATCCGAAGTCGACAAGATGGTCTGGGCGATCCGCTGGGGCGCCGACACGGTCATGGACCTCTCCACCGGCCGCAACATCCACGACACGCGCGAGTGGATCCTGCGCAACTCGCCCGTCCCCATCGGCACCGTCCCCATCTACCAGGCGCTCGAGAAGGTCGGCGGCATCGCCGAGGATCTGAACTGGGAGATCTTCCGCGACACGCTGATCGAGCAGGCCGAGCAGGGCGTCGACTATTTCACCATCCACGCCGGCGTCCGCCTGCCCTACGTGCCCCTGACCGCCAAGCGCGTCACCGGCATCGTCAGCCGTGGCGGCTCGATCATGGCCAAATGGTGCCTCGCCCATCACCGCGAAAGCTTCCTTTACGAACGCTTCGACGAGATCTGCGAGATCATGAAGGCCTATGACGTCGCCTTCTCCCTCGGCGATGGCCTGCGCCCCGGCTCGATCGCCGACGCCAATGACGAAGCCCAGTTCGCCGAGCTCTACACGCTAGGCGAGCTGACCAAGAAGGCGTGGGAGCACGACTGCCAGGTGATGATCGAGGGCCCCGGCCACGTGCCGATGCACAAGATCAAGGAGAATATGGACAAGCAGCTCGAAAGCTGCGGCGAGGCGCCCTTCTATACGCTCGGGCCGCTCACCACCGACATTGCGCCGGGCTACGACCATATCACGTCAGGGATCGGCGCGGCGATGATCGGCTGGTTCGGCACGGCGATGCTCTGCTACGTGACGCCCAAGGAGCATCTGGGCCTCCCCGACCGCGATGACGTCAAGGTCGGCGTCGTCACCTACAAGCTCGCCGCTCACGCCGCCGACCTCGCCAAGGGCCACCCCGCCGCCAAGGTCCGCGACGATGCGCTAAGCCGCGCCCGCTTCGAGTTCCGCTGGCGCGACCAGTTCCACCTGTCGCTCGATCCCGACACCGCCGAGCGCTACCACGACCAGACGCTCCCGGCCGAAGGCGCCAAGACCGCCCACTTCTGCTCGATGTGCGGGCCGAAGTTCTGCTCGATGAAGATCACGCAGGAGGTGCGCGACTTCGCGGCGAAGCAGGAAAGCGGCCTCCTCAACTCCACCCCGCTCGTCCCGAGCGACGTCGAGGGACAGGAGGCCGAAGCCGGCATGGCCGAGATGAGCCGCGTCTACAACGAGGGCGGCCGCGAGCTCTACATCGGCGCGGGCGACCGCGAGCACGACTGATGACCGGCCGGCCCGGCGCCACGGTCCGGTAGCGCAGGCTTGCACGAGCTGCTGATCTTCGTCGGGCTGGTGCTGGGCGCGAACCTGCTGCCGGCCTTCGGTCCGCCGACCTGGTCGCTGATCGTGCTGACCATGCTCAACACCGATGCGCCCGCGCCGCTGCTGATCGTGCTCGGCGCGATCGCGGCGGCGAGCGGCCGGCTGCTCCTTGCCCTCGCCACCCGCGCTCTCGGGGACCGCTTCCTGTCGAAACGCAGCCGCGCCAACCTCGCCGCCGCCCGCCAGGCGCTCGAGGCGAAGAAGCGCAACGGCATCCTCGCGCTCGGCCTGTTCGCCCTGTCGCCGCTCCCTTCGGCGCAACTGTTCGAAGCCGCCGGCCTCGCCCGGGTCCGCCTGCTCCCCTTCACCTTCGCCTTCTTCGCCGGGCGGCTGGTCAGCTATTCGCTCTATGCGCTGGCCGCCGATGGCCTGCGCGCGACCAGCCTCGGCGAGACCTTCAAGCGCGAACTCACCAGCCCGCTCGGAATCGCCCTCCAGCTTGGCATGCTCCTCGGAATCGTCCTGCTGATGCGGGTCGATTGGGCAAAGCGCCTCAAGCGCTCGGAACCGTCTCGCGACTGACCCGCAAGGGCGAACCGGGAGCCGCATCGAAACCGCCTTCCGCCGCGACCGCAAAAGGCTATGGTTCTTGCTCCAGATTAAGGTCGAGTCGCGTCAGGCCGGACACGCGCATCCTTCTCGAAAGGAGCCATCATGTCGTTCCGCGCAGCCTTCGCCTTCCTCCTTATCTTCGTCACCGCTCCGGCGCTCGCCGCGGTCCCGCCCTATCCCGCCGGCTTCAAGACGCAGGAGATCACCACCAACGGCGTGACGATCCACGTCCGCGTCGGCGGCCAGGGTCCGGCGGTGGTCCTGATCCATGGTTATGGCGAGACCGGCGACATGTGGGCACCGCTCGCCGCCGACCTCGCCCGCGACCACCGCGTCATCGTCCCCGACCTGCGCGGCCTCGGCCTCTCGTCCAAGCCGGCGAGCGGCTACGACAAGAAGACGCAGGCGAGCGACATCACCGGCGTGATGGACGCGCTCAAGGTCGAGCGCGCCGACCTCGTCACTCATGACATCGGCAACATGGTCGGCTTCGCGGTCGCCATGCAGAACCCTGAGCGGGTCGGCCGCTTCGTCCTGATCGACGCGCCTGTCCCCGGCGTCGGCCCGTGGGAGGAGATCCTCAAGAACCCGCTCCTCTGGCACTTCCGCTTCGGCGGCCCCGACATGGAGCGGCTGGTGAAGGGCCGCGAGCGCATCTACCTCGATCGCTTCTGGAACGAATTCTCCGCCGACCCGCGCAAGTTCGACGAGGCGAGCCGCACCCATTACGCCCGGCTCTACGCTCTCCCCGGCGCGATGCACGCGGGCTTCGAGCAGTTCCATGCCTTCGACCAAGACGCCATCGACAACCGCGCCTGGCTTGCCGCCAAGGGCAAGCTGGCCATGCCGGTGCTGGCGCTCGGCGGCGAAAAGAGCTTCGGCACGCAAATGGCCGACGTCATGCGCGCCGCCGCCACCGACGTCACCGGCGGGATCGTGCCCGCGTCGGGGCACTGGATCATGGAGGAGAATCCGGTGGCGACGACCAGGTTGGTGCGGGCTTATCTGGATCGGCCTTGAGAAATCTCATCCCGACAAGCTTGCGGTCCGCGGCCTCCCGACACAGGCCGTCACTCGGCATCCGTCCTCCGGCACTCCCATCCGGCTCGCCGGCGGGTAGGCGGCGGCCCGGCGGCCGTCGGCCTTGGCCGCCTCGATCTCCTTGAAGACGTTCGGTCAAGGCTCGCCCGCCGCCAGAAGCGGCGAGGGGAAGGTCAGCTTGTGTGGCGCCGCCAACCATCACAGCTTCTCGGGCCCATTCCCCCCGCCCACCGGTTACCCTCCTGCACACGCCCCGCCCATCACCCGGACCCAGCCCATGACCCCTCGCTCCGCCGCGCAGTTTACCCGCCTCTGGCTCGACAGCGCGCTGCTGATGGGCGAGGCGGCCGCCGTCGTCTCGCTCCGCACCTTCGCGATGATGCAGGGCGGCCCCAAGGCCAAGCGCGAGGCCGACCGGATGGTGACGGAGAAGGTCGCGGCAGGGGTCGAGCTCGCGACCACCCTCGCCTCGGGCCGCGTCCGCACCCCGCAGGGGGCCGCGCGCGCCGCGGTGCGAGTCGCGGGGAAGAGGGTCCGGGCCAACCGCAAGCGGCTCGGCTGACCAAGCCCCTTCACTAGTAGGATTTCGCATGATCTAAGCTGGTGGATGCGCGACTCGTTCACTTCTCCATCCGGCCCGCGAACCGCACCCATCGGCTGGACGCCCGAGCGCCAGTGCCTCTTCCTTTCGACCCTCGACCGGACCCGCAGCGCCACGCTGGCCGCCAGGGCCGCGGGGCTCAGCCGGGAGAGCGCCTATCGCTGCCGCAAGCGCGATCCGGGCGGGCTGTTCGCCTTGATGTGGGACGAGATCATGGCCCGCACGGCGGTCAACGGGGTCACGGTGCGTGACCTTCGGCGTGACCCGCCTATGGCCAGCTTTTCCCTTCGCCGGGCGGTGGAAAGCGGGTCACTCGGCGCCGCGCGGACCCGGTGACCTTCGTGATTGCTGAGACCGCGTCTGAACTGGCCTGTCCCGGCCCGTTCCTGACCCGCCGACAACGGCGCGTTTCACTGGCGTTCACAAGCGACGAACCGAGTGCGCAGGGGCGTCGGTTCAGGCAACGGACCGATACCGCCGACCATTGTTCCTTCACCCAATCGAAGGAGTATGCGTCATGACCCATCGCCTGATCCTCGGCCTTGCCGGCGCCGCCGCGGCGCTCGTCGCCGTGACCCCGGCCGCCGCCCAGCAGTGGCGCTGGAACGAGGGCAACTGGCGCACCGTCGGCACCGCCCGCGTCGATGGCCGCGACACCGACACGATTGCGCTTCCGGGCTTCACCCGCCAGCGCGAGGTGCGGGTCTGCGCGCTGAACGCGCCGCTGCGTCTGCGCGCCTTCGACATCCGCTTCGCCAATGGCGGTCGCCAGGACGTGAATACGCGTGCCGTGCTCAACGCGGGCACCTGTACGCGGGCGGTGAACCTGCGCGGCAATCGCCGCGACATCGCCAGCGTCCGCCTGCGCTACGAGCCCGTCGCCTATCGCGCCAACCGCCCGGTGGTCCGAGTCCAGGTCCGCTAGGGCATCGCTTCCATGGGTCCCCGCCGGCTCGCCGGTGGGGTCTCAGTCCCGAACCTCGACGCCCTTCCAGAAGGCGACCCGGCCGGCGATCTCCTTGGCGGCGGGCTTGGGGTCGGGATAATACCAGGCGGCGTCGCGGTTCTCCGCCCCGTTCGCCGCAATGGTGAAGTAATGCGCAGTGCCCTTCCACGGGCAGATGGAGGTGGTGCTGCTGTCGCGAAGCACCGCATCGTCGATCGCGGCGCGGGGGAAATAGGCATTGCCCTCCACCCGCACGATATCGTCGCTTTTCGCGATCAGCGTGTCGTTCCACCAGGCTTCGGCCATCTCATCCTCCCTGTCTCGCGGGCGGCCGCTGTCTCGTCAGCTGCCGAGCCGCATGAACAATGCGACGACATAGATGGTGATCACCGCCGCCATTCCCAGCGCCATCGCTTCGTGGACCCGGCGCCGGGCGGTGACGAGGCCGGTCAGCCCGAACAGGATGAACACCCCGTGGAAGGCGAAATTCTCGGGCAGCGGAAGGCGGCCCTCGAGCTGCCACTCGCGCAGGATGCTCGAGGCGACGGTGACGGTGAACAGGCCGAACAGCGCCCGCCGCTCGCGCCAGTAATGGGAGTCGAGGTCGAGCTCTGCGTCGGGCGGCACGTCGGGGAGGACGATCGCCGCGCTCATGTAGATGAGCCCGCTGGTCACCAGCGTCACCAGGAAGTCGGGAAAGGTCCAGTCGTCGTGGCGGGCGAGGCCAAAGCTCGCCCACCAGTGCTGCGCGACCATCAGCAGGATCAGCACCGACCACAGGATCGGCACCCAGTAGAAGCGGACCCGTCCCCGCGACAGGATCAGCGCGCGATAGCCCTGCAGCACCTGCTGGACGGCAAGCCCGAGGATGATCGACAGCAGGACCGAGAGATAGGCGAAGGCGTCCATCAGGCCTGAGCCCCGAGCATCTTGGCGGCGAGGATCCAGCCCCAGACCAGCGCGGTCAGCACGCCGCCGGCGATGCTCGCCTGGACCGCGCGGCGAAGCAACCAGGTCTGGGCGTCGATCGAGCGGACGAAGGCCGCCATCAGCCGCCGCCGGAGCATGTCCGGCTGGTCGTCCTCGCAGCCCTCGGGATCGAAATCCTCGCCGATCAGCAGTCCGCGCAGGACAAAGGCGCTGGACAGGACGAAGGGGATGACCCCGACCAGGCTGGCGAGGGTCATCGCCGGCTGCGCGGCGGCATCGAGGCTGAGCGGGGCGCCGGGCGAGGCCGAGACCGGATGCGTCCCGATGGTGATGAGCAGCGCGTTGAAGGCCAGCATCCCGCCCATCCGCACCGACAGGTCGAGATCGCGGTTCTCGAGATATTCGAGGTCGGCGACGAAGCCCGGATCGGGCACGTCGCCGTGCATCCGCTGGAAGGCGCGCAAGCGGGTGCGGAACGACGGCTGCTGCTTCATGGTGCGGAATAAAAGAGCCGTGCACCGCCCTGTCCACCGCAAAAAGCGATGGCCGATACGGCTAGCCGCGCATCCGCGCCTCGAGCGCCTCCGAGCGCCGGGCGAGGTCGGTGACGTCGCGCGGATCGAGCTCGGCTGCGAAGGCGAGCCCGGCCTGCCGCCCGTCGCGCCAGCGCACCGTCGCCGGGGCGCCCGCTCCGCCCCAGTTGAGCGTCACCGGCGCCCCCGCGGCGACCAGCGCCGTGCCGCAGTCCACCCGGGCCCCGCCGGCCGAGAGGTCGACGATCTGCACCGGATAGCGCCGTCCGCCGAGGATCAGGAATGCCGGCAACGCGACCGTCACCCGCGGGTGCAGGCGGCGATCGGCGTAGGGATCGGGCTGCGGAGAGGCGGTCGAGGCGGGAGTCATCGGCGGACCATGCCACCGGTCCTAGCCCGCAACCTGCTGCCAACAGGTAAAGGGCCAATGGTCCATGGTGAAGGCAATTTCTTCCGAAATGAACTCGTCCTTGCTGGAATGACCCACGATCGCAGGAGAAAAGATCCGCGTCGGACCGAGCGTCCGCGGATGGGTCTGGTCAAGCTCCGGAGAGACGCTGCCCGATCAGGGGCAGGGCAGCGCCAACCATCCGTGTCGATCGAAACCGAGCCGGTCGGCACCCCGCCCTGCTGCCGACGCTTGGTCCGACAGATGGCGGTGTCAGGCGCCCGTCGACGGACGGGCTCGCCGCCTATTTGACGAAACGCTTCTTGAGGTCGGCCTTGATGCTGGCACCGGCGAGATGGGCGTCGACATTGGCATAGCCTTCATGTCGGAGCGCCTTGCGGATCTCGTCGATGTTGCGCGATTCGGTCGCGAGCTGGAAGGCGCGCTCGATGATGTTCTGGGTTCGCATGGGGCCTCGACTGTTGCGCACCCGACATGAACCCCCCGGCGGCCTAGTCGTTCCATCTGCGCAACCGAAACGCTGGCCGCGCGGAAAAGCGCTTTCGTCGAACGGGGCGGGCCAGCGCCAGACGATCGTGCGACGGGTGAGCGATGCGCCATCCATTTCTTTCCGCCCTGTTGCTGGCGACGTTCGCCGCGCCCGCCGCCGGCCAGACCGCACCCTCGGCTCCTGTCCCGGCCGATGAGGAGACGACGATCACCGTCACCGGCAACCGCGACGTGAAGAAGACCGTGCAGGACTTCGTCGCCGCACTGGCGCCGGGCCGGACCGCCCGGCCGCTCAGCCGGTTCGAGCGCGAGGTCTGCCCGCTGGTCCTTGGCATGTCGCCGCAGCAAGGCGAGATGGTGGCGGCACGGCTTCGCCGGGTGGCCGGTCAAGTCGGCATGAAGGTCGGCCAGAAGGGCTGCGGCCCCAATTTGTTCGTGATGGTCACCGCCGACAAGAAGAAGCTTCTCGACGGGTTGAAGCGGGTCAATGACGAGGCCTTTGGAAGCCTGTCGGGCGACAAGATCCGGGCGCTCTATCGCCAGCCCGGTGCGGCGGTGGTCTGGCACAGCGAAGGCCCGCCGATCGCCCGCGACGGCAAGGAAGCGACCTTCGACGAGGCCAAGGGCTATTACATCAACCAGACGACCGAGGCGGCGAGCCGGCTGAATTCGGGCGGCTCGCGCCAGTTCGCCAGTGCGACCGTGGTGGTCGAGCGGCGCGCGCTCGACGGGCTGTCGGTGACCCAGCTCGCCGATTATGTCGCGCTGCGCGCCTTCACCGGTGCCGACCCGGTCCGGCTGAAGAGCGACAAGGTGCCGACCATCCTCACCGTGCTCGACGCCGCGAGCGATGCCGAGGTGCCGGCCTCGATGACCGATTGGGATCTCGCGTTCCTCAGCGGTTTTTACGGCATGCGCCGGGGCGACAATATCGCGTCGCAGCGCTCGTCGATCGCACGCGAGGTCGAGAAACGGGTGACCAAGCAGCCCTAGGCGTTGCCGCAGTTCGGCGTTTGGGGCACATTCGGCCGGGCGTGCCGAACGCCGTTCCCAGGAGTCGCCCCCATGCGCTCGATCCTGTTTGCCGCCGCCTTCGTGACCATTGCCGCTCCGGCTCTCGCGCAGGACATCCGCCCGCCAGCCGATGACGACATCGCGATCGTCGTCACCGGCAACCGCGACATCAAGAAGACCATCCGCCAGTTCGTCGACACGCTGACGCGCTCGCCCGGCTCCCGCCAGCTCGCGCGATTCGAGCAGCGCATCTGCCCCAAGGTCTTCGGCCTGCGCGAGCCCGCGGCGGCCAAGGTGACGACCCGGATGCGGCTGGTCTCGGCGGCGGTGACCCGCGACGTCGCGCCCGCCAAATGCGTCCCGAACGTGATGCTGGTCGTGACTCGCGACAAGGCGGCCTTCATGCGCGAGGTGGCGCGCGGCCGGGACAACCTCTTCGACGGTCTATCGGGCAGCAAGGTCCGGACGCTGGTGCGCGATCCCGCGCCGGTCACGGCCTGGCAGGTGCTCGGCGGAAGTCTCGCCGCCGACGGCCGCGCGATCACCGAAGAAGGGACGACGGGAATTCAGACCAACCGCACGACCGAGGCCTCGACCCGGATCAGGCCGGCGGTCCGCCAGCAGTTCGACTTCGCAGTGGTCGTGGTCGACGCGAAGGTGATCGACGGGCTGAACACGACCCAGCTCGCCGATTATGCGACGATGCGCGCGCTCGCCAGTCTCGACCCCTCGTCGCTGGCGGCCGACGCGCCCTCGATCCTGCGCGCGATCGATGCCCCGGCCGACGCCGAGGTGCCGCTGTCGATGACCGCCTGGGACTATGGTTTCCTGCGCGGGCTCTACAAGACGCAGACCAATCTCTACGACACCCAGCAGCGCACCGAGATCGCGCGCGAGGTCGAGAAGAAGGTGGTTGCGGCGCGCTGACCCTAGCGCTGGGCCTTCAGGGCCTGCACCGCCGCAAGCGTCTTGGCGACATGCTCCTTCCAGCTCAGCTCGGAGTGGACGAAGACGATCTTGCCGTTGGGGGCGATGACATAGCTGGTGCGGTTGCTGATCGGTGCGATCGGCAGCTTCACGTCATAGGCCTTGATCAGCGCAGGCGAGGCGGTGGCGACCGGGAACTGGCCGCGGCAGGCCTCGACGCTGAATTTCTTGAGGCTCTCGATGCCGTCGGCACTCATTCCCACGACGCGCGCGCCGGCGGCGCGGAACTGGGGCATGGCGTCGCTGAACGCCTTGGCCTCGAGCGTGCAGCCCTCGGTGAAGGCCTTGGGGTAGAAGTAGAGGACCAAGGGCCCGTTCCGGAGCTGATCCTTGAGGTGAAGCGTGAACGGCTTGCCCGCGAGCGCGCCCTGGGTGGTGAAATCGGGCGCCTTGGCCCCGACCGGAAGCGCCGCGCCGGCCGGCGAGCAGCTGGTGAGGACGAGGAGAGCGGCGAGTAAGCGGCGCATGGCAGGCTCCTTGGGACTAGGCTTGGGATGAGGTCTAGGCTGCTCCTGCCCGACCGTCCATGCCGGTGCCATCCGGGAAAAGGACCTTGTCGGGAAAGCGCGGGACCAGGGTGCGGAAGAAGGCGAAGGCCGGGGCGAGGTCGCGATCGGGATCGCCGGTGGGGATGATGGGCTCGCCGAAGATCGCCACCTTGCGATCGTAATCGGGGCCGCCGGGGACGATCGGAACGCCGGCCGCGAGCGCGATCCGGTAGAAGCCCATGCGCCAGTCGGTGGTCGGGTCGCGGGTACCTTCGGGCGCGATCACCAGCAGCATGCGGTCGGCGGCGCGGAATTGCGCGGTCACCTGGGCGACGAGGTCGTTGCGGGTCGAGCGGTCGACGGGAATGCCGCCGACCCCGCGCATGAAGCGCGCCATCGGGCCCCAGCGGAACAGGCTCGACTTGCCGATGTAGCGGGCGTCGACCCGAAGCGTCTCCATCGCGCCGAGGAAGATCAGGAAATCATAATTGCTGGTGTGCGGCGCGCCCATGATCACCGCCTTGGGCGGCAGCGGCAGCGCACCCTCGACCGTCCAGCCATTGCGGGTGAACCAGCGCAGCAGCTGGCGCTTCACGAAAATGGCGGGGCGGGACAGGCTTGGGCTCGCGGCGTCGGTCACCTCTCGGTTCCGACCATGTCGGGCGACGCCTGGCAAGCCCCGGGTCCGGCGCGCCTGTGACACGCGGACAAAAGAAAGGGAGGGCACGGTCGACCCGCGCCCTCCCCGGTCAGGCTTAGTTGTTGCTGTTGCCCGAGACGGTGTCGTCGGCGCTGTTGCCGTCGAGGTCGGCGCTCGAGCGGGTCGCGTCGGCCTTTTCCTCGCCCTTCTCGCGGACCTTGTCGGCCTGGTTCTCGAGGGCGTCTTCCTTGGCCTCGGTGGTCGCGTTGTCGGCGGCTTCCTCGAGGTTGTCCGCGGTCATCTCGGCATTGGCCTCGATGTTGTCGGCGGCCTGCTCCTGCGGCGTGTTGTTGTTGCAGGCGGCAAGAGCGGCGATGCCGGCGGCAACCATAGTGATCTTGAGCTTGTTCATGAGATGATTCCCCGTTGTGGTGAGAAAAGCACCGCGGCCCGAAGACCGCGGTGCGCAGGATGCGTGCTCATCCCTGACGCCCAAGCGCATGGCGAAAGTTTTCGTTCCAGCGCTGCAATGAGAAGATTTTCGAAGCCTCAGCCGGCGAGAAGCTGGAGCGTCCGCTTGTCGCGCTCGCCCTCGTAAAAGGCGTCGATCGCCCGGGCGAAGAGCGGTTCGCTGCCTGCCGCCTCGAACAAGGTCAGGCAGGAAAGAAGCTTGATCCCGTCGACCACGCCCATGATCTCGCCCGCGCTGCGCTGGCCGGCATGGGTCAGCAGCGCCGCGACGCATTCGCGCAGGCGCGCGCCGAGCAACGGATGGGCGAGATAGGCACGCGCTTCGCCGAGACCCTCGAGCCCGTAGCGATCGGCCATGATGCTGAAGCCGAGCCCGCGCAGCTGCGGCAGGACGAACCACATCCAGTGGGTCCGCTTCTCGCCTGCGCGAAGCTCGGCAAGGGCCAGGTCGTAGACGCCGCCCTGGGCGGCGACGAACCGGGCGAGGCTCAGCCGATAAGCGCTGGGAAGATCCAGACCGCGGACATCGCCACGACGATCAGCAGGAGCGAGATTCCCAATACCCACCGTACCACCCCTTCCTGGCGTGCTCCGGTCACCTGCTCGGCGCTGTAGTGACGCTCTTCCGCACTCATGTCGGTCTCCCTTCGCAGTGACGAAGAAAAATCCATCATATCCTAAACCTCGGGACGTGGCGAGCGATCCGGCGGATGGACCAAAGAACACCCCGGGCGCGACGGGCGTTCGGCCCTCGCCACCCTTCGACAGCAAGGAACGACCGACCAATGCCTACCCTTCTCGTCACCGGCGCCAACCGCGGCCTCGGGCTCGAATTCGTCCGGCAATATCGCGCCGCCGGCTGGGACGTCATCGCCACCGTGCGCGAGTCGGGCGAGGAAGTGGCCGCGCTCGGCGCGGTGGTGCGCCGGCTCGACATGGCCGATGCCGCGGCGGTGAGCGGCTTCCGGGCAGGCCGTCCGCTCGACCTCCTGATCGCCAATGCCGGCACCTACGGCCCGCGCGACGCGACCGACGCAGCCGGTGCCGCGGAATGGCTCGACACCTTCGCGGTCAACACGGTCGCGCCCTATCTCCTCGCCCGGGCGGTCGCCGACGAGGTGCGCGAGGCTGGCGGCAAGCTGGTCGCGGTCAGCACCCGGATGGGCTCGATCGCCGACAACGACAGCGGCGGCTTCCTCGCCTACCGGTCGAGCAAGACCGCGCTGAACATGGCGTGGCGGACGCTCACCCTCGCCAATCGCGACCTCGTCTGCGCGGTGCTCCACCCGGGCTGGGTCCAGACCCGGATGGGCGGCGCCAACGCGCCGGTCACGCCCGAAGACAGCATCGCGGGCATGCGGAAGGTCATCGAGGGCCTGTCGCAGGCCGACAGCGGCGAATTCTTCGACTATCAGGGCGGCCGCGTTCCCTGGTGATCCTTGCCAAGCGCGCGACTCCCCGCTAGGGGGCCACGCTTTCCAGATCGTTGGAAAAACCACCGGGCCGGCCAGTCAGGGCTGCCGCGTCAGGTGAGAAACGTCGCCCCTCAGGGGGCTACAAGGAGACGAAAATGCCCAAGCTCAAGACGAAGAGCGGCGTCAAGAAGCGCTTCAAGCTCACCGCCACTGGCAAGGTGAAGCATGGAGTCGCCGGCAAGCGCCACCGGCTGATCAGCCACAACGCCAAGTACATCCGCCAGAACCGCGGCACCGAAGTTCTCGCCGACGCCGATACGGCGCGCGTGAAGCTCTGGGCCCCCTACGGTCTCAAGTAAGGAGTTCTGACAGATGGCACGCGTCAAGAGGGGTGTAACCACCCGCGCCAAGCACAAGCGCATCCTTGAACAGGCGAAGGGCTATTACGGCCGCCGCAAGAACACCATCCGCATCGCCCGCCAAGCGGTCGAGAAGGCCGGGCAGTACGCCTACCGCGACCGCAAGGTGAAGAAGCGGAGCTTCCGCGCCCTGTGGATCCAGCGCATCAACGCCGCGGTCCGCGCCGAGGGACTGACCTACGGCCAGTTCATGCACGCGCTCAAGCTCACCGGGATCGACCTCGACCGCAAGGTCCTGGCCGACATGGCGATGCACGAGGGCGCCGCTTTCTCGGCGCTGATCGCGTCGGCCAAGAAGGCGCTTCCGAACGACGGCGACCGCTCGGTCCAGGCCGCAGCCTAAGCCTTCGCTTCGGCGGAAAGAATTGGGGCGCTCCGGGAGACCGGGGCGCCCTTTTTCGTGTCGGTCGCCTTTCGGTGCTAGGACCGCGCCATGGATCTGTTCGCGCGTTTCCGGGCCCGTCCGCCGGTGATCGAGCATCAGGACGTCGACGCGGCCCTCGCCGCGCACCGCCCCTCCCTCTTCCTCGTCGCGGGCGGCCATCGCGGACTGTCGGACCCCCACTCGATCTTCGCATGGGGCTTCGCAGACGACTGGACGACACCGCTGACGAGGCCGGTCGAGCAGCCGGCGGAGCTGATGGCGAAGGGCTGGATCAGCGCGGACTCGCTCCGGCTGGCCTACGTCTCCACCCTCCGCCCCGCCGCCAGGGCCAGCCTGTCCGAAGCCCCCATTTACGACGCCTATCTGCGCAGCGCGCTCCAATGGACGGGCTTCGAACTCGCCCTGACGCTCCATGAACGCGTCCGCGCGATCCTCGACGGTCTTGAGCGTCCGGACGAGCGACTGTGCGTCCATCGTCAGCAGCTGCTGATCCGCCTACCGACCGAGCCGTTCGACTTTCCGCAGCCGCGCGGCAATGCCGACCCTTGGAGCGGGCGTCCCGAGGACCTCGCCCCGCTGCGGACCATTGCCCGCTTCGACTGCAACGACATGGCGCTGGCGGTGGTGGGGCTGAGCGAGGGGTCCGGCCCAAGCCTCGCCGAGCGCTACGGGCGCAAGGTCGAAGCGGTCATCCGGGTGCGCGCCGGCTGACGGTCGGTCGCGGTCAGGGGGCGACCGGGTCGCGCTCCAGGGTGGGCCGGTCCCATCCCGCGAGGTCGGCGGCGGCGGCGTAGGTCGACTGAAGGAATTCGAGCAGTATCGTCGCCGGGTCCGCGGCCTGCCGCACCTCGTCGTAGCCGAGCACGAATTCGCCGAGCGCCTGGTCGAACCGGCCGGCCGTCACCGACGCCTCGGCGAAGCCCGCCGGCGAGGGATAGGCGTAGCTGTAGAAGATGGGGTCGGCCCCGAACGCCCCGCCCGGCCAGAAGCCCGCGCTCGACACTTCGTGACTATAGGCCTCGCGGGTGATCCGGTCGGGCAGGCCGGGGACCCCGCCGGGATGCTCGGGCGCGGGGCGCCCCGAAAAACGGGTCACCGCGAGGTCGAAACTGCCCCACCAGAAATGGACCGGGCTGACCTTGCCCGCGAAGCCGGCGCGGAATTGCTCGAACACGGGGACGATTGCGGCCAGCGCGTCGCGCAGCCGCTCGGCGCTTTCCGGGCGATAATCGACCGGGCGGCGGTCCTCGGCGAAGGGGATGGCGTCGGGAAGCTCGTTGGGGGCGCCGTGGAAGCGGCTCGGCAGTCCGTGGCGCTCGAGCATCGCGACGAGCCCGGCGTGAAGCTCGGCGATGCTCGGCTGGGCGAGGGGAATGGAGTCGCTGCGCCCGTCGCTGAGCGCCAGCCGGAGCTGGTGGTCGCACAGGTCGAGCGACAGCGCGAAGCGGCCGCCGGGCACGGCGATGGGGGCCATCGACAGGCCGTTCACCGCCGGCTGCAGCGCGACATGCCAGCCGTGATTGACCCAGGCGGCATGCGCGACCCGAAGCTTGCCCAGCATCTGCGCGGCGAGGTGGAGCAGAGTCCAGGTCCCCGTGTCGCGGGCGGGGTCGAGCTCAGGCCAGGCGCTCACCGCGCCTTGGCCTGCTGGCGGAAGCGGTGCAGCAGGGGCTCGGTATAGCCATTGGGCTGCTCCAGCCCCTCGAACACCAGCGCGCGCGCCGCCTGGAAGGCGAGGCTCGCTTCGGGGTCGCGAGCCATGGGACGATAGAGTGGGTCGCCTTCATTCTGCGCGTCGACCTTGGCCGCCATCCGCCGAAGCGAGTGCTCGACCTCGTCGCGCGTGCAGACCCCGTGGTGCAGCCAGTTGGCGAGATGCTGCGAGCTGATCCGCAGCGTCGCCCGGTCCTCCATCAGCCCGATGTCGTGGATGTCGGGCACCTTCGAGCAGCCGACGCCCTGATCAATCCAGCGCACGACATAGCCGAGGATGCCCTGGCAATTGTTGTCGAGTTCCTCGGCGATCTCCTGCGGCGACCAGTTGGTGCCGTTGGCGAGCGGAATGGCGAGGAGGTCGCCGAGCGGCGGCAGGGGCCGGCCCGCCAGATCGTCCTGCCGGGCGAAGACGTCGACCTGGTGGTAATGGAGCGCGTGGAGCGTGGCGGCGGTGGGGCTCGGCACCCAGGCGGTGTTGGCGCCGGCCTCCGGATGGCCGACCTTTTGCGCCATCATGTCCGCCATGCGGTCGGGCGCGGCCCACATGCCCTTGCCGATCTGCGCCTTGCCGGAGAAACCGCAGGCAAGCCCGATGGCGACGTTGCGCGCCTCATAGGCCTTGATCCAGGCGCTCTCCTTCATGCCCGCCTTGCGGACCATCGGCCCGGCCAGCATCGAGGTGTGGATCTCGTCGCCGGTGCGATCGAGAAAGCCGGTGTTGATGAAGAAGATCCGGTCGCGCACGGCGTGGATCGTCGCGGCGAGATTGGCCGAGGTGCGGCGCTCCTCGTCCATCACCCCGACCTTGATCGTGTGGCGGGGAAGGTCGAGCAGGTCCTCGACCGCAATGAACAGATCGTTGGTGAAGGCCGCTTCCTCGGGCCCGTGCATCTTGGGTTTGACGATGTAGATCGAGCCCGCGCGGCTGTTGCGATGCGCGCCGAGGCCGCGCAGGTCGTAAAGCGCGATGAGGCTCGTCAGAATCGCGTCGAGGATGCCTTCCGGCGCTTCGCTCCCATCGGCGAGGCGGACCGCGGGATTGGTCATCAGGTGGCCGACGTTGCGGACGAGGAGCAGGCTGCGCCCCGGCAGCGTCACCGTGCCCCACTGCCGGTCGGGGTCCATGCGCCGGGTAAGCGTCTGGCCGCCCTTGTCGAACCTGGCCTCGAGGTCGCCACGCATCAGGCCGAGCCAGTTGCGATAGGCCGCGACCTTGTCCTCGGCATCGACCGCGGCGACGCTGTCCTCGAGGTCGCAGATAGTGCTGAGCGCGCTTTCGAGGATGACGTCGGCGATGCCGTCGGGGTCGTCGCCGCCGATCGGCGAGGCGCGGTCGATGACCAGCTCGATATGCAGCCCGTGGTGGGTGAAGAGATAGCCGCGGTCCGAGCGGGCGACGAGGAAGGGACTGTCGCCGCCGTCGAGCACCACGCGCCAGCCGGGAATGGCCTTGTCGAGGAAGGCACGCGCGAAGGCGACGACCTCGGCGCCGCGGGCCTGGTCGTAGCCGCCGCCGGGCGGCAGAGACCCAAGCGCGTCGGTCCCGTAGAGCGCGTCGTAGAGGCTGCCCCAGCGGGCATTGGCCGCGTTGAGCAGGAAGCGGGCGTTGAGGATGGGCACGACCAGCTGGGGTCCGGCAAGCGTCGCAATCTCGGGATCGAGGTCGCGGGTGCCGATGGCAAAGGGGGCGGGCTCGGGGACGAGATAGCCGATGTCGCGCAGGAAGCTTTCATAGGCCGCGGGATCGATCGGAGCGCCGCGGCGCTGGCGATGCCAGTCGTCGATCCGGGCCTGGATCTCGTCGCGCCGGGCGAGGAGGGCGGCATTGACCGGGGCGAAGCGGCGGAAGATCGCCTCGGCCCCATCCCAGAAGGCCTCGGGGTCGAGGTCGAGGCCAGGCAGCACCTCCTCCTCGACGAAGCGGGCGAGGACGGGATCGACGCTGATCCCGAGGCGGGTGGAGGTGGTGGAAGCCATGGACGCCTGTTCTTCCCTGACGCAAGTGACGACAAGAGACGGCCCGAGCCTAGCCCGGACCGTCTCGCTGGGGAACCGTCAGCAGCGGCTCAAGCCGCGAACTGGTTCATCGTGTTGTGAATGCCGCCGGCCTTGAGCGCGGCCTCGCCGGCGAAATATTCCTTGTGGTCGTCGCCGATGTCGGAGCCCGACATGTTCTGATGTTTCACGCAGGCGATGCCCTGGCGGATCTCCTCGCGCTGCACGTTCTTGACGTAGCCGAGCATGCCCGCGTCGCCGAAATATTCGCGGGCGAGATTGTCGGTCGACAGCGCGGCGGTGTGATAGGTCGGCAGCGTGATCAGGTGATGGAAGATGCCGGCGCGGGCCGCCGCGTCGCGCTGGAAGGTGCGGATCCGCTCGTCGGCCTCGCGGCCAAGCTCGGTGCCGTCATAATCGACGCTCATCAACTTCGCCCGGTCGTAGGCCGACAGGTCGCGTCCTTCCTTCTCCCAGGCATCGAACACCTGCTGGCGGAAGTTGAGCGTCCAGTTGAACGACGGTGAATTATTGTAGGCGAGCTTGGCGTTGGGAATGACCTCGCGGATGCGGTCGACCATGCCCGCGATCTGGGCGATGTGCGGCTTCTCGGTCTCGATCCAGATGAGGTCGGCGCCGTTCTGGAGCGAGGTGATGCAGTCGAGCACGCAGCGGTCCTCGCCGGTGCCGGCACGGAACTGGTAGAGTCCCGAAGGCAGGCGCTTGGGCCGCAGCAGCTTGCCGTCGCAGTTGATCAGCACGTCGCCATTGGCCTGGGCGATGTCGTCCAAATCCTCGCAGTCGAGGAAGGCATTATACTGGTCGCCGAGGTCGCCCGGCTCCTTGCTCACCGCGAACTGCTTGGTCAGGCCCGCGCCGAGGCTGTCGGTGCGCGCGACGATGATCCCGTCGTCGACCCCGAGCTCGAGGAAGGCGTAGCGGACCGCGCGCAGCTTGGCGATGAAGTCCTCGTGGGGCACGGTGACCTTGCCGTCCTGGTGGCCGCACTGCTTCTCGTCCGAGACCTGGTTCTCGATCTGGATCGCGCAGGCGCCCGCCTCGATCATCTTCTTGGCGAGGAGATAGGTCGCCTCGGCATTGCCGAAGCCGGCGTCGATGTCGGCGATGATCGGGACGACATGCGTCTCGAAATTGTCGATCGCGTTGAGGAGGCGCTTCTCCTCCACCTCGTTGCCCGTCTCGCGCGCCTTGTCGAGGTCGCGGAAAAGGAGGCCGAGCTCGCGGGCGTCGGCCTGGCGGAGGAAGGTGTAGATCTCCTCGATCAGCGCGGGGACTGAGGTCTTTTCGTGCATCGACTGGTCCGGCAACGGCCCGAACTGGCTGCGCAGCGCGGCGATCATCCAGCCCGACAGATAGAGGTAACGGCCCTTGGTGGTGCCGAAATGTTTCTTCACCGCGATCATCTTCTGCTGCGCGATGAAGCCGTGCCAGCAGCCGAGCGACTGGGTGTAGGCGGCCGGATCGGCGTCATAGGCCGCCATGTCGCGACGCATGATGCCCGCAGTGTAGCGGGCGATGTCGATACCATGCTGGAAGCGGTTCTGAAGCCGCATTCGCGCGACCGCTTCGGCGTCGATCCCCGACCACGGGCTTCCGTTGCCGCCGATCAGCTGGGCAGCGGCATTGATTTCGGACTGGTAGGTCAAGCAGGCTTCCTTTGACTGGCACCGCCCGTCGACGGTGCGGACGAGAAAATCGGTGTCAGGCGCGGCCCATCCGGGGCTCGATCGCGATGGTGTAGCGCTCGGTGGCGGCGCAATTGTCGCGGAAGGTCAGGCGCTGCCATTCCATCCGCGCCTTGAGTTCGTCTCCGAAGGGGCCGCTGACCCGCTCGGTCCCGGGTTCGATCTCGTTGAAGGCGCAATCGCGATATTCGCCGCCGATGACCCAATAACGCTGACCCATGATATTCTCCGTTTTGGTTGGCGCCGGGGGAGGAAACCGGCGCCGTTGTCGTCCGTCACGGCGATGAAACATCAGGCGGAGGAAAAGGCAGCGACGAAAAAGGCTGACCTGTCAAAGCGCGACTTGTCGGTTTGTGAAGTTCGTGACAAAACACAGGGATGGCGAAGAAGCTTTTCCTCGGTGCGCGATTGAAAAGGTTGCGCCGTGAGCGCGGGCTTCAGCAAAGCGCCATGGCCGCCGAGCTCGGCATTTCTCCCAGCTATCTCAACCACCTCGAGCGCAACCAGCGGCCGGTGACCGCGGGTATCCTGCTGCGCCTCGCCGAGGCCTTCGAGGTCGATATCCGCCAGTTCGCCAGCGAAAGCGGCGAGCAGGGTTCGGCCGAGCAACTGGCCGAGGTCTTCGCCGATCCGATGTTCGCCGACCTCCAGATCGGGCGGCAGGAAATCCTCGAGCTCAGCGACAACAGCCCCGCGATCGCCGAGGGGGTGAGCCGGCTTTACACCGCGCTGCGCGAGCGGCGGCTGGCCCCGCTCGAGGCGGGGGCCGATGGCGACGAGCGCGCGCTGATCACGCCGGAGACCTGGGTCCGCGACTTCATCCAGGCGCGCTTCAATCACTTCCCGGAACTCGAGGAAGGCGCCGAGACGCTCGGCGGCGCGCTCGGCGATCCCCTGTCGGTGGCCGAGCCGCTGCGCCGCCGCCTCAAGGAGGCCTATGGCGTCGAGGTCCGCGTCGTCAGCCCCGAGGAGCTCCAGGGCGCGAGCCAGGCCTTCGACCCGCAGCGCCGGCTGCTGATGCTGTCTTCGCTGCTCAGGCCCGAGAACAAGACCTTCGGAATCGCCTACCAGCTGTCGCTGCTCGAATTTCACCCGATCATCGCCCGGCTGCTCGATGCCGCGCGGCCGCCCGACAACGGGACCCGGCACCTCCTCCACATGAGCTTCGCCAATTACGCGGCGGGCGCGATCATGATGCCCTATGGCAAGTTCCTCGCCGCGGCCGAGCTTTATCATTATTCGATCGACCGGCTGTGCGCGGAGTTCGGCGCCAACGTCGAGCAGGTCGCGCACCGCTTCACCACCTTGGGCCGTCAGGGCGCGCGCGGGATCCCCTTCTTCATGCTCAGGATCGATCCCGCCGGAAATGTCTCCAAGCGCTATGCCGGCGAGCGCTTCCCTTTTTCGCGTTTCGGTGGGACGTGTCCGCGCTGGAACCTCCATGCCGCCTTCCAGGCCGCGGGACAGGTCGTCACCCAGTTGATCGAGACGCCGGACGGACATCGCTATTTCACCGTCGCGCGGACGATCGAGCGGCCGATCAAGACCGAGCTGTCGGGCGGGCTGCTCGCCATCGGCCTGGGGTGCAGCATCGAGTATGCTCACAAGCTCCATTGCGCGCAGGGCATCGACCTCGAGCATGCGCCGGTGACCCCGGTCGGGCCCGCCTGCCAGATCTGCCCGCGGCTCGACTGCGCCTATCGCGCGACCCCGCCGGCCGGCGCGAAGCTCGCCGTCCACGAGCATCGCAAGACCATCTCGCCCTATCCCTTCGTCGCCTGACCTTTGCACCGTGGAGGGCAGCCGCTACACGCGCCCGACCATGGCCGACCTCGATACGACCCTCTCCCGCATCAACGCGGCGCCCGACCTTGCCACCCTCGACGCCGAACGCGTGGCGGCGCTCGGCAAGAATGGCTGGGTGACCGCGCTCCTCAAGACCCTCGGGCAGATGAGCCCCGAGGAACGGCTGACGCAGGGTCCGGCGATCCAGGGCCAGCGCAGCGCGGTCGCCGAGGCGATCGAGGCGCGCAAGGCGGCGCTCGAGGCCGCCGAACTCGCCGCCAGGCTCGCGACCGAGCGGGTCGACCTCTCGCTGCCCGCGGCCGAGACTCCGACCGGCTCGATCCATCCCGTCAGCCAGGTGATGGACGAGCTTGCCGAGATCTTCGCCGACCTCGGCTTCGCGGTCGCGGAAGGCCCCGAGATCGAGAGCGACTGGTATAATTTCACCGCGCTCAACATGCCCGAGACGCATCCGGCGCGGGCGATGCACGACACCTTCTATCTCGAGCCCGACGGGAGCGGCGAGACGCGCGTGCTGCGGACCCACACCTCGCCGGTGCAGATCCGCGCGATGCAGGGGCTGGGCGCGCCGCTGCGGGTGATCGCACCGGGCCGGGTCTATCGCTCGGACAGCGACGCCACCCACACGCCCATGTTCCACCAGGTCGAAGGCATCGTCATCGACCGCAACATCACCATGGGGCACCTCAAGTGGACATTGGAGACCTTCCTCAAGGCCTTCTTCGAGCGTGACGACATCGCCATCCGCCTGCGTCCCAGCTACTTCCCCTTTACCGAGCCTTCGGCCGAGGTCGATGTCGGCTGGTCGACCGAGAATGGCCGGCGGGTCGTCGGCGGGCAGGAAGGCTGGATGGAAGTGCTGGGCAGCGGCATGGTCCACCCCAAGGTGATCGCCGCCGCCGGGCTCGACCCCGACGAATGGCAGGGCTTCGCCTTCGGCACCGGGATCGATCGGCTGGCGATGCTCAAATACGGGATGAGCGACCTTCGCCAATTCTTCGACGGCGACCTCCGCTGGCTCCGCCATTACGGGTTCAGCGCGCTCGCCGTACCCACTCTCTCCGCGGGAGTGGGCGCATGAAGTTCACGTTGTCCTGGCTCAAGGATCACCTCGACACCGACGCCTCGGTGCAGGAGATCGCCGACAAGCTGACCAGCGTCGGCCTCGAAGTCGAAGGAGTCGAGAACCCGGCCGAGAAGCTGGCGCCCTTCGTGGTCGCCGAGGTGCTCAGCGCCGAGCGCCACCCGCAGGCCGACAAGCTGCAGGTGCTCCAGGTCGATGCCGGCAACGGCCCGCTCCAGGTCGTCTGCGGGGCCCCCAACGCCCGCGCGGGCATGAAGGGCGTGTTCGGCCCCCCAGGTGCCTATGTGCCGGGCAGTGACTTCACGCTGAAGGTTGCCGCCATCCGGGGCGTCGAGTCCAACGGCATGATGTGCTCGGAGCGTGAGCTGGAACTCGGCCAAGGCCATGACGGGATCATCGAACTGCCGGCCGACGCACCGGTCGGCCAGAGCTTCGCCGCCTACGCCGGCTTGGAAGACCCGGTGTTCGACATCGCAGTCACCCCCAACCGGCCCGACTGCTTCGGCGTCCGTGGCATCGCCCGCGACCTCGCCGCCGCCGGGCTCGGCACGCTGCGCGACTGGTCGGTCCTCCCGTTCGAGGGCAAGTTCGCCAACCCGGTCGCAATCCGGGTCGAGGAAGGCAGCGGCTGCGAGGCCTTTGCCGGCCGCCTGATCCGCGGCGTCCGCAACGGGCCGAGCCCGGAATGGCTGCAACGCCGCCTGGTCGCGGTCGGCCTCCGCCCGATCTCGGCCCTGGTCGACATCACCAACTTCTTCAGCCTCGCGGCAGCCCGTCCTCTCCACGTCTATGACGCGGCGAAGCTTCAGGGCGGGATCACCGCCCGCCGCGGCCGGGCCGGCGAGCAGTTCCTCGCGCTCAACGACAAGGACTATGCCGTCTCGGCCGAGGACTGCGTGATCGCCGATGAAGGCCATGTGCTCGGCCTTGGCGGGGTGATCGGCGGGGACAGCACCGGCGTGTCCGAGGGCACGACCGACGTGCTGCTCGAATGCGCTTGGTTCGATCCCGTCGGCATCGCCCGCACCGGGCAGCGCCACCAGGTCAACACCGACGCCCGCGCCCGGTTCGAACGCGGGGTCGACCCCGAGACCCTGCTCGAGATGACCGACGCCGCGACGGCGATGATCCTCAAGCTGTGCGGCGGCGAGGCGAGCGAGGTCACCCTTGCCACCACCGCCCGCTGGGCCGAGGTCGTCGCGCCGCGCGCGGTGCCCCTCCGCCCCGAGCGGGTGGCGAGCCTTGCCGGGCTCGACCTTCCGGCATCGGAGCAGGAGGCGATCCTGACCGCGCTCGGTTTCGAACAGGCCGATGGCGGCTGGCGCGTTCCTGGCTGGCGGCCCGACATCGACGGCGAGGCCGACCTCGTCGAGGAAATCGCGCGCCTCGCCGGGCTCGACCGGATTCCCTCGACCCCGCTGCCGCGCCTGCCGGGTGTCGCCAAGGCGATCGCGCTCCCGGGCCAGCGGCTCGAGCGGCGGGTCCGCCGCGCGGCGGCCGCGCGCGGGCTGCACGAGGCGGTGACTTGGAGCTTCATCTCCGAGGCCGATGCCGCGGCGTTCGGCGGCGCCCCCCACCGGCTCGCCAATCCGATCAGCGAGGACATGAAGGTGATGCGCGGGTCGCTCCTGCCTGGGCTCGCCCGGGCCGCGGGCCGCAACCTCGCGCGCGGCGCGACCAGCGTCCGCTTGTTCGAGCTTGGCCGCCGCTATCTGCAGGACGGCGAACGCCCGACGCTGGGTATCATCCTCGCCGGCGAGGCGAGCGGCCGCGACTGGCAAAGCGGCAAGGCGCGCGGTTTCACCCCGTTTGACGTCAAGGCGGCAGTCGTGGCGCTTTTGGGCGAGGCCGGAGCCCCGGTCTCGAATCTCCAGCTGGCCGCGGGGGCTGGCGAGAGCTTCCACCCGGGCCGGTCGGCGACGCTCCGGCTCGGCAAGGCCGAACTGGCGCGCTTCGGCGAGCTTCATCCGACGCTGGCCAAGGACTATGATCTCCCGGTCGGGACGCAGGTCGCCGAACTGGCGCTCGATGCGATTCCCGCGGCACGCGACAAGGGCCGGGCGCGCGCGGCCTTCACCCCCCCGCTGCTGCAGCCGGTGACGCGCGACTTCGCCTTTCTCGTGCCCGAGGGGCTGGCCGCGGGCGATCTCGTCCGTGCCGTCCGCGGGGCCGACAAGGCGCTGATCAGCGACGTCCGCCTGTTCGACCGCTACCAGCCGCAGGAGGGCGAGCTGAGCCTCGCGCTCGAGGTGACGCTACAGCCGACCGAACGGACGCTGACCGAGGCCGACCTCAATGCCTTGTCGGACAAGGTGGTGGCCGCCGCGAATAAGCTGGGGGCGCGGCTCCGGGCCTAGAGCCGGAGGTCGTTGATCGCGGCGTGGACGCGGGTCTCGATCGCGTCGCGCTTGAGCCCGGCGGGAATGACCTCGCCGATCCGGACGTTGATCACGCCCGGCCGCTTGATGAAGCCCTTGGGCCAGAGCCGCCCGCTGTCGTGCGCGACCGGCACGACCGGGAGGCCGAGCGCGCGGTAGAGGCCCGCGAAGCCCGGCCGCAATTCGGGCGCCTCGCCGACGGGGACGCGCGTGCCTTCGGGAAAGATCACCACCGGGCGGCCGTCGGCGATGGCCTGCTTGCCGCGTTGCATCATCTCGCGCAGCGCGCTCGCCCCGGCCTCGCGATCGACCCCGATGACGCCATAGCGCCGCATCACCGGACCCAGCAGTGGGGTCTTCACATATTGCTGCTTCATCACGACGACAGGCGTGTCGACGAGGCGCAGCACCTCGATCGTCTCGACCATCGCCTGGTGCTTGACCGCGACCAGATAGGGCCCCGCCGGCATCTCGCCCTCGATCACGAAGCGGATCCGGAGCAGGCGGGTCACCAGCCAGTGGTGGAAATCGGCCCAGCCGTGGACCACCCGCTGGACCGGGCCGCTGCCGAAGGGGGCGACGGCAAGCGTTGCCACGCAATAGACCACCGTACCGGGGTAGAATAGCAGGAAATAAAGCGCCGAGCGCAAGGCGAGCACGGGATGGTTCCTCAGATGTCGAGCCACAGCGCGGCGCGCCGGAGCAGATATTTGTTATATTCGGCGAACAGCGTGAAGAGGCTGGGGTGGGTTTCCACGGCGTCGATCACGATCCGCGCGTCGGGCAGGTCCTGGTGGAATTCATAAGCCGCGCGCCGCATGTGCCAGTCGCTCGTCACCAGCCGCAGGGACGTGTAGCCACGCCGCCGCATCCAGCGCCGCGCTTCCTCGGCATTGCTGCGGGTGTCCACCGATTCCGAGCCGAGGTCGACGCAGCAGCGCAACGTGCTGAGCGTGCCCGGCCCGAGGCGGCGGGCGAGGTCGGCGCGGGTGACGCTGGGGTCGGCGCCAGCCACCAGCAACCGCTTGGCGCGGCCCTGCTTGAGGACGGCCATGCCGCGCTCGAGCCGGCCCTTGCCACCGGTCAGCACGACGATGGCGTCGGTCCGCTCGGCCCCCGCGGGCTTGTCGAGCGAGACGCCGAACAGCACGAAGCCGAGCGCATAGAGCAGCAGCAGGAGCGCCGAGAGACGGATCGTCATGGCACTTCGGCCAGGGCATGCTGGAGCGCGCGCCGGGCGACCAGTGTCGCAAGCAGCGCCTGGGCCAGCGGGAGCAGGACCAGCAGCACCAGTTCGCCGAGCCCGAGCGGCGCCGAAGCCTGCCAACCCGGGAGCAGCCCCCGCGCCGGGAGCAGGGCCAGCGCCACCACGACCACCGCTGCGAGCGCGCCGGCGACGCTGCCCATGAGCGCGTCGAGCGCGATCCGGCGCTGGACGAGGCCGAGCAATTGCCGGTCGGTCGCGCCGATCCCGTGCAGCACGTCGAGGGTGGCGCGATTGGCGTCAAGCGTCGCCCGCGCGGCCAGCGTCACCGCGGCGGCAAGCGCGATGGCGAGCACGACCAGCAAGCCAATGGCCAAGATCGCAAGGCTCCCGAGCGTGGCGAGCAGCGGCTTGAGTTCGGCGGCATAGGGGGTGAGGCGGGCGCTTGCGACCTGCCGCTCGAGGCGCGCCGCCAGTGCCGCGCCATCTGCCCCGGGCCGAAGCGTCACGTCGGCGAGCGCCGGAAGCGGGAGGTCGAGGGTGTCGGCGGCGGGCCCGAGCCATTGGCGCAAGGTCTGGCGGAGCTCCTTGTCAGGCACCCGCTCGACGGCCGAGACCTGGGACGCGGCGCGAAGCAGCTGCTCGGCGCGCGCGGCCTCGGCCGAGGTTCCGGTGACCTGCAGCGACCAGCGCCCGGCAGCTTCGTCGCGCAGCTCGACCACCGCCCCGAGCACGCTCGC
The DNA here is from genome assembly GCF_000711715.1 of Sphingomonas astaxanthinifaciens DSM 22298. Lineage (NCBI taxonomy): Bacteria > Pseudomonadati > Pseudomonadota > Alphaproteobacteria > Sphingomonadales > Sphingomonadaceae > Sphingomonas > Sphingomonas astaxanthinifaciens. The sequence goes on from NZ_JONN01000001.1 coordinate 1,766,368, forward strand.
CCCGGCCGCGCCGACCACCAGGCTGACGAACGTCATCAGCCCGACGATCCACGGCGCCGGTCGCCGCCGCTGGTCGGGCAGCAGCCGGCGCATCGCCGGCGGAGGGAGAAGCCAAGCCATCATCGGCCGGCCTCGGCGGCAAGATTGGTCGGAGGGTGCCGCAGCTCGCCCGTGGGATCGGCGAGCTGCCCGTTCTCGAGCCGCATCAGCCGCGCTCCCGGAACCCGCGCGATCAGCGACAGGTCGTGGGTCGCGACAACCACGGTGGTGCCGAGGCGGTTCAGGGCCTCGAACAGGTGGATGAGCCGGTCGGCCATCGCCGCGTCGACATTGCCGGTCGGCTCGTCGGCAACGAGCAGCTCGGGCCGGGCGATGACGGCACGGGCGATGGCGACGCGTTGCTGCTCGCCGCCCGAGAGCGTCGGCGGACGCGCGCTGGCACGGTCGGCGAGCCCGACCCAGGCCAGCATCTCGCGCACCGGTCCCTCGATCTCGCGGTCGCTCTGCCCGGCGATCCGCAGCGGCAGCGCGACATTGTCGAAGGCCGAAAGATGTCGGACCAGCCGGAAATCCTGGAAGACGACCCCGATCCGGCGCCGGAATTCGGGCAGGGCCGAGCGCGGCGCCTCGCTGAGGTCCTCGCCGAACAGGCGCAGCCGGCCGCGCGTCGGCCGCTGGGCGAGGTAGAGCAGCTTCAACAGTGACGTCTTGCCGGCGCCCGACGGCCCGGTCAGGAAGTAGAAACTCCCCGGCGCGAGACGAAAATCGAGGCCGGCCAGCACTTCCGCACCGGTGCCGTAGCGCAGCCCCACCCCGTCGAACTCGGCCAGCGCCGCCAGTCTCGCCCCCTCTAAACGCGTTTCGCGTCTGCTCTAGCTTGCCAATGGATTCACGAAAAGGTTACGCACACTCTTTGTTGACGGTTCAAAGGGAAAGCGGCCGACCATGATCCTGACCTGCCCGTCATGCGGGACGCGTTATGTGGTGAAGGACGGGGCCATTCCGCCCGCCGGCCGCACCGTCCGCTGCGCCCAGTGCAAGCATAGCTGGCACCAGGATCCCGACGAGGCTGCCGGGGAGGCGGTCGGCGACGCGATCATCGCCGAGCCCGCGCAGACCATCCCCGAACAGGGCCACGACGACCTCCAGCCGCGCGAAGCCGCGGTGGACGAAATGGCCGACGCGCCGGTGGAGCAGTCCGTGGCCGAGGAAGCCGTCGTCCATGACGACGTCGCCGAGCCCCAGGATCCGGTCGCGCCGCTCGCGGACCATTCCCAGCCGGTGCTGGAGGAGCCCGTCCCCGACGCGGCCGAGGCCGTGCCGGCCGATGCCGCCGCGGCGGTCGAACCCTATCCCGAGGAAGTCGTCCCGGCCGAAGTGCCCGACGCCACGACCGAGCGCTCGTCGCACCCGCTGCGCGCCGCGCGGAACGAGAGCGAGGACCTCTACAGCCCCTTCGCCGATCGTGACGACGACGCCCACGAGGGCAAGCGTCGCTGGCCGATGGTGGCCGCGGGGCTGCTGGTGCTCATCGCGCTCGTCGCGGCGGCGGTCTGGTTCCTCGCCCCGACCGAATTCAAGAATCGCCTCGGCCTCGCCCAGGCGAGCGGCGACACGCCGCTCCTGGTCCAGGTCAAGCAGCACAGCCGTCAGGAGCTGGCCAGCGGCAACCAGCTGCTCGAGGTCAGCGGAATGGTGATCAATCCGACCGACGAGACGCAGGTCGTCCCGCCGCTCAATGCCCAGCTGCGCAGTGTCGGCCAGCAGGTGGTCTACAAGTGGACCATCCCGCCGCCCGCGACCAAGCTGGCACCGGGCGGAAGCGCGAGCTTCAACAGCGCCAACCTCAACATCCCGCCTGCGGCAGCCTGCCTCGAGGTCTTCTTCGGTCAGCAGCAGCGTCCGCCGCTGTGTCGCGACAGCGCTGCGGTGGGCGCCTAACCTACTCGAAATCCAAGATAATTCTTCGCTCGCCGGTTTCGTCTCTGACGACCCGGCGGCGATGCGGCGTGCTCGTCCGGCCGTCGCAGATTTCGGCGGCGCGCACGATCCGGACGCTGGCGACAGTGGTTGCCCGCGCCTCGGCGGGCGCCGATTTCGCGGCCACGCCGGCCGCGATCTGCAGGAGCAAGAGTCCAAGCATTGTCAGCAGCATACGTTTGACGACGCAAAAGGTGAATGCGCCGGTAACTCTTGATCCGAATTGGAACGTTCCAAGCCCGGTTGCGCTGCCCGAAACCCGCTGCTAGAGGCACGCGCCTTGCCACGGCACTTCATCTTCCGAAGTGCCAATCTCATGCGGTCGTGGCGGAATTGGTAGACGCGCAGCGTTGAGGTCGCTGTGGCCGAAAGGCCGTGGAAGTTCGAGTCTTCTCGACCGCACCACTTCAGGACGAAGTGATTGAATGGAAAGCCTCGGTCAGTTGGCCGAGGCCAAGTCGCCTGAGACGACTTCGTGGTTAACGGCGAGCTTCGGCGCCGCCTTCACCACCAGGGACCCCAAACGCAGGATCGCCTGCTCGGGCCTGAGCTCGAGATCGGCCTTGATCAGTCCGGTGATGGCATGGGCCGCGCTCTGGCTCATCGCATTGAGCCGAAGCTGGTAGGTCCCCGGCGGTACCCGCTCGAACAGGAAATAACCGTCATAGTCGCTGCGGGCCGTCCCCACGACCGCGCCCTTGGCGTCGACCAGTTCGAGATCGAGGCCCTCGAACGAGCCGCCGCCATCCTTGAGCAGCACCCCCTCGATCGCGCCGCCCCCCGTCAGCGGGATCAGCAACTCGGCCGACACGCCCGGGCGCGGCACGATCACCTGCGCGGCCTTGGTCGGGACGAGATTGGGATCGCTGAGCGAGCTCGCGTCGACGCCGATCGCCACCGGGCGATAATTGTCGAGCCCGCCGACCGATGCCCAGCCGTCCTTTCCGGTGGGCTTGTCCGCGGGGCGCAGCCCCGCCGTCAGCAGGGCGCCCTCCTCGACCTTCTCGTCACCGTCGCGCAAGCCGTTGCCGTTGGTGTCGCGGAAGACCTGGGCGCGCACGCTACCCGTGCCGGCGAGCGACTGACGACTGAAGCGCCACCCACCGGGACCGCGGTCGAGCGAGAAGGTGAGGTTGAGCCCGGCGGCGACCGAACCGTCGCTGGCGGCCTCGAGGGTTCCGGCGATCGCCAGCTGGTCGAAGCGGCGGACATGGGTCAATCGCGCCCGCAGGCGGTGGTCGCGCTGCTCGTAGGCGAGCGCGCCTTCCCAGTCGGCATTGCCGCCCGGACTCCAGTAGCCCGAGATTTCGGCGCGCCGCAGCCGCTTGTTCGGCGAAATTTCGAATTCGGTGGTGCCACGCAGGCGGACGGGGCCGATCCGCCCGCTGGCGATCAGGCCCGCCTCGGCTTCCTGCCACGATTTCTGCCCGCCGCCCGGACGTTCCTCGCGCCAGCGGACGAGCGTGGCGAGGTTGAAGCGGCTAAGCATGATGCTGGTGCGCCCGCTCGCCTCGATCGTGCTGCTGCCATCGCGGCGCTCGGACAGGCGGACATCGCCGTGCAGCGGCAAGGTGAAGCGCGGGCTCAGCTTGAGCGCGGTGTCGGCGCTCAGGCGATGCTCGGCGGTCGCCCCGAGCCCGTCGGGGCGGGCCGCGAAGTCGCGACTGATGAAGCTGCTCCAGGCGAGGCTGGTGCCGCCGACCCGGGCCAGCGCCTGGCCGCGGAAGGCCATTCCGCCCTGGTCGTCACGGGCGGCGGCGAGCTCGACCACCGCCGGTCCGATCGAGCGGCGAACCGCGCCCTCGACATAGGTAACGCGCTGGTCGTTGACACTCAGCGTCTGGACGAGCGCCGCGACCGACGTGCGCTGGTCGAGGCCATGTTCCAATGAGGCGGCGGCGCGCCAGCCGCTTTCGCTGCTGGGCGGGGCGCGGCTGTGGCGGAAATCGAACAGGTCTCGGCCGGGATCGACGACCCCGGCCCAATAATAGGTTTGTCCGGGCGGCACCGCGTCCTGGCCGACCGCGACCGTTTCGATCCGGCTCTTCACCTGCCCCTGCGGGCCGTAAGTGATGATCTCGAAGCGATTGTCGCCATAGCTCAAGGCGACGTCGTCGAAGCGGTAGCGGCCGTCGGAGCCCGCCGAGGCGAAAGCGACGAGCTCGCCGTTGCGATAGAGTTCGGCGTCCCAGCCCGGCGGGAGCTCGCCGCTGAACTGCGTGCGGTCGAAGGCCACCGACTTGAACAGGGGCCGGTTGGTGACCACCGCGCCGCGCCCGGCACCGGCTGCGGCGGCGATCGGCGAGCCAAGTCCCTCGACGTCGCCCACCGCGACATGCGTCGCCTTGAGCGGGCCGAGCAGGCCGCCATCGGGGTCGGAGCGATAGGCGCGGAACCGAAGATTGGTGGGAAGGCCCTTGCGATCGGTGCCGACCCGCGCCTCGTAGCTCATCTGCAGCGCTTCGCCCGCCGCAAGGATGCTGGCGCGGTGATCGATCCGGGTCCCGCTCGCTGCGGAATAAGTGAGGCCGGCGTCCATCATGACGTCGACGCTGGGGGTGCGCCACATCCGGTAGGGCAGGCGCACGCGTGGCAGCTTGGCGATGTCGAAGCTGGCCTTGCTGAGATGCGCCGCACGGTCGCGGCGCTCGGCCGCGAGCTCGACCGGAAGCTTGGTCTTGCTCTCGAGCAGCAGGAGCGAGGCGTCGGTGCGGGGCTGGACGGTGAGGCCGAGCCAGCGCGACAGCGCCGCGGTCTCGACGCACCAGCCCTCGGGCGCGTCCTGAATGGCGCCGGCGGGGATCGCCTCCGTGCCAGTGCCGAAGCTGACGCGACCGGCGACGCGGTCGATGGTGAGACGATTCTTCTCGGTAAAGGCCCAGCCCGAGGCGCGCCGCGCGGCGAGGTCGATCCTGATCGGCAGGTCGAGCGCGGTGACGAGGTCGCCGAGGATGACGCAGGTGCCGCCCGCGACGGGATAGGCACGGACGCCGTCCCCGATCGCACGCTGGCGGACCTGGAGGTCGAGCAGATACTGGCTGTCGGGATCGGCGGTCCACGCCGGCGCGGAATCGGGCTGGCTCGCCGGCGCGGCGATGCCGAGCCCGGCCGCCGCCACCAGGCTGAGAGGCAGTCGAAACCAGCGCCGAAGCATCGCTTTGTCGCCCGGGCCCCGCCCCGTTCCTAGCGCAGGACCGCGCTGGTCTCGGCGAGCGTGGTCACCACGCCGTCGACATTCTCGACATATTGCACGGTCACCGGGCCAGTGGCCTCGGCGGCGAGCTTTTCGTCGACCGGGACGGTGACTTCGCGGCGGTTGAGCTCGGTGTAGACGGCGATGCCCCGCTGGAGGGCGATCGGCTCCTTGACGCCTGCCTTGATGACCCGGATTTCGCCGAAGGTGGAGCGCGAGCCGGTGCGGGTCAGCTCCATCGCGATCGCGGGCTTGCCCCCGACCTGCACCTTGCCGACCTTGGCGATCCCGGCGGTGGCCGAGAGGTTGCCGAGGCGGACGATGACGGGGATGGTGACGCCGTAGACCGGGGTCAGCGCGAAGCCGATGCCCTTGAAGTCGGCCGGGGTCTGGACCGGCGGCTGGGCCGGCGGGACCGCCCGGAACAGCATGTGGACGCGATATTCGCCGTCGGGCAGCCCGGCCGGCGCGCGGGCGGCGATGCGGATGGTCTGCGGCTGCTTGGGCGGCAGGGTGACCCGGCGCGGCGCATAGATGATCATGTCGCGCGCGGCCGCCTCTCCGGCGTTGGGCGTAGTGACCTCCTCGAAGCTGCCATCCTCCTTCATGCGCTTCAGTTCGACCGAGATGCGGTAGATGGCGGTGTCGTCACCGATGTTGTTGAGGATGATCTCGGTGCCCTTGCCGCCGTTGAGGATGATCCGGGTCGGTGCGACCAGCAGATCCCCGACCCCGGCCTGCGCCGCCGGTGCGAGTGCGAGCAGCGGGGCAAGGAGGGCGGTGCGCAGGGCGAAACGGGCGGTCAGGTTCATGGTCTCAACGGCTCCCCACGGCGGCCCGATTGCCGCCATTTCGGAGCTTTCTCGCAGCCAATGGTTGACGAAGCGCTAACCATGGGCGCCACCGTCGCCGGTAAAGAAAAGGGGCGATCCGTCGCCGGGCCGCCCCTCGCCTCTGGTCGAGACCAAGCTGCGATGGCTTATTGGTAGGCCACCTGGATGTCGATCTGGCCCGAATAGACGCCATCGGGCGTGGTGCTGGTGATGACCACCGAACCGCCGACGTCGAAGCTGTTCCCCGGAGCGCCCGAATTGCCGAGCACGAGCGAAGCCGGGAAGCTGGGCACGAGGTTGAGAGTGCCGCCGTTGCTGCCCGACAGCGGGAAGCTGGCCGCGGCCGACGAGATCAGGACCGTCTGGCCCTGCGTGCCGGTGACCTTGTAATTGGCCGAGGTCGGCGAGCCCGTGCAGGTCAGATTGACGCCGCCGCCGCAGGTCACGACGCCGGCGCCGTTGATGCTGACGGTCTCGTTGGCGGTGAGTGTGCCGAGCACGATCGTGCCGAAATTGAGGTCGCGCACCGCGGTCAGGGTGAGCGGCTTGATCAGGCGCGCATTGGCGTTCGCCTTGGGATTGGCGCCGGTCGCCGACTGGGCCGCAGCCGGGGTGGCCACGGCGATGGCGGCCATGGCGGCCGTAGCAACAAGGATCTTCTTCATAGTTGTTCAGTCCCCACACCGAGCGATCGGAAGCAGGAGGCCCCGATCGCGGTAAGGACGGCATTAACCCTCAGCCCTTGCCGCTTTGCTGGCGACTTTGGTTAACGCGGCATTGGGGATTTGGCGGCGGCGTGGCCAAGGTTGGTGGAATTTCCCAACATCGCTTTCCGGATGCTCGGCCCGTCGCCGGTGCTCGGGATCCAAGCCATTGAAAAGGCGACACCTTCGGAAACTGGCACGGGCGATGCATCAAGCCTCGCATCGGCATCCCGCCGGTCGAACAGGAGAATGACCATGACCCGAACCCAGGACTTCCGCCACGTCGCCGTCTCGATGGCCGGCGCCTTCATCACCGCCTTGCTGTTCGTCAGCGCCGCCGTCGGCCCGCTGCCGGTCGCCTGATCACCTACGAGAGGGTCTCAACCATGGAACGCCGTTTCGTCCTCAACAAGCAGGATGCCAAGCTGATGGGTGTCGCCGCTGGACTTGCCGATTATACCGGCACCGATCCGCTGCTGGTCCGCCTCGCGATCATTCTCGCCGTGCTCGTCACCGGACCGATCGCAATCCTGCTTTACTTCGCCGCGGGCCTGCTGGCCGCGAATCCCTGAGGTCCGCGACTCGCGGCCTGCCGGAAATCGCAGATTTCCAAGGACTACCGCCAAAAGACGGTACAGCCGGATTAACCTTCGTCAGTAACGCAATAGTTGCAATACTCAGTTCGTCGCATCCGGGAAACATTTCGACGATTGTTCTCTCGCTGCCGTTAACCACGCTCTTCTCACGTCGGAACAGCCATGACCTCCTTCCGTTCGCCTTCGGGCTCGGACGGAACAGGAGCGTGGATGCGATACCTGAAAGTGATGCGGTTACTTGCCGGCTCGGCTGCAGCGACGCTGCTCGCGCTGGCGCCCGCCGCTGCCGCCGACCCGGCCGACGAGGATGTGGTGGTGACTGCGCCCACCCGTCCCAATCTCTTCGGCACCGTCGCCATCCCCGGACCACAGGGCCGCTGGGCCGACAAGTGGCACAAGGTGATGAACGACACCCGCTCGAACGGCGCGCTTGCCGCGCTGATCGGGCCGGCACGGGGTCTCGATGCCCTCGGGCAGCTCCGCTATCTCCAGTCCACGGTCGACCATCGCGTGGGCTGGCGTTCGGATGCCACCCAATATGGTGCGCGCACCTACTGGGCGAGCGCGGCGGAGACGCTTTCGTCGGGTGTCGGTGACGATGACGACCGCGCGATCCTCAAATTCCAGGCGCTGCGTGAGCTCGGCTATCCGCGCAACGACTTCTACCTGATGATGGGCCGCGACAAGGTGCGCGGCGACTATGTCATGCTGGTGGCCAAGGCGCGCGGGCGCTGGTGGTTGCTCGAGGAGCAGGGCGATACGCCCGTCCCGGCCGACCAGCGCACGGGCTTCGAGCCCGCGGCGAGTTTCGGTGCCGGCCGGGCCTGGGTGCATGGCCGGCATCGAACTTATGGGGTCGCGGCCAATAGCGCCCCGCGGGTCCGTACCGCCGCGGTCGCCACCGCGACGCCCTAGACCTCAGTCGAACAGGCTCGAGACGCTCGATTCGTCGGCGATCCGGCGGATCGCTTCGGCGAGCAGCGGCGCGATGGTCAGGCGCCGGATCTTGGTCCCCGGAAGGTCGACCTCGCCCGCATAGATGCTGTCGGTGACGACGAGCTCGGTGAGCTCGCTTGCCGCCACCCGCGCCGCCGCCCCGCCCGAGAGCACGCCATGGGTGACATAGGCGACCACCCCGATCGCCCCTTGCGCCTTGAGCGCCGCCGCGGCGTTGCAGAGGGTCCCGGCCGAATCGACGATGTCGTCGATGAGGATGCAGAAGCGCCCCTCGACGTCGCCGATGATGTTCATCACTTCCGATTCGCCCGCCTTCTCGCGGCGCTTGTCGACGATCGCCAGCGGGGCATTGGCGAGGCGCTTGGCAAGGCTGCGGGCGCGCACCACGCCGCCAACGTCGGGCGAGACCACGGTGATCGGATGATCGCCGAAGCGCGCCTGGATGTCCGCGCTCATCACCGGGGCACCGAACAGATTGTCGGTGGGAATGTCGAAGAAGCCCTGGATCTGCCCGGCGTGAAGGTCGACCGACAGGACGCGGTTGGCGCCGGCGGTTGTAATGAGGTTGGCCACCAGCTTGGCCGAAATGGGGGTGCGCGGCCCGGGCTTCCGGTCCTGCCGGGCATAACCGAAATAGGGGATGACGGCGGTGATGCGCTTGGCCGAGGCGCGGCGCAGCGCATCGACGCAGATCAGCAGCTCCATCAAATTATCGTTGGCGGGATAGCTGGTCGACTGGATCAGGAAGACGTCCTCGCCGCGGACATTCTCGTGGATTTCGACGAAGATCTCCTCGTCGGCGAAGCGACGGACGCTGGCCTCGGTCAGCGGAAGCTCGAGATAGTCGCTGATCGCCCTGGCGAGCGGCGCGTTGGAATTGCCGGCCAGAAGTTTCATCGTGTCGCCTGTCCCCGGGAGATGATGAGCCCTCCCTAGCGAGCGCATGCGTTGGACGAAAGCCCGTCTGCCGCTAGGACACCGCGATCATGACGGATCGTCTCACCATTGCCCTTGCCCAGATGAACCAGCGGGTCGGCGACCTTGCCGGCAATGCCGAGGCGATCCTAATCGTTCGCCGCCGGGCGAGCGGGGCGGACCTGCTGCTGGTCCCCGAGCTGCAGCTCACCGGCTACCCGCCCGAGGACCTCGTGCTGAAGCCCGCCTTCCTGCGCGAGACCGAGGCGGCCGCAGGCCGACTGGTCGCCGCGACCAGCGAACCCGGACCGGCCCTGGCCTTCGGCTCGATCCGGGTGGTCGAGGGCAAGGCCTATAATGTCGTCATCCTCGCCGACGAAGGCCGCGAACTGTTCGTCACGCGAAAGCGCGAGCTCCCCAATTACGGGACCTTCGACGAGAAGCGCATCTTCGCGTCGGGCCCGCTGCCCGAGGTCTTCACCTTCAAGGGGGTGAAGATCGGCTTCCCGATCTGCGAGGATTTGTGGCTCGACGACGTGCCGATGCACCTGGCCCATGAAGGCGCGGAGATCCTGCTCAGTCCAAATGGCAGCCCGTTCGAGATCGACAAGGACGAGCTGCGTCAGAAACTGTTCGGCGGCCGCGCCACCCAGACCGGCCTCCCGCTCGCCTATCTCAACCGCGTCGGCGGCCAGGACGAGCTCGCCTTCGACGGCAGTTCGATGGTCTTCAACGGGGACGGTGAGCTGGTCGTGCAGATGCGCGACTGGGACGAGCAGCTGCTGCTGACCGAGTGGGCGCGCGGCGCCGACGGGCGCTGGCGCTGCGAGACGCGCGAACGGGCGACCCTCGCGCCGCATCCCGAGGACATCTATCGCGCAATGGTCGTCGCGCTTCGTGATTATGTGCAGCGCAACGGTTTCCCGGGCGTGCTTCTGGGCCTGTCGGGCGGGATCGATTCGGCGTTGTCGGCAGCGGTCGCGGTGGATGCGCTCGGGCCCGACAAGGTGTGGGGGGTGATGATGCCCTCGGTCTTCACCGCCGACACCAGCAAAAGCGATGCCGCCGAGAGCGCGCGGCTGCTCGGCATCCGTCATGACGTCATTCCGATCAAGCCGGCGGTCTCCGCGCTCGACGACATGCTTCGCGACGCCTTCGCGGGCCGCAAGCCCGACCTCGCCGAGGAGAATATTCAGGCGCGGCTGCGGATGGTGACGCTCATGGCCCTGTCGAACAAGTTCGGGCACATGGTGCTCACCACCGGCAACAAGAGCGAGATGAGCGTCGGCTACGCCACGCTCTACGGCGACATGGCGGGCGGCTATTCGGTGCTCAAGGACGCCTACAAGACCACCGTCTTCGCGCTCTCGCGCTGGCGCAACGAGAACCGGCCCGAGGGGCTGCTCGGCCCGGCTGGCAAGGTCATGCCCGACGCGGTCATCACCAAGCCGCCCTCGGCCGAGCTGCGCGCCGAACAGAAGGACGAGGACAGCCTGCCGCCCTACGACCGGCTCGACCCCATCCTCCACGGGCTGGTCGATCGCGAGCTGTCGGTCAGCGAGGTCTGCGCCGAGACCGGGGAACCGCGCGCGCTCGTCGCCGAGATGGAAAAGCTGCTGCTGCGCGCCGAATACAAGCGGCGCCAGGCGCCCCCGGGGGTCAAGCTCGGGGGCCGCAACTTCGGCCGCGACCGCCGCTACCCGATCACCAACGCCTTCCGGACCGGCGCATGACCGTCGTCACCCGCTTTGCCCCGTCCCCGACTGGCCGGCTCCATGTCGGCAATATCCGCACGGCGCTGCACAATTTCCTGTTCGCGCGGCAGCATGGCGGGCGTTTCCTGCTGCGGGTCGACGATACCGACCGCGAGCGCTCGACCGCTGAGGCCGAGGCGCAGATCCATGCCGACCTCGCCTGGCTGGGGCTCGAGCCCGACGCGGCGGTCCGCCAGTCCGACCGCTTCGCCCTTTACGAGCGCGAATTCGAGCGGCTGCGGGCGGCGGGCCGGGTTTATGCCTGCTACGAGACGCCCGAAGAACTCGACCTGCGCCGCAAGATCCTGCTCGGGCGGGGCCTGCCGCCGATCTACGAGCGGCCCGAAGGCGAGAATGCGCCGGTCGAGGGGCGCGCGCCGCACTGGCGCTTCCGGCTCGACCACGACGAGCCGATCGCCTGGACCGACCTCATTCGCGGCGAGCAGAAGTTCGATCCCAGGCTCCTGTCCGACCCCGTCATCCGCCGCGCCGACGGAAGCTGGCTCTACCTGCTGCCGAGCGTGATCGACGACATCGACCTTGGCATCACCCACATCGTGCGCGGTGAGGACCATGTGTCGAACAGCGCGGTGCAGCTTCAGATGTTCGCGGCGCTCGGCGCGGGAACACCGGCGCTGGCCCACGAGGCCCTGCTGGTCGCCGCCGAGGGCAAGCTCTCCAAGCGGCTCGGCGCGGTCGGCGTGGGCGCGATGCAGGAAGAGGGGCTCGAGCCGATGGCCTTGCTGTCGCTGCTCGCGCGGCTGGGGACGAGCCAGCCGGTCGAGCCGGTCGCATCGCTCGATACGCTGGCAGCGACCTTCGACTTCGCCCATTTCGGCCGGGCCCCGGCCCATTTCGACATGGCCGAGGTCGCGCAGCTCAACGCCCGCCTGCTTCACGCCATGAGCTTCGCCGAGGCGCGTACGCACTTGCCCGCCTGGGTGGACGAGCCGCGCTGGCTGGCCCTGCGTACGGCCTTGTCGCGGATGGCGGAGATCGAGGCGTGGCGCACGGTGGTCGAGGATGGACTGGGGGCACCATTGGCCGCCGACGAGGACCGTGATTTTCTCGCCGCCGCCGCTGCCGCCGCGGCCGAGATCGACTGGCACGGCGAGCCGTGGAAGGCGCTGACGACCACGCTCAAGGAGCGATCGGGGCGCAAGGGCAAGGCGCTGTTCCATCCATTGCGCCTTGCGCTCACGGCACGGGACAGCGGACCCGAAATGGCGCCGCTGGTCGCGCTGCTCGGCAAGGAGCGCGTGATCGCGCGCCTCGCCGCCGCCGCAGGGGCCTGATCACCCTCCCCCAAACCGCATCCGACTACGACTCTTGCGCCGACCATGTGATGATGTAACATCATCTCCTCGACTCGGAACAGAGGAGGTGCGTTCATGCTTGCCTACGCCACCCACCGCCGGACTCCGCGCCAGCTCAGCCCCTCGACCCTACTTGTCATCGTGGGTGTCCACGCCGTCGCTTTGGCGATGGTCGCCGCGGCCAAGATGGACATCGACATCGTTCCGCGCGGCGGACCGACCAAGATCATCGACATCCCGCTGCCGCCGCCCCCAACTCCGCCCAAGCCGGTCGAGCAACGATCGCAGGAACAGCAGCCCGCGCATCAGTCCAGCATCGACCGCTTTCCGCCGATCACGCCGCTTCCGATCCCGGGACCGGAGTTCGCCGCCGGACCGACCACTCTCGATCCGCCCGATCTCGGCCCGATCCTCGATAAGCCGATCGGTCCGCCCGCGCAGCCCGATCCGCCCCCGGTGATGCCGGTCAAGGTCGCGGCGCGGGCGATCACCCCGGCCGACCTCGTGCGCCCACCCTATCCCGATTCGAAGCGGCGGTCGGAAGAGGAGGCCGCGCTTCGCCTGCGCCTGTCGATCGACGAGCGCGGCCGGGTGACCGCCGTGGAGCCGATCGGGGCGGCCGATCCCGACTTCCTCGCCGCCGCCCGCAGCCACCTGCTCCGCTTCTGGCGCTACCGGCCCGCGACCGAGGATGGCCGCGCGGTCGCGACCAGCATGGTGATCACGCTTCGCTTCCAGCTCGAGGAGTAAGGCGCGAGGGGCCGGGCGTTTGCCGTTCGGCCCCCGCCATCCTACATGCGGCGCATGCCCGTGCTTCCCCCCATGCACAGTCCCAAGGCGGCGTATCGCGACTTCAAGGCCTTCGTGTCGCGTCGCGGACGGGAACATGGGCTCGCGGTCGCGCTCAGCCTCGGCTTCACCGCCTTCATCCTCGTCATCTTCTTTCTCGACGCGCGAGTGAATACGGCGCCCCCGCCGACCATCACCTATGTCGAGAGCTATTCGGCCGATCGCACCGACACCGACATCAAGGCCGACCAGATCAAGGACCAGAAGAAGCGCGAGGAGCGAGCGAAGGCCCGCCAGGAGCAGTTCCAGGAGATCGCCAATAAGCTCGGCATCGAGAACTGAGGCCGGGTGGATGGCCGAGGCGGTCCGCCTCGGCTCGGCGGCGCAGGGCACCACCGCGCCCAATCCCAATGTCGGCTGCGTGATCGTCGGGGCCGATGGCGCGATCATCGCGCGCGGCGCCACCGCGCCTGGGGGGCGCCCCCATGCCGAGGCGATAGCCCTGGCCGAAGCCGGCGAGCGCGCGCGGGGCGCGACCCTCGTCACCACGCTCGAGCCCTGCAACCACCGGAGCCAGCGCGGCCCGGCCTGCACCGACCTGATCCTCGAGTCGGGCATAGCGCGGGTGATCGCCGCGCTCGAAGATCCCGATCCCCGCACCCATGGCGAGGGCCTGGCCCGGCTGCGCGCGGCGGGAGTCGCGGTCGAGCTCGGCACCGGCGCCGAAGAGTCCCGCGAAAGCATGGCCGGTTGGCTGCTTCGCCAGAAGCTCGGCCGGCCGCGGATCACGTTAAAGCTCGCGCTGTCGATCGACGGCAAGATTGCGCTGCCCTCGGGCGAATCGAAGTGGATCACCGGCGAGGATGCCCGCGCCCACGTTCATCTCGAGCGCGCGCATCACGACATGATCCTGGTCGGTCGCGGGACGCTCCAGGCCGATTCGCCGCGCCTCGACGTCCGACTTCCCGGACTCGAGGAACGCTCCCCCCGACGGGCCCTGCTCAGCCGCGGCGAGGCTGTCGCGGGCTGGGAGATGCTGCGCGCACCAGAGGACGTCTTCCGACTTCATGACGTCAACGACCTGCTCGTGGAGGGCGGCTCGGCGACCGCCACCGCCTTCCTCGCCGCCGACCTCGTCGATCGGATCCTCCTCTATCGCGCGCCCATCATCATCGGCGAAGGCCGGCAGAGCGTCGGCTATATCGGGCTCGACGCGATCGGCGACGCGCATGGGCGCTGGGTGGCGCGCGACGGCCGCTCGCTTGGCATCGACCGTCTCGAAGTCTACGAGCGCGTCCGGGAAGGCTGAACCATGTTCACGGGCATCATCACCGACATCGGCACCGTCCGCACCGCCGAACAGCGCGGCGACCTGCGCCTCGTCATCGGCTGCGGCTACGACATGGGCGGAGTCGCGCTCGGTGCGTCGATCGCCTGCTCGGGGGCCTGCCTGACCGTGGTCGACAAGGGGTCCGACTGGTTCGCGGTCGACCTCAGTGCCGAGACGGTGGCGCGCACCGCGCCGGGTCTGTGGGTCGAGGGCGGCAAGCTCAATCTCGAGCGCGCGCTTCGCCTCGGCGACGAGCTTGGCGGGCACCTCGTCACCGGTCATGTCGACGGCCTTGCCGACGTCATCGGCCTCTGCCCCGAGGGCGATTCGACCAAGGTCGGCCTGGCCGTCCCGCGCGAGCTCGGGCCGATGCTCGCACCCAAGGGCTCGGTGACGCTCGACGGCGTTTCGCTGACGGTCAACGAAGTGGTCGACCATGCCGACGCGACCCATTTCAGCGTCAACATCATTCCGCACACCTGGCAGCATACGACGTTCGATACGCTGGCGGTCGGACGGCGGCTAAATGTCGAGATCGATGTGCTGGCGCGCTACCTTAAGCGGATGACCGCTTCGGCCTGATCACATTACAGGGCCATCTCTTGGGCTGGATCGTCACATCGTGATGTGATAGGCGGCAATCATGTCGACCACCCTCATGGATCGCCTCAACGCGATCATCGAAACCGGCGAGATCAGCCGGTCCGGCCTGGCCCGCGCGGCGGGGCTACATCCCAACTCCTTGCGCAAGCTCGGCTCGCCAGACTGGAACCCGACCGCCGACACGCTGCTCCGGCTCGAGAAACTTCTCCAGCGCGGCACCACCGAGGTGCTCGTCGGCCCCGAGGCGATCATCGACGAAGCCCGCAACGGGCGGATGTTCATCCTCGTCGACGACGACGACCGCGAGAATGAGGGCGATCTCGTCATCCCGGCGCAGATGGCGACCCCCGACGCGATCAACTTCATGGCCCGCCACGGGCGCGGGCTCATCTGCCTCGCGCTGACCAAGGAGCGCGTCGACCAGCTCGGCCTGCCGCCGATGAGCCGCACCAACGGCACCCGCCACGAAACCGCCTTCACCGTGTCGATCGAGGCGCGCACGGGCGTTTCGACCGGAATCAGCGCCGCCGACCGGGCCCGCACCATCGCGGTCGCCATCGATGCCGCCAACGGCGCCGAAGACATCGTCTCGCCCGGCCACGTCTTCCCGCTGGTCGCGCGCCCGGGCGGCGTGCTGGTCCGCGCCGGCCACACCGAGGCCGCGGTCGACGTCTCGCGCCTCGCCGGACTCAACCCTTCCGGCGTCATCTGCGAGATCATGCGCGAGGACGGGACCATGGCGCGGCTCGACGACCTCGTCGATTTCGCGCGCAGCCATGGCCTCAAGATCGGTACGATCCGCGACCTCATCGCCTACCGCCTGCGCCGCGACCACCTGGTCGAGCGGGTGGCCGCCTCGCCCTTCACCAGCCCCTCGGGCGTCGAGTGGCAGGCCCAGGTGTTCCGCGACAAGGCGACCGGCTCCGAGCAGCTCGCGCTGGTGCTCGGGCCGCTCGACCCGGAACAGCCGGTGATGGTCCGGATGCACAGTCTCGACCTCTTCGCCGATGTGCTTGGCGAGCCGGGCGAGCGGACCGGCCTGCTTGCCGGCGCGATGCGGATGATCGAGGCGCAAGGGTCGGGCGTCGTCGTCGCGCTCCATGCCGCGAGCCCCGGTTCGCTCTCGCGCTCGGCCGACCGCCGCTCTGGCAAGGAGGTCGAGGAAGGCGAGACGCTGCGCAGCTACGGGATCGGCGCGCAGATCCTCGCCGCGCTTGGCGTTCACGACATGATATTGTTGTCGAATACGCGCCATTCGCCCGTCGGGCTCAGCGGTTACGGCCTCGCGATCGTCGAGGAACGCTGCATCGGGCAGGAGGGCTGAACCGATGGCGCATGTCCTGATCGTCGAGGCCCGCTTCTACGCGCACCTCAATGACCTGCTCCTCGCGGGCGCCCGCGCCGCCATCGAGAAGGCGGGCCACACGCACGAGACACTCACCGTGCCCGGCGCGCTGGAAATCCCCGGCGCGATCGCCGCGGCGGCCGAGAGTGAGGCATTCCACGCCTATGTAGCGCTTGGCGTCATCATCCGCGGGGAGACCTATCATTTCGAGGTGGTCTCGAACGAGAGCGCGCGCGGGATCATGGACCTGACCCTCGCCGGTCTGGCCGTCGGCAACGGCATCCTCACCGTCGAGAATGAGGCGCAGGCCCTGGTCCGTGCCGACCCCGCCGAGCTCGACAAGGGCGGCGCCGCGGCCGAGGCCGCGCTCGCCCTGCTGGCGCTCGCCGAGCGCTTCGGCAGCTGAATGGCGGGGAACCGGGAAGTTCAGAGGGCATTCAAGGCGCAAGGCCTAGGCAATCTGCCAAACATCATCACAGGAGCAACCATGTCCCTCCTCCGTTTCCCGGCGCACCTGCTCGCGCCCGTCGCCATCGTCGCCCTCGCCGCCCCGGCCGCGATCGCCCAGCCCGCCGACCCGCTCCGCCAGGTCGAGCAGAGCCTGTCGGCGACCTCGTCGATGACCGCGCGCTTCACCCAGACCGACGGTCGGGGTCGCAGCCAGTCGGGCATGCTGAGCCTCAAGCGGCCGGGCAAGATCCGCTTCCAATATGGCGCGGGTGCCAACATGCTGCTGGTCGGCGACGGCCGGAACCTCACCTTCCTCGACTATGAGGTCGGCCAGAAGTCGTCCTGGCCGATCGCCAAGTCGCCGCTTGCGGTGCTGCTGTCGCCGCAGCCCAACCTGTCGCGCATCGCGCGGGTCGAGAAGCAGGCCAATCCGGGCATCGTTCTGGTCCGTGCCCGCGACGCCCGCCGGCCCGAGTTCGGGACCCTGCTCCTCGCCTTCTCGCGCAATGCCTCGGCGCCCGGCGGGCTGATGCTCGAAGGCTGGACCGCGATCGACGCGCAGAACAAGAAGACCACCGTCAAGCTCGACGGGCAGCGCTACAATGTCGCGCTGGCGGACTCGACCTTCACCTACGCCGAGCCCAAGAAGCGCAAGTGATTGGTATCAAAGTCGCAACTGTTCATGCGGGCTTCAGGCAGCATGAGATAGTAGCGCATCTGACCGTCGTGCCGGCTTGGGTTTCCCCCTGTTACCGGGTCGCCGACTGGTCCCTCGCGTGACGAACGCTTGGTCGGCCCTCGCTCCATGCCCCCGGAGCGGGGGCCTTTGCCTATGGGGCGTGGCCCGCGCTAGGGAAGCCTTGTGACCCGTCTCAAGATCGCCAGCTGGAACATCAACTCGGTCCGCGCGCGCGTGCCGATCGTCGGCCGCTTCCTCGACGAGGAACAGCCCGACGTTCTGTGCCTCCAGGAGACCAAGGCCGAGGACAAGGATTTCCCGGCCGCGCTCTTCGCCGATCGCGGCTATGTCCACCAGGCGCTCAACGGGCAGCGGATGCACCACGGCGTCGCCATCCTCAGCCGGATCCCGCTCGAGGCGCACGGCCGCCACGACTGGCAGGACAATGGCGAGGCGCGCCATGTCGGTGTCCAGCTGCCGCAGGGGCTCCGGCTGGAAAACGTCTACGTTCCCGCCGGCGGCGACATTCCCGATCGCAACCTCAATCCCAAGTTCGGGCAGAAGCTCGACTTCATCGAGCGCATGACCCGCTGGTCCGAGGATCTGAAGGAGCCGACGCTGATCGTCGGCGACTTCAATGTCGCGCCGCTCGAATGCGACGTGTGGAGCCACAAGGCGCTGCTCGATGTCGTCAGCCACACGCCGATCGAGGTCGAGGCACTCGGCCGGCTGCAGCAGGCGCATGGCTGGGTCGACCTCGGCCGCACGTTCGTGCCCGCGCCCGAGCGCAACTACACCTGGTGGAGCTATCGCTCGCCCGACTGGACCAAGAACGACCGCGGCCGGCGGCTCGATCATATGTGGGCCAGCCCGAGCGTCGCGGCGCAGGCCACCGCGCACAAGGTCCACGAGCCCTGTCGCGCCTGGGAGCGCCCCTCGGACCACGTGCCCCTGGTGGTCGAGCTCGAGCTTTGAGCAAGGCTGCCGCGGCCATCGCGGCCCTCAGGGCCGGCCGGCCGGTGACGGTCGGGAGCCTGACCGTGGTCCCGGTCGAGACCGCGACCGACGCCTTGCTGGCCGAGCTCGATCCCGATTCCCGTTCGCCCCTTCTCCTGAGCGGTGCGCGCGCGGCCGCAATCGGGCTTGGCAACCAGCGCGAGGCCGCCTCGACGCTCGCCCCGGTGCTGGTCGAGCGCAGCGACTGGCTGACCACCGGGAAGATCCGCGAACTGGTCGATCCGGCGTGGGATTTCGCGCGTTTCGTCGAGGGGCCGCTGCGGTCGCTCCCCGTCGCCGATCCCGAGGCCGCGCTCGGCGCGCTGACCCTGAGCCGGCTGGCGGGGCTGGTCCCGGCCTTCTGGCTGCTCGATACGCCTGCCGCCCTGGCCCTCAAGTCGTCCGAGGCGACATCGGCCGCGCGCCCGCGGACCGTCGCGATCGCCGCCCGCGCGATTCTTCCGGTCGAGGGCCTCGAGGTGCCCACCCAGATCGTCGCGATGCGGGCCGAGGAAGATGGCAGCGAGCATGTCGCGCTGGTGATCGGCGCGCCGGGCGGCAAGCCTCCGCTGGTGCGCCTGCACAGCGAATGCCTGACCGGGGATGTCTTCGGCAGCCTCAAATGCGACTGCGGGCCCCAGCTCAATGCCGCGCTCCGGCTGATGGAAGCCGAGGGCAGCGGCATCCTGCTCTACCTGCGCCAGGAAGGGCGCGGGATTGGCCTTGCCAACAAGATCCGCGCCTATGCGCTGCAGGATCGCGGGCTCGACACGGTGGAAGCCAACCGCCGCCTCGGCTTCGGCGACGATGAGCGTGATTTCGCGCTGGCCGCGGCGATGCTGCGGGCGCTGGGCGTCGAGGCGGTGCGGCTGCTGACCAACAATCCGGCCAAGATCGAGGGACTCGCCGCGGCGGGGATCGCGGTCACCCGGGTTCCCCATCACCTGCCCGCCAATCCGCACAATGCCGATTATCTGGCGACCAAGAAGGCCAAGAGCGGCCACCTCGATTAATCTTCGAACAGCGCAGTCCCGACCCGGACGACGGTCGCGCCGAGCATCACGGCGCTGCGAAGGTCGCCGCTCATGCCCATCGACAGGCGAGTGACGTCATGCCGCCGCGCGAGCTTGGCAAGGAGCGCGAAATAGGGGCTGGCCTCGACCCCGGCAGGCGGAATGCCCATCAGCCCGGCGAAGGCGAGCGGGGTGTCGCGCAGCGCGGCGAGGAAGGCCGGAAGCTCTGCCAGCGGGACCCCGCCCTTCTGCTCCTCCTCGCCGATGTTCACCTGCACATAGGTCGGCCCAGACCAGCCCGCTTCGACCAGCGCATCGCGCAAGCTCGCCCGGTCGAGCGAGTGGATGACGTCAAACAGGCCGGCGGCTTCCTTGGCCTTGTTCGACTGGAGGCGGCCGATCATGTGCAGGCGGATGTCGGGATGACGGTCCCGAAGATCGGGCCACTTGGCCATGGCTTCCTGCACCCGGCTCTCGCCGAAGTCGCGCTGGCCCGCCGCGATCAGCTCCTCGATCGCTTCGGCAGGGCGATTCTTGCTGACCGCTACCAGCGTCACGTCCTCCGGCTTCCGGCCCGCGACATGCGCGGCCTGGTCGATCGTGGCGCGGACGGCGGCGAGGCGGGTGGCTGCATCGGACATCGCCGCCTGCTAGGAGCCTGACCCATGAGAAGGCAAGGCTGGCCGACCTCCTGGCTGCTTACCGACGAGCGGATGGGCAAGGATCTCGCGACAGCGATCGCGCGGGCGGCCGAGGCCGGTGCCGGGATCATCGTGCGCCATCACACCAGCGGTCGCGACGAGCGCCGGCGCATCGCCCAGGCGGTGCGGGAAAGCGGTGCGGTTCTCGGCATCGCGCGCGACGTCGCGCTCGCGGCCGAACTGCGTGCCGACCTCGTCCACAATCCGGACGGGGGCACCGACCTCCCCTTCAGCCTGTCGGTGCATGACCATGGCGAGGCCGAAGCGGCGGCGCAGCGGCCGGCAGCGATGGTGTTCGTCTCACCCGTCTTTTCGACGCGATCGCACCCTGGGGCCAAGGTGCTGGGCGAGGCGCAAGCGCTCGCGCTCGCCAGGGCCGCCTGTCATCCGGCCATCGCGCTCGGCGGCATGGACGCGGAGCGCGGCGCCACACTGATGGCGCGCGGCTTCCACGGCTGGGCGGGAATCGACTGCTGGCTTAGAACTTGAAGGCCGTGCCGATGTAGACGGCCTGGCTGTCGCGGCGCTGGTCGCGGAAGGTGGCCACCCGCTCGCGCTCGATCTTGTACTTCACGCCGCCGGTCAGCGCGATGTTGCGGCTGATGTTGTAGGCGCCGCCCACGTCGAGCGCATAAGCGGTCGGATCGGCGATCGCGCTTGCCCGCTCGCCGGTCGCGCGGTCGGCGCTGGCGGCAACCCGGCCGGTGAACTTCTTGACGCTGTAGCTCACGCCCACTTCGGCGCCTTCGCGCGGGCTGAACGCCGGGGTGGCGCCCTGCGCACGGCTGACGTCGGCCGAGACCGCGAAGCGCTTCCAGCCAACGGCCGCGCCGAGATTGTAGGACGCCGGGGTGAGCGGCATGCCGCCCGCCATCGGTGCCGCCGCAATCGCGCGGTTGGTGAGCGCGGCCTGCGACGGCGTGCTCGCCCGGGCGCGCACCGCGATCCGGATCTGCGAGGGACGCTGGCGGCTGGCGGCCGGGGTGAAGCGAAGGTCCGACGCCATGGTCGGGCGGCTGGCGAGCGCCGCGGCAAGCCGCGGATCGGCCTGCGCGGGCGTAAATCCGCCGTCGAAGGAGAGCGAAACCGCGGGCGGGCGCTTGGCCTCGTCCTTGGGTGCCGCGATCACGACCGAGGCAGGCAGCACGAGGCTCGCGGCGGCGATCGCCACGGCCCACTTGCCCCGAATGTCGCGCGTGCGACTCACCACTGCCCCGATCCTTTCGGGCGATACATAGGATGGCGGAGATGAATGTTCCACGACCGTCTTGGAATCGCCCCATGATGTGACATTGAATCCACAATGCCGCGCTGGTCGGGAACGGGTTGCGAGGGGTGGCCCATCTCCTATAACGCGCTCAACGACATCTTCGTCTTCTAGGAATTGCACCATGCGTCGACCGCTTGCCGTTGTTCTCCTGTCAGCCGTGGCGCTGACGGCCGCCGGCTGCAGCCGCAACCGCAACATCCCGGTCGAGCTGGCCCCGTCGCGGACCACCGCGATCGGCGTGAACACCTATCTGTGGCGCGCCGCGATCGACACGCTGAGCTTTGCGCCGCTGGTCACCGCCGACAGCAACGGCGGCGTGATCGTGACCGATTGGTACGCCAACCCCAATTCGCCGGGCGAGCGGGTCAAGCTGACCGTCTCGATCCTCGACCAGGACTTGCGCGCGGACGCGCTGCGCGTCGCGGCCTCGCGCCAGGTCAGCCAGAACGGCACCTGGGTCGACGCCCCGGTGACCGCCGCCACGGTGCAGAAGCTCGAGGACATCATCCTTACCCGCGCCCGTGACATCCGCCGCGCCTCGGTCGGCGGCTGAGGACCTTCAACCGACAGGAGCAAGCATGACCACCGACCGTTTCGATCCGGCGGCGAGCGACTCCCGCTGGCAGGAGCGGTGGGAGGAGCAACGCTGCTTCCGCGCCGACAGCGCGAGCGCCAAGCCCAAGGCCTATGTCCTCGAGATGTTCCCCTATCCCTCGGGGCGCATCCACATGGGGCATGTCCGCAACTACACCATGGGCGATGTCCTCGCCCGGTTCCGCCGCGCGCAGGGGCATGAAGTGCTCCATCCGATGGGCTGGGACGCCTTCGGCATGCCGGCCGAGAATGCGGCGATGGAAAATAAGGTCCATCCCGGCAGCTGGACCCGCTCGAACATCGCGACGATGCGCGGGCAGCTGAAGCGGCTTGGCTTCGCCCTCGACTGGAGCCGCGAACTCGCGACCTGCGAGCCCGATTATTACGGCCACGAGCAGGCGCTGTTCCTCGACCTGTTCGCCGCCGGCCTCGTCTTCCGCCGCGAATCCGAGGTCAACTGGGACCCCGTCGACATGACCGTGCTCGCCAACGAGCAGGTGATCGACGGACGCGGCTGGCGTTCGGGCGCGCTGGTCGAGCGTCGCAAGCTCAACCAGTGGTTCCTGCGGATCACCGACTTCGCCGAGGAGCTGCTCGAGGGCCTCGACACCCTCGACCATTGGCCCGACAAGGTCCGGCTGATGCAGGAGAACTGGATCGGCAAGAGCCGCGGCCTGCAATTCCGCTTCCAGCGGCCCGAGGGCGGCGAGGTCGAGGTCTTCACCACCCGTCCCGACACCATCTTCGGCGCGAGCTTCGTCGCCATCTCGCCCGGCCACCCGATCGCCGAGGCGCTCGCCGCCGAGCGCCCTGACGTCGCCGACTTCATCGCGCTGGCCAAGCAGGGCGGGACCACCGCGGCCGAGATCGAGACTGCCGAGAAGCTCGGCTTCGACACCGGGCTGACAGTCACCCACCCGCTCGATCCCGACTGGCAGCTGCCGGTCTGGATCGCGAACTTCGTGCTGATGGACTATGGCACGGGCGCGCTGTTCGGCGTTCCCGGCCACGACGTCCGCGACTTCGAATTCGCGACCAAATACGACCTGCCGATCAAGCGCGTGGTCGCCGCTTCCGCCGACGATGCCGAGGCGCCGTTGACCGAGGCCGAAACCATTTCGGGCGTCGCGGTCAACAGCCGCTTCCTCGATGGCCTGACCACCGACGAGGCCAAGGCCGAGGTCATCCGCCGCGCCGAGGCCGACGGCTGGGGCAAGGGCACCACCCAGTATCGCCTGCGCGACTGGGGCGTCAGCCGCCAGCGCTACTGGGGGACGCCGATCCCGATCATCCATTGCGATGACTGCGGCGCGGTCCCGGTGCCCAAGGATCAGCTGCCCGTCGTGCTGCCCGAGGACGTCACCTTCGACATTCCCGGCAACCCGCTCGACCGGCATCCGACCTGGAGCAAGGTCGATTGCCCCACCTGCGGCAAGCCGGCCCGGCGGGAAACCGACACGCTCGACACCTTTGTCGATTCCTCCTGGTATTTCATCCGCTTTGCCTCGCAGCCCGAGGACAAGCCGTTCGACGCAGCCGAGGCGCAGGCCTGGCTTCCGGTCGGCCAGTATATCGGCGGGGTCGAGCATGCGATCCTGCACCTGCTCTACGCCCGCTTCTGGACCCGCGCGCTCGAGCGGATCGGCCGCCTGTCGTTGAAGGAGCCGTTCAAGGGCCTCTTCACGCAGGGCATGGTCACCCACGAGACCTACAAGGCCGGCGACGGCAGCTGGCTCAGCCCCGGCGAGGTCACCCGGAGCGGCGACGACTGGATCCACATCGAGAGCGGCCAACCGGTCACCAGCGGCCGGGTCGAGAAGATGTCCAAGTCGAAGAAGAATGTCGTCGATCCCGACGCCATCATCGACCGCTACGGCGCCGACGCGGTGCGCTGGTTCATGCTGTCGGATTCGCCGCCTGAGCGCGACCTCGAATGGTCGATCGGCGGGATCGAGGGCGCGGCGCGCTTCGTCCAGCGCGTCTGGCGGCTGGCGACTTCCCCGGTCGAGCCCTCGGGCGAGGACAAGGCCGTCACCCGCAAGCTCCATCGCACGATCGCCGCGGTCGGCGCGGCGATCGAGGGCCTCCAATTCAACAAGGCCATCGCCGCGGTCTACGAACTGGTGAGCACGCTCGAAAAGGCGGCCCCGTCGGCCGCCAGGAGCGAGGCCATTCGCACCCTCGTGATCCTCGTCGCCCCCATGGCCCCGCACCTCGCCGAGGAGGCATGGGCGGCGCTCGGCGGCGATGGGATGGTCGTCGACCAGCCGTGGCCGGCGCATGACCCTGCGCTGCTGGTCGACGACGAGGTCACCATCGCGGTCCAGGTCAATGGCAAGCTCCGCCACACGCTGACCGCGCCGCGCGGAATGGACCGCGAGGCGCTGCAGGCGATGGCGCTGTCGGCCGACAAGATCAGTGCCCTCATGGAGGGCGCCGAGCCACGCAAGGTCATCGTCGTGCCCGACCGCCTCGTGAATATCGTCCTGTGAGGAGGCTGCTCCTCGCCGCCGGCCTGATGGTCGCGCTTTCGGGCTGCGGCCTGCGGCCGGTCTATGGCGGCGGCGCGTCGGGCCCGACCGCGACCTTCCTCGACCAGGTGTCGGTCCAGCCCATCGCCGGCGGCCGCACGGGCTGGCTGCTCCGCGCCGCGCTCGCCGACCGCCTCGGCGAGCCCAAGGGGGACGAACGCTACCGCCTCGATGTCGAGGTCGACGACGACGTCACCGGCTTCGGTATCCGCGGCGACACCGCGGTCACGCGCGAGCGCCGCACCATTCGCGCGCGCTACCGCCTGATCGACAATGCCACCGGCCAGATCGTGCTCGACGCCACTGCGGGCTCCGACGCCGGGATCGACGTGGTCAGCTCCGACGTCGCCACGGTCGCGGCCGAGCAGACCGCCGCCGAGCGGCTGGCGCAGGTCGTCGCCGATCAGATCGTCGGCCGCCTCGGGCTCTACGCGAACGCGCAGCGCAAGCGGTGAAGCTCGCCTCGGATCGCGCCGGGCCGCTGCTCGATCGTCCCGATCCAGCTATCCGCCTGTTCCTCCTGTCCGGCGCCGACAATTCGACCAGCCGGCTCCACGCCCAGCGGCTGCTCGCCGCACTCGGCGCCGAGAAGCTCACCACCAGCGGTGCACAGCTGAAGGGCGATCCCGGCTGGCTCGCCGACGAGGCCGCAAGCCTGCCGATGTTCGGCGGCAAGCGCCTGTTGTGGATCGAGCCGGCAGCCGAGGACAGCGTCGCTGCCATCACCGCCATGCTCGAGCTCCCGGCCGTCGAGGCGCCCGTCGTCGCCATCGCAGGCGTGCTGCGCAAGGACAGTGGTCTGGCCAGGCTCGCCGACGGGCACAAGCTCGCCATCCATGTCGCTAGCGAGCCGCAGACCGCGCGCCAGCAGGTCGGCGCGATCCTCGAGCTCGGCCGCGCCGAGGGCCTGAGGATCGCCCCCGAGCTCGCCGAGCGGATCGCCGAGGAGGCGGCCGGCGATCTCATCCTCGTGCGGCTCGAGCTGCAGAAATTCGCGCTGTACCTCGATGCCGCGCCCGACCGGCCGCAAGATCTCGACGACGACACGGTCGCGGCGCTTGGGATCGACCAGTCGGAAACCGATTTTGCGCGGCCCGGCGATGTCGCCCTGATGGGTGACGTCCGCGGCTTGGGTGGCGAGCTTGCCTTGCTCGACAGCAGCGGCATCGACCCCATCCCGGTGGTTCGCGCCCTTCAGCGTCGACTGCTGATGCTCGCGCCGCTGCGAGCCCGGCTCGACGGCGGCCAACGCGGCGATGCCGTGCTCAAAAGCGTCTGGGCCCGGGACAAGGACGTCGTGCGCCGGATCCTGCCGCGCTGGACCTCGCCCTTGCTCTCCGAGGCGTTTGTCCGCGTGCAACGACTGGAGCGGGAACTGCTGCTCCGCCCGGTTCCTTCGAGCGCGGCCTTGGGAGAAACGCTGATTCAGCTCGCCCGGATGGCGCGGCGCTAGATCGGTTCGCCGCTCAGTCGCTGACAGATGAGATCGAGCTGGTCGAGGCTCGAGAAATGCACCGCGACCTGGCCTGCGCCCGCCGCATGCTGGATGCTGACCTTGAGCCCGAGGAGGTCGCCAAGCTGGCGCTCGAGCGCGACGAGGTCGGCGTCACGCGCCGCTGCGGCCAGCCGCGCACTGCCCCGCGCAATGTCGCTCCCTGCCCCCGGCTTTGCGCGACGCGCCAGCGCTTCGGCCTGGCGGACCGACAAGCCGCGCTTGACGATCTCCTCGGCGAGAAGCTCGGGGTCGGGTGCCGAAGCAATGGCGCGAGCATGACCCATGGACAAGGTGCCGGCGTCGAGATGCGTTCGCACGCTCTCCGGAAGATCGCGCAATCTCAATAGGTTAGCGATGTGGCTGCGGCTCTTGCCAACGAGCTTGCCGACGTCCTCCGGCTTGTGCCCGAAGCGTTCGACCAGCGCGGCATAGGCGTCGGCTTCCTCGAGTGGACCGAGGTCGGCGCGCTGGACATTCTCGATCAGCGCGACCTCGGCGGTCCCGGCCTCGTCGAAGCTGCGGACGATCGCGGGGATTCGGTGAAGCTGGGCTCGCTGGGCCGCGCGCCAGCGCCGCTCGCCGGCGACGATCTCATACTGCCCCGCCTCTGCACTCGGACGGACCAGAATGGGTTGCAGCACCCCGCGCGCGCCGATCGACTCGGCCAGTTCGGCGAGCGAATCCTCGGAGAAGATGCGGCGCGGCTGGAGTGGGTTGGGCTTGATCGCGGCAACATCGATCTCGCGCACGCCCTCGGCGCTGCCCGCAGCGACCGCGGGCGCATCGCCAAGCAATGCCGACAGGCCGCGTCCCAATCCTCGTGCCTGCTGGTTCATGCGGCTTCCTTGAGCGCCGGAAGGCGCGACAATAGTTCGCGCGCCAGGCCGACATAAGCGGTCGAGCCCGAGCAGCGCAGATCATAGATGAGCGCCGGAAGGCCGTGGCTCGGCGCTTCCGACAGGCGGACGTTGCGGGGCACGACAGTCTCGAACACCGCATTGCCGAGGCAAGCGCGGACATCCTCGGCCACTTGCGCCGACAGACGATTGCGGCGGTCGAACATGGTCAGCGCGACGCCCAGGATCGACAGCTCCGGATTGAAGCGGGTGCGAATCCGCTCGACGGTCTGGAGGAGCTGGCTCAGCCCCTCGAGGGCGAAGAACTCGCACTGCAGCGGCACGAGCAGGTGACGCGCGGCAACCAGCGCATTGACCGTCAGCAGTCCGAGCGAGGGCGGACAGTCGACCAAGCAGATGTCCCATCGCTGTGACGCCGCGTCGAGCGCGTCGGCCAGCCGGTGGGTGCGCCGGTCGAGCCCGACCAGCTCCACTTCGGCGCCCGACAGGTCCTGCGTCGCGGGAAGAAGGTCGAGCCGCGGGACCCGGGTCGACAACACGCTGTCGTCGAGACGCTCGGTCCCGATCAGCACTTCGTAGGACGACCGCTCGCGCGCCTGCGGCCCCACCCCGAGACCGGTGGACGCATTGCCCTGCGGATCGAGGTCGATCAGCAGGACGCGCCACCCCATGGCGGCAAGACCCGTCGCGAGATTGATGGCGGTCGTGGTCTTGCCGACCCCGCCCTTCTGATTGGCAATCGCGACCTTGATCATCCCCGCCCCATCCTCTTCCGGACCTTCTCGGCAACCAGGATCCGTGCCTCGGGATCGGTCGCACTGGCTTCCAGACGAAACTCACCTTGCCACGTGGAACGGGCTTCGGCCAGTTCCATTGCGGCGCTTCGCCCCTTTGGCAGCACCCACCGGCTTCCGCCATGCGACCGTGGGACGGACAAGGCGAAAAGCTTGTCGAGCGACGCGACCGCCCGGGCCGTGATGACGTCGAAGCTGCCGGTCACCTGCTCGACCTTTCCCGTGACGATGGCGACGTTCTTGAGGGCAAGCGCATCGCTTACACGTTCGAGAAAGTCGGTTCGCAGGCGTCGCGGCTCGACCATGGTGACGTGCTTCACGCCGAGGATTGCGAGAACCAGACCGGGCAGACCCGGACCGCTCCCGATATCGAGCCATTCGGCGTTCACCGGCGCGAAACGAATCAGCTGGGCACTGTCCGCAATGTGGCGGGTCCACAAGGCGTCGAGACTGGCCTTGCTCACCAGGTTTTGCCGTTCATTCTCTTGCCGCAACATGTCCGCGAATGAGGCCAGTCTTTCCTTTGTTTCACGTGAAACAGGGGTTCCGAGAACCGCGGCCAAAGAAGTTTCCGTCACGCAGCCGCCCTCTTGGTCACGGCAAGATGCAGCGCGGTGAGCGCGGCGGGGGTGATCCCCGGCACGCGACTGGCCTGGTCGAGATTCTCCGGACGAGCCCCTTCGAGTCGTTCCGACATCTCCGCCGACAACCCCGGCACGCGCGAGAAGTCGAGCGATGACGGCAGCGTCACCGCGGCGTTGCGCGTGACCTCCTGCCACTCACGGACTTGGCGCTCCACATAAGGCGCGTACAAGGTATCAGCTTGGCCCTCGTCGGTCATGGCAAAGGCCGGTTGTCGCCTTTGCTCGAGATGGGTGATGATCGACGCCGCCCGCTGCTCCGAGAGCGCATTCGTCTCAAGCGCAATGGCCCCAAGCCGGGTGACGGAATTGTCCGCACGAAGCGACAGGCGATATTCGGAGCGCGCGGTCATCATGCGATAGGGTTCGGTCACGCCCTGAAGGGTCAGGTCGTCGAGCATCACCCCGATGTAACTCGACCGGCGGTCGAAACGGATTTCCTCGCGGCCAGTCGCCGAGGCGGCGGCATTGAGCCCGGCGACCAGTCCTTGCGCTGCCGCTTCCTCATATCCCGTGGTGCCATTGATCTGGCCCGCGAGGAACAGGCCGGGAAGATCACGCACCTCGAGCGTCGCGCCGAGCCGCCGCGGATCGACATGCTCATATTCGACCGCATAGCCGGGCCGGACGATCTCGGCGCGCTCTAGGCCCGGGATGGTGCGGACGAAGGCCGCCTGGACGTCGAGGGGCATCGAGGTCGAAATGCCATTGGGATAAACCAGCCTGTCGTCCAGTCCCTCGGGTTCCAGAAAGACCTGATGACCCTCGCGATCGCCGAACCGACGGATCTTGTCCTCGATCGACGGGCAATAGCGCGGCCCCCTCCCCTCGATCACGCCGGCATAGAGCGGGGAGCGATCGGCGAAGGCGCGGATGACGTCGTGCGTGGCCTGACTGGTGCGCGTGATCGCGCAGCACAGCTGCGGGAGCGTCTGAACTTCTTCAGGCAGCGCAGAGAAACGCCATGCATCGACGTCGCTCGCCTGCTCATCAAGTCTCGCCCAATCGATGCTGCGACCGTCGATGCGTGGCGGGGTCCCGGTCTTGAGGCGACGCGCGGCAAGCCCGATCTCGCGCACCTGCTCGGCCAAGGGAATGCTCGCCGCCTCGCCGTGCCGGCCCGCCCGCCGCTGCTCCTCGCCGATGTGGATGACGGCGTCGAGGAAGGTGCCGGTGGCAATGACCACCGCCCGCGCGGCGATCTCGCTTCCATCGGCGAGCGCGACGCCAGAGACCCTGCCTTCCTCGATCAGGAGCCGAACGGCCTCCCCGGTGAGGCGCCGAATCGGCGTGACAGCAAGCAAGGTCTCGATGGCCGCACGATAGCGTTTGCGGTCGGCCTGGACGCGCGGACCCCAGACGGCAGGTCCCTTGCTGCGGTTGAGCATCCGCCGGTGGATGACCGCCCGGTCGGCCGCGCGTGCCATGAGCCCGTCAAAGACGTCGAGCTCACGGACGAGATGCCCCTTCCCCACCCCGCCGATCGACGGGTTGCAGCTCATCTGACCGGCGTCCTCGGTACGGAAACTGAGCAGCGCTACCGACGCACCGGAACGCGCCGCCGCACTCGCGGCTTCCGTACCCGCGTGACCCGCGCCGATGACCAGGACGTCGAACATGGAGGGCCATTAACGCGTCGGCACGACCGAAGCGAGTTGTTCCACGTGAAACAGCCTATTTGCCGAGGCAGAAGCGAGAAAATAACGTGTCGAGCATGTCTTCGGTGCTTTGCCGACCCGTCATCCGATCGAGCGCGTGAAGCGCCTGCCGGACCGCTTCCGCGGTCAGAAGCGCATCGTCCGCCCTGGCGAGTTCGAGTGCGTCTGCGGCGGCGGAAAGGACTTGCGCCTGGCGTAGGTTGAGGGTGGCCCGGTCGGGCGGCGGAAGGAGTGTGCGGGCTATTTCCGCGACTTCGCGGCGCAGCCTGTCGATCCCCTCACCGGTCCGCGCCGAGACGGCGATGCTGCCGGGATGCGGTTCTTCGAGCGATCGCGCGTCGGCACGTGCGATCAGAAGGAGGCGGTGCGGATGCGCCGGCGCGTCGTTCGGATCGCCCAGCCAGAGAAGGATGTCGGCAGTCGCCTGCGCCCGCGCCGCCCGGCTCACGCCGATCCGCTCCACCTCGTCGTCACTGTCACGCAAACCCGCCGTATCGACCAGGGTCAGCGGCAGCCCCTCGACATCCAGCCGCGCCTCGATCAGGTCGCGCGTGGTTCCCGGGATGGCGGTGACAATTGCTTTGTCGTCACCAATCAACGCATTGAATAGACTTGACTTTCCGGCGTTCGGTGGACCTGCGAGGACTACCGACAAGCCCTCGCTCAGGGTTTCCGAGCGCGGGGCTCGCAGCCATTCCCGCCATTGCGAGGCAAGGCCCGACGCCCGCCGAGCGAGCGCGGACAGGTCGAGTTCGGTTTCTTCCTCGTCGACATAGTCGATGGCGGCCTCAGCCTCGGCAGCGAGCAGGAGCAGCGCCGAGCGCCACTCCTCGATCTGCCGGCTGAGCGCACCCCCGGCCGCCTGTGCCGCCGCGCGGCGCTGCCATTCGGTCTCGGCGGCGAGGAGATCGCCCAGTCCTTCGGCTTCGGTGAGATCTAGTCGGCCGTTGACGAGCGCGCGGCGCGTGAATTCGCCGGGTTCCGCCGGCCGAAGACCCGGAATCCGGCCAAGCTCATCGAGCAACCGCGCGACGACCGCGCGGCCGCCGTGGAGGTGAAATTCGAGGAGATCTTCCCCGGTTGCCGTCGACGGGCCCGGGAATTGCACCACAAGCGCGCGATCGATCAGCGCGCCGTCGGCGGCAATTAGAGCCCTGAGGCCGAGCTGGCGCGGCGGCGGCAGGCTACCGGCGAGCTGGTGGCCTGCGGCGATCGCCCGCGGACCGCTGCAGCGCACGATCGCGACCGCCGCTGGCAGGGCCCCGCTCGACAGGGCGAAGATGGTGTCGCCCATCCCCGCTCCCGGCCTCGATTCAGAAGAAGAGGCGTCCGACACCGACCTGCGGATCGACCCAGCCGTCGTGGATCATCTTGACCGCCACCCACAGGATGACCGCCAGGCCGACATAGGCGATCCAGCGATAGCGCTCGATGTAGCGGGCGATGACGTTGGCCGCGAGGCCCATCAGCGCGACCGCGAAGATCAGGCCGACGATCAGGATTCCCGGATGCTCGCGCGCCGCGCCGGCCACCGCGAGCACGTTGTCGAGGCTCATGCTGACGTCGGCGATGGCGACCGCCCAGGCGGCGCTGGCGAAACTCTTGGCCGAGGCGAGGCCGCTATGCTCGTCGCCCTCGATCTCGGGCGAACCCGCGCTTCCGCCCTGACGCAGCTCGCGCCACATCTTCCATGCCACCCAGAGAAGAAGAAGGCCGCCGGCGAGGATCAGCCCAACGACCTGGAGCAATTGGGTCACGATCAGCGCGAAGCCGATCCGCAGCACCAGTGCGGCGAGCACACCGATGAGGATGACCTTGCGCCGCTGCTCGGCCGGAAGTCCCGCCGCCAGCGCGCCGACCACGATCGCATTGTCGCCCGCGAGGACGAGGTCGATCATCAGCACCTGCAGGAAGGCCGCCAGGGCCCCCGGCTGGCCGATGTTGGCGAAGTCGGTGAGGATGTCCTGCCAGATGGCGCCGAACGAGCTGACGTCCCCGGAAACGGCGCTGGCAAGGAGGATTGAAATCAAGGTCGGTTCCTGCAGTTCGGGATCGCGTTCCCAACCCCTATGCCGAGGATGGGTTGCGGTTGTCGAGGTGCCCGGTCAGGCGGTGCCGAGCATCGGCCAGACCTCGAGGGCGCCGTGCCAGATCATGTTGAGCGCGACGTAGAGGATCATCGCCAGGCCGATCCAGGCAATCCAGTGGAAGCGCTGGATCAGCCGCGCCACGTAATTGGCAGCAAGACCCATCAGCGACACCGAGAAGATCAGGCCGAAGGCGAGAACCGCGGGATGCTCGCGCGCCACGCCGGCGACGGCGATGACGTTGTCGAGGCTCATGCTGAGATCGGCGAGCGTGACCTGAAGCGCCGCGGCGAGGAAAGTCTTGCTCTGCGGCGGACCTTCGATCTCGGGAGTCTCGGGATCGTCGGCGATCACGACCCTGGCGGGGCGCAGCTCGCGATAGAGATTGTAGCAGACCCACAGAAGCAGGAGCCCGCCGGCGAGCAGCAGGCCGGTGATGTGGAGCAGCCAGGTCGCGACCAGCGCGAAGCCGATCAGGCAGACCAGGGCCACGCCGACGCCGAGCGCGATGACCTTGCGCCGATCGCGGTCGGGCAGTCCCGAAGCGATCGTGCCCATGATGATGACGTTGTCGCCGGCCAGCGTCAGGTCGATGAGGATGACCTCGGCCAGCGTGATCAGGCCGGCCGAGGTGAAGAGGTCGTGGAGGTCGAACCCGGTCACGGAGACGGGACGCTCGCCCGGCCTACTGGTTCATCGAGGCGAAGAAATCCTCGTTCGACTTGGCATCGCGCATCTTGTCGAGGAGGAACTGCATCGCGTCCACGGTGCCCATCTGCATGAGGATCCGGCGCAGCACCCACATCTTGGTGAGGGTATTCTGCGGGACCAGCAGCTCTTCCTTGCGGGTGCCGCTCTTGCCGACGTCGAGCGCCGGGAAGATGCGCTTGTCGGCGACCTTGCGGTCGAGCACGATTTCGCTGTTACCCGTGCCCTTGAACTCTTCGAAGATGACCTCGTCCATCTTGGAGCCGGTGTCGATCAGCGCGGTGGCGATGATCGAGAGCGAACCGCCCTCCTCGATGTTGCGGGCCGCGCCGAAGAAGCGCTTCGGACGCTGGAGCGCATTGGCGTCGACACCGCCGGTCAGGACCTTGCCCGAGCTCGGCACGACGGTGTTGTAGGCGCGGCCAAGACGCGTGATCGAGTCGAGCAGGATGACGACATCCTTCTTGTGCTCGACCAGGCGCTTGGCCTTCTCGATCACCATCTCGGCGACCTGGACGTGGCGCTGCGCCGGTTCGTCGAAGGTCGAGGAGACGACCTCGCCCTTCACGCTGCGCTGCATGTCGGTGACTTCCTCGGGCCGCTCGTCGATCAGCAGGACGATCAGGAAGACTTCGGGATTGTTGTCGGTGATCGCACGGGCGATATTCTGCAGCAGCACGGTCTTGCCGGTGCGCGGCGGCGCGACGATCAGCGCGCGCTGGCCCTTGCCGAGCGGCGAGACGATGTCGATCACCCGCGCCGACTTGTCCTTGATCGTCGGGTCGAGCGTGTCGAGCTTGAGCTTCGAATCGGGATAGAGCGGCGTCAGATTGTCGAAATTGACGCGGTGGCGGACGGCATCGGGCTCGTCGAAATTGATCGAGGTGATGCGATTGAGCGCAAAATAGCGCTCGCCGTCCTTGGGGGCGCGAATCTCGCCCTCGACGGTGTCGCCGGTGCGCAGGCCGAAGCGGCGGACCAGCTGCGGGGTGACGTAGATGTCGTCAGGCCCAGCGAGATAATTGGCCTCGGGGCTGCGCAGGAAGCCGAAGCCGTCGTTGAGCACTTCGATGGTGCCCGAGCCCATGATCTCGGCGCCGCTGTCGGCCCGGACCTTGAGGATGGAGAACAGCAGATCCTGCTTGCGCAGGGTGGAAGCCCCTTCGATGCCCATTTCCTCGGCCTGAGCGACCAGCTGGGCGGGAGTCTTCTGCTTGAGATCCTTGAGATGCATGTCTGAAGTCTTTGTCTGGAAAGTTTGGCAGTCGGATGACTGAAAGGCCGCGTCGAGAACCGAGCGGACACACCGGCATCAAGGAGGAATACGGGCCGGTGCGGCCGTATCTCATAGCGGCCTATGGCGCGCCGCCGGTGAAGTCAACATGGGGACCCACGCTGCCCCCTGCAAGGTCAGAAGGGTTTGACGATCACCAGCACGACGATGATGGCGGTCATGATGCCGGGCACCTCGTTCATGATCCGGAGCGTGCGATTCTCGAGCGGACGATCGCCACGGCCGAGCTTGCGGCCATAGGCGCCGAGCCAGCCCTGGTAGCCCGAGAGCAGGATCACGAAGAGCAGCTTGGCGTGGAACCAGCCCATGGTCCACGCGCCGAGGTGAACGGCGAGGGCTAGACCGAGCACCCACACGATCACCAGCGCGGGTGTGAGGATGATCGAGCGGGTCCGGCGCTCGCGCTCGATCCACGCGCGGTCCTCGGCCGAGCCGGGCGCAGTCGCATGATGGTAGACATAGAAGCGCGGCAGCAGGAACAGGCCGGCGACCCAGAAGATGACGAAAGTGACATGCGCCGCCTTGACCCACGGATAGGCGTTGCCGAGCCAGCCGATATAGGCGTCGAGCATCAGAGGGCCTTTCCGAGTAGGCGCAGGAGCTGCTCGACGTGCGCGATCGGGGTGGTCTGCTGGATCCCGTGGCCGAGATTGAAGACGTGCGGCCGTTCCTCGAGCGCGGAAAGGATCCGCCCGACCGCCTTTTCGAGCGCAGCCCCGCCGGCGATCAGCGCCAACGGGTCGAGATTGCCCTGGACCGGCATGCCGGCGGGAAGGCTGGCATGCGCCCAGACCGGATCGACCGTCTCGTCGAGGCCGACCGCGTCGATTCCCGTCTCGCGCGCGTAAGCAGGGAGCTTGCCCCCGGCGCCCTTGGGAAAACCGATGATGGTGAGGTTCGGGCGAAGCGCGCGCAGGCGCTCGACGATGCGCGCGGTCGGTGCGATCACCCAGCGCTCGAATTCGGCCGGTGCGAGGCTGCCCGACCAGCTATCGAACAATTGCACCGCGTCGACCCCGGCATCGGCCTGGCCGACGAGATAGCCGACCGTGGCCTCCTCGATCGCGGCGATGATCGCGCCGAACTTGCCCGGGTCGAGATAGGCGAGGCTTCGCGCCTCGGCCTGTTCGCGACTGCCCTCGCCCGCGACCATGTAGGTGGCGACGGTCCAGGGCGATCCTGCGAAGCCGAGGAAAGTCGTCTGGGGCGACAGCTCGGCCTTCACCCGGCGGACGGTCTCGTAAATGGCCTCGAACCGTTCGGGCGCGGGCACGAAGGCGCTCATCTCGGCCCCCGACAAGGGCGGCGCGAGGCGCGGACCTTCGCCGGCGACGAAGCTCAGCTCCTGCCCGAGCGCGTGCGGCACGATCAGGATGTCGGAAAAGAGGATCGCCGCATCGAGCGGGAATCGGCGCAGCGGCTGGAGCGTGATCTCGGCCGCGGCGGCCGGATCATAGACCATGTCGAGGAAACCGCCCTTCTCGGCGCGGAGGGCGCGATATTCGGGGAGGTAACGCCCGGCCTGGCGCATCATCCAGACGGGCGGGGGGTCGCGACGCTCTCCCTTCAGCACGGCCAGGAGGGGCTTGTCGGTCGTCACAGTCGCAGGCTGATCCGCCACCCTTATCTCTTTCTCTCTTAGATTCTTAAAAGGTAGTTGGAGTCTGTTGGTCGCCCCATGAGGGGGATTAAGGGGACCTCCCACGGTTGCCAACAGGTGGCCGGAAACCGTCCTTCTCGCAAGACCGCCGAGTCGCGGTGCACGACTCCCGTAATCCACAGCCTTGTGGATGGCTTCATCCACCGTGGATAAACGAGTCGGGGAATCGATGGCGAGCGGCGCGGGCGCGCCCCGATTGGTCCATCCCCCGATCCGCGCTAGGGGCTGAGGAGCATTTCTCCACAGGAACGAACATGGAACTGGCGGCGTGACCCTGATTCTGGCCTCGACCTCGCCCATTCGCGGCACGATGCTCGCCAATGCCGGGGTCGCGTTCGAGGCCGAGGCGCCCGGCGTCGACGAGTCCGCGATCAAGGCCGGGTTCGACGGCGACGATGCGGCACTGACTGTCGCACTGGCCGAAGCGAAGGCGGCCGCGGTCTCCTCGCGGAAGCCGGACGCAATGGTGATCGGCAGCGACAGCCTCGTCAGCGTCGCGGGTCGGCGGTTCGACAAGCCGGCTGACCGCGGGGGCGCGGCGGATCATCTGCGCTTTTTCTCGGGCAAGACGATGGTGCTCACGAGTGCGGTCGCGCTGGTCAAGGATGGCAAGACCGTCTGGAGCCACGCCGACCGGGCCGATCTCAAGGTCCGGACGCTGAGCGAGCCCTTCATAAAGGACTATCTCGACGCCGACTGGCCCGAGGTTTCCTATTGCGTGGGGGTATTCCGGCTCGAGGGGCCGGGGGTACAATTGTTCGATAACATCGAGGGCGACCATTTCACCATCCTCGGCATGCCGCTCCTCCCGCTGCTGGGGGCGCTTCGGGCAGAGGGCATGCTGCCGTCATGACGTCATCGCGGCCCTATGCGGAAGTGATCGGTGACCCGATCGCCCATTCGAAGTCGCCGCTGATCCACCGCCACTGGCTGGGCAAGCTCGGACTCGATGCCGATTATCGCGCATGGCGCGTCGCGCCCGGCGAGCTCGCCGATTATCTGGCCGCGCGCCGCGATGATCCCGACTGGCGCGGCTGCAATGTCACCATGCCGCACAAGCAGGCGATCCTGGCGCTGCTCGACAGCGTCGACCCCTCGGCCGCCGCCATCGGCGCGGTCAATACCGTCGGGCGCAACGCCGATGGGCGGCTGCACGGACAAAACACCGACCTCCACGGTATCCATCGGTCGTTGGAGGGGGTGCGTCTCGAGGACGCGGAAGTGGTGCTCGTCGGCGCGGGCGGGGCGGCGCGGCCAGCCGCTTACGCCCTTCGCCGGGCAGGCGTGCGCCGCCTCACCATCCTCACCCGCGACCCCGCCAAAGGCCGGCGCCTCGCCGACCAATTGTTTCCCGGCGCCGAAATCGGCGCTCTCGCGAGCGAGCCGGCTGGCGATCTCCTCGTCAATGCGACCCCACTCGGCATGGCCGGCCAGCCTTGGCCCCGCCTTCCCCTCGGCGGGCTCGCGCCCGGCGCGATGGTGTTCGACATGGTCTACGCGCCCGCACGGACCGAGCTCCTGGTCGACGCGCACGCGCGCGGTTTCAGGACCGTGGGCGGCGCGACCATGCTCCTGTTCCAGGCGGCCCAAGCCTTTGCCACTTTCTTCGGGAAACCTGCCCCGATTGACCTTGGCGACGGGCTGGTGGAGCAATTGACCGCATGAAGACGCTGGCGCTCACCGGGTCGATCGGCATGGGAAAATCGACCGTCGCGGCGATGTTCGCGGCGCGGGGGATTCCCGTGTTCGACGCTGACGCGACCGTGCGGGCGCTCCAGGGACCAGGCGGCAAGCTGGTGCCGATCATCGAGCAGCGCTTTCCGGGCACCACGCGCGACGGCGCGGTCGATCGCGAAGCGCTGGCGGCGGCGGTGCTCGGCAAGCCCGACGAACTCGCCGCGCTCGAGGCGATCGTCCATCCGGCGGTCCACCACGAACGCACCCGCTTCATTGTCGAAAACGGCGACGCGCCGGCGCTGCTCTTCGACATCCCGCTGCTGTTCGAGACCGGCGGCGACGCGGTGTTCGACCAGGTGATCGTGGTCTCGGCGCCCGAGGCGGTGCAGCGTGAGCGGGTCCTCGCCCGGCCGGGCATGACGCCCGCCAAGCTCGACCATATCCTCGCCCGCCAGCTGCCCGATGCCGAGAAGCGCGCCCGTGCCGATCACGTGATCGACACCTCGGTGAGCCTTGCCGAAACCGAGCGCCAGGTCGATGCGATCCTTGCTGGACTGGGTCTCGCCAAGGGCGCATAGATTTCCGCATGCGGGAAATCGTATTCGATACCGAGACGACTGGGGTCAATCCGGCCACCGGCGACCGGATGGTCGAGATCGGCTGCGTCGAGCTCGTCAATCGCTGCCCCACGGGCAGCGAATATCATGCCTATTTCAATCCCGAACGGGCGATGCCGAGCGAGGCGGAGGCGGTCCATGGGCTGTCGTCGATCTTCCTCAGCGACAAGCCTCTGTTCTCGGACAAATGCGCGGAGCTGCTCGACTTCATCGGCGATGCGCCGCTGATCGCGCACAACGCCGCGTTCGACTTCGGCTTCCTCAATGCCGAGCTCCAGCGCTGCGAGCGCGATCCCGTCTGCCTCAGCCGGATGATCTGCACGCTCGTCCTGGCGCGCTCCAAGCATCCCGGGGCCAAGCACAGCCTCGACGCGCTCTGCACCCGCTTCGGGGTCGATCGCTCGGCGCGCGTCAAGCATGGCGCGCTGCTCGACGCGCAATTGCTCGCCCAGGTCTATGTCGAGCTGACCGGCGGACGGCAGATCGGCCTTTCGCTGATGGCGGACGAGATCCGCGCCGATACCGCCACCCAAGAGGTCGCGGTCTCGCTCCATCCGGCGCAGCGGCCGGTTCGTGCGCCGCGCACGTTCGCGCCGTCGCTTGACGAGCTTGCCGCCCATGCCCAGTTCATCGGGACAATGAAGGAGCCGCTCTGGGCGACCATTCCTGCCGCTTGAGGAATGGCGTCGGGGCGGCCACGAGAAGGAGCCGTCATGGAAATCAGGGTCGCCGGGCATCAGGTCGAAACGGGCGCCGCCCTTCGGACCCGGGTCACCGATCGGCTCCAGTCGGTGATCGAGCGTTATTTCAGCCGAGCCTCGGCCGCGAGCGTGACCTTCGGCAAGGGTCCGCATGACAATGGCTTCACCTGCGACATCGTCGCGCCGGTGGTCCGCGGCGTGGTGCTCAAGGCCAGCAATCGCGCGCAGGAGGCGCACCTCGCCTTTGACGGTGCGGCCGACAAGATCGAGAAGCAGCTGCGCCGCTACAAGTCGCGGCTGCAGGAACGGAAGGGCGAGGCGGCGGCCGCGGCCTCGGCCGACGAGCAGGAAGCAGCTTACACCGTCTTCGCCCCGCCCGCGCGCGAGGACGAGCCGGCGCCGGCCCATCCGCCGGTGGTCGCCGAGACCCGGGTCGACATCCCCGCCGCCAGTGTATCCGACGCGGTGATGATGCTCGATCTTCGCAACACGACGGCGCTGATGTTCCGCAACAGCGCGACCGGCAGCTATAACATGGTGTATCGCCGGGACGACGGAACGATCGGCTGGGTCGAACCCGCGGATCGCTAGACCGGGCCCGAGTGTTGAGGCATCAGCCCTGCCCGGCACACCGCCCGGCATCTGAGTAATCCGTAATGCAGCTTTCGACCTTCCTCGATTTCGACGCCAATCGTCCCGCTTTGGCCGCGGCCAACAAGCGCGCCCTGTTCCAGAGCCTCGGCCAGATCGCCGGCCAGCGGCTCGGAATCGAGCCCGGCGAGCTGGTCGCCGCGCTCGCGGAGCGCGAGCGGTTGGGGTCGACGGGCTTCGGCGGCGGGGTCGCGATCCCGCACGGCAAGGTCATGGGGCTGAAGCGCATCTACGGGCTGGTCGCGCGTCTCGCCGAGCCGATCGACTACAAGGCGATCGACAATGATCCGGTCGACCTCGTCTTCCTGCTGCTTTCGCCGCCCGACGCGGGCGCCGATCACCTGAAGGCGCTGGCGGCGATCAGCCGGGTCGTTCGGCACGCGCCGACGCTCGAGAAACTGCGCGGAGCACGCTCGCGCGATGCGCTGGCGGCGGTGCTGATGGGGGTCGATGAGCCGCACGCCGCCTGAGCCGTCGGCTTCGGTGAGCGGGGCGGACGCGCATTATCGCGCGCTCGAATCGCTCTACGATTCGGCGCCGATCAACCAGCTGTTCCGGTCCGCGCTGAGCATCAGGGCGCCGGGCGAGGCGCGGATCGACTTCACCGTCGAACCGCAAAGCTTCCACGCGGCCGGGGCGGCGCATGGCACGCTCTACTTTAAGATGCTCGACGACGCGTCCTTCTACGCGGCGAACAGCCTCGTCAGCGACCGCTTCCTGCTGACCACCGCCTTCAATCTCCATTTCACCCGCCCCTTGCGCGAAGGACCCGCCTTCGCCGAGGGCCGCTGGATCTCGGGCAAGCGCCGGGTATTCGTCGCCGACGCGCGGATCGTCGATTCAAGCGGCGAGGAATGCGCGCGCGGCACGGGGACGTTCCTGCGCTCGCACATCGCGCTTGCTGGCCTGCCCGGCTATCGCCCACGGTGAGCGAGGCCCGCCTCGCCCCGTCGATCGAGGTGTCCGCCTTGTTGGCGAAGGCTCGGGCCGAGGGCGGGTTCGGGACCGTCCTGGCCCGCGGCGACCCTGATCGGGGGGCAATCATGGTCGTGCTGGCCGAGCGCGGAGAGGCCAAGCGGCTGGTCGAGCGCCGGCTCCAGACCGGCGGCACTTACGAATGGGAGGGGCGGGAATCGGGCGATTCGGCCAATCTCCAACAACATCTTGCGCGTGCCCGTGATTCCGACCCCGATCTGTGGGTGATCGAACTGGACATCCCGTCGACGGAACGATTCGTCGCGGGAATGATCTCGGGCGATTGATCTTCCAAACAAATGCGACGAACCGAGGAACAGCTTTTGAGCGGAGTGCTCGCCGGGCCGGTCTGACCGTCCTCGCGAGACGCGCGAGACGGGGGATTTGCCCAGGTTTGATCGGACCGGCCACGTTGATGGCCGTTTCTCATGCCGAGTGGCGGTTCACCGCAGGTTGTTAGGTTGTAAGTGGTTCGTCGTTTCGTCTTGATGGTTGCCGCCGCTGCGCTTGGCGCAGGTTCCGTTGCCCCCGCCCAGGTTGTCCGGGCGCCCGCCACCGAACAGGTCGTTGCTGCCGTTTCTGCCGATCTCAAGAACGAACCGCTCGTCACCACCCCCCTTTCGCGCGATCCGCTCGCCCCGGCCACTGTTGCCGGGAACGAGGAGCCTGCCGCTCCTTCCGATCAGACCGACGACCAGCCGGTCGCGATCGCGCCGGGCGCCAGCCTGGCGGAGACCGTCGCCAGCCTCCGTCGCAGCGACGCCGGCAGCCGCGAGCTCGAGTGTCTCGCCGTCGGCATCTATTTCGAGAGCAAGAGCGAGCCGCTGGCCGGTCAGCTCGCTGTTGGTCAGGTCATCGAGAATCGGGCCGAGAGCCGTGGTCGTTTCCCCGGTTCCTATTGCGGCGTCCTGACCCAGCGCGGTCAGTTCAGCTTCGTTCGTGGCGGTCGCTGGCCGGCGATCAACAAGAGCGGCATGCAGTGGAAGAATGCGGTCGCGATCGCCCGTATCGTCGACGGCGATATTCGTGAGAGCAACGTCGGCAAGGCGCTGTTCTTCCACGCTCGCCGGGTCAGCCCGGGGTGGCGCATGACCCGCGTCGCCACCGTCGGCAATCACATCTTCTATCGCTAGACGCTGGCGACCGTTCACGAGATGTTCTAAGCGGAAGCGTGTCCAGCGCTCCCGAGTCCCCGCAGCCCGATCATTGTTTCCAGGATCTGCCGCCCGTCGCCCTCGAGGTGGCGCGCGGGGTCACGCGGCTGTTCTGCCGACGCGATCTCTTTGCGATGTGCGAGGTGCCGCTGCCGAACGGGCGGCGCGCCGACTTGATGGGGATCGGCCCCAAGGGCGAGCTCATCATCGTCGAGATCAAGGTCAGCAAGGCCGACCTCACCGGCGACGGCAAGTGGACCGACTATCTCGAATATTGCGACCGCTTCTTCTGGGCGGTGCCGAGCCATCTTGCCGATCTGCTCGACGAGCATCGCTTCCTGCCGGACACGGCCGGCGTGATCGTCGCCGACCGCTACGACGCGGCGGTGCTTCGTGAGGCTCCGGTTCGGCCACTGGCGGCGGCCCGGCGCAAGGCGGAGCTGCTGCGCTTCGCCCGCCGCGCCGCGCGGCGCCTCAGCGCCCAGATCGATCCGACCCTGGGCTTCGATCAGTAGGAACTAGAGGCCTGGGCCTGCGACGGCCTTGGGCTTCACCGCCTTGGCCGAATCCATGATCCGGATCATCTCGGCACCGCGGGCATCGCGCTTCGCGTAATCGCGCGCGCTCCGGCCCGAGGCGTTGTCGGTCTTGTCGGGATTGGCGCCCTTCTCGACCAGCAACTTGATGACGGGAAGCTGGCGCTGCTGGACGGCGATGATCAGCGCGGTCTCGCCGAGCCGGTTTGGACGATCGACCTGCGCGCCCGCCTTGAGGAGCGAATCGACCCCTTCGTCGAAGCCGATCCGGCTGGCGATGATGAGCGCGGTGTCGCCCGTCTTGTTGCCAAGGTTGGGATCGGCGCCCTCGGCGAGGAGATAGCGCAGGTAGGTGAGGTCGCGGCGGGCGGCGACGATGTGCAGCGCGGCATCGCCACTGTCGTCGCGATAGTTGACGACGGTCGAGCCCGGGACGTTGAGCATCTCGGTGACCTTGTTGCCGTCCCGGTCCTTGATCGCCTGGATGAAATTATAGCCTTGGCTCTGGAACTGAGCCGCGGCCGGCACCGCGATCGCGCCCAGTGCCAGTGCCGCCAGAACGATGGTCCGTTTCGCCATTGCTGCCCCGCCTGCCCGGATAAATGCTTGAAGTGGCGGCCCTAGCAGACCAAGTCTGCCCTTCCAATGAACAAGCCGACCTCCTCGAACGACCGCTGGTGGGACCAGCCGCTCGACACGCTCGACGCGGGCCAGTGGGAAGCCTTGTGCGACGGTTGCGGGCGGTGCTGCCTCCACAAGCTCGAGGATGCCGACACGGGCGAGCTTTATCCGACCAACGTCGCGTGCAAGCTGCTCGACCGCAAGAACGGCCGCTGCACCGATTATCCCAACCGCAAGAAGTGGGTCGCCGACTGCGTCCAGCTGTCGAAGGACCGGCTCGAGGAACTCGAGTGGCTCCCGGGCACCTGCGCCTATCGCCTGCGCGCCTTCGGCGAGCCACTGCCCGACTGGCATTACCTTGAGAGCGGGAGCCGCGAGAGCGTCCACGAGGCGGGGATGTCGACCCGGGGCTGGACGATCAGCGAGGTCGATGCGGGCGAGCTCGAATTCCACCTGACCGACCGTGATCTCTGACGATCCGCGGCTCCCTTACCCACTCCAGCTGACCCGCCTGCGGCGGTCGCGCCGGCTGCGGCTTCGGATCGACCATGAGCGGCGACTGCTGCGACTGACCATGCCTTGGCGCGGATCGACCCAGCGCGCGATCGACTGGGTCGCCGGACAGCGCGCCTGGATCGACCGCCAGCTGGGCGCGGCGCCTCCGTCATCTCCTTATGCCGACGGAGCGTTGATTCCATTCGAGGGTCGCCCGCTGACCATCCGCCATGTCCCGACCAGGCGCCGCGGTGTCATGCTGGACGGCGATGCGCTGATTGTCGGCGGGCCCGCCGAGAGCCTTGGCGGCGCGGTCGAGCGCTGGCTGAAGGCGCAGGCCCGCGACCGCCTCAGCGCCGAGACCGCGCGGATCGCGGCCACGGCCGGGGTGAGCGTCCGCTCGGTCAGCATCGGTGACGCGGCGAGCCGCTGGGGCAGCTGCTCCTCGTCGGGCGCGATCCGCTACAGCTGGCGACTGGTGCTCGCGCCGCCCGAGGTGCTGCGCTTCGTCGTCGCACACGAGGTCGCGCACCGGCTCCACATGGATCATTCGCCGGCGTTCAAGGCGGCCGAACAGCGGCTGTTCGGCGGGCCGGTCATGGCCGCGCGACTAGAATTGCGACGGCTGGGTCCGTCGCTGCGTGCCGTCGGGAGGAACTGAGGCGGGGGCAGGAGCGACGGGTCGGTCGCGCTGCGGAGCGGGCGCTGGCTGCGGCCGCTCGGGTGGCGGAAGCTGGCCACCGAAGATCTTGTCGATTTCGGTTTCGTCGCCCGGTGGCGCGGGCTCGCCCTGCGGCGCGGCGGGCTGCGCCGCAAGCGGATCGCTGTCGTTGCCGAGGAACGGATTGCCGTCCGCATCGACCTGCGGCTGGAACGGCAGCTCCTCGTTGCCGAGGTAACTTTCCTCGCCCGGCTCGAGCTGCCAGTCGGGCATCGGCACCTCGGTCTGGAACTGCTCGACCGGACGGTTGGCGACCGCCTTGACCATGAAGTCGTGGAAGGCGCGGGCCGGGGCGGTACCGCCCTGAAGCCCGGCGATCGCCTTGGCGTCGTCGCGGCCCATCCACACCCCGGCGGTGATCCCGCTCGAAAAGCCGATGAACCAGCCGTCGCGATTGGTCTGGGTCGTGCCGGTCTTGCCGGCCACGGGGCGACCGATCTGCGCGGCGCGGCCGGTGCCGCTCATCACCGCGGTCTGGAGGAGGTCGGTCATGCCGGCGGCGACCCACGGCGCGACGAGGGTGCGCTGCTCCTCGGCCGCGTGGCGATAGAGGAGGCGACCGTCGCCGCTGGTCACCCGGGTGATCGCATAGGGGCTCACCGACACGCCCTGGGCGGCGACCGAGGCGAAGGCGCGGGTCATGTCGAGCAGGCGTACGTCCGAGGTCCCGAGCACCATCGAGGGGTAGGTCGAGATGGACGACGTGATGCCGAACCGCCGGGCCATGTCGGCGATCGTCCCGAAGCCCAGTTCGGCGCCGATCTTGGCACTGATCGTGTTGATCGAGCGCGCGAAGGCCTCGCGCAGGGTCACCGGGCCGAGATAGGTGCGGGTGCTGTTGCGCGGCCGCCAGCCCTCGATGTCGATCGGCTCGTCGACGAGGGTGGTGGTGGGCTTCATCCCGCTTTCGAGCGCGGCGAGATAGACGAACAGCTTGAACGCCGAGCCCGGCTGGCGCTGCGCCTGGGTCGCCCGGTTGTAGATGCTGCTGACATAGTCGCGGCCGCCGATCATCGCACGGACGGCACCG
This sequence comes from Sphingomonas astaxanthinifaciens DSM 22298, assembly GCF_000711715.1. Classification (NCBI taxonomy): domain Bacteria; kingdom Pseudomonadati; phylum Pseudomonadota; class Alphaproteobacteria; order Sphingomonadales; family Sphingomonadaceae; genus Sphingomonas; species Sphingomonas astaxanthinifaciens. The sequence goes on from NZ_JONN01000001.1 coordinate 1,811,289, forward strand.
TCGCGGTCGAGCGCGACCAGCGCGCCTTGCGCGCCCTTGGGCGAATTGGCGTTGATCGCCGCGTCGGCGGCGGCCTGCATGTTGGTGTCGAGCGTGGTCCAGACCTCGATCGGCTCGGACGATTCGTCGATCAGCGTGTCGAGCTGGGGCAGCGCCCAGTCGGTGAAATAGCGGATGCTGTTCTGCTTGGCGCCCTGCTGGACGACGATCCGCGCGGGATCGACATTGGCGGCGGCATCGGCGGACACGAAGCCGTTCTCGACCATCGACTTGAGGACGACCCCGGCGCGGCTACGCGCGGCCTCGACGTCGGCGGTCGGCGAATAATTGCTCGGCGCCTTGACCAGCCCGGCGATGATCGTCGCTTCGCCGAGGCTCAGACGTTCGGCGGAATGACCGAAGAAGGTCCGGCTCGCGGCATCGATGCCATAGGCGCCGCCACCGAAATAGACGCGGTTGAGGTAGAGCTCGAGGATCTGGTTCTTGCTGAACTTGGCCTCGAGCGCGAGCGCCAGCACCGCTTCCTTGAACTTGCGCCCGAAATTCCGGCTGTTGTTGAGAAAGATGTTGCGCGCCAGCTGCTGGGTGATGGTCGAGCCGCCCTGGCTGAAGCGACCGGTCTGCAGGCGGACCTTGATCGAGCGCGCCATGCCGATCGGGTCGACGCCGGGATGACTGCGGAAGCGTTTGTCCTCGACCGCGATCATCGCCGCGCGCATCGTCGCCGGGATCCGGTCGTAGGGGATCCACTGCCCAAGATTCGGGCCGAGCTGGACCAGCAGCTTTCCGTCGGCCGAGCGGACCCGGATGTTCTGCCCGAGGTCGGTGCGGTTCGACAGCGACTGGTAGGAGGGAAGCTGGGTGTAGGCGACGCTGACCGCCACACCGAGTGCGATCAGCCCGAGGATGGCGAGGACAATGCCCCACTTGATCACGCGCATCAGCAAGCCGCCCGCGCTCGAGGATGCTGGTGCCGGCGCGGGGCGGGGACGAACGGGCTGCCTGGCCATGAGCGGGGAGGCTTAAGGGGTCTGCGGGTGAGCGGCAAGAGTCCGCTCACCCGGCATGTGCTCATTCCTCCGGCTTGAAGTCGAGGCTCGCCGAATTAATGCAGTAGCGCAGCCCCTCAGGGCCGGGGCCGTCGGGGAAGACGTGGCCGAGATGGCCGGCGCATTTGGCGCAGCGCACCTCGACGCGTTCCATTCCGTGGCTGTGATCGACGATCTCGCTGACCGCGCCCTTGTCGACCGGATTGGTGAAGCTCGGCCAGCCGCTGCCGCTCTCGTACTTGGTGTCGCTTTCGAACAGGGGCGCGCCGCAGCCGCCGCACACATATTCGCCCTGCTGCTTGTTGCCGAGCAGCGGGCCGCTCCACGGGGCTTCGGTCCCGGCCTCGCGCAGGATCCGGTAGCGATCGGGACCGAGCTTCTCGCGCCATTCGGCCTCGGTCGCCGGCATCCGGTCGGTCTGGTCGTGTTCGCTCATGAGATCTCCTTTCCCGCAATGTGGGAAGTTCGCCCCCGCCCGCAATGGTTAGCGACCACTTTACCAGGCTTACACCATTTTGGATGTAGTTCGGCGGGCATGCGGCTCGCTTTGCCCATCCTGCTTCTCCTTTTGGTCCCAAACGCGGCCATGGCCGCGCCATGCCGGCTGTGCGGCGAAGGGGACACGCTGACCGCGCCGGACGAGAAGGCTGGGCCAGTCGCGCTCGAGGTCCAGACCAGTCTCGATTTCGATCGCGTCATCCTGACCGGGACCGCAGGCGGGACCGCGCATGTCGGTCCCGACGGCAGTCGCAGCACCAGCGGGGCGCTGGCGCCGATGACCGGGCGCGCGATGAACGGCGACGTGGTCATTCGTGGCGAGCCCAACCGCCAGGTGCGGGTCGAGCTCCCGCGGCGGATCGAGCTTTACGGCTTTTCCGGCGGGATGCTCACCATCACCGCCATCACCAGCGATCTTCCCGCTTTCCCCCGGCTCGACGCCGAGGGACGGCTCCGAATCCGCTTCGGCGGCGAGCTGTACGTGTCGGGGGATGCGGAAGGCACCTACCGCGGCGACGTGCCGATCACGGTCGATTATCTGTGACGACCGGAAAGCGTCACCGCGCTGTTAACCATGTCCCGGAACGGGGCGGTAGCCTGTCGCGGTTAACACGGCAGTTACTTCAACCATCGACTGTGGGGGTCGAACCAATGACCAAGAATATCATCAAGGGCCTCGCGGCCCTGTGCGCCTTCGCGACACCGGCCGCCGCCCAGCAGGTCGGCGTCACCGGTGCCAAGCCGACCGCCAGCGTCAACGTCCAGAAGCCGATCCAGCTCGCGGGCGTGCGCAACCTCGTGTTCGGGACGGTGCTCCTTGGCACCTTCACCGGGACCGATACCGTCAGCGTCACGCCCAGCGGCCGCACCTGCGGGACCACCGGCGGCCTGACCTGCTCGGGCACCTTCAGCACCGCGCAATATCGCGTCACCGGCTCCAACAACCAGGTCGCGCTGATCAGCTCGGTCACGCCGACGGTCACCATGACCAACGGCGCCGGCGGCACTTTGGTGCTGACCCCGTCCTTCCCGTCGAGCACGACGATCGACAACAGCGGCAACCCGGGCAAGATCTTCGAGGTCGGCGGCAGCCTGGCCTTTACCGCGGGCCAGGCCGACGGCGTCTACACCGGGACGCTCGACATCCAGGTCGCCTATCAGTGAGCCTCTAACTGGACGTGGTGTTGCCCCCGTCGGGGTGGAGCACCTGTCCGGTCATGTAGCTTGAATCCTCGCAGGCGAGGAACAGGAAGGCCGGGGCGACCTCATTGGGTTGGCCCGGCCTTTTCATCGGCGTGTCCTTGCCGAAGTCGGGCATCTTCTCGGGCGGCTGGCCGCCAAACGGGTTGAGCGGGGTCCAGATCGGGCCCGGCGCGACGCCGTTCACCCGAATGCCCTTGTCGACCAGGTTCTTCGCCAGGCTGCGGGTAAAGGCCGTGATCGCGCCCTTGGTCGACGAATAGTCGAGCAGGATGGGCGCGCCCTTGTACATCGTCTCCGAGGTGCAGTTAACGATCGCCGCACCCTCCTTGAGGTGCGGCATGGACGCTTGGACCATGAAGAACATCGAGAAGATGTTGGTCTGGAAGGTCCGGCGGAGCTGCTCTTCGGTGATGTCGACGATATCCTCGTCGGGATGCTGCTCGCCGGCATTGTTGATGAGGACGTCGAGCTTGCCGAAGGTGTCGACTACCTGCTGGACCGCCTTGAAGCAGAAGTCGCGGCTGCCGAGGTCGCCCGGGATGCAGATCGCGCGCCGGCCCTCGGCCTCGACAAACTTCTTGGTGTCGGCGGCGTCGTCATGCTCGTCGAGGTAGAGGATGGCGACGTCCGCGCCTTCGCGCGCGAACAGCACCGCCACCGCGCGGCCGATGCCGCTGTCGGCACCGGTGATGATCGCGACCTTGTCCTTCAGGCGCCCGGAACCCGGGTAGCGCGGCTGCCATTCGGGCTTGGGATCGAGGTCGCGCTCGTGGCCGGGAAGTTGCGGCTCTTCGTGAGTCGGCGGGTCGAGGACCTCGGCCATGCTCAGCCTTCCTTGACCGGAGTGTCACGCCGCACGGGCTGGCGCTCGGCGGCGGCTGGGTTCTTGGCCGACTGGCAGCGCGCGAGGAGGGTCGGGAAGTCGAAATCGGTGCTGGCGGCGAGGACGCCCGCGGTTGCCGCCTCGCAGGCGGCGGCGCTTTCGTAGCGCGTCGGCGCCTGCGCGACCTGCTGGCACGACGCGCCGCCGTCGGCGCAGCCCAGAATGGCAATGACGAAGGAAACCGGACCCATGATGCTTAACCCCGCAAGGTGACTTGGAGGTAAGAACGGAAGAATAATCGCGTTGTTCCAGTCGTTTCGCGGCCGCATTTGCATGGCTTCGGGGGCGTCCCTACCTTGAGGGCTCGATGCCCCCAGAAAAAACCAGCCTGACCAATCGCGAGCGCAGCGGCTTCAAGGTGCTGCTGCGGTTCCTGCCCTATCTGTGGCCGGCGGGGCAGACCGGCCTCAAGCTGCGGGTGGTCGCCTCTTTCCTCATGGTGGTGGCGTCGATCACGGTCACCACCATCATCCTGCCCAAGGCGTTCGGCGGCGCGGTGGACCGGATGACGGCCGGACAGGACGGCGCGGTGTCGGTCGCGCTGGCGCTGGTCGTCGCCTTTGCCGTGGCGAGGTTCGGCGGGGTCCTCCTCGACAATCTGCGCAACGCCATCTTCGAAACGGTCGGGCAGGAGGCGACCCGCGTGCTGTCCGAGCGCACCTTCTCGCATCTCCATGGGCTGAGCCTGCGCTTCCACCTCGAGCGGCGGACCGGGGCGGTGACCAAGATCATCGAGCGCGGGTCGAAGAGCATCGATATGATGCTCTATTTCCTGCTGTTCAATCTCGCCCCGACCATCCTCCAGCTGGGCATCGTGGCGGTGCTGTTCTGGACCGGCTTCGGCCCCGGTTTGGTCGCGGCGACCGCGGCGGCGGTGGTCGCCTATATCTGGTTCACCAAGGCGGTCACCGACTGGCGCGTGCGCCTGCGCGAACAATGGACCGAGCACGACACCGCCACCACCGCGCGCGCGGTGGACAGCCTCTTGAACTTCGAGACGGTCAAATATTTCAACGCCGAGGAGCGCGAGCGGAAGCTCTACGGGCGCGCGGTCGCGAACCTCGCCCGGTCGACGGTCAAGATCGAGACCAGCCTCGCGGCGATGAACATCGGGCAGAGCCTGATTACCAACCTGCTGATGGGCGGGGCGATGGCCTATACCGTGTGGGGCTGGAGCCAAGGTCGCTTCACCCCCGGCGACCTCGTGGTCGTCAACGCGCTGCTGACGCAGCTCTTCCGGCCGCTCGACATGCTCGGCACGGTCTACCGGACCATCCGTCAGGGCCTCACCGACATGGACGAGATGTTCCGGCTGCTCGACACCCCCGCCGAGGTGACCGATGTCGACAATGCGCTGCCGCTCCACGTGGAACGTGGCCATGTCCGGTTCGAGGACGTGCGTTTCGGCTATGAGGACGGGCGCGAGATCCTGAAGGGGCTGACGCTCGACGTGCCCGCCGGGCAGACGGTCGCGGTGGTGGGGCCGAGCGGGGCGGGCAAGTCGACCCTCGCCCGGCTCCTGTTCCGCTTCTACGACCCGCAGGCCGGGCGGATCACCATCGACGGGCAGGACATCGCGCAGGTCAGCCAGGCAAGCTTGCGCGCTGCGATCGGGATCGTGCCGCAGGACACGGTGCTGTTCAACGACACGCTCGGCTACAACATCGCCTACGGCCGCGACGAGGCCAGCCAGGCCGAGGTCGAGGCCGCCGCGCGCGGGGCGTCGCTCGACCGATTCGTGGCGGCCCTTCCCGAAGGGTATGACGCACGGGTCGGCGAGCGCGGGTTGAAGCTGTCGGGCGGGGAAAAGCAGCGGGTCGCGATCGCCCGGACGCTGGTGAAGAATCCGCCGATCCTGATTCTCGACGAGGCCACCAGCGCGCTCGACAGCCGCACCGAGGAAGCGATCCTCGACACGCTACGCGGCGTATCGACCGGGCGCACGACCATCACCATCGCGCACCGGCTGTCGACCGTGGTCGATGCCGACCGGATCGTGGTGCTCGATGGAGGGCGGGTCGCGGAAGAGGGCAGCCATGCCGAGCTTCTTCGCCGCAATGGCCTTTACGCCGACATGTGGGCGCGCCAGCAGGCCGAACGGGCGATCGCCGAAGCTGCCGAATAGGCGCAAGGAACCTCCCCGCCGGGCGAGACGGGGAGGTTCGCTGGCCGACCGCGCCTAATGCGCGATCACCATGCTGATCTGAAGGGCCGGACCGACCGGCAAGCCTGCCATCTGGCGATAGGCGCGGTCGATTGCCTGGGCGACCTGATCATCGGTGCTGTGCACGGCGAGCAAGGTGCAGTCCGCGCTTTCCGACCCATTCATGTAGAAGCACAGGCTGTTGGCGGTCCGGTAGATGCGGCGGTCGAGCTGATGGCGGTCGCTCGCCTGGGTCAGGTTGAGATCGCCATAGCGGACGATCCGCTGGCTCTCCGGATCGAATTTGCGGCCTTTCACGACCACATCGCCGGCTTGCGGCGCGGCGAAGGCCTGGGTGGCGCTGGCGGTGAGTGCGATGCCGATAAATCCCGCCGCAATGAGGCAGGGAATTGTGCGCTGTTGCATCTTGAGCCTCCCAAATGCGGGACCGCGGTGGTCCCGCCCGAGGTCAATGCCAGCGAGGGGCTGCCTGACTCACGCGGGATTCGGTGAAGTCACGCAAGAAAGATGGTGAGTTCGTCCTCTTTCGATGGATCGTGACGGGGGATCGACGACTCGTGGCTGGTGGCGTGGAGAACATGGTGGACGTTGCTCTGGGCGACGCGAACCTCCGTTCCGTCGCTCAAGCGGGCCCGCCATCGGCGACCCTCGTGGATCAGGCGGTCGATGAAATCGACTCGGACCAAGCACGACCGGTTGAGCTTCAGGAAATCGGGCTCGGTCAGCTGCTCCGCCATGTGCGCGAGAGTCTGGTGAACGAGGCAGTTCCACGGACCGACGTGCACCCGCATATAGTCCCCCTCGGCGCAGACCTTGTCGATGCGGTGGATTTCGATCCTTCGCCGCCCGTCGGAACAGGGGAGCCAGAGGCCCGTATCCCGCTGTTCATGCCGACGCTCCATCTTGCGGCTGACGAAGCTGCTCTCGACCCGGGTCGCATAGGTCGCGAACATCGGGCGGAGCCGCTCCATCTCCTCCATATACTGGGGCAGGGATTCGCAATGCGCCTCGACGATAAGGTCGAAGGTGCCCGACACCTCGGTCGCGCTCTTCACCTGCTGGCAGCGGGCGATGCAGGCCTTGAAGGAAGCGAGGCCATCAGCGGGTGCGCGATGGTCGAATGCAAGGCAGACGACGACGTCCAGTTCCGGCATGGCAGCTTCCCCCCTGGAAGCTTGACGTCGTTTACTCCTTGCGAGCCAATTGAACAACAATTCGCAGTAAATGGCGAAGCGCGTCAGGCCGCCGCGGTGCTCCACCCGAGGCGGGGAATCGCAATGCTGCGCTTGCCGCTGAGGTCGGTGCGGGTGACGATGAGGTCGCGGCTTTCGATGTAGCTCAGGAGGCGGCGGGCGCGGCCGAGGCTGGCGGTGCCGTAACTCGCCGCGATCGCCTCGTCGCTCGGGGTCGGCTGGCTATCGCGCGCGGCGCGGGCGAGGAGGAGGAAGGGGCCGAGCATGTCCTCGGGCAGGCCTTCGGCCGCCTCGAGCGCGGGGTGCCAGTCGGGGTCCTCGGTGAAAATGCCCGCGCGGGCCATGGCGAGGCGGCGGGTGAACGCCGGGAGGTCGAGCGGGCTCGGGGAGACGCCGGCCATGCGCAGGCGGACGGTGAAGTCCTGGAACAGCACCGCGCCCGAACGCCCCCTTGATTCATGGTCGGCGACCATGGCCTCGAGGACGGCTGCGACCGCAGCGGATTGCTCCTCATCCGACTTGCTCGGGAGCGCCGGCGCCGGTTCGGAACGCTGACCGGCGAGCATTTCCATCAGGCTCTCGGAGCGAAGCGGCCTAGGGTCGGGCTTCGGGGCAGGGGCAGGTTCGAAGTCGAAGCCGGGCTGGAACAGCAGTTCCTGCAGGTCCTCGCTCGCGGTTGCCGTGGGCAGGGGGACCAGCTTGGGGCTCATCGACCGTGCCCGGGTCTCGACCTCCCCGATTGCGACCGACAAGGGGCGGCGGCTGATCGCGGGGCCCAAAGCGAGGAAGGTGCCGCGCGGCAGGTCGCGGATCGCCTCGGCTTGCCTCCGCTCCATGCCGAGGAGGTCGGCGGCGCGGGCCATGTCGATGTCGAGGAAGGTCCGGCCCATCAGGAAGTTCGACGCCTCGGCCGCGACATTCTTGGCGAGCTTGGCGAGGCGCTGGGTGGCGATGATCCCGGCCAGCCCGCGCTTGCGGCCGCGGCACATGAGGTTGGTCATGGCCGAGAGCGAGGCGCGGCGGACTTCCTCGGCCACCTCGCCGCCGCCAGCGGGCGCGAACAGCTGGGCCTCGTCGACGACCACCAGCGCGGGATACCAATGGTCGCGCGGCGCCTCGAACAGGGCCGAGAGGAAGGCCGCGGCACAGCGCATTTGCCCCTCGGCTTCGAGGCCTTCGAGGCTGAGCACGACCGACGCGCGATGCTCGCGGATGCGGGCGGCGGCGCGGGCGATCTCCTTCTCGTCGTGGTCGGCGGCCTCGATCGCGAGGTGGCCGTAGGGGCCGGCAAGCGTGACGAAATCGCCCTCGGGGTCGATCACGATCTGCTGGACCTGGCCGGCGCTCTTCTCGAGCAGGCGGCGCAGCAGGTGCGACTTGCCGCTCCCCGAATTGCCCTGGACGAGCAGGCGGGTGGCGAGAAGCTCCTCGAGATCGATGGTGACGGGCTGGCCTTGCGGCGACAGGCCCATGTCGACGGCGACGGTCATGCGGCGGCGGTGCGAGCCTCCGCGGCAACCGCCGCCGGGCCGATCGGGCGCATGGCGAGGAGCGAATAGACATAGGCCGCGACCACCACCGCGCAGATCGCGCTGGCGGTGAAGGGCGCGGGGACGAAGCCGTAGGCGAGATAGCAGCCGAGCGCGCGGGCGACGGCGTGGGTGATCCCGCTTCGGTCATCGGCGGCCCAGGCGAAGGGAATCCAGACGATTCCCGCGAGGATCGCCATGCCGAGCAGGATCAGCAGCGCCTGTCCGCCCTTGGTCCCGATCACCGCGAGCGGGACGGTCAGCCCGACCATCAGGATCCCGAGCAGGAACAGGCGGACCAGCGGGTTATCGCCCCCGCCGAACAGGTTGCGGCCGCGCAGCCGGTCGATGAGGAAGGCCAGCGGCAGGATCGCCGCCATGATGTAGAGCGAGGCATTGGCGACCGTGCGCTCGGGCAGGACGAGCGCAGCAGTCCCGAGTGCGGCCCAGGTGACGAGCCCCGCGATCGGCATGGCGTTGGTGCTGGTCGCACGAAAATCGGCGTGGAGCTGCTCGAGGCTCCGCCCGGACATGGTCATTTCACTTCTTCCCCTACCCTCGATCGTCCGTTTGGACGGCTGCGCGGGCCAAGACAAGGTTGCGCAGGAGCCCCTAGCGCGGCCAAAGGCGAAGCGTGACCGACCCGCATCAGCTTCTTCGCCAAGTCTTTGGATTCGACCATTTCCGCGGGGTGCAGGAAGAAGTGGTCGGGCGCGTGCTGGCGGGCCGGCCGACGCTGGCGATCATGCCGACCGGGGCGGGCAAGAGCCTGTGCTACCAGCTGCCCGCGCTGGCGCTCGCGGGGACCGCGCTGGTGATCAGCCCGCTGATCGCGCTGATGCACGACCAGATACGCTCGGCCGAGGCGCTCGGGATCAAGGCCGCCTCGCTGACCAGCGCCGACGACCGCGACACCGTGGTCCGGCGTTTCCTGAACGGCGAGCTCGATCTTCTCTACGTCGCCCCCGAACGAGCGACGACCGACGGCTTCCGCCGCCTGGCCGACCGGGTGCCGCTGAGCCTGATCGCGATCGACGAGGCACATTGCGTCAGCGAATGGGGGCATGACTTCCGTCCCGACTACCGGCTGCTGACGAAATTGCTCGGCGATCACCAGGAAGTGCCGCGGCTGGCGCTGACCGCGACCGCCGACCCGCGCACCCGCGCCGACATTCTCGTCCAGCTCGGGATTCCCGAGGACGGGCTGATCGTCAGCGGCTTCGACCGGCCCAACATCCGCTATCACATCCGTCCGCGTGACCAGGCGGGCCGGCAGGTGCTGGGCTTGCTCGCCGAGCGGCCGGGCCCGGCGATCGTCTATGTTTCGAGCCGCAAGGATGCCGACAGTATGGCGGCGACCATTGCGGCGAGCGGGCGGGCGGCGCTGCCTTATCATGCCGGGCTCGATTCCCAGGTCCGCGCGGCGAACCAGGCCGCGTTCGTCGCCTCGGAGGAAATGGTGATGGCGGCGACCATCGCCTTCGGCATGGGGATCGACAAGCCCGACGTCCGAACCGTCATCCACGCGGGCACCCCCAAGTCGATCGAGGCCTATTATCAGGAGACCGGGCGCGCGGGCCGCGACGGCGATCCGGCCGAAGCGCACATGCTATGGAGCGCGGGCGACTTCGCGCTCGCGCGCCAGCGGATCGAGCGCGAGGCCGCGCCCGAGCGGCAGGCCGACGAACGGGCCCGGCTGCAGAGCCTCGCTGCGCTGGTCGAGACGACCGAGTGCCGCCGCGCGGTGCTGCTTCGTCACTTCGGGGAAACGCCGCCGCCGACCTGCGGCAATTGCGACAATTGCCTCGAGCCGCCGCATACGGTCGAGGTGACCGAAGTGGCGCGCAAGCTCCTGTCGGCCGCCTTCCGTACCGAGATGCGCTTCGGGGTCGGGCATCTCGCCGACGTGCTGGCGGGCAAGGAGACCGACAAGGTCCATGCCAATGGCCACCATCGCCTGAGCGTGTTCGGGATCTGCAATGCCGAGGAGCTGGCGCTGATCCAGCCGGTTGCCCGCGCCCTTATCGCCCGGGACGCGCTTCGCGCCGACGCCTATGGGGGCCTCAGCTTCGGGCCCGGCGCGCGCGGGATCCTCAAGGGCGGCGAGGAAGTGCGGATCGCGCTCCCGCCGCCGCGCAAGCGCCGCGCCCGGCGCGGGAGCGCTGGCGGGGACGATCATCCGCACGATCCGCTATTCGAGGCGCTGCGCGAGGCGCGCCGTTCGCTCGCCAAGGAAGCGAACGTGCCGCCTTACGTGATCTTCCACGATTCGACGCTGCGCGAGATCGCCGCCGCGAAGCCGCAGACGTTGCACGAGCTTGGGCAGGTCCAGGGCGTCGGTACCGCCAAGCTCGAGCGTTACGGTGCGGCGATGCTGGAGACGGTCGCGGCTTTCGCCTAGGGTGCGGCCATGACCCTGCCCGATCCGGTCATCTGGGCGATCCCCTTCTTCCTCGTCACGCTGGCGCTGGAAGCCTGGTGGCTGAAGCGACGGCGGGGACGCGGGCCGGACCCCAGGGACAGCGCGACCTCGATCACGCTCGGCCTCGGCAGCCTGGCGGCGGGCGCGCTGACCGCCGGCCTCGTTTTCTCGCTCGGCGCCTGGCTGCACCAGTTCCGGCTGGTCGACATTCCGCTGGCCTGGTGGAGCTTCGCGCTATGCTTCGTCGCCGACGACTTCGCATATTATCTGTTTCACCGCTCGGCCCACCGGGTGCGCTGGTTCTGGGCGAGCCATGTCGTCCATCACTCGAGCGAGGCGTACAACCTGTCGACCGCGCTCCGGCAGACGTGGACCGGCTTCGTCAGCCTCAACTTCCTTTTCCGCCTGCCGCTGTTCGTGATCGGCTTTCCGCCGGAACTGGTGTTCTTTTGCGCGGGGCTGAACCTCGTCTACCAATATTGGATTCACACCGAGGCGATCCGGCGAATGCCGCGCTGGTTCGAGGCGGTCATGAACACGCCGTCGCACCACCGGGTCCACCATGCGGTGAACCCGCGCTACCTCGATCGCAATTACGCCGGGGTCTTCATCATCTGGGACCGGCTCCTCGGCACCTTCGAGCCCGAACGCGACGACGACCGCCCGCGTTATGGAATCGTCAAGCCCCTGGGCTCGTTCAACCCGCTCCGCGCCGCGCTTCACGAGTGGATCGGCATCGCCCACGACGTCCTTGCTGCGCCGGGCCTTGCGAAATGGCATTATCTCTGGCGCGAACCGGGCTGGAGTCACGATGGAAGCCGCGACACCAGCGAGACGATTCGCGCGCGCTGGCGTGCGCAAGAGGGAAGGATAGAGGATGACCGCGTTCAAGCCGCTTGACGAGAAGACGCTGGTGGCCGGCCAGATCCACCCCGAGGACCTCGAGGAAGCGCGGCGTCATGGCGTCACCATGGTCGTCAACAACCGGCCGGACGGCGAGGACGATGGCCAGCCCTGCAGTGACGACATCGAGGCGGCGGCGAAGGCGGCCGGGCTCGAATATCGCCACATCCCGATCGCCCGCGGCCTCGGCCCGACGGTGATCGAACAGATGCGCGATGCCATGGTCGATGTCGGCGACGGCAAGCTGCTCGCTTATTGCCGGTCGGGAATGCGCTCCACCCTCGCCTGGGCCGTCGCCTGCCGCGAGAATGGCGTGCCGCGCGAGAAGCTGGACAAGGCGGCCGAAGCGGCCGGCTACAATCTCAGCGCGGTCGACCACCTCCTCTAGGGGAGGCGCGACAGCTCAGGCGGTTCCGCCGACCGTCAGGCCCTCGATCAGCAAGGTGGGCTGGCCGACACCCGCCGGCACGCTCTGCCCGCCCTTGCCGCAAATGCCGACGCCCTCGTCGAGCGCGAGGTCGTTGCCAATGCCCTTGACCCGGGTCAGCACGGTCGGGCCGTCGCCGATCAGCGTCGCGCCCTTCAGGGGCTCGGCCAGCTTCCCGTCGCGGATCCGATAGGCCTCGGTGCAGCCGAACACGAACTTGCCGCTGGTGATGTCGACCTGTCCGCCGCCGAAGCTCTTGGCGTAGATGCCGTCCTTGACCCGCTCGACCAGCGCGCCGGGGTCATTCTTGCCGCCGAGCATGAAGGTGTTGGTCATCCGCGGCATGGGCGCATGGGCGAAGCTCTCGCGGCGGCCGTTGCCGGTCGGGGCGACGCCCATCAGGCGGGCGTTCAGCCGATCCTGGAGATAGCCGACGAGGATTCCGTCCTCGATCAGGGTCGTGCGCCCGGTCGGCGTGCCCTCGTCGTCGATGGTCAGGCTGCCGCGGCGTTCGTGGAGCGAGCCATCGTCGACCACCGTCACGCCAGGCGCCGCGACGCGCTCGCCGAGCCTACCCGAAAAGGCGCTCGTCCCCTTGCGGTTGAAGTCGCCCTCGAGCGTGTGGCCGACCGCCTCGTGCAGGAGCACGCCGGGCCAGCCGGGCCCGCAGACGACGGTCATCTCGCCGGCCGGGGCGGCCACGCTGTCGAGATTCACCAGCGCCTGGTCGAGCGCGATGTCGATCGCGCGGTTCCAGCTCCCCTCGTCGAACAGGCGGGCCATGTCGTAGCGCCCGCCGAGGCCATGGAAGCCCATCTCGCGGCGGCCATTGCGCTCGGCGACGATGGAGACATTGAGCCGGACCAGCGGCCGGACGTCGGTCGCGACGAAGCCGTCGGCGCGGACGATCTCGACAACGCTCCAGCTCGCCTGAAGGCCGACGCTGACCTGCACCACCTTGGGATCGCGGGCGCGGGCGGCGGCGTCGATCTTCTGGCACAGCGCGACCTTGTCGGCGAAGGGCAGGGCCCCGAGCGGGTCCTCGCTGCCATATTGGGCCTGGTTGGTGCGGAAGGGGGCGGGCGCGGGCTTGCCCCCTGGAGCAAGTAGTCGAAGCGTTTCGGCCGCGCGGTCGATCGCGGCGGCACTGAGCTCATTGGCATGGGCGAAGGCGGTCGCCTCGCCGCTCACGCCGCGCAGGCCGAAGCCCTGGCCGACATGATAGTCGGCGGTCTTCAGGCGGCCGTCGTCGAACCCGAAGGCCTCGCTACGGCGATATTGAAGGTAGAGCTCGCCATCGTCATGCGCCGACAGGTGGCGGGCGGCGAGGCGGCGCGCCTCGTCGGGGTCGAGCGCCGCATTGTAAAGGAAGCGGCGGGGGTCTTCGGCCCCCACCTCAGGCCGCCTGCCCGGTGCCGCTCTCGCTGTCGGCGGGTCCGCCGATCAGGACGAAGCGCCGGTCGCAATAGCCGCATTCGACGAAACCCTTTTCGTCGATGCGGAGGAAGACGCGCGGATGGCCAAGCGCGGGGCTCACTTCGCCGCTGCCATCGCAGTGGACGGCGTTGGAAGTGACGCGGACGGTTTCAGGGGGCGGTTGCATCCCTCACGAGATAGCTACCGCCCCCCACCGCTGCAATAAGTGTGGGGTCTTATTGATAGTCAGCGGTGACCGTGAACTGGGCGCTGTAGACGCCCGGAGCCTGGTTGGCGCCCACGTCGATGGTGGCGCCGACGCCCACGCGGAAGCTGCCCGTCACGCCGATGACGCGGGTGTTCGCGCCGTCGAGGGTGAAGTTGCGGAAGACCACCGCCTGGGTCGAGTCCGACTGGTTCACCAGCATGGCAGGCACGCTGGAGCTGATCTGCACGGCCTGGCCGGCGAAGCCCAGGCCTTCGAACAGGCCGCGGCCGCCGACGTCGCTCGGCGCACCGGTGACGCCGCCCGAGGTCGAGCGGGCGCCCGTGGCGGGGTCGATGGTGACGCTGCCGGCGAGGTTGCTGGCGACGATGGTGCCAAAGTTGAGGCGATTGAGATTGACGAAGCTCAGCGGCTGGATGATCAGACCGCGAGCTTCGGCGGTGGCGCTGACCGGCACGGTCTGGGCGGCGGCCGGAGCGGCGAAAGCGGTAGTGGCGGCGAGCGCCGCGAGTGCAAGAGTGTAACGCATTGGTCGATGTCCCCACATTGGTTGAACGCCAATGGTTGTGGGGGACGCCGTCTCAACAGCCGTTCACCAAGGCTCCTCAAGAACCTCTTAACCCTGAAGCTTGACGCTTCGCCTCACGGATATTGGACGGTAACGTCGAATTCGCCGGTGTAGACGCCCTCGGCCTGGTTGGCGTTCACCACCAGCGTCGCGCCGACGTTGAACTCGAACGCTTCCATCCGGGCGAGGGTGCGCTTGTCCTGTCCCTGCAGGGTGAAATTCTGGACCGTCATGGTCTCGGTCCCGCCGACCCTGCGGATGGTGATCGGCGACTTGGGCACGCGGATGATCACCACCGAGGCGCTCCTGGCGGCGCCGAGGAAGGTCGCCGGTTGCGGCCGTCCGCCGAGCGCGAGCACCCCGCCGGTCACGCTGCGGACACTGGTGTTGGGGTTGACCACCACCGTCCCGGCGCCGTTGACCGCGATATAGCCGAAGTCGAGGTTGTTCTTGGTGACCACGGTCAGCGGATAGATGAACGCGCCGCCGGCCTTGGCGCGCGGGATCGCGGAAAAGCGCGTCTGCGCCTCGGCGGTGCCGGCAGCCAGGAGGCCGGACAGGAACAGGCAGAGCGCGCGCCGCATGGCCATCGTCTAGGACGGTTAACGTCAAATCCACTTTGCCAAGTAAGGTAAATGGTGAATTTACCTTCGCCGCTTCCGCCCCCGGCCCGCCGCCGCTAAGCGCTTTGGCCATGAGCAGCGACGCGACGGCGATCCGAATCGAGGGACTCGGCAAGACCTATGACGGGGGCAAGCGCGCGCTCGACGGCGTCTCGCTCGAGGTCCGGCAAGGCGAATTCTTCGGCCTTCTCGGCCCCAATGGCGCGGGCAAGTCGACCCTCATCAACATCCTCGCGGGCCTCGTCACCAAGAGCGAGGGCAAGGTCGAAATCTGGGGCTTCGACATCGATGAGCATCCGCGCAACGCGAAGCTGTCGATCGGGATCGTGCCGCAGGAGATCCTGTTCGACCCTTTCTTCACCCCGCGCGAGGCGCTCGAGATACAGGCCGGGCTTTACGGTGTCCCGGCGGCCGAGCGGCGCAGCGACGAACTGCTCGCCGCCATGCGCCTCACCGACAAGGCCCATGCCTATAGCCGGACGCTGTCGGGGGGCATGAAGCGGCGGCTGCTGGTCGCCAAGGCGATGGTCCATTCGCCGCCCATCCTCGTCCTCGACGAGCCCACCGCCGGGGTCGACATCGAGCTCCGCCAGCAGCTGTGGGAATATGTCCGCGAGCTCCACTCCCAGGGCGCCACGGTGATCCTCACCACGCATTATCTCGAGGAAGCCGAGGAATTGTGCGAGCGGATCGCGATCATCAACCACGGCAAGGTGGTCGCCAACGAACCCACCAAGCAGCTCCTCGCCCGCGCGCAGGAGAAGAATGTGGTGGTGACGGTCGACCGCGACCTTGCCGCGGTTCCCGAGAACATCTGCTTCGACAAGGTCGTGCTGCAGGGTGAGCGCAGCCTCGCCATCACCTACCGGAAGGACAAGGTGAATGCGGGCGAGGTCCTCGCCGCGCTTCAGGCCGACGGACTCGGGATCGTCGACGTGGTGACCAAGGAGCCCGACCTCGAGGACGTGTTCCTGAGCCTGGTCCGGAGCGCATGAGCAAGGCCTTCGACGTCCTCGTCATCGGCTCGGGGGCGGCCGGGCTGACCGCGGCGCTCAACCTTGCTGCACATCGCAAGGTCGCGGTGATCGCCAAGGGCGCGCTCGGGGAGGGCGCGACCGGCTGGGCACAGGGTGGAATCGCCGCGGTGCTCGAGGAAGGCGACAGCTTCGAAAGCCACGTCGAGGACACGATGATCGCCGGCGCCGGGCTCAACGATCGCAAGGTCGTCGAGCATGTGGTCGGCGCCGCCCCGGCGGCGATCCAGCGGCTGATCGAATTGGGCGTGCCCTTCGCCGAGGAGGATGGCGCGCTCCACCTCACCCGCGAGGGCGGTCACAGCCATCGGCGGATCGTCCACGTCGCCGACGCGACCGGCTGGGCTGTGCAGCAGGCGCTCGAAAAGGCGGCCTTCGCGAATCCCAACATCACGCTGCTGCCCGACATGGTCGCGATCGACCTGGTAACCGGGCGGCACGAAGACCGCTTCTCGACCAGCGGCGCGGTCCACGGCCTCTATGCCTTCAATCGCGCGACGAAAAAGGTGGAGACGCTGGTCGCCCGCGCCACGGTGCTCGCGACCGGCGGCGCCGGCCGGGTCTATCTTTATTCGACCGCGCCGCGCGGGGCGACGGGCGACGGCATCGCCATGGCCTGGCGCGCGGGCTGCCGCGTCTCCAACATGGAGATGATGCAGTTCCACCCGACCTGCCTCTACAACCTGTCGGTCAAGAACTTCCTGATCACCGAGGCGGTGCGCGGCGAGGGCGGGATTCTCAAGCATCCGCTGACCGGCCACCGGTTCATGCCCGACTATGACGAGCGCGCCGAGCTCGCGCCGCGTGATGTCGTCGCGCGGGCAATCGACAACGAGATCAAGCGCGACGGCCTCGACTTCGTCCACCTCGACATCAGCCACCGCGATCCCGAGTTCGTGAAGGGCCACTTCCCCAACATCTACGAAAAGCTGATCGGGCTCGGCATCGACATGACCAGGGAGCCGATCCCCGTGGTGCCGGCGCAGCATTATACGTGCGGCGGCGTGGTGGTGGACCTCGCCGGCCGCACCGATGCGCCGGGCCTTTATGCCGCGGGCGAGGTGACCGAGAGCGGGCTCCACGGCGCCAACCGCCTCGCCTCCAACAGCCTGCTCGAATGCCTCGTGTTCGGTGAGGCGGCGGCGAAGGATATTCTCGCGCGGTGGGAGGAATTGCCTGCGCTGCCGAAAATCCGGGAGTGGGACGAGAGCCGGGTCACCAACAGCGACGAGGAAGTCGTCATCGCCCAGACCTGGGGCGAGATCCGCCGGTTCATGTGGAACTATGTCGGCATCGTCCGGACGACCAAGCGGCTCGAGCGCGCCAAGCGCCGGATCGACATGCTCCGCGGCGAAGTGACGGACTATTACTCGAACTTCCGCGTGACCCCCGACCTCATCGAGCTTCGCAACCTGGTCGAGGTCGCCGACCTCATCGTCCGCTCCGCCCTCCACCGCCACGAAAGCCGCGGGCTTCACTTCACCACCGATTATCCGCGCACGCTGGCGCAGGCGAAGGACACGGTGCTGGCCCCCTGAGGGCTAGCGCATCTTCGCGATCTTGATCTTGAGCACCTTGGCCTGCGCCTGCGTGCTCTCTTCCGAGCGCGTCAGCGCCTTGGCGATGGCCTTGAGGCCCATGCCCTTGCCCGCCAGCGTGTGAAGCTTGGTGTTCTCATCGGCGGTCCAGGGCTGCCGGTGGCGCTCGAAACGTTCTCCCATGACCGTTTCATCGGCGCGCGCGGGGGCGGTGGCAATACCCCGGCGCCTTGCGCTACCTTCGAGGCATGAGCTCGAGCCCGCTTGCCTGCGCCACCTGCCCGGTCCGCGATCGCGCGGCCTGCGCGGCGCTCGACGGTGCCGAGCGGGCCGACCTCGCACGCTTCGGCCGGCATCGGCTGCTCTCGCCCGGCGAGACGCTGTTCGCGGCGGGCGAGGATAATGACCGCTGCGCGACCCTGGTTCGCGGTGCGCTCAAGATCAGCGCGTCCGACGCCGACGGGACCGAGCGGATCTTGAGCCTCGTCCATCCCGCGGGCTTCGTTGGCGAACTGTTCGCCCCACTCGCGCGCTTCGACGTGGTGGCGCTCACCCACAGCGAGGTGTGCCTCTTCTCGCGCCGCGAATATGAGGCGGCGGTCGAGCGCTATCCGGCGCTCGCCCGCGCCCTCCTCCGCCGGTCGAGCGAGGATTTGTTCGGCGCCCGTTCGCTAATGGCGATGGTCGGTCGTCACTCGGCGCGCGAGCGGGTCGGCGCCTTTTTGCTGGCGATGGCAGAGGCGGCGAGCGATTCGCCCTGCCACCCGGCGGCGCGCTTCGACCTGCCCTTGAGCCGGGCCGAGATGGCGGGCCTCCTCGGCCTCACCATCGAGACCGTCAGCCGGCAGGTCTCGGCCCTGGAGAAAAGCGGCGCGATCCGCCGCAGGGGTCTGCGCGGCATCGAACTGGTCGATGCCGCGCAGCTGGGGAATTAGGCCTGCCGCAAGCAAGCCGGGGTGGTCAGACCAGTGCCGCGATGGTGGTCGTGGCAATCCCCCAGAACAGGATGCAGGCCGGCAGCAGCAGCACGAGCGTGATCGCCTCGCTCGCCGGGGTCTGCCCGGTGGCGGTGTCGATCCCCGTCGCCCGGAAGTGCGCCCAGTCGAGCGCCTTGGCCCTGTGCTCGGGCTTCATCGTCGCCCACTTGGCGGGCACGAAGGCGAAGGCCGCGACGAACACGAAATTCACCACCATCGGTAGAATGAGCCCATCGGCCGCGAAGCCCACCCACATTACCGCCAGATAGGCGACGAAGAAGGCGAAGGCGCCGAGCAGCAGCGCCGGCGGAAGCCCGAAATTGCGGTCGCGGCAGTAAGGCCGCTCGTCCATTTCGGGCGCCGCGACGATCTCGCCGCGAGCGGCCAGAATCTCCTGCGTGAAGCGATCGGTCATCGAATTTCTCCCTGGCTTGCGAAGCGAGGGATATGCCCGGGCGGAGGCGGCCGCCTTGACGCTTGTCAAACGGGCCGGAGCCTTGTCGGCCATGGTGGATTACGGCGGCGATGTTGCTAAACCCGCCCGCTCATGTCTGACGCCCAGCCCCATCTCTATCTCGTCGACGGATCGAGCTACATCTTCCGCGCCTACCATCGGTTGCCGCCGCTGACCAACCGGCACGGCATGAACACCGGTGCGGTCTACGGCTACACCGCGATGCTGTGGAAGCTCGCCGACGGTCTCAGCAAGGCCGACGGACCGACCCACATGGCGGTGATCCTCGACAAGGGGTCGTCCTCCTTTCGCAACGCCATGTACGACCAGTACAAGGCGCATCGTCCGCCCGCGCCCGAGGATTTGAAGCCGCAGCTGCCGCTGATCCGCGTCGCCACCCGCGCTTTCTCCATCCCCTGCATCGAGGAAGAAGGCCTCGAAGCCGACGACATCATCGCCTGCTACACCGCCGCCGCACGCCAGGCGGGCTGGAAGGTCACCATCGTCAGCTCCGACAAGGACCTGATGCAGCTGATCGAGGACGATGGCTCGGTCGACATGCTCGACACGATGAACGACCGCCGCATCGACCGTGACTATGTGGTCGAGAAGTTCGGCGTTCCCCCGCAGCAATTGGGCGACGTGCTCGCGCTGATGGGTGACAGCGTCGACAATGTGCCGGGCGTCCCCGGAATCGGCCCCAAGACCGCGAGCCAGCTGATCCAGGAGCATGGCAGCCTCGAAGCGGTGCTCGCCGCCGCGCCCGAGATCAAGAAGCCCAAGCTGCGCGAGAACCTCATCGCCCATGCCGACAATGCGCGGCTCAGCCGCGAGCTGGTCCGGCTGGTGTGCGAGATGAACCTGCCCGAGCCGCTCGAGGCACTGGCGCTCCAGAACATTCCCGAGGCGCCGCTTCGCGAGTTCCTCGAGGAGCAGGGCTGGAAATCGCTGCTCAACCGCATGGTCGGGCAGGGCGCGCGGCCGTCGAACGGGGAACGCCCGCCGGCGCCCGTGCGCGAGGCCGGCCCCGGTGCGCCCGAGGCGATCAGCGTCGACCGCTCGACCTATGCGACCATCTCCGACGCCGCGACGCTCGGGCAATGGATCGCCGAGGCTCGCGCGCAGGGGCGGGTCGCGATCGATCTGCAGGGCGATGGCGGCCACGGGCTCGCCGAGGGGCTTGCCGGGGTCAGCCTCGCGATCGGGCCCGGCAAGGCGGCCTATGTCCCGCTCGGCCACGGCACGCCCGACCTCTTGAACGAAGGCCCCGCGCAACTCGGGCTCAAGGAGGGCTTGGGACTGCTTCGGCCGCTGCTCGAGGACGAGAGCGTCCTCAAGCTCGGCCATAATCTCAAGGACCAGCTCAAGCTGCTCGCCGAGCAGGGCATCGTGGTGAGCCCGGTCGAGGACGTCATGCTGGCGAGCTTCGCGCTCGACGGCGGGCGCTATGGCCATGCGCTCGACGAACTGGTCAAGCGCCACTTCGAGCATGAGTGCCTGCCCCTGAAGGCCGTCTGCGGCACCGGGCAGAAGGCGATCCGCTTCGGCGATGCGCCGATCGCCGCGGCGACCGAATATGCTGCCGAGAACGCCGACATGGTTTGGCGGCTGTGGCAGCGGCTCGAGCATCGCCTCGCCGCCGAGCATGCGACCCGTGTCTATCGGCTGGTCGACCTGCCGCTCGTTCCCGTGGTCGGCGCGATGGAGCGCGACGGGGTCAAGGTCGACCGCGCCTATCTGGCCGAGCTGTCGGGCACCTTCGCGGCCGAGACCGCCAGCCTCGAGGAGCGGATCTTCGCGGCAGCGGGCGGGCCCTTCACCATCGGCTCGCCACAGCAGCTCGGCCAGGTGCTCTACGACCGGCTTGGCCTCAAGGGCGGGCGCAAGGGCAAGAGCGGCAATTATTCGACCGACCAGGCCGAGCTTGAGCGTCTCGAGGCCGATGGAGTCGAGGTCGCCCGGCTGGTGCTCGACTGGCGGCTCCTGACCAAGCTCCGGCAGACCTACACCGACGCGCTCCAGGCGCAGATCGACCCCAAGAGCGGCCGGGTCCACACCCGCTACGCGCTGGCCGCGGCGCAGACGGGGCGCCTGTCCTCGACCGATCCCAATCTCCAGAACATCCCGATCCGGACCGAGCTCGGCGCCAAGATCCGCAACGCCTTCATCGCCGAGGAGGGCTTCAGCCTGCTGTCGGCCGATTATGGCCAGATCGAGCTTCGGCTCGCCGCGCACATCGCCGACGTGCCGCAACTGAAGGAAGCCTTCGCCAAGGGCGAGGACATCCACACCATGACCGCGATGGAATTGTTCGGCGACGCCGGCAAGGACAGTCGCGGCAAGGCCAAGACCATCAACTTCGCCATCCTCTACGGTATTTCGAGCTGGGGGCTTGCCGGCCGGCTGGGAATCAGCCGCGACGAGGGCAAGGCGATGATCGACCGCTATTTCGAGCGGTTTCCCGGCATCAAGGACTATATCTCGACGACGCTCGAGAAGGTCCGCGAGCGCGGCTATTCCGAGACCCTGTTCGGGCGCAAGACGCACTTCCCCAACATTCGCTCGAGCATCATGAGCCTCCGCCAGGGCGCCGAGCGCGCGGCGATCAATGCGCCCATCCAGGGCACCAGCGCCGACATCATCAAGCGGGCGATGGTCCGGATGCCCGGCGCGCTCGCCGATGCCGGCCTGTCCGACGCGCGGATGCTGCTGCAGGTCCATGACGAACTGGTCTTTGAGGTTCCGCAGGGCCGCGAGGAGCAGGCTGCCGAGGTCATTCGCGACGTCATGGCGAACGCCGCCGCGCCGGTGGTGACGCTCGACGTGCCGCTTAGCGTCGAGGTGGGCTGGGGCGCCAATTGGGGCGTCGCGCATTGACCGACACCGCCGCACCCGAGGCACCGCGCCAGGACCTCGCCGCCCTTGCGCGCGGGGGCCGGATCAATTTCTTCGGCTTCCTGCTGCGGCTCGCCGCGCGCCTGCCCTTCCTGTTCATCGCCGGCCGCCTCTACGGGGCCGAGGCGCTCGGGCGCTTCGCTTATGCCGTTCTGGTGGTCGAGTTCGTTGCGCAGCTGGCGACCCTCGGCCTCAAGCGCGGGCTTGCCGAGCAATTGAGCAAGACCGACAAGCCGCACGTCTGCATCACCTGGGACGCGTTGCTCGTCGCCTTCACCGCCAGCGTGATCGGCATGGCGATCCTGTTCGCCTTCCCGCAGGCGATGTTCCCGAACAGCGAGATCTATGGCCATGAATGGCTGCTGCCGGTGGCGGTGCTCGCGCTGGCGTGGAGCGACGTCATGCTCGCCGCGCTCGCCTATCGCCACGACGTCGGCGCCACCGTCCGTGCCCGCGCCATCGTCGAGCCGTGGACGATCAGCATCGCGGCGCTGATCTTCGCCTTCATCTCCAAGCGTGACGGCCTGATCTTCGCCTACGCGCTGTCGATGATCGGCGCGCTGGTCGCCTCGGCCATTCCGTTCCTGCGCACCTATGGCTGGGCGCATGGCTGGCGGCCGCAGCCGGCGGAGAGCTGGCGGCTGGCCCGGCGCTACATACCGGTCGCGGCCGCCGATACGGTCGAATGGGGCAGCCGCCGCATCGACCTTGCCATCCTCGGCCTGTTCGCCGCACCCAAGCTCGTTGGCATCTATTATGTCGCGCAGAATGTCGCTTCGCTGCCGAGCAAATTGAAGACCAGCTTCGACCCGATCCTCGGTCCCGTGATCAGCCGCAGCCTCGAGGAGGGCGACCGGGTCGGGGTCGCGCGGCAGATCCGCCAGGTCGGCTTCTGGGTGATCGCCGCGCAGGCCGCGGTGGCGCTGGCGCTTGGCATTCCCGGCGAGGGCGTGATGGGGCTCGTCGGACCGGCCTTCGTCGCGGGAACCGCCGCGCTCGTCTTCCTGCTCGCGGCCGAGGTGATCGCCGCCACGGCGACCACCAGCGAGGCCGCGCTCATCTATATCGCACGCCACCGCAACATGATGCTGAGCCTCGCCATGCTCGCGCTCCAGGCGGTGCTGACGGTCGCGCTGATCCTCCTGTTCCGCCGCCTCGGCTGGCCCGACGCATGGCAGGCGACCGCGCCGGCCGTCGCCCTGTGCCTCGCGCTCGCCTTTGCCGCGGTGACCAAGGCGAGGCTTGCGTCGCGGCTGCTCGGGGCGCCGGTCAGCGGCTGGCGCTGGCCGCTGATCTGGGCTGCCGCGGCTGGCATGGTCGTCGGCCAGCTAGCGATCCTGATGCCCGAGTGGCTCGAGCTCAGTCTCGGCATTCCCGCCATCCTCGCGGCCTTCGGCTTCGTCGTCTGGCGGCGCGGCTTCGGGCCCGAGGACCGAGAGCTGTTCCGGATGCGCAAGAAGGACATCGAGGTCGATCTTCCCGCCCCCGGCACCAGCGGAGACGCTCCCCGCTGAGCCCTTAGTGGCGGAAGTGGCGCATTCCGGTGAAGATCATCGCGAGGCCCGCTTCATCGGCGGCCGCGATCACCTCGTCGTCGCGGATCGAGCCGCCCGGCTGGATCACCGCCGTCGCGCCCGCTTCGACGGCGGCAAGCAGTCCGTCGGCGAAGGGGAAGAAGGCGTCGCTGGCGACCGCAGAACCGACGGTGCGCGGCTCGGGCCAGCCGAAGGTCTCGGCCGCCTCGCGTGCCTTGGCCGCGGCGATCCGCGCCGAATCGCGGCGGTTCATCTGGCCCGCGCCAATACCGGCCGTCGCGCCGTCCCTGGCATAGACGATGGCGTTGGACTTGACGTGCTTGGCGACGGTCCACGCAAAGCGGCAGTCGGCGAGTTCGGCCTCGGTCGGCTGGCGCCTGGTGACGACCCGCAAATCGGCCGGAAGGACGATGCCATTGTCGCGGCTCTGCACCAGCATGCCCCCGGCGATGCTCTTGAGCATGAGACCCGGACGGCGCGGATCGGGAAGGTCGCCGGTCAGGAGCAGGCGCAGATTCTTCTTGGCGGCGAAAACGGTCAGCGCGTCCTCGTCGGCGTCGGGCGCGATCACCACCTCGGTGAAGATGTCGGTGATCGCCTGGGCGGTGACGCCGTCGAGCGGCCGGTTGACCGCGACGATCCCGCCAAAGGCCGAGACCGAGTCGCAGCGGAACGCCGCCGCATATGCTTCGGCGATGGTGGCCGCCTCGGCGACGCCGCAGGGGTTGGCGTGCTTGACGATGACGCAGGCCGGGCGCCCGTCGCGGAATTCGCTCACCAGTTCCAGCGCGGCGTCGGCATCGTTGAGGTTGTTGTAGCTCAGCTCCTTGCCCTGGACCTGACGCGCCCCGGCGACCCCGGCCACGCCGCTCGCCTGCGGCAGGTAGAGCGCCGCCGACTGGTGCGGGTTCTCGCCGTAGCGGAGCTCGGACGCCTTGGTCAGCGCCACCGGCAGGGTCTCGGGCATGGTCTCGCCCTGGTCGGCGAAGGCGAACCAGCTGGCGATCGCGCTGTCATAAGCGGCCGTGCGGGCAAAGGCCCTCGCGGCGAGGCGCTTGCGCAGCGCGAGTGACGTCATGCCATCATTGGCGTCCAGTTCGTCGAGTACGGCCCGATAGTCCTCGGGGTCGGTGACGATCGCGACATAACGGTGGTTCTTGGCCGCCGAGCGCACCATCGAGGGCCCGCCGATGTCGATATTCTCGATCACCGTGTCGCGGTCCGCGCCGCCGGCGACGGTCCTCTCGAAGGGATAGAGATTGACCACTACGAGATCGATGAAGCCGATCCCGTGCTCGGCGGCGGCGGCGGCATGCTCGGCCTCGTCGCGAACCGCGAGCAGCCCGCCATGGACCTTGGGGTGCAGAGTCTTCACCCGGCCGTCCATCATCTCGGGAAAGCCCGTCAGCTCGCTGACGTCGCGCACCTCGTGGCCGAGTTCGCGCAATTTCGCCGCGGTCCCGCCGGTCGAGACCAGCTCGACCCCGCGCGCCGCCAGTCCCTCGGCCAGCGTGGCAAGTCCATGTTTGTCGGACACCGACAGGAGCGCGCGGCGAACGGGAACGAGGTCGGTCATGGGAGCGTGAAAGTCCTAGCTGGAGCGGCGGAATTGCCAGCCGATCTCGGCGCCGAGGTGCGAGACCTCGCCGACGAGCACGAGCTGGAGGGTGGAGCGAAGTGCGCCTTGGCCGTCGACCACCACGCTCTCCTCGAGGTCGAGTTGGGCGCCGCGGCAGCGGAAATTCCATGGCGGCGCGCCGGGCGAACGGATGAGGGCGCCGAGCCCGTCGGCGGTCGGAACCGCTTCGACTCCCGGTGCGAGGTGGAAGCGGACCGCAAAGGGCACGTCCTCCCGAATCTTCCGTCGGCCGCGCGGGGTCAGGCGGTCCAACCCGCGCACTTCCTTGCCGTCGTTGCCGAGGCTGAGCGCGCGCTGGTGGACGAGGCCGAAGCCGCGGACATAGCCGTCGTGAGCGGATTCGAGCCGGCTCGCGTCATTGTCCTCGGTGCGGCTGACGCTGACGTCCTCGGCTCCGCGGCCGAGCGATCCGTCGGGCAGGATCGCGGTCGAATTGGTGTCGGCGAGCGTCAGGGTCGAGTGGGCGGCGGTGGTCCGAAGCGCCGGGGCGAGGCCTTCCGGAAGCGTGCCGGTCAGGTCCCCGGGCCCACCGCAGTTGACAACGAGCTTCTGCTGACCGTCGCTGAGTTCGATCGCGAGGGTCGAGGCCGAACCGATCCGAGCCAGCTTTCGCGGGGGAGGCGGCGCGGCATCGATCACGAGGATGGTGCCGAGCGCGCTCAGCCGGTGATAGCCCCAGCCACGCGGCTGGCGCAGCGGCCGCGCGCGAAAGCCGCAGCCTTCGACCAGGGCGGCGAGTGCGGCGCGGCTGCCCTCGTTGCCGCCCTGCCAGCTCGACAGCGTCCCGTCGCCCATGGTGACGCCATGAAGCGCCGCCAGCGCGGCCGCGCCCGAATCCTCGAACCCCTGCGGAAAATCCTGCCGGGCCGCGGCATAAGCCGCGCGGAGCAGGCCGAGCCGGTCGACCAGCCTCGCCTGCTCGGCGGGCGAGCGGCTCATCAGGCCGCCATCGTCGAATTGGGCGCTGGCAAGCGCGCGCGACAGGCCGCCCTCGGCCTTGGCGAGGCGGCTCGTCCCCGAGGACAGCAACAGGCAGGCGGCGGTGAGGCCCGCCCAGGCGGTGATTCGTGCCAGCCCGGGTGGGGCATTGTCGGCTTCGGCGGCGAGATGGCGCGCCCCGCGGGCCATGGTGTTGAGCAGGGCCGAGCGATAGTCGGCATCGCGCCGCGACAGGATGTACGGCGCAAAGGCCAGCCAGAAAAGCAAGCGCTCGCCCCACAGCCCGGGCGCCCAGGCGGGATCGACTTTGCTCCCATGCGCGACCAGCCAGCGGCCGACCAGTCCTTCGGCGAGCGCCGCGCCGCGCTCCCGGGTTGCGGCCGCGGCGACATCGCGAAGCCAGGAGAAGCCGTGGAGCTCCGCGCCGAGCGAGGTCGACGGGTCGATCGCGGCCCAGTCGAGGTCGTCAAGTGCGACCGCCTCGCCGCCGACGAAGAAGCGACCCGCCAGCAATTGCTCGCCCCGCGCCTTGCTGCCGATGACATGATCGCGGGCGACGCCCAGCAGGCGCAGCGGCGGCTTGCCGCGCGACGCCAGCCGCTGCAGCAGCGGCACGGTCGCCAGCCGCTGGAGCGCGCCGCGATCGCTCATCCCTCGCCCTTGAGCGCGGCGATGTTGGCGGCATAAGCGTCGGCGCCGCCGCGGAAGGCCGCGGTCCCGGCCACCAGCGCGGTCGCGCCGGCATCGACGCACTGCCGCGCCGTTTTCGCGTCGACCCCGCCATCGACCTCCAGGACAGTGTCGAGGCCCTGCTTGGCGATCTGCTTGGCGATCGCCTCGATCTTGCGGAGCTGCGAGCTGATGAACTTCTGCCCGCCGAAGCCCGGATTGACGCTCATCACCAGCACGAGGTCGAGCTCTTCGAGCACATAATCGAGCATCTTGGCGGGAGTCGCCGGGTTCAAGGACGCGCCGGCCTTCTTGCCCAGCCCCTTCACGCGCTGGATGGTGCGGTGAAGGTGCGGTCCGGCCTCGGGATGGACGGTGATGATGTCGGCGCCCGCCTCGGCAAAGGCGTCGAGCATCGGGTCTACCGGGCTGATCATCAGATGGACGTCGAACGGCTTGGCGCTGTGCGGGCGAAGCGCCTTCACTACCATGGGCCCGATCGTCAGATTGGGGACGAAATGCCCGTCCATCACGTCGATATGGATCCAGTCGGCGCCCGCGGCATCGATTGCCCGGACTTCCTCACCAAGGCGCGCGAAGTCGGCGGAGAGGATCGAGGGGGCGATGATCGGTGCGGCCATGGGGCCGATTAGACGGTCTTAGCCGGTCCGGACAAGGCGCGCCGTGAAGAAGCCGTCCATTCCGCCCTCCTCCTCGCGTTCACCGGGGACGACCCGGCGCTGCTCGGCGAGCGCGAAAGCCGGGTTTGCGGCCAGGAAGGCGGCGATCCGCTCCTCGCCCTCGGCCGGCTCGAGGCTGCAGACCGCATAGACGAGGCTCCCGCCGGGCTTCACCCACGCTGCCGCCTTGTCGAGCATCCGGCCCTGGAGTTCGGCGCTCTCGGCGATGATCCGCTCGCTCGCGCGATAGAGGACCTCGGGATGGCGGCGGAAGGTGCCGGTCGCCGAGCAGGGGGCGTCGAGCAGGACCGCGTCGAACGGGACGTCCGGGGTATAGCCCAGCACGTCCTCGACCACGATCTTGGCCGACAGGCCCGTGCGATGGAGATTGGCCCGAAGTCGCGCCAGACGACTCTCCGACCGGTCGAGCGCGGTGACCTGGTGGCCGGCTGCCGCCAGCTGGAGCGTCTTGCCGCCGGGCGCCGCGCAGGCGTCGAGCACGGTGACGGCCTCGGCCGGGACCAAGCCCGCGGGCAGGGTCGAGGACAGGTCCTGCACCCACCAGCGGCCTTCCTCGAAGCCGGGGAGGGTGGTGACCCCGCGCTGGTCGGACAGCCGGACCTGCCGGTCGGCGAGGCGCAGCCCTTGCTCGGTGGCGGCAAAGGCCTCGGCGTCTGCCGCCTCCCGGAAGCTGAGGTCGAGCGGCGGCCGGCGGACGATGGCGCGGCGGGCGACGGCGACCGCCTCCTCGCCCCATGCTGCGGTCCAGCGCTGCTCGACGGCGGCCGGGAGCGGCGCCTCGTCGGCGGTGGGCAGCGTCCCCCGCAGCAGCGTGCCGATCACGCCGTGGACGAGCCGGCGGGGTCCGCCCTCGACCAGCGGCAGGGCGGTCGCGACGAGGGCATGGTCGGGCACCTGCATCGCGATCCGCTGGGCGAGCGCGAGGCGAAGCACCATGCGCGCCTTGCTATCGTCGGGCAGCGGCTGGCGGGTGGCGCTGTCGATCAGCGTGTCGAGCAGGGGCAGACGGCGGAGTGTCTCGCCGGCGATGGCGAGCGCCAGCGCCTGGTCGCCGGGGTTGAGCTTCGGTCCGCCTTGCGCGGCCGATTCCATGGTCTGGCCGCCGCGCAAGGTCCGGTCGAGAATGCGCAGCGCGGCACGGCGCGGATCGACCCCGGCTTCGGTCCCTCTTGGCCGCGGCGGCCTCAACGCCCATCTCCTTGTCCATGCCGCGCCCCAAGGACCTCAAGCCGCCCGCCTATCTCAGCAAGTCGCCGCCGGTGCCCGAGCCCGAGGAGGCCGCGCCCGCGCCGCCGCCGAGCGGGGACAAGCCGCGCCCCGATCCCACCCGCTACGGCGACTGGGAGAAGAAGGGCATCGCCTGGGATTTCTAGGGCGCTCATGCGCGTTCGGGCCGGTGGGGACGGCTGAGGAGGCGTTCGAGCACCTCGTCGACCCGCGCACGGCCGGCCAGCATGTCGTCGACCGCCGCGACGATCGGCATGTCGATCCCCTCCTCTTCCGCCAGCCGGCGCAGCACCGGGGCAGTGAACGCCCCTTCCGCCACCGTCCGGCGGTCGGCCATCAGTTCGGCGGCCGGACGGCCCTGGCCAAGGCCCTTTCCGAGCGAATAATTGCGCGAGCTGGTCGAGGAGCATGTGAGGACGAGGTCGCCGAGCCCTGACAGCCCCGCCAGCGTTTCGGGTCGGGCGCCGCGGGCGAGGCCGAAGCGGGTCATTTCGGCGAAACCGCGCGCGATCAGCGCCGCTCGGGCATTCTGACCGAGGCCGCGGCCTTCGACCACGCCGCAGGCGATGGCGAGGACATTCTTGACCGCCCCGCCGACCTCGGCCCCGGCGACGTCGTCAGAAAGATAGATGCGAAACTCGGGCCGGGCGAGGCGGGCGCGGACGGGCTCGGCATCCTCCTCGTCGTCGGCCGCGAGGGTGAGCGCGGTCGGCAGGCCCGCCGCCACCTCGTGGGCAAAGGTAGGCCCCGACAGCACCATGACCTCGGCCTCGGCGCAGGCTTGGCGCGCGACCGCGTGAAGCAGCAAGCCGCTCCTTTCCTCGATCCCCTTGGAGCAGAGGACCAGAGCGGCGGCGCAAGGCGGGGCCGCCTCGAGCACGGCCCGCATGTGCTGGGCAGGGGTCACCAGCAGCCACAGGTCGCATTGGGCGAGGTCGGCAAGGTCGGTGGTCGGGCGGATCCGTTCGGACAGTGGCACGCCGGGCAGGAACAGGCGGTTCTCGTGGGTGGCCGCGATGCTTTCGGCAACCTCGGGCTCGCGCGACCAGAGGAGGGTCTCGCCGCCCTGCGCCGCGACCTGCGCCAGCGCCGTGCCCCACGCGCCGCCTCCGACCACTCCGACCTTCATGCCTTCACTCCTGCGCCCCTGACCGCCTCGGCCGACTGATCGAGCGGCCAGCGCGCACGGGCGGGCGCGTCGAGCCCGTCGACCATCCCCGCCGCATAGCGTTCCGCCCCTGCCCAGGCGATCATGGCGGCGTTGTCGGTGCAGAGCCATCCCGGCGGAACCGAGAAGCGCCGGCCTTCGGCCTCGGCGAGCGCCTGCAGCGCGGCGCGTACCGAACTATTGGCGGCGACCCCGCCGGCCACCACGAGTGCGGGGGCGTCGCTCCGGCCAAGCGCCAGCCGGGTGCGGTCGACGAAGCAGTCGACCACGGCCTGCTGGAAACTGGCGGCGATGTCCTCGGGCCGGTGCGTCCCCGCCGCGACCGCGCGTTGCACCGCGCTCTTGAGGCCGGCGAAGGAGAAATGTGGTTCGCCGCTGCCGACCAGCGGGCGCGGCAGGGGCACGGCCCTGGGATCGCCTGTCCGGGCCAGTTGCTCGATCGCCGGGCCGCCCGGATAGGGCAGGCCGAGCAGCTTGGCGGCCTTGTCGAACGCCTCGCCCGCGGCATCGTCGATGGTCGTCGCCAGCCGCCGGTAGTCGCCGACCCCGCGGACCTCGAGCAACTGGCAATGGCCGCCGCTGGCGAGCAGCAGGAGGTAGGGAAAGCCGAGGTCCGGATCGACCAGCCGCGGCGACAAGGCGTGACCCTCGAGATGATTGACTGCCAGCAGCGGCTTGCCGCTTGCCAGCGCGAGACCCTTGGCGGTGAGCAGGCCGACGAGAACGCCGCCGATAAGTCCCGGACCCGCGGTGGCGGCAATGGCGTCGACGTCGCCGAGCGCGACACCCGCCTCGGCCAGCACCTCGCCGACGAGACCCGGCAGCACTTCGACATGGGCGCGGGCAGCGATCTCGGGCACCACCCCGCCGAACGGGGCATGCGCCTGGTTCTGCCCGACCACGCGCTGCGCGACGATCCGCCGGTCGCTGGTGACCAGCGCGACCGCGCTGTCGTCGCAGGAGGATTCGAGGCCGAGGAGAAGCGCCATGCGGTGCGGGCCTTTGCCTTCCCCGGCGGCTCTGGCAAGAGGGCGCACGATGACAGCGCCTCTCACGCTCGGCACCCGCGCCTCCCCGCTCGCGCTTGCGCAGGCCCATGCGACCGCCGCCGCGCTCGAGGAAGCGCATGGCTGGGACCGCGGTACCGTGTCGATCTTCGAGGTCCGCACGACCGGTGACCGGGTGCAGGATCGCGCCCTGGCCGAGATCGGCGGCAAGGCGCTGTGGACCAAGGAACTCGACGTGGCTTTGCTGGGCGGGGCGACGCAATTGTCGGTCCACAGCTGCAAGGACGTCGAAAGCGAGCGTCCGCCTGAATTGGTGATCGCCGCTTTCCTGCCCCGCGCCGACGTTCGCGACCGGCTGATCGGGTCGCCGTCGATCGAGGCGCTGGCGCAGGGCGCGAGGGTGGGAACCTCGTCGCCGCGCCGCACCGCGCAACTGCTGCGCCAGCGGCCCGACCTCCAGGTCTCGATCATGCGCGGCAATGTCGCGACCCGCCTCCTGAAGATCGCCGAGGGGAGCTATGACGCGACCTTTCTCGCCGCCGCCGGGCTGGACCGGCTCGGGATCGACGAGGGCTGCGCGGTGGAGACCGACGCCTTCCTGCCCGCCCCCGGGCAAGCCGCGATCGCGATCGAGTGCCGGGCCGACGACGGCGAAACCCGCGCGCTGCTCGCGGCGATCGATCATCGCGACACGCACCGGGCGGTGCTGGCCGAACGGGCACTCGCGCGCGGCGTCGGCGGGTCGTGTCATTCGCCGGTCGCGGCGCTGGCGGTGATCGAGGGCGATGGCGGCCTGTGGCTCCGCGCCGAGCTCCTCAGCAGCGACGGGGCCCAGCAGGTGCAGGGTGAGATCCGCGCGGGCGAAGGGGACGAGGAAGCGGCCGGGCTGGCCCTTGCGGCCGAACTGCTCGACCGCGCGCCGCCGGAAGTCCGGATGCTGTTCGCCGCCGCGTGAGGCCGCTCGTCATCCTCCGGCCCGAACCCGGCGCCTCGGCCACCGCCGGGCGTGCCGCGGCGCTGGGGCTCGAGGTGCGCCTGCATCCGCTGTTTCGCACCGTTGCAGTGCCGTGGACGATGCCAACGGGCGAGTTCTATGGCCTGCTCCTGACCAGCGCCAATGCCGTCCGCCATGCCGGCGCGCTGCCAGTCTTGCCGGTCTATGCGGTGGGCGAGGCCACCGCCGTGGTCGCGCGGAAAGCCGGCGCGACGGTCGCCGCGACCGGCACCGGCGGCGTGGACGCGCTTCTGGCGAGCCTTCCGGAGGGATTGCGACTGTTGCATCTCGCGGGCGCCGAGCGGATCGCGCCCGTCGATCCGGCGCAGGTCATCAGCGTCGTCACCGTCTATCGGACCGAGCCCTTGCCGCCGCCGATCCCGGACAGCCTCGCGGGCACGGTACTGCTCGTCCATTCGCCGGCGGCGGGGCGCCGTGTCGCCGATTTGTCGCTCGAGCGGGCGCAGGTCCGCATCGCCGCGATCAGCGAAGCGGCGGCGCGCGCCTGCGGCGTGGGGTGGGCCGCCTGCGAAGCCGCGCCCCGGCCCTCCGACGACGCCTTGCTTCCCCTCGCCGCCAAGCTGTGCAAGGACTGAGGCCATGAGCAATGCGCCGGCCCGGGGGATGAGCCTCAGTGCGATCCTGCTGACTGCCCTGCTGCTGCTGCTCGTCGGGGCCGGCGCGGCCGTGTGGGCGCTCGGGCGCTATCCGCAGGCCGCGCAGTTCGTGGGGGTCGCCAAGCCCGCCGATGCGGTGCCCGTGACCGCACCCAGAGCAATCACGCCTCCCGCCGCCGCACCCGGAGCCTCGGTGGTTTCCGCGCTGCCAGCAACCGAAGCGCGGGTCGCGACCCTCGAGGAGCGACTTGCCCGGGTCGAGAATGCCACCGCCCGCGCCGAAGGGTCGGCGGGCCGGGCCGACGCCCTTCTGGTCGCCTTCGCCGCGCGCCGCGCGATCGACCGCGGGGTGGCCCTCGGCTATCTCGAGCCCCTGCTGAGCGAGCGCTTCGGCGCGACCAATCCTAAGGCGGTGGCGACGATCGTCACCGCCTCGCGCCGGCCCGTCCGGCTCGACCAGCTGACCGCCGACTTCGCGGTGCTCGCGCCGCGGCTCAAGGCGGCGCCCGAAAGCGCCAGCCTGTGGCAGAACCTCCGCCGCGAGATGGGCAATCTCGTCTCGATCCGCCGCGCCGACCAGCCGAGCCAGCGGCCGGTGGCGACCTACGAGCGCGCCTCGGCGCGATTGACGGCGGGGCAGGTCGACCAGGCGCTCGCCGAAGCGATGCGCCTGCCTGGCATTGGCGCCGCGCCCAGATGGGTCGCGGACGCCCGCAGCTACATCGCCGCGCACCGCGCGCTGGACGAGATCGAAAGCGCGGCCCTGCTCTCGCGCTAAAGGCTTGCGATCGCGACTGGCCTTTGCGATTCAGGGGCTTGGCGATGCTGGCGAGGGAGGAGACGGCATGACGTCAGCGATGATCCGACTGGTGATGGCGACGCTGTGGAGCCTTGTCGCAGCCGCCCCACCAGCGATGGCGCAGGACCGCCCCGCCGCGCTCGCCCCGGCCGAATTGACCCGGCGTATCGGCACGCTCGGCGCCTCGTTCGACGGCAAGGTCGGGATCGCCGTCCAGGCGGTCGAACAGGGCTGGCAGACCGGCTGGAAGGACAAGGAGCTCTACCCGCAACAGAGCGTCAGCAAGTTCTTCGTTGCGCTGACCGCAATGGACGCGGTCGATCGCGGCCGGCTGACCCTCGACGGCCCGGTCACCCTGACCCGCGACGACCTGACAGTGTTCAATCAGCCGATCGCCCAGCGGGTGCTGTCTGGCGGGACCTATCAGACCACGGTCGAGGCGCTGCTGATCGACGCGATCACAAAATCCGACAACACCGCCAACGACAAGCTGATGCGGGTTGCCGGCGGCCCCGCGGCGGTGCGCCGCTTCATCGCCGACCGGAAGCTCGGCGCGATCCGGTTCTACGAAGGCGAGCGCGCGCTCCAGTCGCGAATCGCCGGGCTGACCTGGAGCCAGAGCTATTCGATCGGCGACGCCTTCTACAAGGCGCGCGACGCCTTGCCGATGGCGGTCCGAAAGAGCCTGTTCGAGCGTTACATCTCCGACCCCTATGACGGCGCGGCGCCGGCGGCGATCGTCGGCACCTTGGCGAGGCTCAAGCGCGGCGAGCTCCTTTCACCGGCCTCGACCGCGCGGCTGCTGACCATCATGAGCGATACCCGGACCGGCAAGAATCGCCTCCGCGGCGGGCTCA
The DNA here is from genome assembly GCF_000711715.1 of Sphingomonas astaxanthinifaciens DSM 22298. Lineage (NCBI taxonomy): Bacteria > Pseudomonadati > Pseudomonadota > Alphaproteobacteria > Sphingomonadales > Sphingomonadaceae > Sphingomonas > Sphingomonas astaxanthinifaciens. Next base: position 1,845,443 of record NZ_JONN01000001.1, read on the forward strand.
AGCCTGGCTGGACCCTCGCCCACAAGACCGGGACCGGGCAGATCCTGAACGGGGTGCAGGCGGGCTATAACGACATCGGCGTGCTGACCGCGCCCGATGGCCGCAGCTATGCGGTGGCGGTGATGATCAAGCGCACCGCGACACCGCTCATCGTCCGCATGAACCTGATGAACGAGGTGGTGCGCGCCGTGATCGCGGCGCACGAGGCACGGCAGGGCGGCCTTGCCCTTCAGTGAGGTGGCCGAGCGGCTGCGCAGCCGCGACGGGGTGCAGCGGGTCCCCAATCCGGCGCTCGAACTGTTCATGGTCCGCGACTTCCTCAATGCGGGAGAGCGGGCCGAGCTTATCGCCATGATCGAGGCCCAGCGCCGGCCCTCGACGCTGGCCGACGATTTCGGCGAAGCGGCATTCCGAACCAGCGAGACCTGCGACCTCTCCGCGCGCGATCCGCTGGTCGCCGCGGTCAACGGGCGAATCAGTGCGCTGCTCGGGCTCGACGACCGGCTGGGCGAGCCGATCCAGGGCCAGCGTTACGCCCCGGGGCAGGAATTCAAGGCGCATACCGACACGTTCGAGCCCGCCGGAGCGGACTTTTACACGCACACGGCGGTGAGCGGCCAGCGGACCTGGACCGCGATGATCTATCTCAATGATGTCGAGGACGGCGGCGCGACCCGCTTCAAGACCATCGGCAAGACCATCCAGCCCGAGGCGGGAAAGCTGGTCGCCTGGAACAATCTGCTGGGCGACGGCCGCCCCAATCCGGCGACCCTGCACCAGGGCATGAAGGTCCGGCGCGGCGTGAAATATATCCTGACCCGCTGGTACCGCGAGCATCCGTTCCCGGGCTGAGGAAGGATCGCTGGAGCGGGCGAAGGGATTCGAACCGCCAGCGACACCCGAGGTGTCGCGCGATGAAACTCGAGGGTTCAGGGGACCGGAGGGTCGCTGGAGCGGGCGAAGGGATTCGAACCCTCGACCCCAACCTTGGCAAGGTTGTGCTCTACCCCTGAGCTACGCCCGCTCTGGCGTTGTTGACGGCGCTTGGGGCCGTCGGGGTCGCGGGCCATTAGCAACGCCTCTCGGGGCTGGCAACCCTTCCCGCGCGGCAAGTGTTGCAACCCTTGGCGAGGGACCCCCCTTGGCCCATATGGCCGGCACGCCAATCAGAAGGATAGACAAGCGACGTGGCCACCCTCGGACTGAGCGCAGACGAACGGGAGGCGATTCGCAGCTTCCAGGAGCGGGTGCTTCAGCCCTCGCTCGACAATCTCGTCATTCTCGATTTCTGGGCCGAGTGGTGCGGACCGTGCAAACAGCTCGGCCCCGTGCTCGAGAAGGTTGCCGCCGATTTCGCCGATCGCGGTGTCCAGCTGGTGAAGATCGACGTCGACGAGGAAAAGGTCATCGCGGCGCAGTTCCGCATCCAGTCGATCCCGACCGTCTATGCGATCTTCGGTGGCCAGCCGGTCGCCGACCTCACGCAATATCGCACCGAGGGCCAGCTCTCCCGCGTGATCGAGCAGTTGCTCGGCCAGCTCCCGGTCAAGGGCGCGGCGCAGGCGCTGGAGGCCGAGATCGAGCCCTTGCTCGCCGCCGGGGAGGCGGCGCTGGCCGACGGGAACGCGCAGGACGCGGTCGGGATTTTCGAGCAGGCGCTCGACCAGGCCGGGGATCATCCGGTCGCGCTGGCGGGGCTGAGCCGCGCCTTCCTCGCGCTCGGCCGGGCCGAGGACGCGAAAGCTGTCCTCGATTCCGTCCCGGCCGGCAAGGAGGGCGACCCGGCAGTCGTCCGGGCGCGTGCCGCGCTCGAGATCGGGACCGCAGCGCCGACCGTCGACACCGCCGAGCAGGAGCGGCGGCTTGACGCCAATCCCGACGATCATGAGGCGCGGCTCGAACTCGCGACCGCGCTGATGGCCGGCGGGCGCCGCGACGAGGCGGCCGACGCGCTGCTCGAGATCATCCGGCGCGACCGCAACTGGAACGAGGGGGCCGCACGCGCCCAGTTCCTCAAGCTGATCGAAGCGGTCGGGCTCGAGGATCCGTGGGCCAAGGCCCAGCGTCGCCGCCTCTCGGCCCTGCTGTTCACGTGAGCGACGCGCCGCTTCGTCTTCCGCTCTTCCCGCTCGGCGGCGCGATCCTTTTTCCGCGCAGCCATCTCCCGCTTCACATCTTCGAGCCGCGCTACCGGCAGATGGTCGAGGATGCGGTCGCCGGCGGCGGACTCATCGGCATGATCCAGCCCAAGGCCGCGCCCGACGATGGCCTGGGTGAGCCCGAGCTCTACCGGATCGGCTGCATCGGCGAGATCGTCGGTCTCGAGGAGTTGGGCGACGGGCGCTACAACATCGTGTTGCAGGGGACGACGCGCTTCCGGCTGATCGCCGAGGCCGATGTCGGGACCCCCTATCGGCAGGCGGATGTCGTGCCCGGCGAAGATTCCGGGAACGAGCCCGACGCGCTTCCCTCGGTCCTTCGCGCCGCGGTCGAGCAGGAGGCGCGGCTGCTCGGCGACGCCATGGGGCTGACGGTCGACTGGGCTGCGGTCGAGCGGCTTGACGATGAGATGCTGGTCAACGCCATTTCGCAGGTCGCGCCCTTCGATCCCGGCGCCAAGCAGGCGCTGCTCGAGGAGGAGCGGCTCCCGAACCGTGCCGAGCTTCTGATCCAGTTGATGCAATTCCTGCGGGTCGCGCAGGGCGGTGGCGACCTCAGTCCCCGCCTGCAATAGGAATCAGAGCGCCTCGCCGACCAGCAGTCGCGGCAATTCGCCGCTGTTGCCGCGCGCGGCCGCGTTGAGGCGCTGCTTGAGCGGCCCCAGCCGATCGACCATTGCCATGCCGAGCCGCCGTACCGCCGAGGCGGTCTTGCCCGGGACGCCATAGAGACGGGTCAGCCCATCGGTCGCGAGCGCCACGCTGAACGCGTCGAGCGCGCGCCAGCGCTGGTAGCGCGCGAGGAGCTGGGCATCGCCGAGATCGAGTCCGAGCCGCGCGCCATCGACCAGCACCTCGGCCAAGGCGGCGGCGTCGCGGAAGCCGAGGTTCACGCCCTGGCCCGCGATCGGGTGGACGGCATGGGCGGCGTCGCCGACCAGCGCGAGCCTCTGGTCAGTGATCCGCACCGCATGGTGGAAGCCGAGCGGATAGGAAGAGCGCGGGGTCAGCAACCGAATCCTCCCGAGGAACCCGCCCATCGCCGCTTCCGCTTCCGCGGCGAAGGCCGTGTCGTCGAGGGCGAGCAGGCCTGCGGCCTGGGCATTGCTGATCGACCAAACGATCGCCGAACGGTGGGTGCCATCCTCGAGGTCGTTCATCGGCAGGAGCGCGAAGGGCCCCGCGGGATAGAAGATCTCGTAGGCGATCTGTTCGTGCGGCCGATCATGGGCGAGGGTCGAGACGATCGCCTGATGATCGTAGGACCAGCGCGCCATGCGGATCCCGGCCGCCTCCCGGGTCGGCGAGCGGCGTCCCTCGGCCGCGATCAGGAGCGGGGCGGTGATTTCGCTCCCGTCCGCCAGCCGCACCCATGCCTTGTGGTCGTCTCGCACGACTTCCTGGGGGGTGGCCTGCCAGCGCAGCGTGATGTTGGCGCCTGCTTCGGCCCGCGCGAGCAAGGCGGCGCGCAGGTGGCGGTTCTCGTGCATCACGCCCAGGGGCTCGCCATCCTCGCCGGGCTCGAAGGTAAGGCTGCCGGGCTTGAGGCCATCGGCGACGCGGATCGCCTGGATCGCGCAGCCCTCGGCGGGGAGGTGGTCGAGGACGCCGGTGGTGCGCAACATCCGCATGCTCGAGGAGGAGACCGCCGTGGTCCGGCCGTCGAAGCTGGCGTCGCGGCGGTCGTCGGGATTGGCAGGATCGACGATCGTGCAGCGCAGGCCGGCGCTGTCGAGCGCGGCGGCGAGGGCGAGGCCGACAAGGCCTCCGCCAAGGATGATCGCGTCGGTGGTGGCGGGCTCGGACCGTGTCATGGAAGACGCATGTAGAGGCTCGTCGTCATGCCGTCATCCTTGACCATGGACTCCCTCGACAGGCACAATAGGTGAACAGCGCCAGGAGGGCGGGGAAAGAGGATCATGGCGACCGCAGCAGCACGTACCCGCGCCGACCGGCGCGAGCTCGAACCCGACTGGCGCGACCGGCTGGGCGAGGCCGCGCGCGCCTTCGCGGTGCGGGTCGCGGGTACGCTGATCCTCGCGGCGACCGCAGCGCTGGCCATCTCGCTCATCACGCACGAGCGGACCGACCCGAGCTGGAGCACGGCGGCCGGCGGCCCCGCCGCCAACTGGCTCGGGCTGCCGGGCGCCTATGCGAGCGACCTGCTGCTGCTGCTGCTTGGACCGGGCGGGATCGTGCTCCTTCCGGTGCTCGCGCTCGGCGGACTGCGGCTGCTTGCCGGCCGGCCGGCCGGACGCCTCGGCCGCGCGCTTCTGGTCGCGGCGCTTGGCGCTTTCCTGATCGGAATGGCGCTTGGGCTGACCCTCAATTCGGGCGCGGGTGCGTCCGGCTTGCCCGCGGGCTGGGGCGGCGTGCTCGGCCTCGCCGGAGCGGCGGGCTGGAATGCGCTCCTCGGCCTCATTACTCAGCCCGCCATCGCCGGGCCGACCCGCATCGCGCTGATCCTTCTGCTCGGCCTCGGCGGGCTTCTGCTCGCTTTCCTCGCCCTCGCGCTGCGCGACGAGGAAAAGGCCTTCGTCACCGAGAAGCTCAAGCGCTCGGCCGAGCGGGTACCCGCCCCGCGCCGGACCGCGGTCGAAGCGGCCGAGCCGCGCGCGCCCGCCCCGCCCAAGTCGCGCCCGCAGGTCGCCGTCACCGAACCGACGCGCGGGATCGCGCCCGCGATCATGGAGAAGGCCCGTGGCCGCAAGGGCAATGCCGCCGCGCAGCAGCAGAGCCTGGCGCTTGGCGACAGCTACGCCCTGCCCTCGATCGATCTCCTGACCCCGCCGTCGGAGACCGGCCGCAACACCGTCGACCGCGCCGGGCTCGAGCGCAACGCGCGCCTGCTCGAAAGTGTGCTCGAGGATTTCCACGTCCGCGGCGACATCGTCGAGGTCCGCCCGGGCCCGGTCGTCACCATGTACGAACTCGAGCCTGCCAGCGGGATCAAGGCGAGCCGGGTGATCCAGCTCGCCGACGACATCGCCCGCAACATGTCGGCGCTCAGCGCCCGCGTCGCGACCATCCCCGGCCGCAGCGTGATCGGCATCGAGCTGCCCAATCCCAAGCGCGAAAGCGTGGCGCTGCGCGAGCTGATCGGAAGCCAGGCCTTCGCCGATCAGGGGATGAGCCTGCCGCTGATCCTCGGCAAGAACATCGCCGGCGATCCGGTCATCGCCGACCTCGCGCCGATGCCGCATTTGCTGGTCGCGGGCACCACCGGCTCGGGCAAGTCGGTTGGCCTCAACTGCATGATCCTGTCGCTGCTGTACCGGATGGGTCCGGACCAGTGCCGGATGATCATGATCGATCCCAAGATGCTCGAGCTGAGCATCTATGACGGCATTCCGCATCTCCTCGCCCCCGTGGTGACCGAGCCGCCCAAGGCGATCCGCGCCCTGAAGTGGGCGGTCGAGCAGATGGAGGAGCGCTACCGGATGATGGCGAGCCTTGGGGTCCGGGCGCTCAAGAGCTTCAACGACAAGGTCCTGGAAGCCAAGGCGCGCGGGACCAAGCTCGGGCGCAAGGTCCAGACGGGCTATGACGCCGACAGCGGGCAGCCGGTCTACGAGACCGAGGAGCTCGAATATGAGGTGTTGCCCCAGATCGTGGTGGTGGTCGACGAGCTTGCCGACCTGATGATGACCGCCGGCAAGGAAGTCGAATTCCTGATCCAGCGTCTCGCCCAGAAGGCGCGTGCGGCCGGCATCCACCTGATCATGGCGACCCAGCGTCCCTCGGTCGACGTCATCACCGGCGTCATCAAGGCCAATCTCCCGACCCGCATCTCCTTCCAGGTGACGAGCAAGATCGACAGCCGCACCATCCTCGGCGAGCAGGGGGCCGAGCAGCTACTGGGCAAGGGCGACATGCTCTACATGCCCGGCGGCAAGCAGATCCTGCGCGTCCACGGGCCGTTCGTCAGCGACGAGGAAGTGCGCCTGATCGCCGACCATTGGCGCAAGCAGGGGACACCCGACTATATCAGCGCGGTCACCGAGGAGCCCGAGGACGGCGGTTTCGCCCTGGACGGTGCCCCCGACGGCGACGACGATCCAGAATCGCAGCTCTATCGCAAGGCGATCCAGATCGTGGCCGAAAGCCAGAAGGCCTCGACCTCCTACCTCCAGCGCCAGCTGCGCGTCGGCTACAACAGCGCCGCCCGGCTGATCGAGCGGATGGAGAAGGACGGCAAGGTCGGCCAGCCCGACCATGTCGGCCGGCGCGAGGTGCTGATGGATACCGACGGCCACCCGCTCTGAGCGGGGGCTGCCGGAAAGGCCGGAGTCAGGCCAGCGCCAGCAGCACTTCGTTGCGGCGGAGCGGCGGCGGGATCATCGGCGAATTGTAGAACGCGAATTCGGGGTCGCTGGGAACCGCCTGTTCGCCGTGCCGCTCGAGCCATCCGCGGAGACGATCCTCGGCCGCTTCGAGCCGGTCGTCATGGGCGGTTCCGTGGAAAGTCGCCGCGCCGACCCGGCGCGCGGGAAGGTCGACGATGGTCACGCCCTCGGGCGGAGCGGGCGGATCGGTGAGGTCGGCCGGAAGCACGAAGCGCACCCGCCAGCCGCCCTCGACCTCGTCGTCGAACATCGGCGGATCGCTCGCCATCGGATTGCCCGAATCCTGCAGGACCGGCGCGGTCATCGCGATCTTCTCGCCCTCGCGCGACTTGGCGAAGATATAATCGGCGAGGATCTGGAAGCCCTTGCCGAGCGCCTCCTTGCGCGGGCCAGCGACGATGGTCTCGGCGACCTTGATCGCGGGATAGGCCCGGATCTGGAGGTCGCCCTCACTGACCAGCACGCGATAATCGGGCTGCGGGGTCGCCTTCTCGCGCAGCACGTAGGCGATTCCGAGACCTACCAGGGCGCTTGCCGCGACGGCCCCCGTCGCCTTCCAGTTCACTTTCATCGTCGTCGTCTCCATCCCCCTCACAAAGGTTCAGGCCGCCGCCTGTTCCCGCGCCTTCGGATAGTCGGTGTAGCCCTCGGGACCCGCCGTGTAGAAAGTGGCGACATCGGGCGTGGCGAGCGGAAGGCCGTAGCGCAGCCGATCGACGAGGTCGGGATTGGCGATGAACGGCCGCCCGAAGCTGATCGCGTCGGCGACGCCCTCAGCGAGGCGGGCTTCGGCGCTCGGCCCGTCATAGTCGCTGTTGAGGATGATCCCGCCCTTGAAGAAGGGGCGAATGTCGGGGCTCACCGGATCGGCGTCGGAGGCCGCAAAGGTCGACTGCGGACCCGGTTCGCGCAGCTCGAGCGCGGCAATGCCGAGCTCTCCGAGCATCTTGCCCGCCGCGACGAACAGCTGATGCGGTTCGCTGTCGTCGCAGCCCTGGACCAGCCCGAGCGGGCTGAGACGCACCAAGGTGCGGCCGGCGCCGGCCTCCGAGATCAGGGCTTCGGTCGCCTCGCGAAGGAAGCGGAGGCGGTTTTCGATCGACCCGCCATAGTCGTCGTCGCGCAGGTTGGTCCCGTCGCGCAGGAATTGGTCGACCAGATAGCCGTTGGCGCCGTGGAGCTGGACCCCGTCGAAGCCGGCGCGCAGTGCATTGCGGGTGGCGGTCGCATAATCGCCCATGATCCGCGCGATGTCGTCGGCGGTGAGGGCGCGGGCCTCCTCGTACGGCTTCTTGCCGTCATAGGTATGCGCCTTGTGCGGCGCGGTGGTCGCGCTCGCCGAGACGGGCTGGAGACCGGTCACGCTCGAATGGACCAGCCGGCCCATGTGCCACAGCTGGGCGATGATCTTGCCGCCGGCCTCGTGCACCGCCTCGGTCACCGGCTTCCAGCCCTCGACCTGCTCCTCGGTCCACAGGCCGGGCGCATTGGGCCATCCGAGGCCCTCCCGGCTGATTCCGGTGCCCTCGGAAATGATCAGTCCCGCGGCGGCGCGCTGGCGATAATATTCCTTCACGGTCGCGGTCGGAATGCCCCGGGGGCCCGAGCGGCCACGGGTCAGCGGCGCCATGACGATGCGGTTGGCGAGCTGGATGTCGCCGAAGGTGACGGGGTCGAAGAGCTTGGTCATCAATGGTCCTTGGCCGGATGCGGGAGCACGGGTCGCGATGTAGGTGCGCGATGGCGCCTCGCCAACAAGAAGCGCGGGACCGGCCATAAGCCTGGCTGATGAGGGACCTGAATCGCAACGGGTGGACGATTCTCCTCCTCTCGCTACGGAAGGCAGGGTGAAGAGCTATCCCGCCCGCGCGTTCGTCGCCTTGCTCGTCGGCAATGTCGCACTGGCGTTCGGCCCGTGGCTGGTCCGGCTGAGCGAGGTCGGTCCCTCGGCGGCGGGCTTCTGGCGGCTGGCGCTCGCCCTCCCCTTCCTGGTCGTGCTGGCCAGGGCGATGGGGCAGCCTGCGGCCTGGCCCGGGCGCGCCGCTGCGCTGGTGATCGGGGTCGCGGCTTTCTTCTTCGCCGCCGACCTCGCCGCCTGGCATGCCGGGATCCACCTCACCAAGCTCGGCAATGCGACCCTGTTCGGCAATGTCGCGAGCTTCGCTTTCGCCGGCTGGGGCCTGTGGCTGGCGCGCTCCTGGCCGACCGGGCGGCAGGGCCTGGCGCTGCTCCTGGCCGCGATGGGCTCGGCGGCGCTGATGGCGAGCAGCGCCGAACTCAGTCCGCGCTTTCTCCACGGTGACCTCCTCGCGCTCCTCGCGGGGCTGCTCTACGCGGGCTATTTGATCGCGATCGAGCGGGTCAGGGGCACGCTCCAGCCGCTGCCGGTCCTGATCCTCGCCAGCGCGTTCGGCGCGGCGATGCTGCTTCCCTTCGCGGCGGCGACCGGGGAGACGATCATTCCCGCCCAATGGACCCCGCTGGTCCTGCTCGCGCTTGGCAGCCAGGTGATCGGGCAGGGCTGTCTCGTCTACGCGCTGGGGCAGGTCCCGCCGCTGGTCGTGGGCCTCGCGCTGCTGACCCAACCGGCCGTATCGGCAGCGATCGGTTGGCTGGTCTATGGCGAAGTCATGACGCCACTCGATTTCACTGGCGCGGCCGCCATCGCCCTCGCGCTTGTGCTGGTGCGCTTGCAGGAGCGGCCCGCGCCCCCCAAGTCGGTGACCGCATGAGCGAGATGATCGAATCACCCGTCGCCGCCGCGCGGCTGAAGCTGGCCCTGGCGATCGGCGAGAATGCCGCCTTCGACGGCTGGACCGCCGCTGCGGTCGAAGCTGCGGCTCTGGCCGAGGGCGTCGACCCTGCGGTCGCGGCGCTGGCGGTTCCGACCGACCCGGTCGGCCTGATCCAGCTCTACGGCGAGGGCGTCGATGCGGCGCTGGCCGAGCGGCTCCCGCCCGATCGCCTTGGCGCGATGAAGATCCGCGAACGGATTCGCAGCCTCGTCTGGGAACGGTTGCAGATCCAGGAGCCGGCGAAGGAAGCCATCCGCCGCGCGCTCGCGATTCTCGCCATGCCGCAGAATCTGGCGTCCGCCGCGCGTTTTTCGTGGCGCAGCGCCGACGTCATGTGGCGCATGGCCGGCGATACGGCGACCGACTACAATCACTACACCAAGCGGACCATCCTCTCCGCGGTCTACGGCTCGACCCTGCTCGCCTGGCTGCAGGACGAGAGCGAGGGTTCGGCCGACACCGCGGCCTTCCTCGACCGCCGGATCGACGAGGTGATGCGCTTCGAGAAATGGAAGGCCGGGATCGGCAAGCGCGAGATGCCGAGCCTGACGCGCTTTCTCGGACGGCTGCGCTACCCGCCCCGCTAGGACGATTTGTCCACTGGACGTGCGCAGCTGTTATTGATAATCAATCGCAGCAATGACCGCTCAGCCCACCCCCGCTGACTTTGCCCTCGCCCTCGACGAGCTTGCGCTCGGTCGCTCAGGGCGAATCGCGACGGTCGACTGGTCGCTGCTCGGGGTCAGCGAGGCTGCCCGGCTCCGTCATTTCGGATTCGACTGCGACGTCACCGTGGAGCCGCTTCATACCGGTCCGCTCGGGCGCGACCCGCTGGCGGTTCGGGTCGGGCGCATGACGGTGGCGATTCGCCGGGCCCATGCGCGGGCAATTCGCGTCATTCCCGCCGCCTGAGCGGACGGTGGCCTGACATCAGCCAGAACGCCCGCCCGTGACCCTGCCCGTTCCTCTGGTCGCCGTCGTCGGCAATCCCAATGCCGGCAAGAGCGCGCTCTTCAACGCCTTGACCGGCGCGCGGCAGAAGGTCGGCAATTATCCCGGGGTCACGGTCGAGCGGAAGAGCGGCAAGCTGCTGCTCGGCGATGGCCGCCCGGTCGAACTGGTCGATCTCCCCGGCGCCTATGGGCTCGATCCCTCCAGCCCCGATGAGGCGGTCACCCGCGATGTCCTGACCGGGGCGCAGCTCGGCGAGCGAAAGCCCGACGCGCTCATCGTCGTGCTCGACGCCTCCAATCTCGACAATCACCTTCGCTTCACGCTCGAGTTGCGCAGCCTCGACCTGCCGATGGTCGTCGCGCTCAACATGGTCGACATGGCCGCGCGCGACGGGCTGGTGATCGATCCCGCGGCGCTGTCGGCCGAGCTCGGCGTGCCCGTGATCGAGACCGTCGCGGTCCGCCGGCGCGGTATCGAGGCGCTGCGCGAGGCGCTCGGCGCCCGGCTCGGCACCACCGCGACCCCGGTTCCCCAACCCGAATCGCTGGCCCGCGAGGCGCGCCGCATCGCCGCTGCCGCGGTGCTGAGCGAGGCGCCGGTCCGTCGCTGGACCCACCGTCTCGACCGCTGGCTGCTGCATCCCTTGGTGGGACCGCTGATCCTCGCCTTGGTGATGTTCACCATGTTCCAGGCGGTCTTCGCCTGGTCGGAAACGCCCGTCGGCTGGCTCGAGAGCGGGATCGGGGCACTGGGCGCAGCGATCACCGAGCGCCTTCCCGACGGCGTGCTTCGCTCGCTGCTGGTCGACGGCATCATCGGCGGCGTCGGCGCGGTGATCGTGTTCCTGCCGCAGATACTGATCCTGTTCCTGTTCATCCTCGCGCTCGAGGGCACGGGCTATATGGTCCGCGCCGCCTTCCTCATGGACCGGCTGATGAGCCGAGCGGGGCTGTCGGGGCGGTCGTTCATCCCGCTCCTGTCGAGTTTCGCCTGCGCGGTCCCGGGAATCATGGCGACCCGCACCATCGACAATGAGAAGGACCGGCTGACCACCATCCTTGTCGCGCCGCTGATGACCTGCTCGGCCCGGCTCCCGGTCTACACGCTCGTCATCGCCGCCTTCATCCCCAACCGGCAGGTCGTGCCTGGCGTGGGTCTCCAGGGGCTGGTGATGTTCGCGCTCTATCTCGCGGGAATCGTCGGGGCGCTCGGCGCCGCGCTGATGCTGCGCCGCACGGTGGCGCGCGGGGCCTCGTCCTTCTTCATGATGGAATTGCCCAAGTATCAGCTGCCCGCGCTCAAGGACGTGGCGCTGGGGCTGTGGCAGCGGGCGGTGATCTTCCTCAAGCGCGCCGGCGGCATCATCCTCGTCACAACCGTCGTCCTGTGGGCGCTGGCGAGTTTCCCCAAGGCGGGACCCGGCGAGCAGCAGAGCGAGGTTTCCATCGCCGGCAGGATCGCCAGCGGAATCGAGGTCGTCGTCCGCCCGATCGGCTTCAACCACGACATCGCGCTGGCGCTGCTGCCCTCGATGGCCGCGCGCGAGGTGGCGGTCAGCGCCATTGCCACCGTCTATGCGATCGACCAGGCCGACGAGGCACAGGCCCAGCAGAGCCTCGCCGAGCGGCTGGGCAAGAACTGGCCCCTGCCGACCGCGCTCGCTTTCCTCGCCTGGTTCGTCTTCGCTCCCCAATGCGTCTCGACGATTGCGGTGACTCGGCGCGAGACCAACGGCTGGAAATGGCCCGCCTTCATGGTCGGCTATCTGTTCGCCCTGGCCTATATCGCGGCGGGCGCAACCTACTGGACGGCGGTCGCGCTCGGCCTATAGCTGCTCCTCGAGAAAGAGGAGTTCGAAGAGCATGGCGGGCAGCGTCAACAAGGTCATCCTGATCGGCAACCTGGGCAAGGACCCCGAAGCGCGCAGCTTCCAGAACGGCGGCGAGGTCGTGAACCTGACCGTCGCCACGTCGGAGAACTGGAAGGACCGCGACGGCAACCGCCAGGAAAAGACCCAGTGGCACAATGTCGCGATCTTCGCCGAAGGGCTCGGCAAGGTCGCCAAGAATTACCTGAAGAAGGGCAGCAAGGTCTATCTCGAGGGCCAGCTGGAGACCCGCAAGTGGCAGGACCAGAACGGCCAGGACCGCTACACTACCGAGGTCGTGCTGCGGCAGTTCAATTCGACGCTCGTCCTCCTCGACCGCGCCGAAGGCGGCGGTGGTGGTGGTGGCGGCTTTGGCGGCAGCCGTGGCGGCGGGTCGAGCTACGACGACGGCGGCTTCGGCGGCGGTCGCGGCGGTTCCTCGCCATCCTTGAACCGCCCCGCCCCGGCCGCGTTCGACGACCTCGACGACGACGTTCCCTTCTAGGGTTCGTTGCGTCCCTTGAGCGCTGCCAAGGCGGCGAAGGGGCCGGCTTCGGCCTCGCTCAGCACGCCGGCTTCGCGCAGGGCATCCTCGGCGCCGGCGCTGCGCGGATAGGGGTCGAGGCTGAGCGCCAGTTCGTCGGCCAGCGCCTGGCCGAGGTCGATCTCGCGGCCGTCGTGGAAGATGACGTCGCAATCTTCCTCGCTGAGCTCGATCTCCTCGTCGGGATCGACACTCGGCTCGGGCCGGAACAGCAAGGCGAAGGCGGTGTCCACCTGCCCCGCGACCGGGTCGCCCGAGGCGACGCAGGCCTGGGTCACGCTGGCGCGCAGCCGGCCTTCGGCGCGGACCTCATCGCCGTTGCGGGTCAGCGTCGCCTTGGCCTCGAATCGATCGAGCCCAAGGAGATTAAGCCGCTCGGCGATAGCGGCGCGCTCGGCCTCGTCGGTGCTGAGCTCGAGCCGCTGGCCGTCGCGCAACGTGGCGAGGGCGAGATGATGGGCGAAGTCGGCGGCGGGGCTCATGGGAGAATTCCTTCGATCAACGCCTCGTCGCTGCGGCCCTCGAGCCCTCGCCAATAATGCCTGAGTTCGGTGACGCTGTGCGCCAGCGCGTCGTCCGAAGGGATCTTCTCGCGATAGAGCGAGCGGCCGGCCACCGCTTCCCAGCTCTCCGCCCCGTCGATCGCGCGGCGCCACGCTCCGACCCGGCCGCCCAGCGCGCCGACGAGACTCCCGACCTTCTTGCCCATGACCGGATCGCCGACGCCGTCCTGGCGCAGCTGCGAATCCATGTCCTCGACGAAACATTCGGTCAGCGCGACGCTCGCCTTGCGCGACGCGTCGCCGCCGCGCTCGAGCCGGAGGTCGGTCAGCGCAAGCAGGGTCGCAAGCACCGAGAATCGCCCCTCCATCGTGTCGGGCGCCTGGCCCGCCAGGTACCAGTGGGGCTGGCGCGCCTTGGCGACCACCTGCTCATAGAGCGGTCGAGCCACATTGGGCTCGCTGCGGAACAGCCGCATCAGCGACTTCATCTGTCATCCTCCGTTCAGCCGATCGACCGCACTTGGCGTTGTCGCGCACAGCCGATATTGAGCGCGGCGAGAACCGGCGCAAGGGCGGCGGCACCCGGAGCATATGTCAGTGACCAGCATTCGTCTTGCCTCTCTCGCCGCGATCGTCGCGATCGGCCTCACCGCGGGCGGCTGCGCCGGCTATCGCGAGAGCCGCGGCTACATCCTCGACGAGCAGCTCGCCTCGGCGGTCCAGGTCGGCACCGACAACAAGACCAGCGTCGAGAAGACGCTCGGCCGGCCGACCTTTACCGGCCAGTTCAACGACAATGAGTGGTATTACGTCAGCCGGAACACCTCGACCTTCGCGTTCCGCAATCCGAGGGTGACCCAGCAGACCGTGCTCCGCATCCGCTTCGATGCCGCGGGCAATGTCGCCGCGGTCGAGCGCACCGGCAAGGAGCAGATCGCCTCGATCGATCCTTACGGCAAGACCACGCCGACGCTCGGCCGCCGCAAGAGCTTCTTCGAGGAATTCTTCGGCAACATCGGGACCGTCGGCGGGGTCGGTACCGCCGGCCAGGGCGGACGCGGCCAGTAAGTTTCTGCCGGGCCGGCGCCGGCCCGGTTGGTGTTCGCGCCAGTCTGTCCTAGAGCCGCGGCATGACCGCGCACCCGGCCGGCATGACCTATGCCGATTACCTCCAGCTCCCGGCCCTGTTGTCGGCGCAGCAACCCTTGTCCGACCTGCATGACGAGATGCTGTTCATCGTCATCCATCAGACCAAGGAGCTGTGGCTCAAGCAGATGCTCCACGAGGTCGACCTCGCGGTCCGGCTGATCGAGAGCGACGAATTTGCGCCGGCCTACAAGGCGCTCGCCCGGGTCAGCCGGATCCAGTCGGTGATGACCCTGTCGTGGGACGTGCTCGCGACCATGACCCCGGTCGATTATTCGCGCTTCCGCCACGTGCTCGGCACCTCGTCGGGCTTCCAGTCGGCGCAATTCCGCGAGCTCGAATATCGCTTCGGGATCAAGGATCCGCGCTACCTCGACTATCAGGAAGGCGGCAGCGAAGGCCGCGCCCGGCTCCAGGCCGCGCTCGACGCGCCGAGCCTGTGGGACGCCGCCGACGCCGCCCGCGCCCGCGCCGGGGCGGCGAGCTGGCTCGAGGTCTATCGCGATTCGGACCGCTGGTTCGCACTCTATCAACTGGCCGAGAAGATGGTCGACATCGACGACGCGCTCGCCGGCTGGCGCCACACGCATTTGCTGACGGTCGAGCGGATCATCGGCGACAAGATGGGGACGGGCGGCTCGGCCGGCGCCAAATATCTCGCCTCGACCCTGACCAAGCGCGCCTTTCCCGAACTGTGGTCGCTGAGGACCGAGCTGTGAGCTTCAAGCCGCTGTTCGCCAAAAGCCTCGGCGCAGCGCCCGGGCGGCTGCACATGGCGGCGCACAGCCACCATCTCTGGCCCGATGCGAGCTTCGCCGGACAGGTCGAATGCTGGGACGACGCCGCCCGGCTGGCCGACCGCAAGTGGGACCGGATCATGGGCGAGCTGTGGCCCGCAGCGCAGCGCGAAGTCGCCGACGAGCTCGGCACCGGCGACCCCTCCGCGATCGTCTTCGCCGGCAATACGCACGACTTCCTCGTCCGCCTGTGGTCGGCGGCACCGCGTCGCGCGGGCGGTCCGCTGCGCATTCTCACCACCGACGGCGAATTCCACAGCGCGCGGCGGCAATTCGCGCGCTGGGTCGAGAGCGGCGACATCGTGCTGACCGCGCTCCCTGCCGATCCGGTCGACACGCTGGCCGAGCGGCTGGCGGCGGGCGCCGGCGAGGCCGACCTCATCCTCGTCAGCCAGGTCCTGTTCGGCAGCGGCCGGGCGGTGACCGGGCTTGAGCGGCTGGCAGCCTTGTCCCGGCCCGAGGGACCATGGGTCGTCATCGACGGCTATCACAGCTTCATGGCGGCCGAGCGGCCGCTGGGCTCGCTCGGCGAGACCTGCTTCTTCCTCGCTGGCGGCTACAAATATGCGATGTCGGGCGAGGGCCTTGGCCTGATGCACTGCCCGCCCGGCTTCGGCCCGCGTCCGCCGATCACCGGCTGGTATGCCGAGTTCGAGGACCTGTCGCTGTCCCCGGGCCAGGTCGGCTATGCCGCCGACGCGATGCGGTTCATGGGCGCGACTTTCGACGCCTCGGCCATTTACCGCTTTCTTCACGTCCGCGCGATGCTGGCCGAGCAGGGGCTTACCACCGCCCGGATCAGCGCTCGGGTCGCCGAGCTCAAGGCCCTGCTGCTCCCCATGCTTGCCGACACGGTCTTTGGCGAAGCCGAGCTCCTCAATCCGCCCGGCACCGTGATGGACGCGCGCTTTCTCGCCTTTCGTCATTCCCGAGCGGCCGAGTGGCAGCGGCGCCTCGTCGAGGCCGACTGCATCACCGACGTGCGCGGGGACGTGCTGCGGGTTGGCCTTGGCCTCTACCATGACGAGGACGACCTCGAACGCTTCGCCGCGCTGGCGAAGGCGCTCGCCTAGCGCGGCTTCAGGCCCTCGCCGAGCAGGCGGTTGGCCGCCTCGGCGACCACGGCGCTGTCCTCGCGGCCCCAGACTCCGAAGCGAAGGCCGAGGAAGACGTTCATCCCCATGATCGCCCAGGCGCGGACCTCGGCTTCGAGGGGATCGCGCGGCGCGCTCATGGCACCGGTCGCGCTGCCCTCTTCGAGCCGCTCGGCGATGCGGGCGGCGGTCGATTCATAGTGACTTCGAAATCCCGCCGGGTCGACGAACTCGGCCTCGTCGATGATCCGATAGACCTGCTGGTGCTCGCCGACGAAGGCGAGGAAGGCGGCGAGCGCCTTTTCCTCGCTCTGAAGCGTGCCCCGGCCATCGGCGAATGCCGGCGCCACCGCGACCCGGACCTGCTCGGACATGTCCCGCACCAGCGCGCGGAACACTTCCTCCTTGCTGTCGAAATAGGTGTAGAAGGTGCCAAGCGCGACCTTGGCGCGGCGGGTGATGTCGCCGATCCCGGTGTCGGAGAAGCCGCGATTGCCGAACTCGGTACGGGCGGCGTCGAGGATCTTGCGCCGGGTCCGCTCGCCACGCTGGGTGCGGGGCGACTTGGCGCTGCCGGCAAGCGGCGCTGCATCGGTCATCCGCTCGGCCAGCGCATCGCTCGCCACCATCGCGACGTCGCCATCAGGTCGCCCGCTCGTCATCCTGCTGCCCACCCCGACGGCCTGCTCCGTAGCACCCCTGCCACGGTCCCGCACCTGCGTCCGCGCCGATCTTACGTCGACTTGAAAGGTGATTCAACTTTCAGTATCCGACTCGTCATGAGCGGCGCTGCCGGCAAGTAGGTCCGGCCGGTCTCGCCGCACGAGGGGGAGTCCTGATCATCATGCGCGCATCCATCATCCGTTCGGCCCTGTTCGCCTCGGCCGCCCTGTTCGTCGCCATGCCGGCCGCGGCGCAGAGCGCCGAGCAGACCAACCAGGAAGCAGCCAAGCAGCCGCCCGCGCCCGAAGCGACCGGCGCCGCCGACAACGAGGGCAAGGATTCGGGCGAGGGCGACATCGTCGTCACCGCCCGCCGCGTCGAAGAAAATCTCCAGCGCGTCCCCGCCTCGGTCTCGGCCTTCAACGAGCGCGCGCTCGACCGGCTGCAGGCGACCGACACCACCGGCCTCCAGGGCGCGGTCCCCAACCTCAACATCGTCCAGGGCCGCGGCTCGTCCAACGCGACCAACATCTTCATCCGCGGCATCGGCCAGCCCGACGCACTCCAGACCTTCGATCCCGCGGTCGGCGTCTATGTCGACGACGTCTATCTCTCGCGGATCCGCGGCAACCAGCTCGACCTCCTCGACGTCGAGCGGGTCGAGGTGCTGCGCGGGCCGCAGGGCACGCTCTACGGCAAGAACACCATCGGCGGCGCGATCAAGTTCGTCTCCCGTCGTCCGGGCCAGCAGGCCCGCGCCAACATCCAGGCGACCATCGGCAGCTATGGCGAGGTGACCCTGCGGGGGGCCGCCTCGGGTCCGATCACTTCGACCCTCGCGGCCGGAATTGCGGTCCAGCAGGGCTCCACCGATGGTTTCGTCAAGGACCGCGTCCTCGACCGTCGCTACAACAATCGCGACGGCAGGGGCGTCCGCGGCACCCTCGCCTTCACGCCGAGCGAGAAGGTCCGGATCGACCTGACGGGCGACTACAGCAAGGACGACGCGCGTCTCAACGTCGGCCGGCCGCTCAACAATCTCGTCAGCGCCTTCGGCGTGGTGCTTCCGGTCAGCGGGATCACCGGCTCCTATGACTGGACCGCGCGGACGACGGCGACCACGCCCAACTCGACCCGCCTCAAGCATCGCGGCCTCGCCGGCACGGTCGCGGTCGATCTCACCGACGCCCTGACCTTCAAGTCGATCACCGCCCAGCGCTGGCTCGACACCAAGGACTTCATCGATATCGACGCGACCGAATGGCAGGTCGGCGACGTCTATGTCGGGGTCGACCAGAAGCAGTTCAGCCAGGAATTCCAGCTCGCCTACAATGGCGGCCGGTTCAGCGGCGTCGCGGGCCTCTATTATCTGAAGGAGGACGTGGCCTCGCACCAGGAAGCCTATGCCAACGACTTCCTCCGCTTCAGCCTGCTGCTGCCGCCGATCACCTTCCTGCGCACGATCGACGACGACCTCACCACCAAGAGCTACGCCGCCTACGCCAACGGCAGCTACGAGATCGTCGACAATCTCCGCCTCTCGGCCGGCATCCGCTTCACCCGCGAGAGCAAGGATTATTACCGGCAGACCTCGACCTTCTCGTCGAGCCCGCTGTTCACCAGCCTGACCCCGTTCGTGTTCGACGTCTACGGCAAGTGGCACGACACCTCGCCAATGGTCAGCCTCGACTGGCAGGCCTCGCCCGCGACGCTCGTCTATGTCCGCGCCGCCAAGGGCTTCAAGTCGGGCGGCTTCAACGGCCGCGCCAACTCGGCCGCCGAGCGCACCGCCTACGACCCCGAGAAGGTCTGGTCCTACGAGGGCGGGGTGAAGACCCGCATCGGCAGCCAGCTGCGCTTCAATGCCGCGGTCTTCTGGAACGACTATAAGGACTTCCAGGCGCGCGTGACCGGGGTCGACGAGGACGCCTCCTTCCCGGGCCTGCCCGCGCCGCGCCTGTCGGTGCTCAACGCCGGCAAGCTCCGGATCAAGGGCGCCGAACTCGAAGCGACCTGGACTCCGGTCGAGCGGCTGCTGATCGACGCCCAGCTCGGCATCCTCGACGCCGACTACAAGAAATTCACCGACCTCCGTTTCCCGGGCGGCAGCCGCGCCTTCCAGGAGCCGGCCTTCGCGCCCAAGCGGACCTTCCGGATCGGCGCGCAATATGGCTTCGACTTGGGCTCGGCCGGCAGCATCACGCTCGGCGGCCAGTCGCGCTACCGCAGCCGGACCGCGCTGGCGGTCGACAGCACCTATGTCGTGGGCAATGTCGGGACCACCAACATCGTCCCCGGGCTCTTCCAGAAGGCCTATTGGCTCTACGACGCCCGCGTCGTTTGGGACGACCCGTCCAAGCGCTTCTCGGTCGGGGTCTATGGCAACAACCTGACCGACAAGGCCTACAAGACCGACGCGCAGGAATTCTCGAGCGTCGGCCAGATCCGCACCGTCTATTACGGCGCGCCGCGGACCTGGCAGCTCAAGCTCACCGCCCGTTACTAGTCGCATCGGCGGCACGGGACGCTTGGAACAGCGAGCGTCCCGTGCCACCACCTCCACCATGACCGCCGCAGCCCGCGCCGCCCCGCGCTCTCCGAACCTCGTCCTGTTCTTCCTGCTGCTGGCCTACATCCTCAATTTCCTCGACCGGCAGATCCTCGGCATCCTCGCCGCGCCGATCCAGGCCGACCTCAAGCTCACCGACAGCGAATTCGGCACCATCGCGGGGATCGCCTTCGCCATCCTCTATTCGGTGCTCGGCGTGCCGCTCGCGCTTCTGGCCGACCGGACCAGCCGCAGCTGGGTCGTCACCGCCAGCCTCACCGTGTGGAGCGGGTTCACCGCGCTCTGCGGCACCGCGACGGGCTTCTGGCAGCTGTTCCTCTACCGCCTCGGCGTCGGGATCGGCGAAGCGGGCGGCGTCGCCCCCTCCTACGCCATCATCAGCGACTATTTCCCGCCCGAACGCCGTGCCCGCGCGCTCGGCATCTATTCGCTCGGCGTTCCGCTGGGCCTAGGCGGTGGCACCATCATCGGTGCCTATCTCGCCGCCAATTTCAACTGGCAGACCGCCTTCTTCGTCATGGGCATGATCGGCCTCGTCCTCGCGCCGATCCTCAAATGGGTCGTGCGCGACCTGCCCAAGCCGGTCACGGCCACGCCCGCCGAACGCCCCCGCGCCGGCACCGTCTTCAAGACGCTCGCCGCCAAGCCGACCTTCTGGCTGCTCGCCTTTGCCGCCTCGATGAGCTCGCTGGTCGGCTACGGCCTCGCGCTCTGGACCCCGTCGATCCTCATCCGCAGCTTTGACCTCAGCCTGATCCAGTCGGGCCAGTTCATGAGCTCGCTCCTGCTCATCGGCGGGACCGCGGGCGTGTTCGCGGGCGGTGTCCTCGCCGACAGGCTCGGTCACCTCGACCGCAAATGGTATGCGCTGCTGCCCGCGATCGCCTGGCTGGTCACCGCACCCTTCTTCCTGTTCGGCTTTCTCAGCCCGAATCTCGCGGTCGCCTGGCCGCTGCTGCTGATCCCCAATGCGCTCAATATCCTCTGGCTCGGCCCCATCACGACCGCGGTCCAGCATCTCGTCGCGCCGGCCCAGCGCGCCACGGCGGCGGGCTTCTTCCTCCTGATCAACAATCTCATCGGACTGGGCGTGGGCCCCAAGCTGATCGGCGCCATCTCGACCCATCTGAAGACCAGCTACGGCGCCGAATCGCTGCGCTACGCCGCCATGGGCGTGCTCGGCTTCTACCTCGTCGCCGCGCTTCTCGCTTGGATCGCAAGCCGGCGGATGGATCGTGACTGGATCGAGGAAGATCGTTCCGCCTGAGCGCGGAAATCTGCCATTCACCTTCGGGCGACGAAGCGACTGTAACGCTTGGTGAATTCAGGAACGAACCGCGTCGGCGGGCCGTTCAACGCTCCCGAAAGGAGCTCTCCGATGAGAAAGAGCATGATTCTGGCTGGCGCCGCGGCGCTGGCAATCACTGGTCCCGCCATGGCGCAGGGCAAGGGCCACGGCGGCCCGCACGGCGGCGGCGGCGGTGGTCCCGCCAAGATGGAGCGCGGTGGCGGCGGTGGCGGCCCCAAGATGCAGCGCGGCGGTGGCAACGGCGGCGGAATGGCGATGCGCGGCGGCGGTGGTTCGCAGCGCGCCGAACGCCAGGCGATGCGCGGTCCCGAGCGCGCGCCCAGGATGGAGCGCGGTTCAAAAATGGAGCGCGGTCCCAGGATGGAGCGCGGCCCGGTCCGCGAGGTCCGTCGCGACGCCATGCGTGGTCCCGAGCGCAAGCTCGAGCGCGGCAACGGCCGCCCGGTCGAACTTCGCCAGGCCGGACGCGAGCTTGAGCTACGCGGGTCCGACCGGCGGATTGCCGAGGTCGTCCGGGGCTCGCGTTTCTTTAGCAATCCGACCGTTTTCCAGTCGGTCCGCCAGACGGGCCTCGTCGACGGCTGCCCGCCGGGCCTCGCGGCCAAGAACAACGGCTGCCTGCCCCCGGGCCAGGCCCGCAAGCTGGTCGGCGCGGTCGCGCCGGTCGCACTCGGCTCGGCGCTGCTGCCGCCGCTCTACCGCAGCTGGTACCCGGACAATGACGATTATTACTACCGGACCGGGGACAATTACGTGTACCGGATCGACCGCGATCGTAATTATGTCGACGGCTACTGGCCGCTCTACAACGATTACACCGGCGCTTATTACGTCGGCGCGGCCTATCCGCAGGACTATCTCGGCTATTACAACGTGCCGACCCAGTACCAGCCCTGGTATGCCGACAATAGCGATTACTATTATCGCTACGGCGACGGCTCGATCTACCAGGTCGGTCGCAACGACGGCGTGATCGATGGGATCGTGTCGCTGCTGGCCGGCGGGTTCGGGATCGGCCAGCCGATGCCGGCGGGCTACGACGTCTATAACGTGCCCTACGCCTATCGCGATCGCTATGCGGACACGCCGGACGCCTGGTATCGCTACAACGACGGCTACATCTATCAGGTCGATCCGACCACGCGCCTCGTCCAGGCGATCGTGGAGACCCTCGTCTGATGCGCGGCGTCGTTCCCCTCGCAAGCCTCGCCCTGCTGCTCGCCGCCTGCGGGCAGCAGGGGGGCAACGGCAATGCCGCTCCCGCTGGCTCGACCGAAAGCAATCTCTCGACCGCGACCGCGGTGCCCAAGGATGACCTCGGGGCCCTGCTCGGATCGCAGCCGCGGCTGGCCGGGCTGATCAAGGCGGCCGGGATGGAGCCGATCCTCTCGGGCAAGGAGCCTTACACGCTCCTCGCGCCGACGGACCAGGCCCTCGACGCGCTTCCCGCCGGGACGCTCGAGCGGCTGCAGTCTCCTGCCGGCAAGGCCGAGCTCACCGGGCTGCTGCGCCATCATATCCTGCCGGGCACGATCCTCGTCGCCGACCTCGCGCGAGCGGTGGAGAGCGGCGGCGGCAAGGCCACCCTCGCGACCATGGCCGGCGACCCGCTCACCGTCACCAAGGAAGGCAATGTCTTCCGAATTGGTGACAGCGGCTCGGGCGGGGCGCGCTTCGTCGGCGACGAGCGTCCGGCCCGCAACGGCGTCATTCACCCGATCGACGCGGTGCTCCCGCTGCCCGCGGCGAAGTAACGTATCCAATTCGGAGGAGGCCGCGAAGACAACTTCGCGACCCTCCTCCGATGCGGACGTTTCACCGCTGGAACGAACGCAGCGGATCGGAAACCCTCCGGCAGCCGGATTGCTGGAGTGAACCGACATGTTTCGCGCCCTGCGCGCCGCCGCGACAACCGGCCTGCCCCTTCTCCTCGCTTCCGTCCTCACCCTTGCCCTGGCGCTGTCCGGGATCCTGCTGACCGCAGAGGGCGGACGGATCGCCATGCTGTGGCTCGCCAATGCCGCGCTCATTGCCCTGCTGCTGATGCGCCCCCGCCGCGAATGGGCGGGACTGATGACGGCGGGGGGCCTCGGCTACGTCGCGGCCAATCTCCTGTCGGGCGACGGCCTTCCGCTCGCCATCGGTCTTGCAGGCTGCAATCTCGTCGAGATCGCGATCGTCGCCTGGTCGTTCGTTCACTGGCACCGCGAGCCCGTGCCGATCGTGTCGGTCGCCCAGCTCGAAACCCTCGCGCTGCTGGCGATCAGCGCGCCCTTGGTGTCGACCGCGCTCGCCGGGCTCGTGCTTGCGCTGGCCGGGGCGGGCGCGAGCATCGCCGCGCTGTCGCACTGGTACGTCGCCGACATGCTGGGCATCATGATGCTGCTGCCGGTCGCGCTGTCCGTGGTCGCCCGCCAATCGCTTCCCGGCCCCGTCTCCGCGCGCGGCCGCGCCGGGCGGATCGAATTCGCCCTCCTGCTCGCCCTGATCGCGGTTACCGGGGCCTGGGTCTTCACGGCCAATGCCGAATTGCTGTTCCTGACGACTCCGGGGCTGGTCCTCGCGGGCCTTCGCTTACGTCTCCACCAGGCCACGCTCGCGGTCGCGCTCGCCTGCGCGATCGCGGGTGCCGCGACGCTTCTTGGCCATGGCCCGCTGAGCGCCTTGTCCGTGAGCGAGAGCTCGCGGATGTTCCTGTTGCAGGCCTATATGGCGACGGCGGTCATCCTCGTGCTCCCGATCGCGACCCTGAACGAGCAGCGTGGACGCACGGCCGCCACCCTGCGCCAGCGTGAGGAACATTACCGCCTGCTCGCCGACCAGAGCAGTGACCTCATCCTCCGCCTCGATGCGAGCGGTCACGCCCTGTTTGTCTCGGGCGCCTCGCGGCGCCTGCTCGGCCTCGAAGAGCAGGCCTTGCGCGGTCCCCTGCTGCTCGAACGGCTGTTTCCCGATGATCGCCAGCGCCTCCTCGCCGCCATCGGCCGGACAGTTCGTTACGGCCATGCGGTCGCCTGCGTCCGACTGCGCAACGCGCGTGGCGGCTATCGCTGGATGGAGGCGCACACCCGTTCGGGCTCTCTTCACCATGAGGAAAAGGCCGAGGCGCCGCTCCCGACCGGAGAGCCCGGTGTCCTGTCCCGCGACGAGCCGGCAATCATCGTCGCCACGCTGCGCGACATCCACGAGCGGCACAATGCCGAGCGGCAGGCGACCGCGAGCGCGGCGCGTATCCGGGAGGCCAATCACCTCCTGAGAATGGCCGAGGAACTCGCCTCGCTGGGCCATTGGGTGTTCGATGCCGACCGCCGCGAACTGCTCTTCTCCGAGGAAGCGGCGACCCTGCTCGGCTTCGCCCAGCTCACTGCCGATCCGGCCGAGGCCCTCGCCCAGGTGGCGCAAACCGACCGCCGGCTGCTCCTGCGCGCCCTCGCCAAGGCCCGGCGCCGCCTGACCCCAATCGAATGCGTCGTCCGCATGCGCTCCGAGGGCGCGCCGCGCACCTTCCAGCTGCGGATCCAGCGCAAGGACGAGGATGGCGACGGCAGCGGCCTGTTCGGGGTGGTCAGCGAAATCACCGACAAGCTTCGCGCCGAGCAGCAGCTGGTCGCCGCGTTGCACGAAGCCCGCTCGGCCGCCGCGTTCCGAAGCCAGTTCCTCGCGACGATGAGCCACGAGATCCGCACCCCCATGACGGGGGTGCTCGGCATGATCGAGCTTCTGGCGGGCGATCCCACGCCGAGCGAACGCGATCTCTACCTCGAGACGCTGCACCAATCGGCCGACCTGATGATGGCGGTGCTCAACGACATTCTGGACTTCAGCAAGGTCGATGCGGGACGCCTGACGATCGCCGAGGAGCCCTTCGAGATTGGTGCCACCTTGCTCACCACGATGCGCCTGTTCGACCACACCGCCTCGACCCGCGGCCTGTCTCTGCACTTCGAGGGGTTGCCTACGGAGGAGCTGTGGCTGCGCGGGGATGCGCTCCGGCTCCGGCAGGTGCTCAGCAACCTCCTCTCGAACGCGATCAAGTTCAGCAGCGAGGGCACGATTCGCCTGCGCTGCGCGATCGAGGAGCGCGGCCCGGCGAAGCGGGCACTTCGACTGTCGGTCAGCGACCAAGGCATCGGCATCCCGCCAGACCTTCTCGAGCGCCTGTTCGAGCCCTTCGTGCAGGGCGAGACCCCGGCCGCCGAGACCGGCACCGGCCTCGGTCTCGCGATCAGCGGCCGGCTGGTCGCCGCCATGGGCGGGACCATCACGATCGAGAGCCGTGAAGGCCAGGGCTCGACCTTCACCGTGGCCGTGACCTTGCCGCTCGCGGCGCCGTCCCTCCCGGCGCAAACCCAAGAGACCCGTGATTCGGCCCGCTCGCTCGACATCCTTCTCGCCGAGGACAATCCGGTGAACCAGCTGCTCGTGACCGCGCTGTGCAAGCGTCTGGGGCATCGGCTGACCGCGGCCGGGGACGGCGAGATGGCGGTGGCAACCGCGGCGACCCGCTGCTTCGACCTCATCCTGATGGACATGCAGATGCCGCGCTGCGACGGCCTCACCGCCGCCGAGCGCATCCGTCAGGGCGGCGGCCCCTCGGCGCAAACCCCGATCATCGCGCTGACCGCCGATGCGGGGGCGGTGAGCAGACCCAATTTCGCCCACGCCGGGATCGACTCGGTGCTGACCAAGCCGGTCGACAGCCGTCTCCTCGGAGCAACGCTGGCGGACGTCGCCAGCGGACGCGTCAGGCGTGGTGTCCCACCTCGAAAACTCTCCGTTCCGACCAGCCTCGACGGCCGTGCGCTCGAGGAAATGCGGACCTTGCTGGGTGATGCGCGGCTGGACGAACTGCTGTCCCTTCTCGCGGGCGAGCTCGAGCAACGCCCCCGCATGGTTCGTGAGGCGCTTGCCGACCGGGACTTCGAGCGGGCCGCCGCCGAGGCCCATAGCCTCAAGGGCGCCGCCGCCAATCTGGGCGCAGGGCAGGTCGCCGAAGCCGCGCGGCTGCTCGAAATCGCGATTGCCGCTGCCGCTTCCGGCGAGGCACGAGGGGTCACTCCCGCCCTTCGTCGCCTCGCCGGCGCCGTCAGCAAGACCCAGCAGGCGCTTGCGGCGGTGCCACGCTCCGCGAACGTCCTCGCCGTCGAGGCCTGAACCCGCCGCAATCCCCCTTCCCCGGGCCCCACTCGCCGCTATAACGAGCCGACACATTTGCCGGGCGGACCCCTTCGAGGGCGGCCGCCGGGCGCCGGGGCAAAGGACTGAGCAGCTGCGATGAAGGCGACGATCGAACGAGCCACCCTCCTCAAGAGCCTCAGCCACGTGCAATCCGTCGTCGAACGGCGGAACACCATTCCGATCCTGTCGAACGTCCTGCTCGATGCGCGCGAGGACGGCTCGCTGCGGCTGATGGCGACCGATCTCGACCTGCAGGTCGACGAGACCGTGCCCGCCAATGTCACGACCGCCGGCGCGACGACGGTGTCGGCCCACACCTTCTTCGACATCGTCCGCAAGCTGCCCGAGGGCAGCCAGGTCGAACTGAGCGCCGCCGACGGCAAGATGCAGGTCGTCGCCGGCCGCGCCCGCTTCAATCTCTCGACCTTGCCGCGCGACGATTTTCCGGTCATCGCCGAGGGCGAGCTGCCCAGCAGGTTCGAGCTTCCGGCCGCGACGCTGCGCCAGATCATCGACAAGACCAAGTTCGCGATCAGCTCGGAAGAGACCCGTTATTATCTGATGGGCATCTTCCTCCACGTCGCCGACGACATGCTCAAGGCCGCGGCCACCGACGGCCACCGGCTCGCGCGGGTCACCGTGCCCAAGCCCGAGGGCGCCGACGGCATGCCCGATGTGATCGTGCCCAAGAAGTGCGTGCTCGAGCTTCGCAAGCTCCTCGACGAGGTCGAGGGCACAGTCGAGGTCTCGCTCTCGGCGACCAAGATCCGCTTCGTGCTCGGCCATGCGGTGCTGACCAGCAAGCTGATCGACGGCAGCTTCCCCGACTACAACCGGGTGATCCCGACCGCGAATGACAAGCTCCTCAAGCTCGACCCCGCGAGCTTCAAGGCCGGCGTCGACCGCGTTGCGACCATCGCCAGCGAAAAGACCCGCGCGGTCAAGATCAGCCTCGACCGCGACCGCGTCACCCTGTCGGTGACCTCGCCCGAGAACGGCCTCGCCACCGAGGAACTGGCCGCCGACTACAGCGCCGACGGGCTCGAGATCGGGTTCAACGCGCGCTATCTTCTCGACATCCTGTCGGAGATCGATGGCGATACGGTGGAGGTCCACCTCGCCGATGCCGCCGCGCCGACCCTGCTGCGCGAAAACGACAAGTCGAGCGCGCTCTACGTCCTGATGCCGATGCGGGTCTGATGGTTGTCGCTCCCCTTCGCGAATGCGTCGGGGAGCGAACCGTCGATCGATGGCGGGAGGGTCAGTCGACCCGAACGAAGCGGGTGCTCTCCATCTTCGCTGCGTCGGCGCCTGGCCAGACGATCGTCTCGGTCATGCTGCGCCCGTCCTTGGCGACGGTATAGACGCGGGTCGATACCGGCTGGCCTGCCAGCCGGAGCGTCATCACGAGCGAGTTGGCCGCCGGCTGGCGAAGGGCGACGCTGTCCGCAAAGCCGAGATTGCCGCTGATCGGCACGGGAACGCCGTCGGGCGCGGCGATCGACCTCCCCTGCTTGGTGCTCCCGTCGGGCGCGACGATCTCGACCGCGGTCGACCAGCGGCGATCTTGTCCCTGGAAGAAGGCGATGACGACCCGCTGGGGCCGTTCCTCGGCGGGGATCCCGGCGACGTCGAGCATCCAGTGACCGGCGATGCTCGGGCCTTGTGCGGCGGACGCAGCGGCGGGGTGGAAAAGTGCCTGCCGTTCGGCAGCGGGGGGGGCGAGGACCAGGCCCAATCCGGCGAGTGAGGTGACGATCAGCATGGCGGCAATTCCTTTCGATGCTGGACGCCCGGACGATCCGGGTTGGCCAGGATCGTTCGCCGAGACGGCCGCGACCGGAAGATCGATATTCCTGTCCCAATTTTCCTGGTCGCGAAGGCGGCGCGCGAGCTCGCGGCTGCTGCCCACGCCCGTCTTGCGCCGGGCTTCGCGCAGGCGTTCGTGGATCGAAGCTTCCGAGCGGCCGAGCTCGACGGCGATCGTCTTGACGGTATGGCCGGCGGCGAGCAGCCGGAGAACCTCGAGTTCCCGGTCGTTGAGCTCGGCGGGCGGGCGCACGGCGTGACCGTTGGCAAGCATATGACGAGGCTCAACATAAGCCCGTCGGCCGGTCCATCACAATTTCTCTGGGAAGGGGCTGCACGGGCCCGCGCGGCGCCGCTTCGGCCGCAGGTCAGCCGCGAACGGTGATCTCGCCGTAGAGGAGCGCCCGGGCGACGGCCTGCGGGGTCGTCGCGGCGCGCAGTTTCCGGCGGCAGTTGCTGAGGTGCAAGGCGACCGTCGGCTCGCTGATGCCCATCTGGTCGGCGATTCGGCTCACGCGCAGGCCGTCGGCCAGAAGCTCGATCACCATCCGCTCGCGCGGCGAGAGGATCCTTGCCTTGGCGCCGGCCGGCTCGCACGGCCCTGGCGACCGGTGGAAGCCGGGCGCGAGGGGAAAGGGCAAGGGGACGCCGCGGCCATCGCTCCCCGCGCCGGTGCCCGGGTCGAACTCAACGATCATGCTGTCGCGATCATACGCCAACTTACCGCTCCGCGCTCGCTGATGTCGCGCAAATGCTGGCGGCGATGGCAGCGCCAATCTTTCCCGCAATCCTGAAAATTCCTGAAAACGCGCTCATTCTCGCAGATCGAGGCATTCAGCCCCCGACCCGGCCGAGGACCTTTTCGCGCACCTCGCTCGGGGTGAGGGCAAGGTCCGAGGCGCCCGCTTCGGCGATCATCCGGCGCTGCGCGGCCTGACGCTCGGGGGCGGAAGGGCGGATGGTGTAGATGATGATCGGGACCTCGGCGCCGCGTTCGCGCAGCGCCTGGGTCAGCTTGAGGCCCGCCAGGCGATCCTCGCCGCGCCCGAGGTCGCTGATCACCAGTCGATAGTCGTTCATCGCGACGAGCCGCATCGCATCCTCGCTGGTCTCGGCGAGATGGACGGCGATGCGGCGCTGGCGGAAGAGCGCGACCTCCGCGCGATTGTTCGCGGGATGGTCGTCGACCCACAGGATGGTCGCGATCGCACCGGGGGGATCGTGGGTGGCCGGCGGCGTCGTCCGCAGCGCCGTGGCCGAGGGCAAGCGCAAAACGAGGGTCGCGGCAAGGACGAGGGAGAGGATCGCGATTGCGGCCCACAGGGGCCAGCGGCTCGCCCTGTCACCCGCAGATGCCGCGGCTCCGGCGATCGGGTTCGCTTCGGGCGAAGGGGCCGCACGCAGGCAATAGCCGACCCCGTAGATCGGCGCGATTTCGAGGCCCGAGCCGGCGAGCGCGCGGCGCAGCTTGCTGATCGCCTTGGCCAGCGAATTTTCGTGAACCACCTGGTTGGGCCAGGCCGCCGACAGGAGTTCGTCCTTGCCGACCCGCTCCCCCGCGCGGGCCTGCAGCAAGGCGAAGATCGCCGCCGCGCGGCTGTCGAGCAGGGTCGTCCGGTCGCCGACGCTGATTGCGGGGATCGCCGGGTCGAAGTGAAAGCGGTCGGCGCTGCTACTGGTCGTGACGCTACCCATCCTGTCCAGATCTGACGAGCGACCGACGCCGGTCCGCGCCATGCTAGGCAAGCCACAATGTCTGCGCCAGCATAGGCTTTGTGCCTGCCACTCACTGTGGCCGATCCGATACACTATGGAAAACGCCAGCTTCCGTTAGACGCGGCAACGGCCGATTTTCGTGGCTGGCCGGATCGCTATGGTCCGCCTGCGGCCTCGGTCATCACCTTACCCTCGACCGATGCCCGGGGAGGCGCTTCCGGAGGGGAACGGACGCGCCTCCTCGAACCCTCGGGCGTCTGGCGCTCCTCCTCGTCCCTGCGTATCGACGGGCGATGGATCCGACCGGCACTCATTCCCCTGCCACGACGGGCAAGCCTCTGTGGGTCTACAAGCGGCGCTTCGCGCTCGGCGTGATCCACGAATGCTGGGTGCTGGTGGAAAGCCGGATGAGCGGCCTCGCCAGCCGGCTGATCGTCGACGGCGACGAGGTCGCGCACGACCGGACCCCGGCCTCGGGACCGGATGCGGTCCGCAACCACCGCCTGGCCCATCGCCTGCCCGACGGCCGCGCGCTCGAGGTCGAGGCCGGCTACATCAACTGGTACAACATCGGCATCGCCGTGCGGGTCGATGGCGCGCTCGTCCACGAAAGCCATCCGGGCAAGGCCATCGCCTTTCCCGCGCGGCTCGCCCGGACGATGACGCAGCAGCGCGGCGACGGCCAGCCCGCCTATGACCCCGACAAGCTGAAGCGCAACAAGGTTCCGATCGCGGTCGACATCGCCACCGGGATCCTGTTCTTCCTCGTCGCCAAGTTCACCGATCTCAAGACGGCAGCCCTCGTCGGCGCCGCGGTGGGGATCGCGCTGCTGGTGGTCCAGCGCTTCGTGAAGGTCGACCTCGTCGGCGGGATGGCGCTGTTCGGAATCGTCATGCTGCTGGTCAGCGCAGGGTTCGCCATCGCCTTCGAGGACGAGGCTGTGATCAAGCAGCGCTCGACCATCGTCGGGCTGATCGGAGCGGCCTGTTTCCTGTTCGACGGGCTCGTGCTCAAGGGCCGCAAGCTCGGCGCCGGGCTCAATCGCTACATGGCCTTCGCCGACATCGACGAGCGCCGTCTCGCGATCGGCATGGGGCTGGTCGGGCTGGTCATGGCCGGGGGCAACAGCCTCGTCGCCTGGGCCTTCAGCACCGATTTCTGGCTGGTCTACACGACCTTCCTCGACATCCCGGTCAGCATGGTGCTGGTGCTGTGGGCGATCGGCTGGTCGCGGGCCCCGGCGCGGGTTGCCGCAGCTCGCTGATGCTCGACCGGCTGACGCTCAGCGACTTTCGCAACCATGCGGCGCTGACCCTTGTGCCGGCGCCCGGCTTCGTTTGCCTCTTCGGCGAGAATGGCGCGGGCAAGACCAATATCCTCGAGGCCGTGTCGATGCTTGCGCCCGGGCGCGGCCTGCGCGGGGCGGCGCTGTCGGAGATGGCGCGCGGCGACGGCCCGGGCGGCTGGGCGGTCTCGGCCGAGCTCGGCGAAACGCGGCTCGGCACTGGAACCCTCGCCGCCGCGCCCGAGCGCCGGCAGGTCCGGGTCAACGGGGCGACGGCGTCGGTCAACAGCCTCGCCGAGTGGCTGTCCGTTCTGTGGCTGACTCCTGCGATGGACCGCCTGTTCAGCGGCTCGGCCGGTGATCGCCGCCGCTTTCTCGACCGGCTCGTCCTCGCGCTCGAGCCGGGCCACGCCCACCACGCCTCGCGCTATGAAGCGGCGATGCGGGCCCGCAACAAGCTTCTCGCCGAGCCCGAGGGCGCCGATCCCGAATGGCTGTCGGCCCTCGAGGCCGGCATGGCCGAGCATGGCGCGGCGCTGGCCGAGGCGCGGGCGCGCACGGTCGCCGGCCTGTCCGAAGCGCTGGCGGCGGTGCCCGACGACCTCTTTGCCCGGCCGGCAATCGCGCTCGACCGGCCGGTGCCGACCGACCTTGCCGCCCTCCTGCGCGTCAACCGGGGACGCGACGCTGCGGCGGGACGCGCCACCGAGGGGCCGCACCGGCAGGACCTGCTCGTCACCCATGTCGCCAAGCGCCAGCCGGCCGAGCGCTGCTCGACGGGCGAGCAGAAGGCGCTGCTGCTGGGCCTCGTCCTCGCCCATGCCGAGCTGGTCGCCGCCCGGCGGGGCGCGCCGCCGATCCTGCTGCTCGACGAGGTCGCGGCGCATCTCGACCCCGGCCGCCGCGCCGCCCTGTTCGAGCGGCTCGCCGGCCGCGGACAGGTGTGGATGACCGCCACCGAGGCCGCCTTGTTCGATGGAATCGGCGACGCCACGATGGTCGCGGTCGGCGGCTGATTGGACTTTTCCGCGGCCCGCCCCTATATGGCCGGCAGCGAGACGCCACAAAGCGGCGTGATCGGCAGCCTCATGGGCGCCGGCCCGCGTCTCGGTTCCGTTTCAAGTTCCCACATCACGCGGGGCACTTATCTCACCCCGCCCGGCCCGTGGTCTCCACTGGCCGGCGTGTCATGTTGGAATTTTTGAATGACCACGACGTTTGAACAGCTCGGGCTCTCGACGCCCCTCCTGAAGGCGCTTGCCGCCAAGAATTACACCCAGCCCTCGCCGATCCAGGCGCAGGCCATCCCGCACGTCCTCGAGGGCCGCGACCTGCTCGGCATCGCCCAGACCGGCACCGGC
The DNA here is from genome assembly GCF_000711715.1 of Sphingomonas astaxanthinifaciens DSM 22298. NCBI lineage: Bacteria > Pseudomonadati > Pseudomonadota > Alphaproteobacteria > Sphingomonadales > Sphingomonadaceae > Sphingomonas > Sphingomonas astaxanthinifaciens. Next base: position 1,877,539 of record NZ_JONN01000001.1, read on the forward strand.
AAGACCGCGGCCTTCATGGCCCCGTCGCTGCAGCGCCTCGCGGCCAATCGCCCGGCCTTCCTCAAGCCCGGCCAGATCCGCATGCTGGTGCTCGCGCCGACGCGTGAGCTCGCCAGCCAGATCGCGGCCAGTGCCGAAGCCTATGGCGCGGGTCTCAAGACCACTGTCGGCGTGATCTTCGGCGGCGTCGCCAATGCCAAGAGCATCCGTACCGTCAGCCGCGGGCTGGATGTGCTGGTCGCGACCCCGGGCCGCCTGCTCGACCTCGTCGACCAGCGCGCGCTGAGCCTCGCCAATCTCGAGATCCTGGTCCTCGATGAGGCCGACCAGATGCTCGACCTCGGCTTCATCCATGCGCTGAAGCGGATCGTGAAGCTGATCCCGGCCAAGCGCCAGACCCTGTTCTTCTCGGCGACCATGCCGAAGACCATCAAGAGCCTCGCCGACGAGTATCTCAAGAATCCGGCAGAAGTCGCGGTGACCCCGGTCGCCACGACCGCCGAGCGGGTCGAGCAGTTCGTCACCTTCGTCAACCAGGCCGAGAAGACCGCGCTCCTCACCCTGTTCTTCCAGAACGGCAAGGACATCGAGCGGACGCTCGTCTTCAGCCGGACCAAGCATGGCGCCGACAAGATCGTGCGGATGCTGGCGGCGGCGGGGATCGCGGCCAATGCGATCCACGGCAACAAGAGCCAGCCCCAGCGCGAACGCGCGCTCGACGCCTTCCGCGACGGCAGCGTGCCGATCCTGGTGGCGACCGACATCGCTGCGCGCGGGATCGACATTCCGGGCGTCAGCCACGTCGTGAATTACGACCTGCCCAACGTCCCCGAGCAATATGTTCACCGGATCGGCCGCACCGCGCGCGCCGGCGCCGACGGCATCGCCATCGCTTATTGCGACCGCGAGGAGCGCCCGTTCCTCAAGGATATCGAAAAGCTTACCCGGCAGAAGCTGACCGAGGTCGCGCTGCCGCAGGGCTTCATGCAGGCGGTCGAGGCGATGAAGCGCCTCAAGCCTGAACCCAAGCGCGCGCCGCAGCAGAACCAGCGCAACCGTCGCAACGAAAGCGGTGCGCGCGGCCATGCCCGCGATCCGCAGCGCCACGGCCTGCCGCGCAACGATCCGCGGGCCGACATGCCCGAGGATCGCAATGGCCCCCGCGAGGGCGGCCGTTCGATGCGCGGCGTGCCCGGTGCGGTGCGCGGGCCGGTCGGCAATCCCGTCCGCCCGGGCGGGCAGGGACAGCAGCAGCAGGGTCAGCGGCACGGCGGTCAGCGCCCGGCCGGCCAGCCCGGCGGCGGTCGCCCCGGCGGCGGCCAGCGTCGTCGTGGTCCGAGCGGTGGCGGTCAGCGCCGCGCGGGCTGATCATTCCCAAGGTGGTGAAAGGCGCGCTCACGGGCGCGCCTGACCCGCGCGCGGTCGGCCTCGATCATGGTCGAGGCGTCGACCTGCGCCATCGCATAATCCTACAGCCCGCGCATGGCTGGCGCCAACACGTCGGCACGAAGCGCGATGCTGCCGAGGAGGCGCTGCAGCCGGATCTGGACCTCGGCCAAGGTGGCGCCATCGCGTGCGATCGGCCTTAGAAGGTCCTCCAGCAACTCGTCGATCGATATCGGCCAGTCCACGCGCTCGCTCGAGCCTTGCGCGGCGGCGGCGGCTTTCTCAGCAGGCAGTGGGCAAGCCGGTGGCCGGCGGCGAGGGTCACCATCGCGGTCATCGAGAAGGTCGTCACCGCGAGCATCGAGGAAGCGAGAATCGTCAGGATGTCGTCGACCGCGTCGGCGCCGATCTTGATCGACAGGTCGTAGAGGATGAGCGGTGCCAGTACCGCCGCAAGCAGGGCGAGCATGACCGTCAGGATGGCGATCAAAGCGGCCCGGAATCCGATCTGCTTTCCAACCTTGCGCAAGACGTGCGCCAACTGGTTCATGCCTGTGTTTCTCCCCGCCTTGCACGGTTCCGAACAATCGCGCGACGATGCAGGGTCCAAGGTCGCACGCGCGCCCGCACGCGCGTGACTTCGCGTCACGAAACGCTATATCCTTCTCATGGCAGAAGAAGCGAACCAGAACAGTTACGGCGCCGAGAGCATCAAGGTCCTGAAGGGCCTCGACGCGGTGCGCAAGCGCCCCGGCATGTACATCGGCGACACCGACGACGGCTCGGGTCTCCACCACATGGTGTTCGAGGTCAGCGACAACGCGATCGACGAGGCGCTCGCGGGTCATTGCGACCGCATCCTCATCCAGCTCAATCCCGACGGCTCGGTCACGGTCGAGGACAATGGCCGCGGCATCCCGACGGGGATCCACGCCGAGGAAGGCGTGTCGGCGGCCGAGGTCATCATGACCCAGCTCCACGCCGGCGGTAAGTTCGAGAACACCAGCGACGACAATGCCTACAAGGTGTCGGGCGGCCTCCACGGCGTCGGCGTCTCGGTGGTGAATGCGCTGTCCGAATTCCTCGACCTCACCATCTGGCGTGACGGCGAGGAGCATTTCATGCGCTTCGCCCACGGCGACGCGGTCGCGCCGCTGAAGGTCGTCGGCACCGCGCCTCCGGGCAAGACGGGCACGCGTGTTACCTTCCTGCCGAGCCCGGCGACCTTCAAGATCACCGAGTTCGACTTCGAGAAGCTCGAGCATCGCTACCGCGAGCTCGCCTTCCTCAACTCGGGCGTGCGGCTGGTGCTGGCCGACGCCCGCCACGAGGAGCGCAAGGAAGTCGAGCTCTTCTACGAGGGCGGGATTGCCGCCTTCGTGAAGTATCTCGACCGCGCCAAGACCCCGCTCTTCCCCGAGCCGATCGCCATTTCGGCGGTGCGTGACGGGATCGGCATCGACGTCGCGCTCGAATGGAATGATTCCTATTACGAGAACGTCCTGCCGTTCACCAACAACATCCCCCAGCGCGACGGCGGCACCCACCTCGCCGCCTTCCGCGCCGCGCTGACCCGAACCGTCAACGGCTATGCCGAAAAGTCGGGCATGCTGAAGAAGGAGAAGGTCACCCTCACCGGCGACGACATGCGCGAGGGCCTGACCGCCATCGTCTCGGTCAAGCTGCCCGATCCCAAATTCAGTTCGCAGACCAAGGACAAGCTGGTCAGCTCCGAGGTGCGCCAGCCGCTGGAAGCGCTGATGAGCGACAAGATGAGCGAATGGCTGGAGGAGAATCCCGCCAACGCCCGTTCGATCATCCAGAAGATCATCGACGCCGCCGCCGCGCGCGAGGCCGCCAAGCGCGCCCGCGAACTTACCCGGCGCAAGGGCGTGATGGACATCGCCTCGCTGCCCGGCAAGCTCGCCGACTGCCAGGAGCGCGATCCGGCGCTGTCCGAACTGTTCCTGGTCGAGGGCGATTCGGCCGGCGGCTCGGCCAAGCAGGGCCGCAACCGCCACAATCAGGCGATCCTTCCGCTGCGCGGCAAATTGCTCAACGTCGAGCGCGCGCGCTTCGACCGCATGCTGTCGAGCCGCGAGATCGGGACGATCATCCAGGCGCTGGGCACCGGTATCGGCCGCGAGGACTTCAATCTCGAGAAGCTGCGCTACCACAAGATCGTCATCATGACCGACGCCGACGTCGACGGCGCGCACATCCGCACGCTCCTGCTGACCTTCTTCTACCGGCAGATGCCCGAGCTGATCGCCGCGGGGCACCTCTTCATCGCCCAGCCGCCGCTCTACAAGGTCGCGCGGGGCCGCTCGGAGGTCTATCTCAAGGACGACAGCCAGCTCGACGACTATTTGGTCGAGGCGGGGCTCGAGGGCCTGCAGCTCGACAGCAATGGCGAGGTCCGTCAGGGCGCCGACCTCAAGACGCTCGTCGACCACGCCCGGCGCATTCGCACCCTCCTGCGCTATGCGCCGAAGAAGTATGACCCCGCGTTGCTCGAGGCCCTGGCCCTTGCCGGCGCGCTCGATCCGGCGCTCGGCGACAGCGGCCGCCAGGAAGCGATCGCCAGGGTCGCGACCTGGCTCCAGCTAGGCGATTCCGAGGGGCAGTGGTCGGGCGAGCTCGCGCATGAGGGCGGCTATCTGCTGCGCCGGCTATGGCGCGGGGTGACCGATGTCACCATCGTCGAGCCGAGCTTCATCACCTCCGCCGAGGCCCGCAAGCTCCACGCGCTCGCCGGTGAGCAGCGCGAGACCTACGCCCGTCCGGCGATCCTCCGGACCCTCCGCAAGGGCGCGCAGGCCGAAGCCGAGCCGACCGTCGGTGCGGGCGAGGGCGAGGAAGCGCTCGAGGCTGCGGCGGCCGACACCAAGGGCAAGCCGATCGACGTCACCCGTCCCTCCGAGCTGCTCAACGCGGTGCTCGCGGCCGGGCGCAAGGGCCTCAGCATCCAGCGCTACAAGGGGCTGGGCGAGATGAACGCCGAGCAATTGTGGGAAACCACGCTCGACCCGGCCAACCGCTCGCTGCTCCGCGTCGAAGTGGCCCAGGCCGACGTCGCCGACGAGATCTTTACCCGGCTGATGGGCGACGTGGTCGAGCCGCGGCGCGAATTCATCCAGGAAAACGCGCTGAGCGTCGCCAATCTCGACGTCTAGGAACGGGGAACGCCAGCACGGGGTTGGGGCTCGCGTGACCACGACGCTCACCGTCGCTTCCTACAACATGCGCAAGGCGGTCGGCCTCGACCGCCGGCGCGACCCGCATCGAATCCTTCATGTGCTGGAGGAGATCGGGGCGGATGTCGTCGCGCTGCAGGAAGCCGATCGGCGGACCGGTGGCCGCGCCTCGGCGGTGCCGCACGAATTGTGGGAGGGGCACAGCCCCTACCGCCCGCTCCCTCTGGGGGTGAAGAACCGGCGGATGCTCGACCGGCTGCCCAAGGTCAGCGCGCGGGTCGACGACTGGCTCAAGGTCGATACGCGCAACATCGGCTGGCACGGCAATGCGATTCTGGTGAAGAGCCATGTCGGCGTGCTCGACGTTGCGGCGATCGAACTGCCGACGCTCGAGCCGCGGGGCGCGGTGCTCGCCGAACTCCTCGTCCACGACCGGCCGATCCGCGTGGTCGGCCTGCACCTCGACCTGTCGGGACTGTGGCGGCGGCGGCAGATGCGCGCGATCCTCGAGTGCATCGACCAGCGTCCGCAGGCCATGCCGACGGTATTGATGGGGGACACCAACGAATGGCGCTCGGCCGCTGGCTGCCTCAAGGAGCTCGACGGCGGCTACCGGATCGCGCCGACTGGCCCCAGCTTCCACGCGCGGCGCCCGATCGCGGTTCTCGACCGGATCATGATCGACAATACACTCCCGATCGAAGCGGCCGGCGTGCACCATAGCGAGCGCGCGCGGATCGCGAGCGATCACCTGCCCATCTGGGCGCGGGTGCGGCTCTAGGCCGCCTTGCCGCTGATCGCCCGCTGGCGGCGACGCTGGACGCTGGAGCCGATCCCGATCGCCTCGCGATATTTGGCCACCGTTCGCCGGGCGAGCACGAAACCCTGCTCCTTCAGCATGTCGACCAGCTGATCGTCGCTCAGCACCTCGGTCTCATTCGCAACCAGCTTGGCGATCGCCGCCTTCACCGCTTCCGCGCTCGCTCCTTCACCGTCCTCGGCGGCGACCCCGCTGGCGAAGAAGCTGCGCAGCTCGAACAGGCCGTGCTCGCACAGCAGGGTCTTGCCCGCGGCGACCCGGCTGACGGTGCTCTCGTGCATCTCCACCAGTTCGGCGATCCGGCCCATGGTGAGCGGCCGAAGCGCGGTCACCCCTTCGCGGAAGAAGGCTTCCTGTTGCGCCACGACCGCGCTGACGATCCGGACGATGGTGCGCGCGCGCTGGTCGAGCGCGCGAACCAGCCAGGACGCGCTCTGGAGCTGCTCGGACAGCCAGGCCTTGCTCGGGCGGTCGGTCGCCGCGGCCTTGAGCTCGCTGTGGTAGCGGCGATTGACCAGCACCCGGGGCAGCGTGGCCGGATTGAGCTCGACCGAGAACCCGCTCGGGGTCCGGCGGATCAGCACGTCGGGCTCGGTCGCGGTGGCCGGCTCGGCGGCGAAGCGGCAGCCGGGCTTGGGATCATAGGCGCGAAGCTCGGCGATCATGTCGGCGAGATCCTCGTCGTCGACCTGGCAGATGCGTTTCAGGGCCGCCATCTGGCCGCGCGAGAGAAGGTCGAGATTGGCGATCAGCCGCGCCATGGCGGGATCGTAGCGATCGGCCGCCTTGGCCTGGAGCGCGAGGCACTCGGCAAGGTCGCGCGCGCCGACCCCTGCCGGATCGAGACCCTGGACGAGCCGCAGGCCCGCCTCGACGTCGCGCAGTGGCAGGTCGAGCGCCTCGGCAATGCCCTTGAGCGGGGTTGTCAGCCAGCCCGTCTCCTCGAGCTCATGGACGATCGCCTCGGCCGCGCGACCCACCGGACCGCCGGATCCGCGAAGCTGGCCCATCAGATGCTCGCACAGTCCGGTCTCGCAGGAGGCCAGCCGGTCGAAATCGAAGCCATCGTCGTCGGGTGCGCCGATCTCATAACCCGAATCGGTTTCCCCGGCCGCATCCCGCCAGTCGGAATCGAGCGCTTCGTCGCCCTTGCCTCCGAGCTCGTCGGCGCCCTTGGGGTCGGCGGGCGCATCGCCATATTCGACGTCCTCGCGGACCACGACATCGCCGTCCCCGCCCATTTCGAGCAGGGGATTGCGCGCCAGCTCCTCGGCGATCGCGGCCTCGACTTCGAGGTTGGTCAGCTGCAGCAGCTTGATCGCCTGCTGGAGCTGCTGGCTCATGACCAGCGACTGGGAAGCGCGAAGCTGAAGCCCGGGGCCCAGTCCCACGGCGAGCGACCCTAGAGCTCGAAACTTTCGCCGAGGTAGAGCCGCCGGACATCCTGGTCGGCGACCAAAGCTTCCGGGGTCCCGGCGAACAGCACCTGGCCGTCGTAGATGATGCAGGCGCGATCGACGATGTCGAGCGTCTCGCGGACGTTATGGTCGGTGATGAGCACCCCGATGTCGCGCCGCTTCAGATCCTTCACCAGGTCGCGGATGTCGGCGATCGACAGCGGATCGATGCCCGCGAAGGGCTCGTCGAGAAGCATGATCTTGGGGTCGGCCGCCAGCGCGCGGGCGATTTCGCAGCGCCGTCGCTCGCCGCCCGACAGCGCCATGGCGGGCGAGGCGCGAAGGCCGGTGAGGCCGAATTCGCCGAGCAATTGCTCGAGCCGCGCATGGCGCGCGGCGCGGTCGGGTTCGGCCACCTCGAGCACGGCCATGATGTTCTGCTCGACCGTGAGGCCGCGGAAGATGCTGGTCTCCTGGGGCAGGTAACCAAGGCCGAGGATCGCGCGCCGGTACATCGGCAGCGCGGTGATGTCGCGCCCGTCGAGCATGATCCGCCCGGCATCGGGCTTCACCAGCCCCATCACCGAATAGAAGCAGGTGGTCTTGCCCGCGCCGTTGGGACCGAGCAGGCCGACCACCTCGCCGCGATGCACCTCGAGGCTGACGTCGCGCAGCACCTGCCGCTTGTCGTAGCTCTTGGCGATGTTGCGAACGGCAAGCCCGCGCATCGAATCGCTGGCGGCCAGTCCCGCACGGTCGATGGCGCTGGCCTCGTTCATGCGCTCAGCTGCCGCGGCGCTGGGGGACGATGAAGTGCCCGGTCACCCGGCCGCCCGATTGCCCGACCCCGGCCGGGCCGCCGTCGACCACCGCGCGGCCGCTGTTCATGTCGATCGTCAGGCGCGCGCCGGCGATTCGCGAATCGCCGCGCTGCAGCTGGACATTGCCGATCAGCGTGATCAGCCGGCGGTTGAGGTCGTAGACGCCGAAATCGCCGCGCGCGGTCTCGGAGGGCGAGCGAACGGTCACGCCGCCCGAGGCGTCGAGTCGCTGGATCTCGAGGTTGCCCGCACTGGTGTAGGCGACGGTCAGCCGCTCGGTATCGAGGGTGAGGTCGGCCTGGCGGACCTTCACATTGCCCGCGAAGATGGCGCGGTCGGCCCGGTCCTGGACCTCGATCCGGTCGCTGGCGACGTCGATCGGGGCGTTGCTGTCATGCCCCTTGAGTGCCGAGATCGGCCCGCCCTGCGTCTGCGCGAGCGCCACCCCGCCGACGGCTGCGGTGGTCAGCCCGAAGGCGACGGCGAAGATGCGGAGGCTCCCCATGCGGCTCATCTGACGGTCCCCGGCACGATTTTCAACCGCGCACCGCCATCGAGCACGACAATCCGGCGGTCGAGATCGGCGCGCATCCGCGACGCGGCGAAGGTCCCGAGCTTGACCTCGCCCGTCACGCCGCCGGTCAGCGCGACCTGCTTGGTGCCGAGGTCGGCCGCCATGCTGGCCGCATCGAAGCTGCCCACGGGCATCCGCCCGGCGATCTGCCCGGTGCTTCGGACCTGCCGGCTCCTGAGGTCGAGCAGCACGTCGCGGGTGACGAGTTGCTCGCCCTCGGGACCGCTGACCCGGACCGGGCCGTTGATCGCGACCTGCTGCTTGTCGAGGTCGTAGCGGCCGCGCAGTGCCTGGATCGTGGCCGGACCCTCCTTGAGTCCAAGCCGGGCGAGCATTCCGCTGATATCGACGATCGGCACCTCGCTGGTCTGCTGGACCGCGCGATTGGCGACGAGGACAAAGGGCTGCCCCTCATTGTCGGTGCCGCTGTAGCGCGCGGCCTCGATCTTCATCCGCTCCTCGGCGCGGCTGACATCCTTCTTGTCGAGGATGAAGCTGACTTCCTGTTGCTTGGTCAGCGGCACGGCGAGGAAGATGGCGGCGATCACCCCGACCGCGGCGGGCAAGCCGATCTTGAGCAGGCCGATCAACCGGTCGTGCCTGCTGCCGGGCTCTGCCCAGCTCTGCGCCTGCGCGCGTTGGAGATTGGCCGCCTCGCTCATCAGCTGTGCGCGAAAATGTCCTCTTCGGGCCAGCCGGCGAGGTCGAGCTCGGCGCGGGCCGGGAGGAAGTCGAAGCAGGCCTGGGCGAGCGCGGTGCGGCCTTCGCGCTGAAGGCGCACGTCGAGCTTGTCCTTGAGCGCATGGAGGTAGCGGACGTCGCTCGCGGCATAGTCGCGCTGGGCGTCGTTGAGGTCGGGACCGCCCCAGTCGCTGGTCTGCTGCTGCTTGTTGAGGTCCTGGCCGAGCAGCTCCTTGACCAGTTCCTTCAGGCCATGGCGATCGGTGTAGGTCCGTACCAGCCGCGAGGCCGTCCGGGTGCAGTAGAGGGGCGCGGCCATGATGCCGAGATAATGCTTCATGATCGCGATATCGAATCGCGCGAAATGATAGAGCTTGAGCCGGTCAGGATCGCCGAGCAGCGCCTTCAAATTGGGCGCGGCATAATCGCTTCCGGGCGAGAACCGCACCAGATGCTCGTCGCCCGAGCCGTCCGACAGCTGGACGAGGCACAGCCGGTCGCGCCCGGGATGGAGACCCATGGCTTCGGTGTCGACGGCGATCGGCCCTGGCCCGAACAGGTCGGTCGAGGGAAGGTCTTCTTCGTGAAAATAGATGGTCATAAGCTGTGGTCGGTCCCTGCGGCGCTCCCGCTTAACCGCTCCTGACAGCAAGCGCGAGACAAACGGCTAGAGGATTGCGGTTTTTTCGGCTAAGGTCCGGCCCGGAAGCATGTCTGATCGGCATGCCGTGACCGGTTGCGCCGTTGAGCCCAGCGCGTTGGTTTGAAGAGAATCGGGTTCGAGGAAGTTTGCACGGGCATGGGTTACGATCGAGGGCGTAAGGGCGACCGGGGCGGTCGCGGACGCGACAAGGGCGATTTCGGCGGCGGCGGCGGCGGTGACTTTTACGGCGGCGGCACACCGGACTTCGGTGGCGGCGGCGGCTTCGGCGGCGGTGACCGCTTCGGTGGCGGCGGCGGCGGTGGTTACCGCGGCGGCGGCGACCGCTTCGGCGGTGGCGGCGGCGGTGGCGGTGGCTATCGCGGTGGTGGCGGCGGCTTCGGCGGCGGCGACCGGTTCGGCGGCGGTGGCGGCGGTGGTCGCTTCGGCGGCGGCGGCGGTGGCGGCGGCGGTTTCCGCGGCGGCGGTGCCGGTGCCGGCGGCGGAATGCCTCCCCAGGTCGTTGGCGAGGGCAAGGGCGTCGTCAAGTTCTTCAACCCGCAGAAGGGCTTCGGCTTCATCGTCCGTGACGATGGCGGCGAGGACGTGTTCGTTCACATCTCGGCGGTCGAGCAGGCGGGTCTCAGCGACCTCGCCGACGGCCAGCCGCTCGAGTTCACGCTGGTCGACCGCGGTGGCCGCGTCTCCGCGACCAACCTGCGGATCGACGGCGAGCCGATGGCGGTCGAGCGGGCGGCGGCTGCGCCGCAGCGCCAGCTGACCGGCGAGAAGGCCTCGGGCACCGTCAAGTTCTTCAACGCCATGAAGGGCTTTGGCTTCATCCAGCGCGACGACGGCCAGCCGGACGCGTTCGTCCACATCTCGGCCGTCGAGCGGGCGGGCATGACCAGCCTCAACGAAGGCGACCGTCTCGAGTTCGAACTCGAGGTCGATCGTCGCGGCAAGCATGCGGCGGTCAACCTGTCGCCGCTGCAGGCCTAACCGACACTCGCGTTCACGCGAGGGGCAAGAAGGCCCGCCGGACTGGTTCCGGCGGGCCTTTTTCTATGCGCGACGGAAGGGCAATTCCTCGCGCAGCAGCGCGATCTCGCGCGCCACCGCTTCCTTCTCCCGCTCGACGAAATCCGCCACCGCGCGGCGGAAACTGGGGTCGGGAAGGAAGTGGACGCTGAAGGTGGTGACGGGCTCGTAGCCGCGGGCCAGCTTGTGCTCCCCCTGCGCGCCGGCCTGGACGGTGCCCAGCCCGTGGGCGAGCGCCCACTCGATCGCCTGATAGTAGCAAAGCTCGAAGTGGAGGAAGGGCACGTCCTCGCGGCAGCCCCAGTAGCGCCCGTAGAGCGTCTCGGCGCCGACCCAGTTGAGTGCGCCCGCCATCGGCACGCCGTCGCGCTCGGCGAGGAACAGAAGGAGCTGGTCGCCGAGCCGCTCGACCGCCTCGCGGAAGAAGGCATGGGTGAGATAGGGCCGCCCCCACTTCCGGCTGCCCGTGTCCTGGTAGAACAGCCACATGGCGTCCATCTCGGCCTCGCCGATCTCGGACCCGCGCAGGTGGCGAAAGGTCAGTCCCTCGCGCGCCGCGGCCCGCTCCTTGCGGATGGTCTTGCGCTTGCGGCTGCTGCAGGCGGCGAGGAAGCCGTCGAAGTCGCCATAGTCACGGTCGAGGAAGTGATACTGGATCCCGTGGCGGACCAGCCAGCCCCGTTCCTCCGCCAGCGCCGCTTCCTCGGCGGTGCAGAAGGTGACGTGCGCGGAAGAGAGGCCATTCTGCACCGTCACGGCCTCGGCCCCGGCCAGCAGCAATTCGGACTCGGTCCCCAGCAGCCGGGGACCGACCACCGGCGTGAACGGCACCGCGATCTGCAGCTTGGGATAATAGTCGCCCCCGGCGCGCTGCCAGGCATCGGCCCAGCCATGATCGAAGACATATTCGCCCTGGCTGTGGCTCTTGAGGAATGCCGGCGCCGCGGCGACCGTCTGCCCGCCTTCGGAAACCATCAGCGGCAGCGGGCTCCAGCCGCTGGTCCCGCCGATGCTGCCCGATTCCTCCAGCGCGCTCAGGAAGGCGTGCGACAGGAAGGGGTCGGCCCGTCCCGCCAGCGCGTCCCACTCGTCCGCGGCCACCGTCTCGAAGGAGTCGGCGATGCGGACTTGGGCGGGATCACGGTCGGCCATCGCCCTCCCAGATAAGCGCGTCGACCGCCGAAACCAGATCGGTCCTTTGGGCGGGGGTGCGCACGGTCCAGCTGTAGACCGGCCGCTTCCGCCGCTGCCTAGCTACCCAGGCCCGGTGCGCCGCGAAGGTCTCGACCGCGAGGAAGTCGGGATCAGCGAGGGCGAGGGCCAGCGACCGCTTCAAGCCTCCAAGCCGGTCTGCGACCACGAGGCCACGCCGCCACTCGGGCGCATTGGTCTTGAGGATCCGCAGCACGCCGGGATCGAAGCTCATCACCCCGAACGGGCCCCGATAACCGGCCAGCGCGCGCCGCAGCGCCGGCATCCAGCGCCAGCGGTCCGCGTCGACCTTCACCTCGAGGAGCATCGGTGCCCGCCCGCCGACGAGGGCGAGCAGGCTCGCGAGCGTAGGGATTGGTTGCTCGCCGATCCGCAGCCGCGCGAGCTCGGCGTGGGTCGAGCGGCCGATCACCAGCGGGCTGCCGCACAGCCGCCAGGCGTTCGCGTCGTGGAAGACGAGGATCTCGTCGTCGGCGGTCAACCGCAGGTCGCATTCGATTCCCGCGCCCGCTTCGAGCGAGGCGGCGAAGGCGATCAGGCTGTTTTCGGGAAAGACGCTGCCGTCGTGGAGGCCGCGATGGGCGAACCCGCGCGGCCCCGGGTCGAGCGGATCAGGCCCGGACCTCGACAATCGCGTCGACCTCGACCGCAACGCCGAGCGGGAGGGTGGGCACGCCGACCGCCGAGCGGGCATGGCGGCCGGCATCGCCGAACACGTCCTGCATCAGGTCGGAGGCGCCGTTGGCGACCTTGGGCTGGTCGGTGAAGTCGCCGGCCGAATTGACGAACACGCCGAGCTTCACGATCCGGCTGACCCGGTCGAGCGAGCCGAGCGCCGCCTTGATCTGCGCGAGCAGCATCAGGCCGCAGCGGCGCGCCGCTTCCTGGCCGCGCTCGAGGTTGATGGTGTCGCCAAGGCGCCCGGTGATCAGGCTGCCGTCCTCGGCGAAGGCGATCTGGCCTGAGATGTGGAGCAGGTTCCCGCTCAGCACCGCGGGCACGTAGGACGCGACCGGCGCGGCCGGGGTGGGAAGGGTGATGCCGAGCTCGGCGAGGCGTTGATCGATGGACATGGGCTGGCGGTGCCGCCTCGGCCGCCGCCGGTCAAGCCTTGCGGGTGGTGGCGAAGCCCGCCCAGCTCTGCCGGGTCGGCATCAGCTCGAGCGCGTTGATGTTGAGGTGCGCCGGGCGCGAGGCGACCCACAGGATCGTCTCGGCGAGATCCTCGGCGGTCATCGGCTCGATCCCGGCGTAGAGCGCGTCGGACGCCGCCTGGTCGCCGCCGTTGCGAACCAGCGTGAATTCGGTCTCAATCATGCCGGGCTCGATCGAGGTCACCCGGACGCCGGTCCCGGCAAGGTCGTTGCGCAGCATCAGGCTGAACTGGCGGACGAAGGCCTTGGTCGCGCCGTACACCGCCCCGCCCTTGTAGGGATAGGTGGCGGCGACCGACGACAGGTTGATGATCGAGCCTTTGGCGGCGATGATCTTGGGCATCAGCGCCCGGGTCAAAGCGACCAATCCGGTGACGTTGGTGTCGAGGACGGTCCTGAGCTTGTCCCACTCGCTGTCCTGGAGGTCGGCCATGGGCGGGGCGAGCCCGGCATTGTTGACGAGGCAGTCGACCGCGCTCCACTCGCCCTCGAGCCGGGCGAGGTCTTCGAGCGCGCCGATGTCCTGCATGTCCACCGTTAGCGGCAGGAACGCCGCACCAAGCTCCTCCTGAAGCGCGCGCAGCCGCTCTTCGCGGCGGCCGGTCCCGATCACCCGCCAGCCCGCGCCCGCGAAGGCCCGTGCGGTGGCGGCGCCGATCCCGGCGGTGGCGCCGGTGATGAGACAGGTCTTCATGGCGGTCTCAGCCTTCCAGTCGTTCGAGGATCCAGGGGGTTGCGCTGGCCCAGTCGTCGATCCGCGCATGCGCGTCCGCGGCCGGTGCCATCACCGCCGCCAGGCTCGGCTCGGCGATCATGTGCAGCCGGTGCGTGTCGGGCGAATGCTTGGCGACCGAGCTGTGATGCACCGCGAGGTCGTCCACGAACAGGTGGCGCGGCGCGCGAAGGCGCGCGACGATGCTCTTCAGTGGCTCGCCCTTGCCGCCGCGATTGCAGACGACCTCGTGATGGATGCCGAATTGCGCGAGCTGGGCGATCCGGCCTTCGCGCGCTTCTTCGCCGAGGTTGGTAAGGACGACGATGTCGGCCTTTTCCCCGATCGTTCCCAGCGCCTCGATCGCGCCGGGAACGATGGTCTGGCGGTGCATCTCGCTTTCGAAGAACCCCCACAGATATTGCCATACGCGCTCGGTCGGCACCTGCGCGCCGCTGGCCTTGTCGCGGAGCGCGCCGGCCATGTCGCCCTGGTCGAGCCGGAACAGCACGTCATGCTCCTCGTCGAGCCAGTCGGCGAAATGCCGCACCATGTGAAGGAGGACCTCGTCGCAATCGGTGACGAGAAGCGGGCGTCCGCCCGTGGCCACGATGTTCATGCTTCGAGAGCGCTCCGGGCGGCGACCAGTTCCTGCGGCTTCATGCCGAGGTCCTCGGCCACCGCGAGGAGGTCGGGTTCATGGTCCTCGAGGAAGCGCAGCACCGCCACCAGCACGGCCGGGTCGGCGGCACGTTGCCGCAGGTCGTCGGCCGTCAGACCGGTCAGCGCGAGCAGGCGATCGGCCCGCGCCTCGTCCCCCAGCGACACAGCCAGCGCGCGAAGTGCAACCGTAGCGGAGTCGCTTTTGTTGTGGGGTTTCGTTGTCATCGCCTATAAATGGCCCGTGAGGAGCAGCTAATCCATGGCCAGGATCATGGTTGTCGAGGACAACGCCCTCAACATCAAGCTGTTCTGCGACCTCCTGTCGGCGCATGGCCACGAGGCGCGGCCGGTCACCGACAGCCGAATCGCGCTCGAGACCGCGCTCGAGTTCGAGCCCGATCTCGTCATTACCGATATCCAGTTGCCTTACGTCAGCGGGCTCGATCTCATCCGCTCGATGCGCGGCGAGGAGCGGCTGATCCATGTCCCGATCATGGCGGTGACCGCTTACGCCGGGCATGGCGACGCCGAACGCATCTATGCCGCGGGGGCGCAGGCCTATGTGTCGAAGCCGATCTCGGTCGCCCGCTTCGTCGCCGAGGTGAGCGCGCTGCTGCCCAAGGAAGCGACGGCCGCCTGACACGAAAAAGGGCGCCGAAGCGCCCTCGTCCGTCAGCAATCGCCGAGCGGCCTACTTAATCTTGGCTTCCTTGAACTCGACGTGCTTGCGCACGACGGGATCGTACTTGCGGAAGTTCATCTTCTCGGTCGTGTTGCGCGGGTTCTTCTTGGTCACGTAGAAGAAGCCGGTATCGGCCGTGCTGACGAGCTTGATCTTGACGGTTGCCGGCTTGGCCATCGTGCCTGTCCCAAAAGCTAGAAAAGAAAAGAGCGGCCAGATGCCGCCCGTATCGGCGGCCCCAATTACCGTGGCGCAGCGTCTTGTCAAGGTCACGAAGCCGACAAGCTCCGGTCAGAATGACGCATTAGCGCGCTGTTTACCGCCATAGGCCACCCTGCGTGGGCTGAGAAAAGGTGAACCATGCGCGATTCGCTCGACGATCTCCGCCACGACCTGCAGCGCCGGCTGCATGACATCCGCAGCCGGGCCGAGGCGCTGAGCCCGCTCGACATCCATGCCCGGATGGACGCGATTCGCGGCGAGGCCGACCGCGCCGGCCTGCACGCCATGGAAGGGCTGGCGCGAATGTCGGCCCAGCTCGCGCTCCTCCCCGGCTGCCGGGTCGCGACGCGCGCCTGCCTCGATCACGCTTCGGACGCGATCGGCGCGGCTTCCCCGGCCGAGCGGCAGGCGATCCTCGCGGCGGTCGCACTCCGCCTCAACTAGACACCGACCCAAGGTCGTTACGGACCTCGCCTCGGCGTTCGTGCATTAGGGCGCCATGCGCGCCTTCTCGCAGTTGCTCGACGCCCTCGTCTACACGCGCTCGCGGCTGGCGAAGCTCAAGCTCATCGGCGACTATCTCCAGCGCACGCCCGATCCCGATCGCGGCTATGCCCTCGCCGCGCTCACCGGCACGCTCGACATCCCCCATGTGAAGGGCGCGGTGATTCGCGCGCTCGCCTCCGAACGCGTCGACCCGCTGCTTTTGCGGATGAGCCACAATTATGTCGGCGACCTGGCAGAGACGGTGTCCCTCCTTTGGCCGGCTCCCGACGGCGAGCTCGACGACGGCACGATCACCATCAGCGCGGCGGTCGAGCGATTGCGCGGGGCGAGCCGGTCCGACGCCCCGGCGGTGCTGGCCGCGATGCTCGATCATCTCGACGCCTCGGGTCGATTCGCGCTGCTCAAGCTCGCCACCGGAGAACTCAGGGTCGGGATCAACGCCCGCAATGCGAAGCAGGCCTTCGCCGACGCCTTCGAGGTCGATGTCGAGGCGGTCGAGGAGGTCTGGCATGGCCTCAAGCCGCCCTATCTCGAACTGTTCGCCTGGGGCGAGGGCCGGGGCGAGCAGCCGACCGCACGCGACGTTCCGGTCTTTCGCCCGTTCATGCTCGCGCACCCGCTCGAAGATGCCGAGCTCGAACTCGACGCTTATGCGGCGGAGTGGAAATGGGACGGGGTCCGGCTCCAGATCGTCCATGCCGGCGGCGAGACCCGGCTCTACAGCCGGACCGGCGACGACGTGACCCGCAGCTTTCCAGAGGTCGCCGAAAGCTTCGCCATTCCGGGCGTGCTCGACGGCGAATTGCTCGTCCGCGGCGCGGGGCAGGGCCTCGACGAGCATAGCGGGTCGGCGGCGAGCTTCAACGCGCTTCAGCAACGGCTTGGGCGCAAGGTTGTCAGCCAGAAGACCCGCGACGAGTTTCCCGCTTTCGTCCGGCTCTACGACCTGCTGTTCGATGGCGCCGAGGACTTGCGCGGCCTGCCCTGGTCGGAGCGACGGGCGCGGCTCGAAGCCTTCATGGGACGTCTCGATCCCGAGCGCTTCGACCTGTCGGCGCTGATCGAGGCCGAGGATTTCGCCGCTTTGGCCGAGATCCGCGCCGGTGCGCGCGACGCCGCGATCGAGGGGATGATGCTCAAGCGGCGCGACGCGCCCTACGTCTCGGGGCGCCGGGGCGGCCTGTGGTACAAGTGGAAGCGCGATCCGCTGACCGCCGACTGCGTGGTCATGTATGCCCAGCGCGGGAGCGGCAAGCGCTCGTCCTTCTACTCGGACTTCACCTTCGGCTGCTGGGCCGAGGACGGCGAGCTGCTGCCGGTCGGCAAGGCTTACATGGGGTTCACCGACGAGGAGCTGAAATGGCTCGATCGCTTCGTGCGGCGCCATACGGTCAACCGCTTCGGCCCGGTCCGCGAGGTCGAGAAGAGCCTCGTCTTCGAGGTGGCCTTCGATTCGATCCACCTCAGCAAGCGTCACCGCTCGGGGCTGGCCATGCGCTTTCCGCGGATCGCCCGGATTCGCAAGGACAAGCCCGCGCACGAGGCGGACCGGATCGAAACCCTGCTCGGAATGGTGACCTAGAGCGGCTTCTCGAGCACGACGAACTCGAGGTCGTCGTAGAGCGCGCCGGCGTCGGGCGCCTCGGCGTAAGGAAAGGGCCGCCGCTCGCCGGTCGGCCGGTAGCCACGGCGGTCGTAGAAGGCGAGCAGCTCGCGCCGGCGATCGAACACCTGCATCTCCATCCGGTTTGCACCCAGATGCTCACGCGCCCATTGCTCGGCCGCCGCCAGCAGGCGCTTGCCCCGCCCGGTGCCCTGGAGCGCGGGGTCGATGGTCAGCATGCCGAGATAGACCAGCCCGTCGTCCTTCTCCCACAGCAGCACGCAGCAACGGACGGCGCCATCCTCGTCGCGGCAGACCAGCAGGTGCCGGGCGGGATCGTCGAGGATCGCCTGCAGTTCGGCGACGCTGGTCCGCGGCCCGCTGAGGAGGTCCGCTTCGTGACTCCAGCCCTGCCGGGCGGTGTCGCCGCGATAGGCGCGCTCAACCAGGGCATGGAGCGTCGGGAGGTCCTCGGTCCGGGCTTCCTCAAGCGTCATGGACGGCAATCTCCCTGCTGCCATCGGCGCTGGCCCGCGCGCGATACATGCCGCGGGTGGTGAAGCCCCAGGCCGCTTCGCCCGTCGGAGCAACGGCGATCATGCCGCCCTTGCCGCCGAGCGCCGCGACATCGGCCAGCACCGCATCGACCGCCTGCTGCAGGCTTTCCCCGGCAAGCCGCATGCGCGCGCCCACTTCGGCGGCCGCGGCGGCGCGGATAAAGAGCTCGCCCGCGCCGGTGCAGCTGACCGCGCAGCTGCGGTCGTCGGCATAGGTGCCGCAGCCGATCAGCGGCGAATCGCCGATTCGGCCATAGCGCTTGGCGGTCAGCCCGCCAGTCGAGGTCGCGGCGGCGACGCTTCCGTCGCGACCCACCGCGACCGCCCCTACCGTTCCATATTTGACGTCGAGGTCGAAGCCCGCGCCACTGGCGAGAACCTTTTCGAGCGCCTGACGCCGGGCAGGAATCTCGAACCAGCTCGGATCGACAGTCTCGAGGCCGTGCAGCGCCGCGAATTCCTCCGCGCCCTCCTGGCTGAGGAAGACGTGCGGGCTTTCCTCCATCACCTTGCGCGCGGCGGTGATCGGATGGCGGACGCTGCGCAGTCCCGCGACCGCCCCGGCATGACGCTCGCGACCACTCATGATCGCGGCGTCGAGATCGATCCCGCCCTCTGCATTGAGCACGCTGCCCCGGCCCGCGTTGAAGGCGGGATCGTCTTCCAGCACCCGGACCGCCGCCTCGACCGCATCCAGCGCCGATCCGCCGTCCGCAAGCAGCCGCTCCCCGGCCTCGAGCGCGGCGGCGAGACCCGCGCGGCCGGCGGCTTCCTCCTCGGGGCTGAGCTGTAGCGCGCCGCAGCCGCCGTGGATCACCAGAGACCAGTTCGTCATGCCGCGCCCTTGCCGCAACAGCCCCCCCTTGCGCAACGCATCAAGACAATATAAATCTGATATCAGATTAGGAGGCAGTCATGTCCGAACAGGGGATCGTTCATCTCAATAGCAGCCGGGAGCGCCCGGCCCAGACCTTCAGCGGCTATCTCATGCTGGTGCTGCTGCTGGCGGTCATCGCCTTCCAGGTCTTCGCGATTGCGCGACTGGCCGGGTCGGAGCGCGATTCGCTCGCCTTCGTCGAAATTCTGAGCGTGATCGTACCGCCCATCCTGCTCGTCTTCATCCTGGCGGGCTTCTACATGCTGCAGCCCAACCAGGCGGCGGCGCTGACCCTGTTTGGCGCCTATCGCGGGACCGACCGGGTAACCGGCCTGCGCTGGGTCTGGCCGTGGGAGATGCGGCGCAAGATCTCGGTCCGCGCCAACAACTTCATCTCCGAGAAGATCAAGGTCAACGACCTGCGCGGCAACCCGATCGAGATGGCGGCGCAGGTGGTCTGGCGCGTGGTCGACACCGCCCAGGCGCTGTTCGACGTCGACGACTACAAGGCGTTCGTCGCGGTCCAGGTCGAGGCCGGGATCCGCGCCATCGGCTCGCGCTACCCCTATGACGATTTCGAGCATCTCGAGGTGACGCTGCGCGGCAACCACGACCAGGTCGGGGCGGAACTTCGCGCCGAACTCAACGCCCGACTGGCGGTCGCCGGGATCAGCGTCGACGAGTGCGGCTTCACCCACCTCGCCTATGCCCAGGAGATCGCCGGCGCGATGCTCCGCCGCCAACAGGCGCAGGCCGTGGTCGCGGCGCGCAAGACGCTCGTCGAGGGTGCGGTCGGGATGGTCGAGATGGCGCTCGAGCAGCTTTCGGCGAAGAACGTGGTCGAGCTCGACGACGAGCGCCGCGCGGCGATGGTCTCGAACCTGATGGTGGTGCTGTGCGGCGAGCGCGACACCCAGCCCGTCGTCAACACCGGCACGCTCTACAATTAGGCCGATGGCGGAGCGGAAAGCCTTCCCGCTGCGGATCGATCCGGACCTCTGGTCCGCGATCGAGCGTTGCGCCACGGCCAACCTCCGCTCCGCCAATGCCGAAGTCGAGTGCCTGCTGCGCGAGGCGCTGAAGGCCCGCGGCGTGAAGATCGCCGACCCTCGCCCCGTGCGCCGGGGCCGGCCACCCAAGGAGAGCGGTGATGTCTGATCGTCCCGAATGGTTCGCTCCGAAGCGCTACGGCATGGGGGCGGGGCTGCCCATCGCCTGGCAGGGCTGGGTCGTCGTGGCCTTCTACGCGGCCGCCGCTGCGCTTTGCGTTGCCATCTTCGGCGGACATGACCGGGTCACCATCGCGATCATGCTTCCGTTGACCGCCATTCTCGTGCTGATCACATTTAGAACCACCCGCGGCGGCTGGCGCTGGCGCTGGGGCGAGGAGGATTGATTCATGGTGAGCGTGCTTCTGTTGTCCGCGGCGCTGGTCGCCGCGCCTGTCTCCTCCGAGGTCACCGCGCCCGGGCCGCTCGCTCCCTTGGCCGGCACCATGATCGATGCGGGCAAGGGCGCGCCGGTGGTGCTGGTCATCCCCGGCTCGGGCCCGACCGACCGCGACGGCAACAATCCGCTCGGCGTCACGGCAGCGAGCTACCGGCTGCTCGCCGAGGGCCTGGCCGCCAAGGGCATTTCCTCCGTCCGGATCGACAAGCGCGGCATGTTCGGCAGCAAGGCGGCGATCGCCGACCCCAACAAGGTCACCATCGCCGATTATGCGACCGACGCCCGCAACTGGGTGAAGGCCGTCCGTGCCAGGACCGGTGCGAAATGCGTCTGGCTACTCGGCCACAGCGAAGGAAGCCTGGTCGCGCTCGCCGCGGCGCAGGGGGCTGAGGGCGTCTGCGGGGTCGTCAGCGTCTCGGGCGCCGGCCGAAAGCTCGGCGACGTCATGCGCGCCCAGCTCCGCGCCAACCCCGCCAATGCTCCCATCCTCGATCCGGCGCTGAAGGCGATCGACGCGCTCGAAGCGGGCAAGGACGTCGCGCCTGCCGAGCTTCCGGGCCCGCTGGCGATGGTCTTCGCGCCGCCGGTTCAAGGCTATCTTAAGGACCTGCTGCCCAAGGATCCGGCTCGGCTCGCCGCTTCGCTGTCGGTCCCGCTGCTGGTCGTCCAGGGCGAGACCGATCTCCAGACCAGTGTCGAGGACGCGCGGGCCCTCGCTGCGGCGCAGCCCAAGGCGAAGCTGGTGCTCGTCCCCGGCGTCAATCACGTGCTGAAGGCGGCCCCGCTCGACCGCGCCGCCAACCTTGCGGCCTATGCCGATCCGAGCCTCCCAGTCGCGCCGGCGGTGGTCGAGGCGATTGCCGGCTTCGTCAAAGGCTAGTTGGAAGCCGGCTTCTTCTGGCCCGGGGCGAGGCCGCGCAGCAGCGCGTCGTCGAGCATCCGGGCCAGCCTGAGCCCGCCCGCAGTCACCTGCCGCCGGACCTTGGGGATCAATGCGTCGAGCTTGTCGGCGGTGAGCACCGGGCGCTCATCCTTGCCGAGCGGCCGGCAGGGGTCGCCGAGCACGCTCGCATAAGCGAGCTCGCGGCTGTTGCGCCACGCATCGCGGCTCCAGTCCTCGACCGTGCCGCTGGCGAGC
This sequence comes from Sphingomonas astaxanthinifaciens DSM 22298, assembly GCF_000711715.1. Lineage (NCBI taxonomy): Bacteria > Pseudomonadati > Pseudomonadota > Alphaproteobacteria > Sphingomonadales > Sphingomonadaceae > Sphingomonas > Sphingomonas astaxanthinifaciens. Next base: position 1,898,872 of record NZ_JONN01000001.1, read on the forward strand.
TCGGCCTTCTCCGCGCGGCTCAGCCCGCCAAGCAGGCCCTTCACGCCGGCCGGCGGGGTCGTCACCGCGCGCTCGGGAATCCAGCCGTCCCAGATGCCGTGCAAGTTGGTTCGGCCGGCGACCACACCATAGGTGACGGGCACCTGGTTGCCGCCCTGGTCGCCGCGGTCGCCGCCGTGCATCGGCTGGGCGAGATCGCCGACGAAATGGGTCAGATAAGCGAGCGCCATCACCCGCTCGCGCACCGGCAGCTTGGGATCGGCCAGCAGGCGGGCGTTGCGCTCGATCTGCGCCGAGACGCAATTGCCGTCCTTGCAGGCGCTCTTGAGGTCGAACGGCTTGCAGATGTTGACGTTCTGATAGTGCCAGCTCGACTGGTAGCTGAAGCGGTCGCCCATCGGCTTGATGCAGTCGGCCCAGACGCTCGCATCCTCGAGCGTCGCGGTCGGGCATTCGGGCGTCTCGAGCCGGCGGCCCTCGCGCAGCAGCGCCTGGATCCTCGCCCGGGTCGCGGGCTGGACCTCGGCAAGCGCGATGCTCGCGACGAGGCGATGGGTATATTCCCAGTAAGCGGGCGCGGGCGAAGCGGCGGTCAGCGCAAGCAGCGCTGCCATCAGGCGGAGATTCGGCACGGCTCCGGCTCTAGCGCCGGCCCGACCCCTGACAAGTCCCGCCTTGGCGCTGTCATGCACCCCCTCTATATGAAGGGCATGTCCGCACTCCGTCCGTGGCGCCACATCGAGCGCCGGAAGTCCCGCCAGATCATGGTCGGCAAGGTCCCCGTGGGCGGCGACGCGCCGATCACCGTCCAGACGATGACCAATACTTTGACCTCGGACGCGAAGGCGACGATCGACCAGATTCGTCGCTGCGAGGAGGCCGGCGCCGACATCATCCGCGTCTCCTGCCCCGACGTCGAAAGCACCGCGGCGCTGAAGGAGATCGTCCGCGCCGCGACCGTGCCGATCGTCGCCGACATCCATTTCCACTACAAGCGCGCGCTCGAAGCGGCCGACGCCGGCGCGGCCTGCCTGCGCATCAATCCGGGCAACATCGGCAGCAGCGAGCGGGTCGCCGAAGTGGTCCGCGCGGCCAAGGCCAATGGCTGCGCGATCCGCATCGGGGTCAATGCCGGGAGCCTCGAAAAGGACCTGCTCGAAAAATATGGCGAGCCCTGCCCCGAGGCGCTGGTCGAAAGCGCGCTCGACCATATCCGAATCCTCGAGGACCATGACTTCCGCGAATACAAGGTCGCGGTGAAGGCGAGCGACGTGTTCCTCGCGGTCGCGGCCTATACCGAGCTCGCCGCCCAGGTCGACTGCCCGCTGCATCTCGGGATTACCGAAGCCGGCGGTCTCATCGGCGGCACGGTCAAGAGCAGCGTCGGCCTCGGCATGCTGCTGTGGAGCGGGATCGGCGACACGCTGCGCGTCTCGCTCTCGGCCGAGCCCGAGGAAGAGGTCCGCGTCGGCTACGAATTGTTGAAGACGCTCGGCGTCCGCAGCCGCGGCGTCCGGGTCGTCTCCTGCCCGTCCTGCGCGCGCCAAGGCTTCGACGTCATCCGCACCGTCGAGAAGCTCGAGGAGCGCCTCCAGCACATCCGCACGCCGATGAGCCTGTCGGTCCTGGGGTGCGTGGTGAACGGCCCCGGCGAAGCGCGCGAGACCGACATCGGCGTCACCGGCGGCGGCAACGGCAAGCACATGGTCTATCTGTCGGGCGTCACCGACCATCATGTTGCCGACGAAGGGATGGTCGATCACATCGTCCGCCTGGTCGAGGCCAAGGCCGCCGAGATCGAGGCCGCCGCGGCGGCCGCCGAATCCGATTCCGCGCTCGCTGCCGCGGAATAGAACCTCTTCTTTACCCTGGCGGCCTAGAATCGGCCGTCATGTTCCGCGGGCTCATCCTCATCGTGGTGGTGGCGACCTTCATCGGCGCGATGATGCCCGGTCGTTCGCGTTCTCCCAGCGAGGGCAATACGCAGTCCGCGGCAAGGCCATGGTTCGGTGACGACGACAGCGCCTCGGCCGCTCCCTCGAGCGGCGATTCGCAGGGCTGGGGCCGAAGCGCCCACCGCGACAGCGGCGAAGGCGGCGGCGAAGTCCGCCTGACCCGCAACGGCAATGGCCACTTTTATGCCGACGTCGACGTCAACGGCACCAACGTCGAATTCATGATCGACACCGGTGCGACGGGCATCGCCATGACCGCCGAGGATGCCCGCCGCGCCGGGGTCGACCTCGACGCAAGCGAGCGCAGCTACGTGGGCGAGGGGGCGGGCGGCGCACTGACCGGGCAGCAGGTCCGGCTCGACCGGGTCCGCCTCGGTAGCCGGACCGCCGAGGGCATGCGCGCGGTGGTCATCGACGGGGCCAGCACCAACCTGCTCGGCCAGTCCTTCCTCAGCCAGTTTTCCGAAGTCACCGTGCGCGGTGACGTCATGACCCTCCGCTAGAAAGTCGCCAATGGTCGTCCTGCTTGCCGCGGCGCTCGCCGCCGATCCAGCGCCCTTGCCTTTTCCCGAGCAGATGCCGGGCCTCATCGAACAATGCCTCGCCGACGCGGTCGCCAACGGTGCGGTGACGTCGCCCAAGGGCGAGCACAAATACATCTGCTCCGGACCGGCCGCGGAGGGGTTGTGGAGCTTCCTCGAGAGTCGCCGGATCGTGACCTGGGAGCAGCGACCCAAGGGCGAGGACACGTGGCTCAGCAGGGAATTCCCGCTCGGCGGCTGCTTCAAGAGGATCGCCATGAAGGATGGCGCGCCGCTTCGGCCGGGCCTGTCCTGCACCATCTGGATCCCCGCCGCGCGGTCCTGACCCCGCCTTGCAACCGCCGGGCCAGCGGCTAGGCGGGTCGGATGCACGGTCGGCTCCATCTCCTTCCCTTCGCGGCGGCGGCCATGGGGATCGCCTTGTTCGCCGGCATGGACGCGGCGATGAAGGGACTGTCGGCGGCACTCGGCGCTTATGTCGCGATGCTCTGGCGGCAGGCGTTCGCGGTCGGCTTCTCCGCGCCTTTCTATCTCGCCACGCGGCAGGGCTGGCCGGGCCGCTCAGCGCTCCGCTTCCACCTCATGCGCGGGGCGGTCAGCGCGGTCATGGCGGTAACCTGGTTTTACGGCCTCGCCCGCCTGCCGATGGCCGAAGCGATCGCCCTGAGCTTCGTCGCCCCGCTGATCGCGCTCTACCTGGCGGCGGTCATGCTCGGCGAGACGATCAGCCGGCGGAGCATCGGCGCCTCGCTGCTCGGTCTTGCCGGCATGATCCTGCTCGTCGCCGCACGCCTCGGGGCGCCGGGCGAGCGCCATCTCGACGGGGTCCTCGCGATCCTCTTTTCGGCCGGGCTATATGCCTGGAACATCATCCTCATGCGCCAGCAGAGCCAGGTCGCGGGACCGGCCGAGGTGACTTTCTTCCAGTCGCTGATCTCGGGCAGCTGGCTGCTGCTCGGCCTGCCCGCCGCCCTCCTGGTTTCGCCGTCGCTCGGGCTTGTCCCGTCGCCGACGCAATGGCCGCTGCTCGCCTTGTCCGCGGGGCTTACGATCGCCAGCCTCGCGCTCCTCAGTTGGGCCTATCGCCGGGCCGAGGCGCAGGCACTGGTCCCGATCGAATATAGCGCCTTCGTCTGGGCCGCCTTGCTCGGCGCCGTCTTCTATGCCGAGCGCCTGTCGCTGAGCACGGTGGCCGGCGCCCTGCTGATCGTGACCGGTTGCCTGCTCGCCAGCTGGCGTCCGCGGCACGTCTCGCCGGTGGTCGAAAGCGCCGCCTAGCTGCCGGCCAGCACGTTCACGGTCAGTGCCAGCACGAACAGGTTGAAGAAGAAGCCGGTGATTGCCTGGACGGTGACGATCCGCCGGATCGCCCGCGCGGTGATCTGGATGTCGGCGGTCTGCATCGCGACCCCGATGGTGGTGGCGAAATGGACGAAGTCGCTGAAAGTCGGTGGCTCCTTGCCCGGAAAGTCGAGCCCGCCGCCGCCCTCGCGCTGGGTGGCGAACAGGAAGACGTAATGCAGCGCGAAGACCGCATTGGCGAAAAACCACAGCAGTACCAGCGACCCCGTCACCAGTCCCTTGTCGGCCAGCCCGAGCGACTGCTTCTCCGACAGAAGCGAGACCGTCGCCGCCCCGACCACCAGCCCCAGCACCGTGCTGACGGCGAGCAGCATGCCTCGATTGGCGTCGTTGCGCTTGGCGTCGGCGAGAAGCTTGTCGGGGCTGTCGTTGAAGATCGGCCAGAGGCTGAGAATGAAGGTCGCCGCGGCCAGGTCGAAGGCGCCGAGGCCGCCGCGCTCCCAGCCCCACAGCGGCACCATGATCGCCCCGCCGACCAACATGATCGCGAAGAACAACAGGAAGCGCGGCGGGAACAGGCGGGTCAGATCCATGGCCGAGCCTCCCCCGCGCGAATCGCCCTGTCTAGTGAAATCGCCGCACGGCCGGGCTAGGACGGGCCATGGCCTGGGCACTTCTCATCCTCGGCGGCCTGTTCGAGGTCGGCTTCACCACCTCGCTCCGCTTCGTCGACGGCTTCCGCAACCTGCCTTGGACGCTCGCCTTCCTGGTCAGCGTGACGCTGTCGATGGGCCTCCTCGAGCGCGCCTCGCGCGACATCCCGATGGGCACCGCTTACGCCGTGTGGGGCGGGATCGGTGCGATCGGGACGGTGGTGGTCGGCATGGTCTTCTTCGACGAGCCGAGCACCACGATTCGCCTGCTGCTGATCCTTGGAATCGTCGCCGCGATCGCCGGACTGAAGCTTACGGCCTGACCGACTGCCGAAGCAGCGACGGGGCAATTTCGGGCGCCTCCTCGATGCTCGGCAGGAAGCGTGGACGCGGCAATGGCCCGCGCGCCAGTTCATAGGCATTGCCGAGCGCGAGCAGCTTGCCGTCGGACCAGCGCGGCCCGACGAAGCTCAGGCCCACCGGAAGCCCGCGCAGCAGGCCCATCGGCACCGTCAGGTGCGGATAGCCCGCGACCGCCGCCATCGACCCGACATTGCCGCCGCCGCTCGAGACGTCGCCGTTGACGACGTCGATCTTCCACGCCGCCTGGTAGGTCGGGAAGACCAGCGCCACCGCCTTGTTGTCCTTGAGCAGCCGGTCGAGATCGGTGGACGCGATCCGCAGGCTGTTGGCACGCGCCTTCACATAGGCGGGATCGGACAGGCCCGTGGTCTTCTCGGCCATGTCGAAGATTTCCTGGCCGAACAGCGGCATCTCGGATGCCGCCTGCGCTTTGTTGAAGGCGATCATGTCGGCCAGCGTCCGGCCCGGGAGCGCCGCCGGGCTGCTCGCGAGATAGGCGTTGAGGTCGGTCTTGAGTTCGGTGACCAGCACCTTGAACTCGTCGTCGCCGAAATTGCCCGTGGGCTTGAAGTCCTTGACCTCGACGACCTCCGCGCCCGCCGCCCTGAGCTTGGCGACGGCCGCGTCGAACAGATCCCGGGTTCCCGGGGCCGTGGCAAAGCGCAGCACCGCCACCCGCTGGCCCCTCAGGGCATCGGGCGTGAGACCCGCGGTGAAGTCCTGCCGGTGAAGGTCCGCGTCCCTGGTCGCCGGGTCGGCCGGATCGCTGCCCGCGATGACGTTCATCAGCTCGGCCGCTTGCCGGACCGTGCGGGTCATCGGCCCGGCCGTGTCCTGCGAATGGCTGATCGGAACGACATGGGTGCGCGAGACGAAGCCGAGCGTGGGCTTCAGTCCGACCACGCCGTTGAAGCTCGACGGGCAGGTGATCGAGCCGTCGGTCTCGCTCCCAATCGCATAATCGACATAGCCCGCGGCGACCGCGGCGCCGCTGCCGCTCGAACTGCCGCAGGTGTTGCGGTCGAGGGCGTATGGATTGCGGGTCTGGCCGCCGACCGCGCTCCAGCCCGAGATCGAGTTGGTCGAGCGGATGTTCGCCCATTCGCTGAGGCTGGTCTTGCCGAAGATCACCATGCCGGCGCGGCGCAGGCGCGCGACCAGCGGCGCATCGCGTCCGGTGTCGTTGGCGGCAAGCGCGAGGCTTCCGGCCGTGGTCGGCAGGCCAGCCACCTCGACATTGTCCTTGATGAGGATGAGCTTGCCGCGGACCGGGGATTCCGGTGCCTGCACCGACCGCTCGGCCTGCGCTTCGGCGCTGGGGTCGAGCGCGATCACCGCATGGAGCGCCGGGTCGCGATAATCGATCCACTCGCGCGCGGCGCGCACGGCCTCGACCGGCGACAGGGCCGCCAGCGACGGCGGGTTGCTGGGCGGCGGCGGGGGCGGGGGCGGCGGGACCGTCGGTGGGGCATAGGTCGCAGCCGGACCGTCGCCGACGGGCGCGGCCTCGGGGAGTGTCGTGGCACAGCCGCCGAGCAACAGCGCGGCGAGGGTCAGCATAAGCGGGCCGTTGGTCAAGCGAGCACTCCCGTTGGTCGAAAGACGAGGTGGCAAGACATTTCAGGTTCAGCGCATGGGCACAAGCCGAACGGAACGACCTCGCTGCAACGGATTTTGCCATTTCATGACCCGCATCCTTCTGCTCGCCTCGACGGCGCTGTTCGCCATGCCCGCCCAGGCGCAGCAGGCGCCGGCCTCCAGCACCACGACCGCCCAGCCGGCGCCCGCCGCCGACGAGGACGCAGAAGCGGAGGATGTCGAGGAAATCACCGTCACCGGGGCGCGTCCGCGCGGCTCGGTGGTCGGCAACATCCCGCCCGAGAACGTCCTCGACACTCGCGACATTCGCGCGACCGGGGCGACCAGCATCTCCGAACTGCTCGATTCGGTCGCGGCCCAGACCGGCAGCGCGCGCGGGCGCAGCAGCGGTCCGCCGGTCGTCCTCCTCAACGGCCAGCGCATCTCGGGCTTCCGCGAGCTTCGCGACCTTCCCCCCGAGGCGATCCAGCGGATGGAGATCCTGCCCGAGGAAGTGGCGCTCAAATACGGCTACTCGGCCGACCAGCGCGTGGTGAATATCGTCCTTCGCCGCCGCTTCGATTCGACCAACGTCGAGGTCGGCGGCCGGATCGCGACCGACGGGGGCTATGCCGCGGGCCGCGCCGACCTCGGCAAGCTCGTCATCCGCCAGGACACGCGCACCTCGGGCAACCTCCGCCTCGAGGGCAATAATCCGCTCTACGAGAGCGAGCGCGACATCACCGCCCGCGTGGGCGAGCCGGTCGACAGCCGGCCCTTCCGCACCCTGGTCGGCGCGGGCCAGACCGTTCGCGCGTCGGGGACGCTCAGCCGGCCGGTGTTCAAGGATTTCAACGGGACGGTCACCGCCGAAGCGCAGCATGTCGATGGGCGCAGCGCGCTCGGGCTCGACCTCCTCACCAGCGATCCGCTGCGCCGCAAGACCAACACCGATTCGCTCGCGCTCGGCGCCTCGCTCAATGGGCAAAAGGACCGCTGGCGGCTGTCGGCCACCGCCAACGGCGAGATCGTCCACAGCGAATCGGAAACCGACGTCACCGGCGATCGCAGCCGCTCGACCCGCAAGTCACTCAGCCTCGACGGAGTGGCCACCGGTCCGCTCGCCCAGCTTCCGGCGGGCACGGCCAACATCACGCTCAAGGCCGGCGCCAGCGCGCTGGGCATCGCGAGCCGCAGCCGCCGCCTCGGGATCGAAACCCCGGCCGACCTCAATCGCGAGATCGTCGAGGGCAGCGCCAGCCTCGACCTGCCGATCACCGAGCGCGCCTCGGCGATCGGCCGGCTGACCGGCAATTTCAATGGCGGGCTGCGCTACCTGACCGACTTCGGCACCCTGTCGAGCCTTGGCGCGGGCCTCAACTGGTCGCCGACCACGCGGCTCAACCTGCTCACCAGCTGGACCCGCGAGGAGGGCGCGCCGAGCCTAAACCAGCTCGGCGACCCCTTCCTCACCACCACCGGGGTTCCCTTCTTCGACGCCAATTATGGTGAGACGGTCGCGGTCACGACGACGACCGGGGGCAATCCCGACCTCGATTCGGATCGCCGCAACGTGTTCAAGGTCGGCGGCAACTGGAGCGCGCTGCAGGAGCCGAGCCTGCGGCTCCGCGCCGAATATGTCCGCGAGACGATCGACCGGCCGCAGATCAATTTCCCGGCCGCGAGTCCCGCGCTGGAGCAGGCCTTCCCCGACCGCTTCACGCGCGATCTCGTCACCGACCGGCTGATCAGCGTCGACCTTCGCCCGGTCAATGCCGACCGCTCGAAGCGCGAGACCATCCGCTGGGGCTTCGACTTCACCAAGACCCTGCGGACCCCGCGTCCGTCGCAGGAGACGATCGACCGCCTCCGCACCGAGGCCCGGCGCCGCTTCGGCAACATTCCCGGCTTCCCCGGCCAGGGCACCCCGACCGGCCAGGCGCCTGCGACCGGCCAGGCCGCGCAGGGCGGTAACACGGCCGCGCCGCCCCCGCCACCGCCTGAGGGCGGACCCCCGCCCGGGGCTCGTGAGGGTGGTGGTCCCGGTGCCGGCGGCGGTGGCGGCGGCTTCCGCTTCGGCGGTGGCGGCGGTGGCTTCGGCGGCGGGGGACGCGGCGGCCGGATCAACCTCTCGGCGACGCATACCGTCACCCTCACCGACGAGCTGGTGATCGGGCCGGGCCTGCCCAAGCTCGATTATCTTGGCGGCGAGGCGGTCGGGGCCAATGGCGGGCGTCCGCGCCACCAGGTCGAGGTCGAGGGTGGCTATTACAACAATGGCCTTGGCCTTCGACTCTCCGCCGACTGGCGCAGCGCGACCCGCGTCGCCACCGCCGGCGACGACCTTCGCTTCTCGCCTTATGCGACGGTCGACCTCCGGCTGTTCGCCAATCTCGGCGAGCGGCTCGACCTCGTGACCAAGGCGCCCTTCTTCCGCGGCAGCACGGTCCGGTTCGAGATCAACAACATCTTCAACAGCCGACCCGAGGTGAGCGGCGGGTCGGCCGGTATTCCGTTCGCCTACCAGCCCGACCGACTGGAGCCGATCGGGCGCACGGTCGGCATCACCTTCCGCAAGCTATTCATCCCGACGCGCTTCATCCGGCGCGTGATCCAGGAAGGGCAGCAGGGCCGCCGCTCGAACTGACGAGAAAAAAGGGCCCCGGTTCGTCCCCGGGGCCCTTCCTTGGTTCAGAAGCCTTCGCGCTTGGCCCGCTCGAGGCCGTCCTCGATGACCTTCATCGCCTCCTCGCGGCCGCCCCAGCGGCCGACCCGGGTCCACTTCTCGGGCTCGAGGTCCTTATAGTGGGTGAAGAAGTGCGCGATCTGGTCGAGCACGATCTTGGGCAGGTGATCGCCCTCGCTGACGTCCTCGTAATAAGGGGTCGTCTTGACGTCGGGGACCGCGAGCAGCTTCTCGTCGCCGCCGGCCTCGTCCTCGAGGAACAGCACCGCCACCGGGCGGGCGCGGACCACGCAGCCGGGCATGAACGGCCAGCGGTTCATCACCAGGCAGTCGAGCGGATCGCCGTCCTCGCCCAGCGTGTGCGGGATGAAGCCGTAATTGGCCGGGTAGCGCATCGCGGTGTGCAGGATGCGGTCGACGAAGATCGCGCCCGACTTCTTGTCGAACTCATACTTCACCGGTTCGCCGCCGATCGGCACTTCGATCACGACATTGACTTGTTCGGGCGGATTGATGCCCGCCGGCACGAGTTCGAGGTTCACTTTGGCTCCAGCAGGATATCGAGTGCGCCCTTGGTCTTCCCGACCTTGACGAAGCGCGGATAACGCAGGCCGTCCGCATAAGGGATCGCAACCGTGCGGACGGCATTGCCGCGCTTGTAGGTCAGCCGGATGGGCGTGGTGGTGCCCTTGGCATCGCGCACGGCGTTGCGCAAGGCATCGTCGGAATAGGCGCGCTCGCCGATCGCGATCAGTTCGTCGCCCGAACGCAGCGCGGCGGCGAAGGCCGGGCTGCCCCATTTGACGCCGGTCAGCTTGCCACCCTTGACCGCGACCCCGAGCGAATAGCCGAGATCGACATTGCCGCCGAGCGTCTCGCGCGCCTTCCACGCCGCGGTCGGCTCGTCGGTGTAGGTGAGCTGGTAGCCCGAGCGGGTGAAGCCCTCGAGCGGCGCCCGCGGACGGACCTGGTCGACCCGCTCGCGGAGGAAGGTGGCCCAGTCGTAAGGGAAGATGCGGTTGAGCGTCGCGATGACGTCGTCGCGGGTGTAGAGCAATTCGCCCCAGTCGCCGTCGCGGACCCCGAAGAAGGCCTTGGCGAAATCGTCCATGCCGCGCTTGTTCGCGGTGCCGCCGCGGATGATCGCATCGGCCTCGAGCCAGATCAGCATGCCCTCGTTGTAATAATCCTCGGAGCGCTGGTAGCTGCCCCAGGGCTCGGGCGCGCGGTTCTGGATGATGGGATCGTTGGTCGTGTCGATGAGCGGACGCCATGCCTTGCCGGGCTGGGTGTCGAGCCCCGCCGCGGTCATCGCCAGGCGGTCGAGGATGTCCTGCTTCGAGGTCATGCCCCCGCGCGCCTCGAGCACCGTTCCCCAGAATTGCGTCTGGCCTTCGTAGACCCACAGCAGGCTGTTGCGCATCGGGGTCTGGTAGTCGGGCGTGAACAGGTCGGCGCCGCGCCGGAACTTGCCGTTCCAGCTGTGCACGAACTCGTGCGGGAAGACGTTCCGGTCGTACATTCGCTTGTCGTAGTCGGTGTAATAGCCGAGCGACGTGTCGATCTCGGTCGAGCGATGATGCTCGAGGCCGATCCCGCCGAGCTCGTCGGTCACGGCATTGAGAAAGTCGTAATGGTCGAAGTGGCGGGCGCCGAAGAGCTTGATCGCCTGGTCCACCATGGCGCGGTGCTTGGCCAGCACGTCGCCGGGGATCTTCAGTTCGTCGGGCGCATCGGCGACGCTGTTGAGGGTGACCCCGTGGCCGAGATCGTCCTTGCGGAAATAGCGGCCGGCGAAGACCGGCGAATCGACCAGCGTCTCGTAGGAGACCGTGCCGTAGCGGATCCGGTTGCCGTTCCCGTCGGCGGCGCCGTTCGGGCGAAGCGCTGTCGCGGCCTGCCAGCCGGCGGGGAGAACCAGGGTCGCCTCGACCGGGATCTGCCGCGTGTAATAGCCCGCCGGGTAGAGCGAGACATTCTCCCACTGGATGTTGCTGATCGCCGGCGTCACCACGATCCGCCCCTGGTTGGGCTGGGTCGGCGAGACGAAGGCGAAGCGCGCCTCGATCGCGCGGGTCCCGGCGGGGACCGTCACGCGGTAGCCGCTGGTTTCCACCGCATCGCGGACCCACGGCAGCACGGCGCCCTCGGCGGTACGGATCTCGAGACCCGCGAGCTTGTCGGGCTTCTGGTCGGGCCCGTGCGCGCCCGGCAGCCAGCGCGGAAGCAGCAGCACGAGCTCGCCTGCACCGGCGACGGGGATGGTCTCGCGGACCTTGATGATTGCCCGGTCGGTATCGGTCGCGTCGACCTCGAGCCGGATGGTGCCGGGATAAGGGATGTCGCGCGCGGCAGGCACCTGGTTGACCGGGGGAATCGCGGTCGGGGCGCTGTTTTGTGCGATGGCGGCGGTGGAGGCGGCCAGCGCCGCGAGCAGGACCAGGGTACGCATGGAGCCCGCCTAGCCATCGCGGCCCGCAGCCGCTAGGGGCGGCGCGCAACTTTATGGCCCAAATCTCCACCCCCCAGCCCATCCGCGGAATGCAATCCCTGCTCGGTGACGAGGCGGACCGCTTCGCGCATGTCGTCGCGACCTTCGACCGGGTCCGCCGGCTGTTCGGTTTTCGCCGGGTCGAGGTGCCCGTGCTCGAGCCGACCGCGGTCTTCGCCCGTTCGCTCGGCGAAACCACCGACGTCGTCTCCAAGGAGATGTACACCTTCGAGGATCGCTCGGGCGACAGCGTCACCCTGCGGCCCGAATTTACCGCCGGAATCTCCCGCGCCTTTCTCACCGAGGGCTGGCAGCAGTTCGCGCCCCTGAAGGTCGCGACCCACGGCCCCGCCTTCCGCTACGAACGCCCGCAGAAGGGCCGCTTCCGCCAGTTCCACCAGCTCGACGCCGAAATCCTCGGCGCGGGTGAACCGCAGGCCGACGTCGAGGTGCTGAGCTTCGCCGACCTGCTGCTGCGCGAGCTCGGCCTCGGCGACAGCATCGTCTGCAAGCTCAACACGCTGGGCGATCCCGTCACCCGCGCGGCCTGGCGCGACGCGCTCTACGAGCATTTCGCCGCGCACCGCGCCGATCTCAGCGAGGACAGCCGCGACCGGCTCGACCGCAACCCCGTGCGGATCCTCGACAGCAAGGCCCATGCAGACTGGCCGATCGTTGATTCGGCCCCCGCGATCGACGAGTTCCTGACCGCCGAGGCGAGCGACTTCTTCGCCGCGGTCACCGCCGGCCTGGATGCCGCCGGGGTCCGCTGGGAGCGCGCCCCGCGCCTCGTCCGCGGCCTCGATTACTATCGCCACACCGCGTTCGAGTTCGTCACCGACACATTGGGCGCGCAGGGCACCGTCCTGGCCGGCGGCCGCTACGACGGGCTGATCGAGGCGCTCGGCGGCCCGCACACCCCGGCGATCGGCTGGGCGGCAGGGATCGAGCGGCTGAGCATGATGATCGCCGCCCCGCGCGAGGCCGTGCCGGTCGCGGTGGTCGCGGAGAATGCCGGGCGCGAGGCCGCGGCGACGCGCTTCGTCGCCATCCTTCGCCGCCACGGCGTCGCGGCCGAGGCACTGGTCACCGGAAGCCCCAAGAAGCGCTACCAGCGCGCGATGAAGGCCAGTCCGCCGGCGATCCTCAGCCTCGACATCCGCGACGGCGCGCCCTCGGCCAACTTCAAGCTCCTCGACGAGAATGACGCCGCCGCCCAGCGTGCCGGCGAGATCTTCGAGCACGAGCGGGCCAGCCTGATCGCATGACCATGATCTCGTCCGAGCGGATCGCCCAGATCGAGGCGAAGCGGCAGGAATTGTCCGAAGCCATGTCGTCCGGCGACCTCGCCCCCGACGTCTTCGTCCGCCTGTCCAAGGAATATGCGCAGATCGAGCCCGTGGCCGCCGCGGCGCGCGAAGTCCGCCGGCTGAGGGCCGAGCGCGAGAGCCTCGGCCACATGACCCGCGACGGCGACGAGGAATTGCGCGCCATGGCCGCCGAGGAGCTGGCGCTGATCGAGGAAGCGCTGCCCAAGGCCGAGCGCGCGCTCGCGATCCAGCTCCTGCCCAAGGATTCGGCCGACGAGCGCGCCGCCATGCTCGAGGTCCGCGCCGGCACCGGCGGCGACGAGGCGGCGCTCTTCGCGGGCGACCTCCTGCGCATGTACCAGCGCTTCGCCGACGAGCAGGGCTGGAAGTTCGAGCTGATCAGCGCCTCGCAGTCCGAGGTCGGCGGCTACAAGGAAGCGGTCGCCTCGATCGCCGGCAACGGGGTGTTCGCCCGGTTGAAGTTCGAGAGTGGCGTGCACCGCGTCCAGCGCGTCCCAGCGACCGAAAGCGGCGGGCGGATCCACACCAGCGCCGCGACCGTCGCGGTGCTGCCCGAGGCCGAGGAAGTCGACGTCCATATCGACGACAAGGACCTCAGGATCGACGTCTACCGCTCGAGCGGGCCCGGCGGCCAGTCGGTCAACACCACCGACAGCGCGGTCCGCATCACCCACTTGCCGACCGGCCTCGTCGTCATCCAGCAGGACGAGAAGAGCCAGCACAAGAACAAGGCCAAGGCGCTGAAGGTGCTCCGCACCCGCCTGTTCGAGCTCGAGCGCGAGCGCCTCGCCTCCGAGCGGGCGGGCGCGCGCAAGTCGATGGTCGGCTCGGGCGACCGGTCGGAGCGGATCCGTACCTACAATTTCCCGCAGGGCCGGGTGACCGACCACCGGATCAACCTCACCCTTCACAAGCTGCCCGAGATCCTCGAGGGTCCGGGCCTTCGCGAGCTGACCGAGGCGCTCATCGCCGAGGACGAGGCCCAGCGCCTCGCCGGCCTCGAAGAGTGAGCAGCGCGGCGTCAGCCAAGGCGGTCGAACGGGTCATCGCCGATGCGGTCCGCCGGCTTCCCGACTGCACCGACACGCCGCGGCTCGACGCTGAACTCCTGCTCGCCCATGCCTACGGGATCGAGCGCGACGAACTCCTCCTCCACCCCCCGGGCGGCCCGGTCCCCCCAAGCTTCGCCGACTTCCTCGAGCGGCGCTGCAAGGGGGAGCCCGTTGCCTACATCACCGGCCGCCGCGCCTTCTGGAACATCGAGCTCGAGGTCGGTCCCGGCGTGCTCATCCCGCGCCCCGACAGCGAGACGCTGATCGCCTCGGCGATCGAGCATTTCGCCAGGACCGACGGCCCCGAGCGGATCCTCGACCTCGGGACCGGGCCGGGCACCCTGCTCCTTGCGGCGCTCGACCAGTGGCCGCGCGCGACCGGGCTCGGGATCGACGCCAGCGAGGCGGCGCTCGCTTACGCCCAGCGCAATGCCGCCCGCCTCGGCCTTGCCCCCCGCGCCCATTTCCGCCTCGGCGACTGGGCGAAGAAGGTCACCGAGCGGTTCGACCTCCTGCTGTGCAATCCGCCCTATGTCGCGACCGACGCCGAGCTGGGTCCCGGCGTCGCCGAGCACGAGCCGGCGGAAGCCTTGTTCGCCGGCCCCGACGGGCTCGATGATTACCGCCGCCTCGCGCCCGAGGTCGGGCGCCTGCTCAATCCGGGCGGGCTGGCCGCGATCGAGATCGGCTACGACCAGGCCGACGCGGCGGCAGCGCTCTTCCGCGAGGCGGGCCTCGCCCCCGAGCTGGCCCGGGATCTCGCCGGCCGGCCGCGGGCGCTGCTCATCCGCGCCTGACGATAAGGGCTTGGAAAAGCCATTCCGGCCCGCTACATCTCTTCCCAGCACCAGTCCGCCTCGACAGGCCGACTGTTGCCACCCCCGACGAAATCGCCTGTCCCGCGCCCACTGGCGCGACATCGACGACAGAGGGGACGGGCAAGCGAGCGGGTCGCTGTCCGGCACACTGGGTTACGCGCTTCGAGGAAAACGTCGGCGCTAGTGGTCAAGGAACTCAACGCTTGATGAACAATCGCCAGAACGGCCGCCGTCGCGGTCGTGGGGGTCAGCGGCCGCAGGGTCTGGGTGGCGGCGGTGGGGGCGGCAACAGCCGCGACCAGCGGAGCCGTGGCAATGCCGCGCAGCTGCTCGAGAAGTACAAGAACATGGCGCGCGACGCCCAGCTCGCGGGCGACCGTGTGCAGACCGAATATTACCTCCAGTTCGCCGATCACTATTTCCGGGTGCTGAGCGAGACCCGCTCGCGCTTCGAGGACCAGCGCCCCAGTCGCGGTGACGACGACGAGGACGAGGGCGACGAGGATCTGATCGACGGCGAGGGCGAGGACGAGGCGTCCGAGCAGCGCCAGGAGCGCCAGCCTCGGCAGGACCGCTACGAGCGGCGAGACCGCGGCGAGCGCCAGGACCGTCCCGAGCGGGGCGACCGGCAGGAGCGCGCCGAGCGTCAGGATCGCGGCGACCGTCCTGAGCGGGCCGAGCGTCCGCGCCGGGAGCGTTTCGAGCGTCCGCGCCGCGAGGACGAGGGTGCCGAGCCCGCCGACACCGAGCAGCCCGTCGGGATCGCCGACTTCCTGCCGCCGGCGATCGGTCCGGTCGGCGAGGTCGCGTCTGACGAGACCGAGGAGGCGCCGCGTCCCCGCCGCACGCGCCGGCCGCGCGTCAAGGACAATGACGACGGGGTCGCGCCCGCCGCCTGACCGGGCAGGCGTGGCGGCACCGCCACGCCGTTGATCGAACCGTGGTCGTTCAGTTGACGTCCATGTGACAGTGTCACATGCTGTCTTCCTCGCTTGGGGAAGGAGCATGGTGATGCGCGTGGTCGTGGGTCTTCTAGCCGCCGTCGCGGCCGTTCCGGCGGTCGCCCAGAGCATTCCCGCCCCCGAGGCGAGCGCCCAGGGCAATGTCGCGGTCACCATCTACAATAACAATCTCGCGCTGGTGCAGGACCGGCGCGAGTTGACCCTGCCTGCCGGCCGGTCACGCCAGGAGTTTCCCGACGTGTCCGCGCAGATCCGCGCCGAGACCGTCACGCTTGCCGGCAGCGACATCGGCATCGTCGAGCAGAACTTCGACTATGATCTCCTCAGTCCCAGCGCGCTGATGCAGAAGGCGGTGGGCGAGACCATCACCATCGTCCGGATCAACCCCGCCACCGGCGCCGAGACCCGTGAGCGCGCCCGGGTCCTCGCGGCCAATGGCGGCGTCGTGCTCCAGATCGGCGACCGGATCGAGGTGCTGCGCGACGACGGCCTCCCCGTTCGGGTGATCTTCGACAAGGTCCCCGAGGGCCTCCGTCCGCGCCCGACCCTGTCGGTGACGCTCACCGCGCCCCGCGGTGGCCGCCAGCCGGTGACGCTCACCTACCTCACCCCCGGGCTCGGCTGGGACGCCGATTATGTCGCGCTGTTCGACGAGGCCGCCGGGCGGATGAATGTCCAGGGCTGGATCACGCTCAACAACCAGAGCGGCACCGCCTATCGCAATGCCGAGGTCGTGCTGGTCGCCGGCGCGGTCGGCGGCGAGGCGCAGCGCTACGACGGCCGTTTCCGACCGTCTCCGCCGCCGCCGCTCCGCAATGCCGGGACCGAGACCGCCAATCGCGAGCGGATCGGCGACTATTATCTCTATCCGCTGCCCGAGCGGACCACGATCGCCCAGGCCCAGCAGAAGCAGGTCAGCTTCCTCGACGTGTCCGGCGCCCCGGCCCAGCGCGCCTACGAATATCGCAACGGCTGGCTCGGCTCGTCCGACCAGCCGGTCAGCGCCAACACCGTGCTGCGCTTCTCGACCGGCCGGACGCAGGGCCTTGGCGACGCCCTCCCGGCGGGCACGGTCCGGGTCTATCAGCGCGACAGTCGCGGAACCCCGCAATTCGTCGGCGAATCGCGGATCGGCCACACCCCGATGGGCAGCGAGCTCGGGCTGACCACCGGCCAGGCCTTCGACATCAAGGTCCAGCCGACGGTCGAGCAGCGCACCCGCCTCGATTCGGACGGCAGTCGCTGGCGGACCGCAATGCGGTACAAGCTCACCAATGCCTCGCCGAGGCCGGTGACCGTGGTCCTCTTCCAGGATGGCCTGTGGGGCGACACGCGAATCGTCAGCGAAAGCCAGAAGAGCGAACGCAACTCCGCCGACGCGGCAATCTGGCGCGTGGCCGTCCCCGCCAATGGCGAGGCCAGCGTCACCGCCGTCTTCGACACCCGCTACTGAGGCCCCGGGCGATGCGCGCCCTCGCGCTTCTCCTGCTGGTGCTCCCGGGACCGGTCATGGCGCAGGTCGCGGTGACCTCGCCCCGGCCCGAGCGGGTCGCGGTCACCGTCTACCGCGACCTCAACCGCGGCAATCGCGCGCTCGAGCGCAACTGGCTGAACGGCTATGCCCTGATCAGCGAGGCCCGCACCATCGCCATTCCCGCCGGCGAATCGGAGCTTCGTTTCGAGGGCGTTGCCAGCGGGATCATCCCGCAGAGCGCGATCGTCGCCGGCGTCCCCGAGGGGCTCCTCGAGCGCAACCGCGATGCCCTGTTGCTCTCGGCCGGAAGCCTGATCGACCGCTCGCTCGGCCAGCGGGTCAGCCTGCGCCGGACCGACAGGGCGACCGGCAAGGTGGTGACCGAGGACGCCATCGTCCGCACCGGAAGCCAAAGCGGCGTCGTGCTCCAGACCGCGGCGGGCATCGAGGCCCTGCGCTGCAGCGGCCTCGCCGAAACCCTTGCCTACGACCGTGTCCCGCCCGGCCTCAGCGCCAGGCCGACGCTCTCGGTCCGGGTCCGCGCGCGCCAGGCGCTGCAGGCGACCGTCACCCTCTCCTATCTCGCCACCGGCTTCGACTGGCAGGCGGATTATGTCGCGACCCTGTCGCCCGACGAGCGCCGCCTCGAGCTCAGGGCCTGGCTGACGCTCGCCAGCACCGACGACACGAGCTTCGTCGATGCGACGACCCAGGCGGTCGCGGGCCGGGTCAATCGCGAGGATGCCGAGGTGCCCGACGCCGAGGCGCCGCCGATCCGGCTGCAATGCTGGCCGCAGGGCACGACCAGCGAGATCGAGACGGAGCAGCCCGGCTTTCCGCCGCCGCCACCGCCCCCGCCGCCAATGGCGGCCGCACCGGCGATGGAAAGCGCCCAGGACATCGTCGTCACCGGCATGCGGGTGATGAAGGCGAATCGCGAGCAGCTCGGCGATCTCCAGCTCTACCGAATCCCCGAACAGGTCACGGTCGCCGCCAACGCCCAGAAGCAGGTCGGCCTCATCGACCAGCCCACGGTGCGCGTGACCCCGGTCTACACCTTCCTCCTCACCGCCGATGCCCCCGACGAGGTCAATGCGACCCTCGTCCTGCGGACGCAGAACCGGGCCGCCGAGGGCCTTGGCCTGCCGCTCCCGGCGGGCCGGGTGGTGGTGATGCGCGAAGGGGGCCCCCGGCCGCTGCTGATCGGCGAGGGGTCGCTCGACGACAAGACCATCGGGGAGAAGGTCGAAGTCGCACTCGACGACGTGCCCGGAGTCCGCGCCCGGCTCGTCCGGACCGCGCCTGAGCGCTTCCGGCTCGACCTCAGCAACGACCGCTCGGTCCCAGTCGCGGTCGAGGTGAAACTACTCCTCGCGGACGGCAAGCGAATCAGTGCCGACGGCAAGCTGGTTCGCCGCGACG